>MIBH01000041.1:0-35961 GCA_001829455.1 Spirochaetes bacterium RBG_13_51_14
ATATAATAAATGCAATATAATAATTATCGGCTGCAAGGAGAGGGCAGCCGGGGCGATCAGTCTTATTAATTCCATGCAAGATCAATACTCGATAATAGGATGCCTTGATACAAATAAAGACAGAATCGGGAAACGTGTTAAAGATGAGGTAAAAGTCATTGGCATTGTGGATGAAATACAAAGCATCATGCTGAATAATGTCGTTGATGAAGTTGTATTTGCTATGCCGATGTACCAGATTGATAATGTCGAAGCTTATGTACAGCTTATAGAATTAATGGGCATTAAGGTTCGCATCTTTCCAGACTGGCATATACATTCCCTGTTTTATGAGCCCAGAGTCGCGCAGATTTATTTTGATGAACTTAATGGAATTCCCTCAATGGTGCTGAGTTCGACGAGCACCAGGCAGCGTGATCTTTTGATCAAATTATTTGCTGATTATCTTGTGTCCGGCCTCATGCTGTTATTATTGTCTCCCATACTGTTAATCATATCGTTAATGATTAAAATCTCATCCAGGGGGCCAGTTTTATTCAAACAGGAACGAGTCGGTCTTAACGGCAGGAAGTTTAATGTCTATAAGTTCAGAACCATGGTGAAGGATGCCGAGGAAGAGCTTGTGAAGCTGAAGAACCTGAATGAAGCGGACGGTCCCGTATTTAAGATCAAAAATGATCCTCGTATTATTCCATTCATCGGAAAATTTTTAAGAAAAACCAGCCTTGATGAATTGCCACAATTAATCAATGTGTTTAAAGGGGAGATGAGCCTCATTGGCCCACGGCCACCCCTCTGTTCCGAAGTGGAGCGATATACCATTTGGCAGAGAAGGCGTTTGTCTATGAAACCTGGGATAACCTGCTTATGGCAAATACAACCTAACCGTAATGATCTGACCTTTTATCAATGGATGGATCTTGATCTGGAATATATCGATACCTGGTCGTTAAAACTCGACCTGAAGATATTTTTTAAGACAATTCTTGTCATGCTCACAGGGCATGGCCAATAAAATGCTCCTGTCTGTCTGTAGAATAATATCATAATTAATTGCCACATCATGGGAAATAAAAAATATATTCTTATCACGTCAGCTTATAACGAAGAAAAAAATATCGAGAAAACAATCCAATCCGTTATTGTTCAGTCGATACTTCCTGCTGAATGGATAATAGTTAGTGACGGTTCCACTGACAAAACTAATAAAATAATCCAATCATATCAAAAAAAATACAAATTTATTAATTTTATACGAATGCCTGCAGGAAATACGCATAGCTTTGCCTCAAAGGTTTTTGCTCTACAAGCCGGCTTTGAATCACTAAAAAATAAATACTATGATTTTATCGGAATTCTTGATGCAGATGTTTCTTTTGAAAAAAATTATTTTAAAGAAATAATTACTCGATTTGAAAATGATGAAAATCTAGGTGTCGCAGGTGGAAACATAATTGAATATTCCAATGGTGTCTACATGAAGCGTATTAAAACGCTTAATAGCGTTGCTGGCGCTGTTCAATTATTCAGAAAAGAATGCTTTGACGACACCATTGGTTTTCAACCGTTTGAATATGGCGGAGAAGATGCTGTGGTAGAAATATCAGCCCGAATGAAGGGCTGGGCGGTCAAGACGTTTCCAGAAATAGAAGTTATCCATCATGGATTTGTCGGAGGAAAAAATCTCTTAAGAACCAGATATAGACGCGGAATACGATTTTTTTTATTGGGATATCATCCGGTTTTTAATATTGTGCGGTGCATATTCAGAATGAGAGAACGGCCAATCCTGATCGGCAGTTTTGTGGAACTTATTGGCTTCTTTTATGCATACATGAAATATAAAAAAAGCAAATTGCCGGTTGAAGTAGTGTGTTATTTACGGAATGAACAAATACAAAGATTGAAACACTTGCTAAAATTTTATCACTTTTCAAACATCAAAGATCAGATATCTTATTAATTTTATTTAACTTTATACAAGTCTCTTCCATAAGGGTGAGTTACAACATCCATGTGGTTTTGGAAAGGCGGCTTTCGGAACCAAAGCTCCCGAAAGCCTTCAGCACCAAGGTATTGGAAATTGGTGCTGAAGGGTGGTATCCCGATACCTACTAAAAATTAAAGGAATCGGGATACCGCTTAGAGTGTATTCCATGTTATGGGATGCACTCTAAGTTAGTTTCATCTATTTATAGAAAACTATATGTGTTATTAGAATAATTTACACTGATAAAAAATCAGCTTGATCAATCTGACCTTCATATTATTATACTGCAGATATGCAGGGCATAATGGTTTTATTTTTGTTCGGTAATTCCTGCTGGATGAAAAACAGATCACTAAAATAATTTAAACAAATTTATACGTAATTTTGCATGAATATGAAAAAAAACCAAAATGACAGGTATTATGATTATACTCGAACCGAAATACTTCCATTATTACCGGAAAAAATTGATAGAGTTCTTGAAATTGGATGTGCCACTGGAAATACACTTATGTGGTTAAAGTCGTTAAAGGAATGCAAATGGGTGGGAGGTGTCGAACTTAATTATGAGACAGCACAGATTGCAAAAAATCGAGTTGATGCTTGCTATGTGGGTGATATTGAATCAATAGATCTTCCAATTGCAAGTAAATCATTAGATCTTATTCTATGTCTTGATGTTTTAGAACACCTTGAAAATCCATGGCAAGCAGTGAAGCGTTTGCACGATTTTTTAAAGCCAGATGGCGTAATTATTTCAAGCATACCAAATGTATTACATTATTCTGTTTTGTGCCCATTAATTTTCAGAGGTGAATTTAATTACGCAGAGGCTGGTATACTAGATAAAACTCATCTGAGATTTTTTGAAAAGAAATCATCACTTGCATTAATGGAAAATTCAGGTTTAAAAGTCGATGCAATTCAAGCGAGGGTACGAGGGAACGATGTAATAAAAATATTTGTATTAAAGTTATTGCCATATTTTATTAAAAAATTTATTATATATCAATATATTATAAGAGCAAGAAGAATCGAATAGATATGTTGCGGCTCTTAAATATTTTTATTGCTGACACCTCTTTAAATAATTCATCTCTCTAGTTAAAATGTTCTAGATATTTTATTTATACAGTTTTTTTACGTGTTATTGCAATAAAATTGAAAAACTATCAGATTAATGATATCCAAAAATAATTAATTAAAACACACTAATCCGTATTTAAATTGAATTACATTAGGGTGTGATTTGCATCACGATTCATATGAAAATAGTAGTAACAAAATTAATAATTGGCATTAATTTTATTGCCTTGATTGTCATTATTGTAGCCGGATTCTGGCCATTTGACTTTAAACCCCCAAACAATATTTATAGATTGAACAAAAAAAATGGCATAGTTTTTAAAAATAATAGTATTGTGTATGAACCAAATGTTAAAATAGGACGTGGTATTTTATCATATTATTCAGTCGTTAATGAGCTCGGCATAGAGTTTCTATTTAAGCCTCTGGATTCATCTATCAACAATATTTCGACCATTCTGAGCTTTTATGATGAGAATGATCCCGAAATATTCATGATAGCTCAATGGAAGTCGAATTTAATTCTGCGTCGACGTATAACCCAATCAAAAAACAAAAATACCTACCATGAGAATAACGTACCTAATGTAATTTTCCCGGGAAAAAAACTGTTTGTAGTCGTTATATTGAATTCGAAATCTGCCACTGTTTACATTGATGGAATAAAAAAAGCTTCTTTTTCATTTTATCCAATAACTACTGATGATAATAAATATCAGAATTCTCGAATTATGTTAGGAAATAATCCAGCTATTAAATACCCTTTTCATGGTGAAATATATGGATTGGCGATATACAATCGTACATTAAATGAAAAGGATATAAGCAAGCATTATTTGATCTGGAATTATAATGATCTTCAGTATCTTAAAAAAGAAACGGGGTTAATAGCCTTTTATCCAATGAATGAACGATCGGGTTCTGTTATCCATAACATCGTTTCAAACGGCAATAATATGATCATACCTGACAATTTATATGCATTAAAAAAAACATTTCTCGGCAAGCCATGGCGTCAATTCTGGAAGATTAAAAATTTTTACTATGATTTGGCAATTAATATATGTGGCTTCATCCCTTTGGGGTTTCTCCTTCTGACACTTTTTGTATCACATTATGAAAGATATACAACGAAATATTCAATAATTACAATTTTAGTTGGATCAAGTGTAAGCCTTTTCATTGAATTGGTACAGGCATATTTGCCCGCACGGTCTTCAGATATAATCGATTTGATATCCAATAGTTTTGGCACAATCCTTGGTGTCATCATTTTCCATATTATCTACAACCATTACCGGCCAAAAATGAAAAAAACCGGTTTGATCCGGTTTTAATTCATTAGACTTGTTGCCAAACTCAATAATCAGTGATTTTTGCCCCCGCCGCCGGAGGCGGCGGGGGCAAAAATGAATAATTATGAGTAGTTATGCAACAAGTCTATATCGCAGTGGCCTCCTGGAATCCGGTGAACCAGCTCATTTCGGATTCGGTGAAATTATTAATGAGGCCCAGATTCGTGTAATAATCCTTAAGAATTTTAAGATGCAGTATCTCCTCTTCCTCTTCGGTGTAACCGCCATTCTTATTTTCTTTTATCATCGCGTGCGTGCTTTCTACCCATTCAAAAAAAGATCCGTCCTTCTCGCAGAAAATGATCCAGCTGGCGACCATGTCGAATTTAAGGGTTTCAACCGCGCGGTTGAATTCATCATCGGGAAGCACCATCAGCGATACGGCCATCTCGGTCTGGAAATAGTCGCCCCAGGTGATGATATTCGGGTTGACGCCGTATTTTTTGTGCAGCTGACGCGCCGTTTCCTTGTCGATATAACTCTTCGTGGATATACGATCGACAAAGGTTTTAATGTATATAAGGTTGTTGATCCGGTCAATGCTTACCGTACCATCGTTCAGCATCGGCATTATGGATTCGTTGATCAGTTCTTCCATGTTCATCTCCTCGCCCTGAATGTTTGCCACACTATAATAATCGGCATCCGACAGATCTTTACATTAAACAATTATTCCGCTCAACGCCAGGCGACGACAATTCTTGCTTGATTATACATAACCTCCGCCTTATTAATATACACGTCACAGGACGGTTCTCATAGGAGATCCGTATAAATCACTGGATGGTTTTCATAAATTTGTATATATTATAATTGACGGATTACCAATAGAATATATTTCTAGTGTGATATAATCAAAAAAACAGCGCCGGAACAGTAGATTTGACATGCAAACGCATTCGGATATTATTAATACAATTAAAACCTACCAGCAGAAATTTCGGAAGTACAATGAGATAAGGCTCGGCAATCTGCAGCGCTCGCTGACGGAACAGCAGCTGATCAACCTGCTTGAATTCATACCGTATCTGCTGAATGTGGATGTGCCCGATCTGCCCGGCCATGTCCCGTCGGTAAAGGTGCCCCACGGCGTTTACGACTATGTGCCCTCGCCAAAATTAATCGATTTCATTTCAAAACGCTTCCCCAACTCTGAGATTATCCGGGGCAGGATCACCAGCCCCTTCATACAGATGATCGCGCTCATAGGGAGCTGCGGCACCATCGCCTACACGAAGCAATCGGATTTTGATTTCTGGATCTGCTACCAAGAGAGCGGGTTCGATCGGGAAGCCATCAACCATTTCAAGAGCAAGCTCAGGAGCATCGAAAGCTGGATCTACGACAAGTTCAACATGGAGATCCATTTCTATCTGAACGAGATCAGCCGTGTCCGTAACAACATATTCGCCGATGACGAAGAGCAGTTCTCCGGTTCCTCCATCGGCGAGCTTTTAAAGGAAGAATTTCTGAGAAGCTCCATCGTGCTGAACGGTAAAATCCCGTTCTGGTGGGTCGTACCCTCAGACGCCGACAACAAGGTGTACGAGGCGTGGCTCGCCGCAGTGAAAAAAACAGAAATGGCCGACACCTTCATCGACCTGGGCAATATATTCACCATCAAACAGGAAGATTTCCTCGCTGCCGGCCTGTTCCAGATCCTCAAGTCGCTGGGGAATCCCTTCAAATCAATCATCAAGCTCGGCCTCCTGGAGCGGTATATCAACAACTACATGGACAACCCTTTCATCTGTAATATCATCAAGAAAAACATCCAGCAGGACGACCTGGACTACGGCCACATCGACGCCTACATCATCATGTTCGATTACGTGTACGACTACTACAGCTCGATTGTCAAAGATAAAGACGCCATGGAAGTCCTGAAAACATCGTTTTACCTGAAAACGGAGCCGATGCTGTCAAAGCACCTCTCCAAGGCCGAGGAGGGTTACGACAAAGAAAAAACGCGCATCATGCTGGAGTATGTGAAAAAATGGAATTGGCCCGGCGCGAAAATAAGGGAAATGGATGATTTTCACAACTGGAGCATCGAGCCGGTCAGCAAGATCCTGAATAACGCCAAGAAGTTCGTTCTTCAAGAATACCGTCGCATCCTGGGCAACATCGAAACGCACCGCGTGAAGCACAAATTCACCGATGAGGAGATAAAGGCGATCAGCAGGAAGATCTATTCACACTTCCTGATCTCCGACAACAAGATCGACAACACCCTGAGCTTCAAAAACTATCCTCCTGAAAAGCTGCTCAAAATAGAATACGTTCGAGACCAGAAGGGAAATGAGACATGGTTTCTGTCGAAGCGGCTCATTATCGACAATCATCCCAACATCGTCATAATCCACAAAGACAAGACGCTCCTGGGGCTCTCCGTGTGGATCAGCCTGAACGGCCTGTTCAAGAAGGACTATACCCGTCTCGAGATAGACACGGGGCTCCACAGCCTGGAGACGAACTTCCTCCGCGAGCTCATCTCCGACATTTCGTCGAATTTCATGTTCAAGAAAATGAACGCGTTCCGGGAAGACTACTTGAAGGACCCCTACCCGGTCATGAGTTACATTATTTTCAACCTGTATTCCAAGTACTCGAGAAAAATCGACGAGTTCTTCCTCTTGTATCACGACAGCTGGGGATCCACCAAGTTTGAGGTGTTTAACCGCGAAGTGGACCTCCTTCAGGTGCTGGTGCGGCTCCTGAACGGGTGCCTCGTCACCAAAAGCGACATCGACACCGCCATTAACGTGGTATCCTCATCGCCGTTCAGCTCCACCAAAGAATTCATCCGCATGAAATCGTTCATACGCGATCTCTTTACATTCTTCATCAACGGTGATCCCGACGCCAAAAACAGCTATATCACCATCATGGGGAACCAGTACATCATTCTCTATTCGAAAAAAGTTGGCGGGACCACCGTGATCGAACCGATCCTCTGCGATTCGGAAGTAAAGATGATGATGAGCCTCTCATTCAACTACGGCCTGAAGAGCAGGTTCAAGATCGATCCCACCGTTAAAGAGCTGAACTTCCTCGGTACCATGGTTGAAAACTTCAGTCCGAAATCAATCCAGATATACTTCGACAGCGACCGGAAACACAGCTATTTCTACGTGTTCGACGAGAGCGGATCCATTTTTTTCTACCGCAAGCCGGCCGACCTCCTGTTCGATTACCTGACCCGCCTCTACATTTTCGCGAAAAACGTTGCGGCGGCGGTGATCGGACAGAATCCCAAATCACCCCTGGCCCATAAGGAAAATCCTGTGGAGATTTTCCAAATCAAGAAGGATCTGTACATGAATTACTCGGTGCACCGGATCGATCCGGAGCATTCTATCCGCATCGAGGACATCCAGAAAAAAATTCAACCCTGCAGCATGTCGGTGCACATTGATAAAACCCGCGAAGTTTACTATACCATAACCCTGCCCGACGGGTGCCAGTCTGCCCGGTTCTCAAGGCAAAACATCCTCGATTTCGCCAAACAGTTGAGCGGGGCCGGCCCTGACGGCAAGGAGTACCGGCCCTTCGTGACTGCCATCGATCTTTCAGATCTGCAGCACCAGTACTTCAAACTCTTTACTTCGTATGCCTTCTACGAAAAAATGCGGGCGGAGATCATGCTTGAAAACGCGCAGAAACAGACCGCCAAGTAACATTCGATAAACGGGCATCATTTCACAGATAATATTTCTTCTGCTCCCCGACGGTTGAAGTGGGATGCCTGCCGTAATGGTGTCCGGGCCATATGATCGTATCGTCGGGAAGGGTGAGAATTTTATTCAGTATTGAGTTCATGATATTCTTCTCTGAACCGTCCGCGAGATCGGTGCGGCCCATCCCCTCGGTGAAGAGCGTATCGCCGGTGAACAGATGCCCGGGCGCGTACAGGCACACGCACCCCTCCGAATGACCCGGAGTGTGAATGACCCTGAGCTGTTCCGAGCCGAATCGAATGATGTCGCCGTCCCTGATGGTCATTTCCGGCATGGGGGACGTCTTCCCGCCCATGGTCCGCGAAAAGAACCGGGTGGTAAGGCTGCCGAGCTTGCGGATATCCGCCTCGTGTATGAGGAGCGGCGCGCCGGTCCTCTTCATCCAGTAGTCGTTGCCCGCAGTGTGGTCAAAATGTCCGTGGGTATTGATAATATAGGTTATGGTAACGCCATGCCGGTCAACCGCTCCGGCGATGGCATCATGGTCGCCGGCGGGATCGATGAGGACGCCCTCCCTGACATTCTCGTCCGCCACCAGGTAGCAAAACACGGCCATCGGGGTTACCAGAATCTGCTCTATAATCATTTTTTTACCCTTATCATTCATTTCCAAATGCGTGTGTCTTCATGCCCGTATCTATCTCGAGGCCTCGCCATGCCGCCCGGACAGTCGGTGTATCGAAAAGATCATCATGCGCTCGTCAGTCCCCGGCCAAGACCACAGCTTCACGGACCGGATCATCTTCTGCGATCTCAGCTCACGATGAAAATCATCGTCGGCCGTCAATCCGCTGCCGCCGACATAAATCAGGGTTTTTCCTCCGACTTCCCGGTAGTGGCATAAGGCACTGGCCGCCATGGGGTCATACAGGGGCGGCCAGCAGAGAAACAGGGTCCTCTCGGGGTAACGCCCGGCCATTGATTCATCGCCCTCGTGAACCTGAAACCAGGTATCGTCAAACCACCGGTTTCCGTCATGCCACTCCCAGGGAGGCTCTCCGCCCGGCGGCCGTTTGTCATAGGCGATGATATCGGCCCCGGCCGAGACAAGGCACATGGCCCAGTATCCGCTGCCGGCGCCGATTTCGACCAGGGGCGAATACCGCACGATCTCCCTGACAACATCAATCGTCGGGATCGAGAAAGCGTAGCGGCTCACGAAGTCGCCTTTTTTTTCGCTCATGAGCCGCGCGAGATCCGCCCGGCCCCGGTGCCCGTCAACGAGCGAGATCACGGCCTCAAGGTATGGATTGCGAACTGACCTGTCGGCTTCGCCTGCCAGATACCGGGTTATATCCCGTTCATCGTCGGGGACGCCGCCATCGGGAGCGAAATCATACGGTTCAATAACAACATCATAGCCGAGTGATTCACGAACAATATCCTCCAGGCCGGCCCGGCCGGCGACGATGACGTCCTTTTTTTTCCTGTCCATTCCCTGTATGAGCCGCTCGATTTTAAGGGCGGTCCCCCGGGACCCGGCAAGCCGCCAGCACCGGGCGACCCGCACCGGCTTGAAGCTTCTGGTGAATTTCGATTTAATCGTGCCTTTCCGGTGCTCCGCGTATCTTCGCGCCATGTCATCGGTGAAGCCGGTATAGTACGATCCGTTTTCGCATTCCAGCATATAGATGAACCAGCGTTCCGGCTTTTTCATGTCACTGTCCTGCGCGCACCAGCCCGAAGGGGGCGTGGTCTGGGAGATTATTATTTCTTTTTTCTTGCTGAATCGTGCATGCTTTCAAAAAGCCAGCGGGGATACGTCCCGTCCGCGCCGGAGACCTTCTGCGCCAGCAGGAAAATATTGCTTCCCCTGTTCCTCGTCGTCAGAAGCTGTATGAGGCCCCGGAAGCGCTTGATGGAAAAGGCATCAATGTGTATGGAACCGGTGACTTTCGTGTACAGCCTGACCACGCGGAACCCGAGGCCCTCGATCAGGCGGCGCAGTTCCCGGGGCGTATATTCCCGGTTATGCCGCCCGTAGGCGCCGTACCCGGAATAATGGTCGTGTATGTTCTCACCCAGAATGAGCTTCAGAATATTCTCGTAGCGGAGGACATTCGGAGTGGTGATGATAACGTATCCGCCGTCCTTGAGGATACGATTGATCTGGACCAGCGAATGAACCGGATCCACGGTCAGATGCTCGATGATCTCGCAGAAGAGTACCAGATCGTAGGAATCATTCCGGTACGGAAACACGTCTTTTTCGACGTTGAAATGCTTGAATGTGAATGAGTGGCGCTCGTTGTACTTTTCGCTGGTGAGGAGTTCCTTGTTCACGGCATGTCGATCTTTGCCGAAAAAGTTCGCGAAATCAAGCTGACACTTCCTGCTTTTTTTAATCAGCAGACTCATGAAATAGGGACTGGATCCCAGCTCCAGGACGCGGCTGTTCTCATCTATATCGCGCGGGAACAGCTCGAGTGTCTTCAAAAACCGGTCCAGGGAAAAGTTAAGGTATTGGGAGCGTTCACTATCGTCAAAGTGAGGCATCGTGAAGCTGCCCAGGTAATCCATGACCGAATCAATGTCAGCCTTGCTGTATATCATATGGCGCGCGTACCCCGGATAACAGGCTCAGGGAAGTTGAACCACAGAACCCGATATTAGCTGTCGAATACAATCACTACGGAATTCAGAAGCAAAATTTGCAAGTTATTTTTTTACGAGGCTCAATCACAGAAACATGACCGTCACATCCCGATCAATGATGACGATATCGATCCTCGATGAGCCCCCTGGCGTGCACGTACAGCTCGCTGCCGCTGATTTCCATCGCTCTGCCGATGAATAGCAGCGCGTTTTTGTAGTCGCCGTTCTTGTATGCGTACTTGGCCATAAGATACGGGAGACGGTCAAAAGAGGGATCGACGCGAGACGCTTTCTTGAGAATATGCACGGCATCGGAGAATCTCTTCCGGGCGGCGAACACCCGGGCGAGGGCTATGTAGGCATAAATGAAATTCGGGTTCAGGTCGATGGCACGGCTCAAACAGTTCAGCGCCTTTTCGTGATTACCGTGGCGGATCCACCCCACCGCCATGTCATAGCAATCATCGGCCTCTATGTAATCGTAGTGCTTCACTGCGTGTGACTCACGAAGTAGTATGCAATCCCGGCCACTGAAATCAAGATGGAAATAAAGCCGGCTCACATCACCTGTTCCAGCGGATAGTGCGGTTTATTTATAGCGGTTCCGACCCTGCGTACGGTACCGGTAGTTCGGTTGAATAAACGACACACCGGGGCAGTCCGCGGCCCTTTTTTTTAATTCATCAAGACCGGGGTCTCTTTTGAATGTGATGAGATGCATATTTTCGGTGATCGATTTTTTGATAATGACCGGCCCGATCGCGCCGAAACACTCATCTATGGCGCTCTTTTCTATCCCGGCATTCAGCTTTACGATGTATTCTCCGAATACGACGGAACCGGCCCCGGCGGGCTCCGATCTTACGGAATCAGACGGGATGAGCCCGCCCCGGCCGTCATCATGATTATCGCACATCAGAAGGAGCGGAAGCACTAACATTAAAAAAAAATTTCTCATGAGAAATCCCGGAGCCGCGCATAGTTATAATTGAATCGCAGCCACGCTTTCCGGCGGCCGGAGGTGGCGGACCGCACCGAAGGCGTTTGCCGCCCTTCCGGATGTGGTTTTACCCCTCAAGGACCTGACCGGCTCCCCTCCGCCCGTAACGGCAGCGGCCAGATCGGCATAATCGTAATCCGGATTGTAGGCTTTCACCAGCGCGGCGACGCCTGCCGCGTACGGTGAAGCCATGGAGGTGCCGTCGTATACCCTGTATTCATCCAGGGTGCCGATATCCAGAGCTTCCAGGTCGAAGTATTCGATTGCCGCGCCCGGATACTGGATCGAGGAATCCGTTTCGAGCTGGAACCCCACGGTGCAGTTAATACTACCGATACAGCTCGTGAGATCGTATTTTTGATAGAATTCATTTAAGCCGCTGTAGGAAAAGAGCTGTGTCCCGCTGAAGGGACTGCCCGCCGTACCAGCATAATAAGCCCTGAATTCGTCATTCCCCAATTCTGTATAAAACAACGCCACCATCTGCAGGGTTACCAGATCTTCTTCACCGGTAAGACTGAAGGTCTTGTGCACCCTGTCATCGATATTATTTTCATATGCGCCTTTTGGAAAACCAGGGGGGTTTACCAGCATATCGATTCCGCTGATCCTTTTATAACTCCATCCGACACCGGAAGATTCGGTCCAATCGAGCGTGTTACTTCCGGTATGGAAATCCTCAACATATGACGTCAGGTTTCCGGCGAAGGTGCTGATGATGTTGGTCCCCGGCGCGCCCACGTCGACGCTGGTCTTGCCGTAATTGGAGAAGGTGGCCCGGCTGTAGGCCTGGTCAAGGGCGGCGACGCAGACCAGGTTGTCATGGGTGAAAGAGCAGGGATATACTTTTATGCCGGAATATCCGAAATTATGCCTGTCGACATCATATCCGCTGTTGCCCGCTGCGACGACCACCAGCACGTTGTGATCATGCGCATATTGAATGGCGTCGCCCATTACTGAATCGTACACCATTTCGCCGCTCAGGCTCATATTGATGATGTCAGCCCCGTTGTTGGACGCATACATGATTCCCTCGGCGATATCAGCCGTGTCTCCGGTTCCATCCGAGTCCATGACCCTGACCGCCATGATCCACGTGTCGGTCTTCCAGGCTATCCCGGCCGATCCAGCGCCATTGCCGCCGGCTGCGGCGATTATGCCCGCCACATGGGTGCCGTGGCCGTTCAAATCCATGGGATCGTTGTCGCCGGTGTCAATGAAATCATACCCGTGATTGACCGCTCCGCTCCACATCCTGTCTGCCAGATCCTCCTGGTTGTAGTTTACGCCGCTGTCGACAACCGCCACGACGACCTGTTCGGGCGGACCGCCGGGATAGGTGTTGTCGATCTCGTCCCACGCGGCTTCAGCGTCAAGGTCGCATCCCGCCTTTCCCGGGTTGCTTTTTCTATAGGTTCCGCCCGAAACGGTCTGTTTTGTATTTTTAAGCGCCCACGATTGGCCGTACGAGGGGTCGCCGGGCGCTACCGCGATTTTATAGATATAATTCGGCTGGGCGTATTCCACCGCCGGATCGCTGTTGTACTCTTTTACCGCCTCTTCTACGGCTCTGTCCCGATCCAGCCGTACCAGCGACGCCCTGTTTCTGTTCAGCGATTTGATCTTGAAGTCGCCCATTTTCCGTATCGTGACTTCGGCTGTATTAACGCCCGCTCTGTCCCTGAACTTGACGAGAATCTCACCTTCAACGTAATTTTTGGGCTTTATTCTTTTTCCGGTAAAAAAGTCCTCCGGGTTCGCCGCGGTAAGAGCAAAAAGTGAACAAATCACGACGGCCGGCACCAGTATTGTCACTGTTATTTTTTTATTGAATCTGGATTTCATGATGATTCTCCCACAGTGTTATTTTATTTTAAAATTCTGCGCGTCGCTGAAATAGACCCGGTATCCTCCGCCAGCGCGGTTCACGCCCGGCTCGGTGTTCGCGTCCCAGGTCACTTGTACGGTGCAGCTCGGCACGCAGGCGGTGAGCGTGGCAGTCTGTTCCGTGGACTGGTCGCTCACGCTTTCACCGAATCCCTCAACGACCCCGACGCTCGAGTAGGCTTTGACCTTGACGTATATGGCGTCCGCTCCGGCGAAATTATCCTCATTGATCGTAAGATCAGCGGATGTCGGAGATGGGGACCCGTAAGGGACATCGACCATCTGAACATTGTCGCATGAAAGAATAAATATGGCTGCGCCTGCTATAATGAAGCCGGACAGCATCTTTCTCATAATGATCATAATCATGTGATAAAACCTCCTGATATAACAAGTGTATTGTATTGATACAGACGCAATCAATTAAAACATATCCCTGACGAGATCGGCTGTATCACTATCCACCATGGCATGGCAAATCCCCTTCGGTATAACCGGATATGCTGATTTTCTAACAATAGAACGTATATGTGTCTAATATTATAGTTTATTAAATTGATGATATCGCACAACTATTTTTAAAAAATTTCAACTTTTAAAACAGATGTGGACCCGTATCTTTAATGATAATGAAGTATTTTCAAACCGTCCAGCAGTTTTTTTTTCTGATGCATGGTGAGTAACCAAAATTGATCAATTATTAGAGTATGTCCAAAAATATGATCTGTTGGTACTGCCAGATCGTGAATGTGAAAGAAGGTTAAACCCTATATGCCACATTAAAATAAAGACATATTGAGTAATATGTACAGTAATTTAATTATAAATGCCGATTCTGTTACATGGTAGAAAGGCCAACAGTATAAATGAAGGGTCAGAGCAAAATCTCCTGCGTACGGGCAAGAGATCCATATCGTGGTAATAAAAATACCGAACACTCAGAAATACTAAAGCCAGTATTATCCCGGGTAATTAATCACCGGTAACGATGTAAAAAATAATTGAACACCATGACAGATCATCGCATTATGATATAATCCGAGTATCAACGGGTGAGGGTATATCAGTGCCGTTACAATTTTTTTTCAAATCGATAGCAATGGCCGCTGCGCCTATCCTGATTGCAGCCGGGTGCGGATTCAGACCCGTCGACGTAGATGTCTCATTCGGACCGGGAAAGCCGGCGGATGGCGCTGAAATGGATCTCATCAAAAACATGCCGCCGGACAATATCGGCTTTATTCTTTACGATCTGGAAAGAAAGAGTGTGGTGAAGATCCACAACCGCTCCCGCGCGTTTATTCCTGCATCCACGACCAAGGTGTTCACCACCGTGGCCGCCATGAACGTGCTCGGCCCCGATTACCGCTTCGGTACGCGCATATCCTACCGGGGCTCAATAAGCGGCGGGACATTGAAGGGCGACCTGTACCTGAAGGGCACGGGCGATCCCCTCCTCACTGTTGCAGACCTGATGGACATGTCTGACGCCATGAAAAAAAAGGGGATCGCGTCCGTATCCGGTCGTTTTTATTACGATGAGAGCGACCTTGCCAGCACCGTCAGTATCGACGGTGATATGGAACCGGACGTATCATTCAATCCTGGCGTGAGCGCCCTCTCCCTGGACTATAATTCCATCTCGGCTGAATGGAAACGAGACAGGGAGCGCGGCGCCATGGATATATTCCTCACGCCGAGCCTCCCGATCAACCATGCGGGCCTGTCAGCCGAAAAACTCAGGGAAAACATTACCTTCGCGTATCAAAACCGCAGCGGAACCGAATCCTGGTTCCTGTCTCCGGATAAGGATACCGATGGGATCGAGCGGCTCCCGGTAAAGAAACCCGCGCTCTATACCGCATACATGTTCTCCACAATCTGCGGGATGCGCGGCATCCGGCTGCCCCGGCCGGAACCGGGCACGGAGCCCGGATGCGCTCGCACCATCGCTTATCATGAGAGCAGTGAGCTGACGGATATCGCTGATCTCACCCTCACCTTCAGCATCAACCTGGCGGCAGAACTGATGATGCTCACGACGGCGAAAAAGATTACCGGCGAAAAGATGAATCTGGCCGATTCGGCAAAGACAATTTCAGCATATTTTTCCGACAGGCTGGAATCCGTGAGCTGGCGGTATTTTCGAATCATCAACGGATCCGGGCTGACCGCGAAAAACAGGATCACGCCCGAACAGATGGTCGCGGTACTGGCATACGCCGACGCGCAGAACTACAGCGGCAGAAAGTACCGCTCGTGCCTGCCGGCATCCGGATGGGAATGGTCTCTCATGAATCGGTTGAACGATCCGGAAACGGCCTTTCATGTGTGGGCGAAAACCGGTTCGATCAACTATGCGCTGGCGCTGGCCGGATACCTGTATACGAAGTCGAGCCGGAGCATGGCCTTCGCCATCTTCGTCAATGACATCGCGAAACGCGAGCGGTACGACGCCGATCCCGACCGGCGGAGCAGTGCATCCGCTCGCAGGGTAAACACCTGGCTTAAAAACAGCAAAACCGTTATGGACCATATCGTTACCGGCTGGATCACCGAGCTATGAATTATTATACGATAAAGGCCGAACCGGCCTACTTGAAGGGGCTTCAACCGCTGCCGGCGCTGGAACACCCCGACGCAGAGGGGCACGCGTCAGCGGATCTGCTGGTGATTGACGCGAAGGTTGATATCATTTTCTTCGTATTCAATGACTGGCAATGGGGACAGGGACCGCCCAGATCCTCGCCCATGCGGCGTATCTCTGAAAATTTCCCGCCGCATTCGCCGCACCTGAATTCGTATATGGGCATAAACGAGCCGCCTATTATTAAGTTTATTCTAAAATACTATATTTTTACCGCGTCGTCAATCATTTTTTATTCGATGATTGATTACTCGTTCACGGTCCATCAAACACGACCAGTGCATCCACCGCCACCGGTTCCGCTCCTTCTATGATCACGGGATTGATGTCGATCTCGCTCACCTCCGGATGAGCGAGCGGGATAAGGCTCAGCCGGTGGAGCATGCGCGCCAGGGACGTGACGTTGACTTCAGGCATGCCTCGGAACGGCCCCAGCAGCGTGCGTGACCTGATGTTCCAAATCATCTCTACAGCGTCGTCCTCCGAAAGGGGCGCGGGCCTGAACACAGCGTCGCCCAGCGCCTCGGTCAGTATCCCGCCAAGGCCGAACATGACCGACGGGCCGAATCCGGGTGTCCGGACGATGCCGGCGACGAACTCACGGTCGCCCTTGACCATGCGATAGAGTATCACCGGGACCCTCCGGCCCGCCGCCTTCTGGATGTTCCGGAACGACGCAACCGCCTCCTCCCGCGACTTCTGGTTGAGATAGATGAGCCCCGCGCCGGTCTTATGCAGGATATCGCCCGCGCAGGCCTTGATGACCAGGGGATAGCCCACCGTGTCAGCGCCTGATGCCGCTTTATCCTCGTCACGGGCGATCAATTCTTCGGTGACCGGGATGCCCCATGACTTCAGGAACAGTTTGGATTCATGCTCGTCCATGTTGCCCTGCCCCCGCGCGCGGCAGCCGGCAGCCAACTTGTCCGCAGCCTGAGGCGTCCGGGGTATCGTAACCGGTTTCCACGGCTTTCGCTCCAGTATCTCGGTGTACCTGAGCATGCAGACCATGGCGCCGGCGGCCTTTTCGGGAGCATCGAAAACCGGTATGCCGTGATCCTCATACGCAGCGGTACAGTCGTCGTCCCGGTCGAAAAAGCTCGACACGCACACCGGCTTTCCGAACCGGGAGATTGAGGTTATTTTTTTGACATTATCCGGCATCATGTTCAAAATCGTTTCAACCGGCGCTCCGTTAAAAACGTCCCGGAAGTGGGAATAGCCGGCTTTTATGAATCCGGATCGCATGATGCCGTGCATGATCAATCCGTCAACCTCGCCGCTATCGAACACCAGCGACGGTATGTTCACCGGCAGTGCATCAAAATCCATGTGAAACGTGAGGTCCACGGGGTTTCCCGACGGCGCGTGCGGCGGTATCAGGGGCCGTATCTTTTGACGCAGCTCTGGAGAGAATTCCGGAACAGTCAAGCCCCCCTTCTCAAGCGCGTTGGCGATGGCCGATCCGGGTCCGCCTGAATTGGTCAGCACGGCGATTCTTCTCCCTTTCAGCCGGGGCTGGACCGCCAGCATGTTCCCGTAATGATACAGCTCTTCAATGGTGTCCGCCCTGATAACGCCCGCCTGCCGGAACATCCCTTCATAGAGGTGATCCGGCGCCGCCATGGATCCGGTGTGGGACATGCTCGAACGCGCGCCCGCGCCGGACCCGCCCACGTACTGTGCAAGGACCGGCTTCACCGGGGTAACCCTGCGGGCCATGTCGATGAAGCGCCTGATATCGCGTATACCTTCGATATAGAGCGATATGGCCCTGGTCTGGTCGTCCTGTCCCAGGTATTCAAGCGCGTCTGTAATGGTGATGTTGGCGCTGTTGCCCACGCTGATGGCCTTGCTGAAGCGTATCCCCTTCTTCCCCAGATACGGGATCGACTGCGTCACATAGGTGCCGCTCTGCGAGGCGAACCCCAGCGAACCGGGACCGTACGGATAGGGTATGACCGTGGTGTTCAACGAAATTTCGCTGTTAATGATTCCCATGCAGTTGGGCCCCAGGAAACGAATGCCGTATGTTCTCGAAATCTCATTGAGCCGTTCCTGCATCCGGCCGCCTTCATCGCCGATTTCACCGAATCCGGCTGTGATGATTATGGCGCTTTGTGTTCCCTTTTTACCGAAATCTTCCAGCAGACCCGCGACCTGGTCCGATGGAACTACCAGAAGGGCCAGGTCGGGAACTTCGGGAAGATCCGCAACCGAGGGATAGGCTCTCCTTCCGAGGACTTTTTCTTCCTTGGGATGGATGGGATAATATGCTCCGGCAAATCCGTCCTTGATAATGCTCAGGGCGTGCATGGTGCCCATTTTCATGATATTATTGCCTGAACCGACAGTGGCAATCGACAGGGGATTCAACAGACGGTGCAGTGGATTATCACTCATATTGCTCCTTATATTACCTGTCCCTTCAATAAATTTGTATACATTTTCATATCATATGTATATAAGTCAAGAGGAAAGAAAAAAAAAGTAATTATTATTCAGCCGGAAAGCAGCCGGTAAGGATATGAGGTTCCGGTGTATTGTAATTGACATAATACTCGCGTATGATATTATTTCATGCGGTTTCCCGCCACATTTCCATTCACATTTAACGGAGGTAGTACATGGATAAATTCTTGGAGAAATTCTTGATTATGAGGCCGTTTCTTAAAATGATATCCGATGGGAAATTTTTTACGAAAATTTTTTCATGGTTTTTGATGATTCTCGCGTGTCTTGTCCTGATAGGATTTTTGTACAGTTCGTACAAACTCTGGTATGCCCTCTCATTCGGATTCGACATTAAACTGTTTTTCTCGAATATCTTCGTGGAGATTATATTGATTGCGCTCGCTGTAATCATCATGAATATTTTGCTCATCCGGGCCGCCGACATCGCAGCCCTGCCCCGCTCCAAGGATTATATCATTATCCCGAGCTTTGTCATATTCCTTAAAATGATCGGGGAAATCACCGGCGTGTTCTACGCCCTCATGGGTGTGGCGGCGGGGATCGCCATCTGGATCGCGGGTGCGGTTCCCCTCTCGGTCCCGGGATTCAGATTGTTCTTCAGCGGAGGCGGTTTCGCCGGCGGGCTTACCGCAGTCATCGCCGGCCCGCTCCTCGGATTCCTGCTCCTCTGTCTGTTTTATTTTATCGCCGAGCAGGTCGGCGTGCTGATGGACATAGCGAGGAACACGAAAAGATAGACGCAGTTCACCCCGTCCTCCTCATGCGCCGGCGCTTGAAGCCGATGAAGCCGTGATCGATATTCACCACGGCTTCATAACCTGCTCTTATTGAATGCCGACGTCGAACCTCCCGTCACGGATGGTTATGACGGCGGATGTCTGTTCCGACTTCAGATCGCCGGAGAAGGTCCCCCTGGCCCTTCCGCCCGGTCCGCCCCATTCGTCGATGGTCAGGGTAAACGAGCAGGCGGGATCCAGCGTATACATCATGCCGCTTTCCGTCCCGAAGAATTGAAACATGAAAGGGCTCGTGTTTTCAGAGTATGTGCCTGGCGTAACATCGGGCGGCAGCAAAAATGAGATGACATTATTGATCGTCGACTGGTCGTTAACATTGATGCCGCTCATATTACCGGCAAAATGCACGACATAACCCGTCATTTCCGGTGATGCTGAAATCTTCCTGAAACTGCCGGACGCCCGGTAGGTAAAAATGGTGGAATCCCTGTTCAGGGCAAAGGCGGCCGCGTTTTCCGGAGCGGTACCAAGTTCTTCCCGGGCCGCAGTGCCCTCGTCGCCACGGTCATTGTTATTCAATTCGTCATCATGTTCAGGGCCGGCATCATCGCCGCCTGTTCCAACAGTGGCGTCCATCAGAATCGTATTTTTTGATTCTGTGTCCGTATCTGATCCGCCGCATAAAAAATAGACGAGTATTGACAATCCGAGTATCGCTGCTGCTATAACTATTTTTTTCGTCATGACGCAACCATGTATCGTATAAGTATCATGGGGATCGTATCAGTTACGGAAATAACCGTATACCAGGTATTATCAAGAATTTTTTTAAAAAAAGGATAAATTATGGCTTCCTTCCGCTTTTCCCGAAAAGTTTTTTACCGCGCTCGTAGACTGATACGGTCATGTATATAAATTGATGATTGACGCAAAGTAAAACCGGCGTTCCCGGCTTGAACAGAGAGAATATTTTAATATCCAGATCATAAAAAAAGCATGACATCATGGGCATGTCGTTTTATTAATCCAGAGAAGCAATTTTCATCGATACAATCAATTGATTATCAGACTTGTTGCTAAACTAACATAATAATGAAATATTTGTCCCCGCCGCCTGCGGCGGCGGGGACAAATTCCAATATTTATTTAGGCATCCAACAAGTCTAATAATTCTTTTATCGCATCAACAACTATACCATCACCCATGAGGTTAGTATGAACATATTCCTCACCGGCGGCCTCGGATTTGTGGGAAGTAAGCTCACCAGCATGTTAGTTTCGAACGGTCACTCGGTTACCGTGGTCGAACGCAACCCGGCCGGCAAGCAGGCGCCCTTCAAAGGGATCAGGGTTATAACGGCGGACGCTTCCCGGCCCGGGCCCTGGCAAGACGCTGTGGCGGAGCAAGATGCGGTCATAAATCTTGCCGGCGTTTCAATCTTCACCAGATGGAACAGGCGCACGAAAGAAGGTATTTACAACAGCAGAATCCTCATAACCAGAAACGTGGTTGACGCCCTTAAAAAGAGAAAGGGGAAAAAGGTTGATCTCATCTCAGCCTCGGCCGTGGGCTTTTACGGATTCCACGGCGATGAATTTCTTACTGAATCCGGCACTCCCGGCCACGATTTTCTGGCGCGGGTCTGCCGCGACTGGGAAGAAGAAGCGCTGAAGGCTGAGCAACACGGAGCCCGCGTGGTTATCACCCGCTTCGGTGTGATTCTCGGCCGGGACGGCGGCGCCCTCGATATCCTCAGGAAAATCTTTCAATTCCGGCTTGGCAACCGGCTCGGGTCCGGGGGGCAGTGGTTTTCCTGGATACATGAGGACGACCTCGTTTCAATTTTCAGGTTTATTCTTGAGAGGAAGAACGTGCGCGGACCGGTTAACTGTACCGCGCCACACCCGGCGACCAATCGCGAGCTTACCGGGGCGCTCAACCGGGCTCTGGGGACCTTCCCGCTGGTGCCACCCGCTCCAGGTTTCATGCTGAAAACAATTCTCGGCGAGTTCGGCGATTTTCTGCTCAAAGGCCAGAGGGTAATTCCCCGTCGGCTTTCTGAAGCCGGTTTTAATTTCGAATATCCTGATATTGATAAAGCGCTTTCAGACTTATGCAGCGATTCTCGGCCCGTCCGTCAGGTCGCAAAAGTGTTATGACGGATTCAAACAGATATTCTCCTCTGGCATATCCATGAAATCCGAGCGGTTTATCAAACAAACCTGATACTGCCATGAACACGTCGACAAAGACAATCTTTATCGCAACGATGACGGCGGCGCTCTTCTTCGGCTTCCTGCACCTGTTCGTTCCCGGCCACAATTTCGAGCGTCTCCATATCTTCCTGTTCAATCTCACCGGCGGCGGCACGATCATCCTGATGTATACCGAAGAAAGAAAATCCTTTTCCGCCGGGACCGCGGCTTTCTTCATGCTTTCACTCCTCTACGCCATAGCCGCATTTCTGAGATACTATGCGTTCGCGGCGGCCATCGCCGTAGTTCTGGCCCTCGTGGTGGAAGCCATACGGGTGAAACGGTTCGCCTTTTCCCCGGCGGACTTTTTCCGCGGTTTGGCTTCCGTTCAGTCGAAATTCCACCAGGCGGCGCTTCTCTGCCTGTCTCTGGGCCTCTTCATATCGGCGCTGGTGATCCTCAACCATGAATACTGGAAAATTCTTTCCTCGCCGAAGCTCACGCTGGACGTCTTTTTCCTGGGCTTCTCCTTCCCGGTCTCGCTGATCACCATGTCGGTCATGTTCGGCATGATTCAGGAAAACGGGAGGTTGTTGGTGCGAATACTCAAGAATATCAGCTTCTGGGTCGTCAATCTGGGAGTAATAATCTTTTTCGTATTTATTCTCCTGGAGATGCTTTATGCCGAATTGGCCGCCGCCGGCGCGTTATTTATCATTGTCATAGTCATCTTCATCCTCTATGTGCGGCTGGGGATCCAGATCCAGCCGAAGGCGTTTCTCACCTCGGGCATGTCGTTCCTCATCATGACCGCGATAACCGGAATCATATATATCCTCATGCATGTGTTCATTCCACAGCCGGCGGGGGGTAAATTGCTCTTGAAGCTCCACGCCCTGATCTCGCTCTATGGGTGGAACCTGAACGGACTGGCAGTGATCTGCCGGAATGACGATTTCCCCATCAAGCTCCATTCGGGACGGGTCATCCTGTTCCACTGGATAATCGTGACCGTCATCGCGCCTCTCGGTTTCTATTTCAGGCCGATGTCGGTAGCGGCGGTAATGATGTACGGGGCGTTCCTGTACGTCATCCTGTTCACTCGAAGCTCGTCCTAACGAAACGCACTGTAGGCGTGAGGATAGATACACCTTTCCCGAAGGAATGCTTCCTTTATGTATGACAGAGGCGATGTCTAATAAGTGCCTCGGAGCTGTCTAATAAGTCAACGTGTAAACTGTCCTTTGAACAGGTGAATCATTCCAACAGTGACGCTGTATCTACGCGGTTGCAGGCTTCCTTTTTTTGATCAGGATGATCGCAACTACCGCAACTACAATCAATATGAGCCACAGCCACCAGAGCTTGATGAGCCAGTAGATGAGCGCGGCAAGGATCAGCGCTATGACGGTGAGGACCACCCGAATCGCGCCTGCGCCCAGCTCGCCCAGAAAGGGAATGAATTCCAGCAGCGTGGTAACGGGCCCGGCCAGGCCGTTCAGGCCAATGGCCATGAGCAAAAAGCCGCCGATAAAAAACAGGATCCCTTTCATCTGGTCTTCAGATTTCAGTCCCTGGAGCATGGTGTCGAAATTACCGGTTGATCCGGCAAGCTTGTGATCATTCTTTTCCGCATAGGGAACGATGCTCGCGCCGCTCACGCCTCCGGCAAAGGTGTATTCAACCCCGGACGGATAGGCGGAATAGTTGATCCGTTTGTCGCCCAACCGCGGCGCCCCCGGTACTCCCTTGACGTACTTCACGCCCAGGTCCTTCGAACCGGCGTAAAAATCCACCGATTTAACGTCAATCGAATACCCTTTCACCCTGCAGTTGGCGGCATTAATCGATTCGGATTTCTCCTCCAGTACCGGATTCTGCACGTTGGTATTGATGTTGTTATTCCGGCAGAAGGTCTGCCACTTCTCAGAATTGAAGCTGGAAATCGCCTCCGGGCTGCTCGTCCACTCCATGGTGTACGAATAGGTCGTGGTCGTCGTAGTTTTTTTTGTCCGTGATATTCCTTCCCGCTCGGTCTTGGATTCGGTCTTCTTATGCTCTACCCAGGCATACACCTCCGGTGTCTTTGATATCTTCAAATAATTCCCCGCTGGAATATTCGGTGGATCTCCAATTCTCTCGGCGGTTGCGATGCCGGTGACATAGGCCGGCTTGCCGGCCGTGGTCTGCTCCACGGGAACCGCATCCTTGAACACCTTCTGCCACTGTATCCTGGTAGCGCCGCAGTACAGGACCGGAAACGCCGCAATGAAGCATATCAGGCCGACAAACAGACCCTTTATCGAACTGCCGATCTGTCCGAGAGGACCCTGAGACGATACGCTGGTTTCGGTCATGCCGCTGTTATCGATCATATATTACTCCTCCCAATTTATTAAATATATCGCATCTCCGCTGCTGATAAATCCGAACATCGGGATGCCGACGATGAATCTCCTTTTTAACAATCGCAGCGTTATATCGAGACCACAAACATTCGCCCGTGTCAAGAATTAAAATAAACACCGGCGCCATCTCATTACATCTGGCCCTCAATCATAAGCGGTGAAAAGCCCGCCCTGGCGGTACTACGCACACCGATGTGCCGGTAAGTCCGCATAACCAATGGTCTAAACACCTCGCTGAACCGGTTCATGACGGACAGATCGATATTAAATCTTGACATTATCAATAACTTCACATACATTAATGATTGCGATGAACGCTCCTCCTTGGAACCGCCGGGCAACATGCCCCCCGCGGTTCGGCACCTGAATAATAGGATATATGAGGACAACCCCATTCACCACAATCAGCCGTTTCTTCCTCCGAAACTACGATTCCGCTGATTTCATACTTCAACAGAAGGTGTCAATACTGTTCAGGATATGCATGGCGATGCTATTGTTGATGCTGCCGATATATTTTATTGATTCACTGATCATGAAATGGGGCATCGACCTTCAAATGGCGATCCTGCTGCTTTTCATTGTCGTCATATCGATCATGTTCATTATTCGCGCGGGATACTTCTTGCTTGCGGCCCACTCATTTCTGATTTCGTGTTTTATAGTCATCTGGTTCTTCTTTTTTATTAATCTTGACAAAGGATATTACCTCGAGCGAATGGCCTCCGTCGTGCTGGTGATCGCCCTTCTCTCATGCATCCCTCTCATAGTCGACAGGTTGAAACTATCCATAATTTTTTATTATGTCGCCAATATTCTGATATTCTGCGTTTTCATGGCGCTGATAAAAGATAGAGCTGGCATTCCCGGCACGACCCTCCTCTCATATTTTTTGGACACCGTCATCGCATTTGTCGCGAGCGGCGCTATTTCATACCAGATTTTCACGATAAACAGGAATGCCCTGAATCGGATGAAACTCGCCGAAGAAGAGATAAGAAAACGCGAGGAGCTGTACCGGGGAGTGGTCGAAGAATCTCCCCAGGCCATGATCATCGTGAATCAGGACGGCACACTGGGATTCCTGAGCCAGGCCAAGGACTCCGCGTTCGGCTACCGGAAAAACGACATCCCCACCCTGGATCGGTGGTGGGATCTGGCGTTCCCGGACGGGGATTACCGGGAATTGATAAAAGTTGAATGGACCAACATTGTCAGCGACGCGGCGACCGCCGGATCCATCAACTCGATAGAAGCAAAAGTCTTCAGCAAGGACGGGTCCCCGCGCGACGTCATGATACGGTATGCGCCCCTGGGTGCAAGCGGCAGGGGCCTGATCCTTCTGGATGACGTCACAAACAGGAAAATAATAGAACGATCTCTGCTGGCGTCAGAGCGGCGTTACCGGAAGCTCTATGACAGCATGCTCGACGGATTCGTCAGCGTGGACATGAACGGAAAAATCCTGGAATTCAACACGGCATACCAGAACATGACCGGATACTCGCCCACTGAATTATACTCCCTGACCGTGTGGGACCTGACCCCCGCACGGTGGCACGATGTACAGAAAAAAATCATCAATGATCAGGTTCTCTCAATGGGCCATTCTGAAATTTTCGAGAAAGAATATATAAAAAAAGACGGCACCGTCTTCCCCATTGAGCTCAGGGTATACCTCATCCAGAACGATGAGGGCGTGAATGCGGGAATGTGGTCCATCGTTCATGACATCACCAAGCGGAAAAAAACGGAAACCGAGCTCCTCAAAGCGAGTAAAATCGAGTCGCTGGGCGTATTCGCCGGGGGCATCGCGCACGATTTCAACAACCTCCTGACCGCCGTCATGGGAAACATATCCATTGCCAAGCTTGACATGGACAGCAGCTCCGCGAGCTATCAACTGCTCAGGGAGTCCGAAAAGGCGTCGGAACGGGCCAAGGATCTCACCATGCAGCTCCTCACCTTCTCAAAAGGAGGAGCGCCCATTAAAAAGATAACTTCCATCCGGGATCTTCTCATATCGACCGTTGATTTCGTGCTCCGGGGATCACAGATCAAGAGCATCTTCTCCATACCGGATAACTTATGGAACGCTGAAATAGACGAGGGCCAGATAAGCCAGGTCATCCATAATCTGGTGCTGAACGCTCGGGAGGCCATGCCGGGCGGCGGATTGATCTCCATCGAAGCCGAGAACCTCATCATAACCTCCAAAGACAGCCTCCCCTTCGAGACCGGCCACTATATCATTATAAGGATTACCGACTCGGGATACGGTATAGCGGCACGCTATCTACAGAAAATATTCGACCCCTTCTTCACGACAAAGGAGAACGGGAACGGGCTGGGATTATCGGTCACCTTTTCAATCATAAA
The DNA here is from genome assembly GCA_001829455.1 of Spirochaetes bacterium RBG_13_51_14. Classification (GTDB taxonomy): domain Bacteria; phylum Spirochaetota; class UBA4802; order UBA4802; family UBA5550; genus RBG-16-49-21. The sequence continues at coordinate 26,499 of MIBH01000041.1, forward strand.
AAAACATAACGGATACATAACCGTTGATTCTGCTGAAGGAGCGGGAACCTGCTTTACCGTCTTTTTGCCCGCGACCGAGAAAAAAGCCGTCTTAAAAGAGGGTCATCCTGACGGAAAAATGCCCGACAGCGGCACGGTTCTCCTCATGGACGACGAAGAAATGGTGCTCGATGTGGGGCAGAGAATCCTCACTCGCCTGGGATTTGCGGCAGTCGGTGCCCGGGACGGGCAGGAAGCCATTGCGCTATACAAAAAGGCGAAGCAGTCCGGCAGGCCCTTTGATTTCGTCATCATGGACCTGACGGTGCCCGGCGGTATGGGCGGCAAGGAAGCCATTAAGGTTCTGAAGGAATTCGACCCCGGCATTAAGGCCATCGTCTCCAGCGGCTATTCCATTGATCCGGTCATGGCTAACTTCCGTGAATTCGGCTTCACCGGGGTCGTTGCCAAGCCGTATACCATTGAAGACCTGCGGGAAGTAATCCGCCGCATACAATGGCGGGAATGACAAACATCACTGCGAGGTGCGATTATTCAAGGTAGGTTGCCTTGAAATCAGTTTCTGACATTATCTCGAACATGCTGTCCAGCTTTGAGACGTCAAATAACGTCGAAATGTGTTCGGTGATATTGATGAAGATGAGAGTCACGTTTGACTTCAGGGATTCTTTAGAGAACTTGATGAAGAGCCCGAGTCCGGATGAATCGAGGCTGTTCAGATGTTTACAGTCCAACCCAATGACGCGGGGCTTCTTCCAGAGTTTCTCCATGAAAATCCTGTCAAAATCCTCCAATTCGTTGAAAACAAGATCGCCATTAAGCGATAGAATACAAACATCCTTTTTTTCGGCACTTTTAATGCTCAGCACGTCTCAAACCCCCATTGTGTATCATGTATCGGTATAACCGCGTGCCCGCTCGTATGATCACCGCCCCGAGAAGCTCCTGGTCCGCCGTTGGATGACGCACCTTCAACACAGGGAACCGGGCGATACTATTCAATCTGTGACAGGTCAATTTTCAGCGAAAGGCCGTCGAGTGTCAAGGGAATCTTTTTATGTTTTCCGTTGACCAGGGCCCTTACCCAGACGGTCGTTTCCCCCCTTCTATATTCACTTATCGACTTGATTTCATAATTTCTCAGGATTTTGCCGGGATACATTCTCTGGGCCTGCTCGAATTCACGTATAAAAAGCTCCTCATCGGACATCTTCCGCTGTTCGGGCGAAAGCTTCTGCAACCTTATCTTCCTTATAAAATCCGGATGCGCCAGCTTGTACAGGGCCCTCCAATCCTTTTTTTTCCAGGCCTCGAGAAACTGCGTGGCCACATGGCGGGGGTTGATGCCCTGCATCGTGTCCTGAACTTTGCTGCAAGATGGCAGAATTATCGCGATTGACAGCAGCAGCGAAACCGGATGTCTCTTCATCATTTCTGTTCCCGATCCCCGCAGTCAGTACGTTATTTCCGTGGCATCGCCCCAGAGCCTTTCCAGCTGGTAGTATTCCCTCAACTCATGGGTGAATATATGAACAATCAGCTCATTGAAATCAAGTATTATCCATCCGGACTCGTAATCGGGCTTGTTCCGCTGCCGCAGGCCCTTCGAATGGATGAATTTTTCCGCATCACGCGCCATCGACCTGCAGTGAATCCGGGAGTTGCCGGTGGCGATAAGAAAGTAATCGAGATAGCTGTTCACACATCGCAGGTCCATGATGACGATATCGAGGCCCTTTTTTTCTGATAGAACCTGCGCGCATTCACGCGAGATGTCAACGATCTCCTGTTCTTCCACTTTCAGCCGGTCCGTCATCGAGTCTGGTCCTCGCCGATAATGATCATTATATTATGGAGCTGCGTATTATCGATAATGTGATAGGTGCTCTGGATGCCCGTCAGCTCGGCGACGCGATTCACCGCCGCCATACTCGCCCTCTTGTTGATGATGACCGACTTGTTCATTCGACGATAGGGAGACGTGCCGAACTCAACGACATTCAGCCCTTCGCGGATCAGCCGTTCCCGCATCTTCCGCGCCAGGCCGGGAATGTCGGTCCCGTTCAGAATCTTGATCTTGATGGAAGAGTCTATGTCCCTCTCGTTCCTGTCAACAATGAGTTGGGCCAGGAATTCCTTTTCATAGATGCGGAACGTGATATCATCCATGACATAATAACCATCTCTGAAAAAACCGGGCATCACCGTCGCCATCACGTCGCCGTCATTGAAAATAATTTCCCCTATCCGGAGGGCTTCCTGGGGCAGGAGATTGGTTTTAAGCGATTTCATCACTTCGGTCATGAATTCCATGCCGACGAACCGCTCCAGCCGCTCCCGGTCCCGATACAGGGTCATGAGCACGTCCAGTATGCGGTCGTATTTCAGGTAGATCGAGTTCTGCTCGGCGGTGTTGATATACCGCATCACCTTCCGCCCGTCGAAATAATTGACGCCGAAGCCTATCCCGGGCGTTTCCCTCACCTGGTCGAGAACAAAGAGGTCGACGCCTTCGATGAGATTTACGATCCGCTCCACGTCAGTCGCATAGATCTCCGCGTAGAAAGGGATGTTGAGTCTTAAATCCTTCTGAATGGAATAGCGCAATCGATTGAAATTAAACACCACTACATCATTGATCCGTGCGCTGTGACCGCCGTCGTCGAGCCGGATCTTGAAAGCAGGCGGAATGAAGGTGATGCCGATCCTTCTGTTCTCCGGATTAATGCTCACGATGGAGAAAAAAGCGTGTTTGTGATCTTTCAAACTGTTGCTGCCGGCCACCAGGATATTGATGATTCTCTTCTTCCGTATCAGTTCCTCAACCGCGTTCCTGGTTCGAACGCCGTGCCAGTAATATATGAAAAGCAAAACGAGGACGGCGAGGAGGACGCCTCCGGCAATCATTATTTTTCTTCTCAATTGCTGTATAACCCCTTTTTCTGAATATAATCGATCACGGCGTCTGGGAGCAGATATTTGATCGTTTTCCCCGCGCGAAGACGATCCCGGATGCAGGATGAGCTGATTTCGATCAGCGGATTCTCCGCATAATAAATATTATTCGAGCCGAAAACAGGACCCGGACGATTGTTCCCGCCCGGACGCCTCATCACGATGAGTGACGCATGTTTCAGCATGCGGTCTGGCTCCCGCCACGTGGCAAACTCATGCACGGCGTCCGACCCGATGATGAGATACAGCTCGCTTCCGGTATGGAGCGCCTGTATATCGTCAACCGTGGTAATGGTATACGACGGCCCCTCCCTGTCAATTTCAATCCGTGATACCTCGAATTCCCTCGTACTGGAGACCGCAAGCGCGGTCATGGCATAGCGGTGGTCCGGCGGCACGTCCCCGTCGAGCTTCTTGTGCACCGGATATTTCGCGGGCACTAGGATTATTCTGTCGAGATCGAAATCGGACCTGATAATTTCAGCGTTGATAAGATGGCCGTAATGGATCGGATTAAAGGTTCCGCCGAATATTCCCAGCTTCAATGCTTACCGCACCTCTCCTTTCCCGTATACTACGTACTTGAGGGTCGTCAATCCCTCCATGCCCATCGCGCCCCGGGCGTGGAGCTTCTGCGTGGATATGCCCACTTCGGCGCCGAGGCCGAATTCACCGCCGTCATGGAAACGCGTCGAAGCGTTGACGAACACCGCCGACGAATCCACCTCCTTCAGGAAGCGCTCGGCGTTCAGATAGTCGGACGTCACAATGGCCTCCGAGTGATTCGAGCTGTAACGGGCGATGTGCTCAATGGCCGATTGGATTGAATCAACAATTTTGACCGCCAGGATGAGATCGAGAAATTCAAAGCCCCAGTCTTCTTCCCCGGCCGGTTTGACGCGGCCGGGAAATATCGCCGCTGTCTTCTCGCAGCCCCTGATCTCGACGTGTTGGTCAAGCAGGCTTTGTAGAAGTGATTCCTTGTGCCGGTAGTTCTTGTGTATCAACAGGGTCTCCATTGCGTTGCACACGCCGGGCCGCTGCACCTTGGCGTTCACGGCAATCCGGTTCGCCATATCCTCGTCGGCGCTTTCATCCACGAAGATGTGGCACACGCCCTTGTCGTGTTTGATGACCGGAATCGTCGACTCCGCCGTGACCGTTTTGATCAGGCTTTCCCCGCCCCGGAGCACGACGATATCGATATACGTATTCATGGTTACCAGGATCGGCACCAGTTCCCGGTCTGTTCTGTCTATGAAGGTAACACAGCTTTCCGGGACCGACAGCTCCACCATGGCGTCCCGAATAACGGCATGAAGGGCCCTGTTTGAGTGTATGGCTTCCCTGCCGCCGCGGAGTATGGCGGCGTTGCCGGATTTTATACAGAGGGCGGCGATATCCACCGTGACATTGGGCCGTGATTCATATATGACGGCCACCACGCCGAGGGGCACCCGCATCTGACCGACCCGTATGCCCGACGGGCGCGTCGTCATCTTCTCAATCCTGCTCACCGGGTCTTCCATCAGAGCAATTTCCAGAACGGATGCCGCCATCGAGGCGATCCGCTCCTCACTCAGGAGCAGACGGTCAACCATTGCTCCGCTCAGACTTTCCTCTTTGGCAGCCGCCAGATCCTTCCTGTTTTCCGATATGATGTAGTCCGCTTTCTTCCGCAAGGACTCCGCGATCTTCCGGAGCAGATTGTTTTTTTGTACCGTTGAATAATTGGCCAGCACGCGGGACGATTCCTTCGCCTTCCGGCACAGGTGTTCTATATACTGTTTATTGCTCACGTCCATACCTGTTCCCCGATGAATTTCTTCCTCTATGTATCATGCGACACTATTTGACAAGTATAAAATAATCACCGCTTCACCGGTGTTTCCCCGCTCCCCTCGCCGGGAAACCGTTTCGTTTTCATGAAATCGAGATAGTATTTCTCATCAAGCCGTTTCATAAGACCAAGAATATCCACTTTCAGCGACTGGTCGCCGTCATGATATATTGAAGAATAAAATTCAAGCACCGCTCCGGTGTCCTTGGAAAAACTGAGACACCACAGAAGGGTCCTTTTGATGACGACGATCCGCTCCTGCCGGTATCGTTCCATGAGGTACGCTTCATTGATCATTTTGTTGTCAAGGAGGGAGTAATAACCGCTCAGGCGGCTGTAGGGGTTATTGCTGTTTATCAGCGTATAAACATCATAAAACTGAACCACTGGACTGGACAACAGAAGGGGTAACCGCGACTGTTTTAATACAATATTCTCGATGAACCGGTCCCCCAACACGCGACCGATTAAAAACCCGATAACAATGAGAACAGGTATCAATATAAACGCTCCAAAACGGTTTTTTTTTATCATTGCCGCCATTACAATCCTCATACATTAATCATTATAATGCATATTTATCCTGTCAATGTTAATTTGGCGTCATGCGGCGCTCTCCCATAAACAGCGCCATGAGACATGTGATAAAATCGCCTTCCATCATTACTCCGCCCCCACTAAAACAGGTGCCGGGCATGCGCAATTGATGAATTTTTTTACACATGTCTGATAATAATTGACTTGTTCCTCAACTGAAATAATATTTAATTATGTGCCCCCGCCGCCGCTGGCGGCGGGGGCAATAGTCAATTTTTATTGAGATCTGCAACACGTCTAATAATCATTTTCCTTGACAAAATACAGCTTTATACATTAATAAAATATCATGAGGAGTTGTTAATGAGCTGCAGACCCCCAGTAAATCTGTTCTACAATTATCAGAACTGCACAGAATATACCGGAGCTGATATATGGAACCGTTGTTAAATGTTAAGATCCCGGGCGTTAAAAAAAAGTACAGCGGAAAAGTCCGGGACCTTTATACCGTCGACAAGGAACACCTTCTCATTGTATCCACCGACCGCATTTCAGCCTTCGATCACATTTTTCCCAATGGCATACCGGGAAAAGGCATTATATTGAATAAAATCTCGAACCTCTGGTTCAAAAACATAAAGGCGATTAAAAACCACATCGTTGAGGACAACTTCAGCAATTTCCCAAAGCCATTCAGCGATTACCCCGAACTCCTGAAAGACCGGGCGGTCATCGTACGCAAAGCAAAGCGTATTGACTTTGAATGCATTGCCCGCGGATATCTGATCGGAACCGGCTGGAAAGACTACCGGGAAACCGGCGCGGTGTGCGGTATACGGCTCCCGGAGGGTCTGAAACTGGCCGAGAAGCTCGCGGCGCCCCTGTTCACGCCCGCCACGAAGGAAGATGCCGGCCACGATATAAACGTGCCGGTGGATGTCATGCGCGCCAAGGTGGGCGACGAGCTGGCTTACCGGCTCGGGGAGATCACGCTCCGCATTTATGAATACGCCCGCGACCTGCTGGACCAGCAGGGAATCATACTGGCTGACACTAAGCTTGAATTCGGGTTTGCCGATAACGAGATTATTCTGATCGACGAGGTCCTCACGCCTGACAGCTCCCGGTTCTGGGACAAAACAGTCTACCAGGCCGGTACATCGCCCGTCAGCTATGACAAACAGTACATCCGGGACTACCTTGAAACCACCACCTGGGATAAAAACTCACCGCCGCCGCCGCTTCCGGATGATATCGTACTCAGAACTCAAGAAAAATACCGGGAAATCATCTCGAGAATCGATGCTATATTCTCCCGATAGCGATAGATGTGCGAATCTTCGCTTCCATCATCAGATCGCCCCGCATAAAAAATAACATTTATACATAATTCATATTTGTCTAGTTATAGAAAATAATGTATATTGAACTTGTTGCCAAACTGACATGATAATTGAATTTTTTCTCCACAGCCGCAGGCGGCGGAGGAAATATTTAATTTATATTTAGAAAGCAACTAATCAAATATTTTTCACAATGGATTACAGCTCCGGCGAATTTATAATACAGTCTGACCTGAATTAATCCGATAATGGAAATGGATAGCGGAGTGTATTGTTGAGACCGTCTCAAAAATCTGTATGTTTCACTCCGGGGAGGGAGGGAAACTCGATCTGCAATTGTGAGCCCCCGTCGAAGGGGCGGGAATGGTTATCAGATAACCCGCGATAAGGGCATGAAACGATGCCCTTAATTATTGAAATGTGGGGGAATTAATGTCACTGCCTGATAAAAATCCTTTCAATGAATATAAAAAAACCCAGGTCACGACGGCAAACCAGGGAAAGCTGATCGTCATGCTGTACGACGGCGCGATTAAATTCCTGAATATCGCGATCGACAACATGAACCCCCGCACCTACGATGTCGTCAACACCAACATTATCAAGGCGCAGGATATCATCACGGAGCTTCTCCTGTCGCTGAACATGAAAGACGGAGGAGAAATTTCCCAGAACCTCTTCAATTTATACCTCTATTTTAAAAAAAGCCTCCTGGAAGCCAATGTCAAGAAGGACGCAGAAATGATATCGGGAGTGCTTAAGCTCCTGAAAGAACTCCGCGACGCATGGGACAAAGTCTCCGCGAACGAGACCGCGGCGGATAAAACCAACGTGGGAGCGAAAGGAAGCTTCAGTATTGAGGGATGATGTAAAAACAGTCGTCGCTGAACTCTCCCGGTGCCACCGGGAAAAATTACACCGGCTCCAGAAACTTCTCTTAAGCGAATCCGACAAGCTGCATTACGAAAAATCCGAGAACCTTGAAAAGATCTTCGACATCATCGGCGAAGATGCCGGAATCGTCGATGAAGTGAACCTTATCGATTTCGATATCGCGCGGGCCGAATCCGAACTGTCAGCGCTCATCGGGGTGGGAACCGCCGAACTGTACGATCATCTCGGCCCGGGGCGCGCGGTTGAAGAGCTCCTTTCGCTTCGCAAACAGACGCGCCTGAGCCTCGAGCGGCTCTACCGCGAACGAATCGATCTGGCCGGCCGGCTTGAGTCGGCGTCGAGGAAGCTGAAAGACAGCATCGATGACATCTCGCGCATCGACAGGCTGCGGCGGGACGATCCGGGAAAAAACGCCCGTTAACAATTTATATTTCGACAATGCTCTTGGACTCGAGTATCTTCTGCCTCCGTTTGACCATCTCCTCGTGCTCAAACCGGAAACGCTTGCGTTTGTAATATTTGTTGTACACCGACAGGTACTTCTTCGAGTTAAAATACCTCCGCATCCGATCCGAAACGGGGAATACCTGCTCCGAAGGCTCGTAGGGCTGCGGCTCGCACTTGTATTCCTCGATTATCGTCCTTGTGATGATCCCCCAGGAGATATCGGCGAGCGAATACCGGTGCAAATCCCGCATCATGGCCCGCAGGGCTCCCTCGTGGGCGGGGTCAAAAAACTTGAATTTTTTTGAATACATGACGGCACCGTGCACGTGGTCGGGAATGTCGAGGAAGCCGTCCTTGATCACCTCGCGGGCCACGATATACATCATCTCGAAGCAGTAGTTGAGTATTCCGAGTCCCGGCTGCTTCTGGCCCGGCAGCTGGGGCCGTGACTCGCTGAATGTATGAAAGGGATTCTGCGCCGACAGCCATTCAATCACGATCATATCGTAGGCGGTGGTTGAATCATCATCAAAGAACCTACTGTCGGGGACGAACCGGGACTCGCTCAGCCGCAGGTCGAACAGGATACTGTCCGGATTGATATCCTGGTGATACAGCTTGAGGTAATGGATATACGCGTCATCGATGTCGATTTCAACCCTGATATCCGTCAAACCCCGCATCTGGAGGTGATCGATCAGCTTTACCCGTTTCATGATCTCGTAGAGGTCCGCGGCCGAAAAGTTCCGGAGAAAAAGTTTCTCCTTATTCCGGGAGGGATCGGGCAGAGCCCCGCTGAGATCAATGTACCCGATTCCCTTCTCAACGGAACTGGTGAAATCCATCGGCTGAAGATATTTCGACAATTTATTCTTCAATTCATCTCCCCGGAAGCGTGACGGCGATGCGTCCGGTGAGCCCCCGATCCCCCGCCGGAGAAATGAGCCTGCTAAAGCCACCGGTCATAGATGTACACCATCTTCACCTGTGAGAAGAAATCATGGATGTTCTTATGATCCAGAACCGGCACGACGGTAAGCCGAACGTATCTATCATAATTGCGCACCTGCAGCAGCGCCCGCTTGTAGAAATCATCAAGTTTTTCCCCGATAATGATAAGCCGCGCGTTCGACCGGATGTATTCTTCAAGGAGAACCCCCGGTTCGGTGACGGATATGACGTCCTCCGTGGGTATGAAATCGGGCGCGATCATATTCGCCTGCTCCTGGCCGCGGGATACGAGCAGCGATATGAGATCGGTATTTATCTTGAAACGCTCGATGTAATCGCGCTGGTTGCTGACCTTCAGGTCGACAAAAATTATGATCGACACCTCCGAATTCCGGTAGAGGAACGCCTGATTCCGGTCGATGTCCCGCTTGAGATTGTTCCACTTTTTGAAGTCCAGCAGCTCATTGTGACGGAGCAGGATGATCCGCTTCCCCAG
>MIBH01000041.1:36075-36162 GCA_001829455.1 Spirochaetes bacterium RBG_13_51_14
TCTCGACGCCGTCCCCGTATTTGTCGAACAGTTGCGAGAGCTGCTGTACCGTCACCTTCATTGTAGTTGCACTGCTGATCAAAAATC
>MIBH01000041.1:36225-67615 GCA_001829455.1 Spirochaetes bacterium RBG_13_51_14
CAAAGGCCTTGTTCTTGTGCTGCGACCGCTCGTTCTGACACTGCGTCACGATGCCCGTCGGGAGGTGGGTTATACGGACGGCGGAATCGGTTTTATTCACATGCTGCCCGCCGGCGCCCGAGGAACGGTATGTGTCGATCCTGAGATCGGACTCCTTGATCTCAATATCGATATCCTCTGAAACTTCGGGAATCACCTCGACCGAGGCGAATGACGTGTGGCGTCGCTTGTTCGCGTCAAACGGCGACATGCGGACCAGCCGATGGATCCCCTTTTCCGATTTCAGCATGCCGGAGGCGTAGTCACCCTTGACAAGCATGGTGGCGCTCTTTATGCCCGCTTCCTCACCCGGGGTATAGTCCACAATATCAACCTGGTAACCCTTCTGCTCTCCCCACCGATAGTACATTCGGAACAGCATGTTCGCCCAGTCCTGCGACTCGGTGCCCCCCGCGCCGGGATGGATCGTGATAAAGGCGTTGTTGAGGTCGTCTTCTCCCGACAGGAGCTCAAGTGTTTCCAGGTCGTTGAACTTTTTTTTAAAGCTTTCTATGGTGCCGCATATTTCATTCAGCACATCGGTGTCCCGATCCAGTAAAGCCATTTCAAACAGTTCCAGGGCTTCCTTCATCTCGTTCTTGAGATTGTTAAAAGGATCGATACGACGCTTGAGACCGCTGATCTCCCGGTTCGTTCTGGTAAACAGCTCTTTATTCTCCCAGAAGTCCTGCTTGAGCGTTTCCTGCTGAAGCTCCGATACCTTGCTCTTCAGGGCGTCTATATTGACGGAGGCATACAGCTCGTCAAGCAGCGCGGCAATCTGTCCGAGTTCCCTTTGACACTCCCGATAATCCCTCTCTTCCACTGCGATTTGTCTCCACATTAACGGTCGGAATTTGATTATTCGATATAAATTGATTACGGTCAACAAAATAAAAAGGATCTTACGAATAATTTTTTATATGGCGGTTGAAATCCCGCTCCAGGTCAGACGATTCGCGGTACTCACGGCTAAATACCGAGCGCCACATCTCCGCTGTTTCCATGCAGAGATACACAAACGGCCTGTCGGTATACGACCGTATCCGCCCGAGAATCGAGCGGTATGCATCGGCCCTCATTTTTTTCAAATACCGGTATTTGGCGTCCGGTCCCGGGAACATCTCCGCGGTCGTGATCTTCTGTCCGGGAAATGCCGTCCTTATGATTTCTTTAAAACCGCGTCTGTACCGGAAACATCCCATGGAGATCCAGGCCACGCGGCCCGGATCGACCCTGCTGAAGAGCCGATCCACGATATCCAGATAGTCTCCGGTCCATCCATTAGAGAGAATGATGGGGTCGAAATGAAATGCGGTCAAAAATCCGGCTCTGCAGGCAGCGGCAGCCGCTTCGATCCGTTCCTCCAGCGGCGCCGTCCCCGCTTCATAGAGCTCGATATTCCTTCGCGTGTTCAGCGTCCACGCCAGGACGGCGTTCCCCTTTTCCCGGATATCGAGCAGGTGGCGAATATTGTTCGACTTGGTTTTCAATTCCAGGAACAGGTTCCCATACCGGGACGCTTTCCGTATCAGGGATGCGGCGATGCCGGTCACCTCATCGAACATCAACGAGTCGGTGAATTCGCCGGTGCCGATGCGGCAGATCGTTTCACGGTCCGCCAGCATGGATTCTTCAATCTCCCGAAACATTGTTTCCGTGTTGATAAACTGTATTATGCCGAAGGAGTTGAGATAGGAATTGAGAAAACAATAGGTGCAGTCGTACAGGCAGTTAAAGCCGGTGTTCATCAGCCGGTAATTGCAGCAGATCATCCCCGGCGACCCCGGGCACTTCTGGAACATACGCCCCATGAATTTTTTTAAAATGACCACCTCCTTTGATCCGATGCCCCGGCTCTTCAGGGATCCGACCGCAGATGCCACAGCCGCTTCATCGCCGCACTCTGCAATTTCTTTGCCCGTGAGTCCGCGGAACCTGCCGACGACGGGGTTGTCGCGGTCCTCGCGGAGGTGGATGATCGCCTTAATGTTTTCGATGGTCTTCATACTGCAACTATGGCGCCGGATGCCGGTTGAATCCGGATATCGCACGTGATATTTTTCCTTGACATTTTTTGTCGGGCGGAGTTTTTATATTGATCACTATCGATTCACCGGAGAATGATATGGGCTGCCTCTTCTGCAATATAATCAACGGCACGACGCCGTCAACAAAAGTATACGAGAATGACTCGGTTTACGCTTTCGAAGACATTAACCCGCAGGCGCCGGTGCACGTGCTCGTGATTCACAAGTCCCATGTCGAAACAATTGAAGACCTGACCGCCGATAACAGCTCAATAATGTCGGATATCATTCTGGCGGTGAAGGAAATCGCCCGGACAAAGGGCGTCGACCGGAAGGGCTACCGCGTGATCATCAACAACGGCCCGGCCGGCGGTCAGATCATCTGGCATCTGCACGTTCACGTGATGGGCGGCAGGGACGACATGGGGCCTATGGTTGTCCGCTGATCCTCCTTCTCTTTTTCCGTTTCTGCAGAATTATTTTCTCAATCGAACGGTCTGTCGCTTCTTCAACGATAAAGGTGTATTTATCGTATTCAAAGCGGTCTCCCGTGCGGGGGATCTTTCCCATTCGATACGCAACGAATCCTGAAAGCGTTTCAAACCCCTTTTTCTCGATCTGCACCTTGAAGCGCCGCATGAAGTACTCGATGTCCAGCCGTCCCTTCAAGAGGTACCGGTTCCGGCCCAGTTCGGTGATCAACCCCTCCCCGGACTGATCCCTGGTCTGGATCTCCCCGACCACTTCTTCCGCGATATCCTCGTGGGTGACCATGCCGACAACCGCGCCGTATTCGTTAACAACGAAGACCAGGGGGATGCGGTTTTCCGTCATCTCAGTATAGAGCTTCGCGATCCGTTTGGTTGTGGGCACATAGTGCGCCTTGTTCATGATATCGGCGATGTTCTTCACACTCCGTCGCCTCAGAATATCCCGGTAGAACACATACCCGAGTATGTTGTCGACCCTGCTTTCATACACCGGGATCCGCGTGAATCTCGTCGCGACGAAGACGTCCACCAGCTCGCGAATGCTCTTGTTCAGCTCCACGGAGACGATATCGATGGTCGGTGTCATTATTTCCCGGGCGATAATATCCTTGAAGGATAGTATCTCAGAAACATAGACATGATGTTCCCGGTCAATAACTCCTTCTTCCTCGCCTATTTTGAACATGGTGTCGATCTCCTCCCGCGATCGAACAATCGCGCGGGAGGACTCAGTGACGTTAAACATCCTCTTTAAAAATCCCGAAAACAGGAGCGACAACTTCACCGCCGGCTTCATAACCGCAAGCAGGAGTTTCACCGGATACGAGCTGAGCATGAGAAAGCTCTCCGCATGAGCCCGCGAGATCACCTTGGGCGTCAGCTCACACGCGATCAGGAATACCATTGTCTGGACCGCCGTTACGACGAAGAGCCCGGTCTCCCGCATCACAAACGCGGTGGTCGCCAGATAGGTTATGAACGACGTGGCGGCAATATTGACGACGTTATTCCCGATAAGGATCATGCCGACGGTCTCATCCAGATCGTCGAGAAGAGCCAGCGCGCGGCCGGCCGCTGCGTTGCCCGTCTTGGCCAGGTGCTCCAGACGTATTCTGCTGGCGGTGATGACGGCGGTCTCAACGCCGGAAAAGAAAAAAGAGAAGAATATCATGATGCCTATGAGCACCACATAGATCAGGTAGTCGGAAAGGACCGTCAGCATTACAGGAGCTCCTCACGGTCGAGCCGTTTGATCACTTCCACCGTCTCGATTTTATTCTTTCTGATATGCCTCACTTTAAGAACGAATTTTCTGGTGCGCAGCTCCTCGCCCCGTTTCGGTATCGAGGAAAGCTTTTCGATGATATACCCTCCGATGGAATCCGCATTCTGGCTCACCAGCTGATCGCCGAACAGCTGATTGAAGTCGTCGATCTGCATCCCGCCCGAAACGATCGACGCGTTATCGTCGAGTTTTCTCACTTCATGCCGTGAATCATCCTCCCATTTTGTCATATCTCGTCCCATCAACTCGGACAGCAATTTATTGAGCGTGACCACGCCCGCGGTCCCGCCGTATTCGTCTACGACTACCGCCATCTGAATCCCCTCGGCGAGAAAATCATTCAGGAGATCGTTCAATTCGCGCGATGCGGGGAAGAATTTAACTTCCCGTATGAACCGATTGATGTTTTTCGCCCTCTTGAATCCCAGATGGTAGGGAATTAAATCCCGCGAATCCACCATGCCGATGACATGATCGAGGTCATCCTTGTACACGGGTATTCTGATGACGTTCGATTCAAGAAAGAGCCTCATCGCTTCGCCGATGGTCGTTCCCTGCGGCATGAACACGGCGCTGTTCCGGGGAAACATGATATTCGAAGCCTCCTTCTTCGAAAACCGAAGGACGTTCTTAATGAACGTTCCCTCGTCCTTACCGATGATCCCTTCCTGCTCCCCGAGCTTGACTGCGACGCCCAGCTCATCTTTCGTGATTTTTTTGTGGGTGAGCCTCAGATTGAAAACGCGTATCAAGACGTCCGTGAAGAGAAGCAGCAACGCCCGGATGGGATAGAGGATGACGTGAAAGAGCCGGAGCAGCGGGAGGACCTTCTTCGACGCCGATTGGTATGAATGGATGGCTATTATTTTGGGAGAGATTTCGCAGAAAATGACGATGAGGGGGGTGACGATCGCGATCGATATGAAGTGGCCCCACTGATGCCAAACCTGAAGGAGCAGCTTGGTTGAAAGCATTGAGACGACAAGGTTCACGAACAGGTTGCCGGACAGGATGGTGATGAGAATCTTCTGGGGATCACGCATCATTCTGATAATGGATAATTCCCTGCGGCTATCCGAATGTGAAAAGCGGTGTATGTCTGATTTGGTAAGCGAAAAAAGGGCTGCCTCGGAACCTGAGAAGAAGGCTGATAAAACCACGCATGCAATGAGCGTTGAAATCTCAAAAACGAGCTGATCCATCGCTATTTGTTCATATCCAGCTTGACGGTAAAAATAAATTCCTTCTCGGCCTGATTTCCCGCGAAATCGGACGCCTTGATCTTCAGGGTATTCTCGCCTTCAACGTACGTCAACCCTTTCACCAGGTAATATCCCTTTTTATCAAAAAGAGTGTCGAAGTCATCCCCGCCGACATTCAACCTCCCCCGTGAAAACGAGATAGCGGAAAATTCCTTTTCAAGAACCCTTTTCCCGTTGAAGATGACTGAAAGCCGGTATATCCCCAGGTTCTCGCGCCCAGTCATGGAATCGGTTATTTTAACCAGCAGGGGGTAATGTCTGGTGAGCCGGATGTTCGACCGGTCGCGCACGATGATATATGTGTCGCCGATATGAAACGCGATATCTGAAATGACCGGCGCATTTGTATCGGGATATCCGGGGAGAAGCTTCAGGGGGTTGATCGAAGTCCGCTTGTCGAGCTTCAGCAACGATACATGGAGATGCCTGGAGCCGGAGTGGCCGGTATTCCCCATACGGCCGACCGGATCGCCGGGCGTGTATATTTTTTTCGTCGATATATCGTTTTCAAGGTGCATGTAAATGGAATATATGCCGTCCCGGTGCTCCAAGATTTTGTAATTGCCGCCGCCCGGATAATTTTCCAGCGGGAAGATGGCCCTGTCCCAGTAAAAGAAAAGCGTGCCTGATTCCACCGGGTAGACCCGGTCATCAGCAGCGGTTATGTCTATGCCGTCATGAAAATGGTCCCGCCGCGATTCGCAGAAGGTTGAGGTTATCGTCCCGTTGCTGACCGGCCATCGGAATGAAGTTAAAGACACGGCGATGGCAACAAGCGACGCGCACAGCAGAGTTCGCTGATTCATTTGTTTCCTTCCTTATTGTTCCTGGTTTTTTTCATCTATAACTGTTTCGTCTCCCCGGGGATTATCCGTGCCAACATGAATATGGCAGTACCGGCCCGGTTCGGTGCCTGAATAATATATGACATCGCGGGCGACCCGCGGGCATTCTCCGTTCCTGCCGGCAACCTCGCCGGAATCAAGACATATTGTCTCGCGTGCCACGCCCTGATCGGGGATCCTGAAATCAACCGGTGGATTTCCCCGGAAGACGGCGGAAATGTATTCAACCCAGACCGGCGCGGCGACAGAACCGCCGGCCCTGCCCAGCCCCAGTGATATGGCGCCTTCCTTATTGCCGATCCAGACGGTCGTTACCAGATTCGACGTGTATCCCACGAACCAGACATCATTATAATTCGTGGTCGTGCCGGTCTTGCCGGCGATCTGGAAATCTATCTTGTTTCCCGTGACGGCGCCGGAGGCGGTGCCGCCTTCTTCGAAAACGCTCCTGAGCATCGAGACGGTTATGGCGCATGCAATCGGATCGATTATTTTACCGATCTCCTTCCTTCGCTCGTCCGCCAGATTCCTGATTTCCTCTTCATTGTTCCAGACGATTGTGTCGTTGTAATCCTTGACGAGCCGTATGCCGTACGGCAGCAGATATTCTCCGCCGTTGACGATAACCGAGTGAAGCACGCAGTTCTCGAGCGGAGAGACCTCGTAGGTTCCCAGAGCGAGGGATAGGGTCCTTCCGAACCGATCCCTCAATTCAGAATCCGACAGATACAGACTCTTTCTTATGAATCGGAATACACCGTCGTAGCCGGTCTTTTCAAGGACTTTAACAGCAACGACGTTGATCGATTTCTTGAGCGCTTCCCGCACGATGACCTCGCCGATATAGTTCCCGTCATAGTTCCTCGGCGCATAACCGTCCTTAAACTTTGTTTTTTCGTCGATACATACTGTCGAGGGGGTTATATCCCTGCCCTCAACCGCCGCGGCGTAAATTATCGGCTTGAACGAAGATCCGGGCTGGCGCCTGATCTGGGCCACGTGATCATTCTGATTTTTCGATGAAAACTCATACCCGCCCACGTACGCAAGCAACTCACCAGTGCCGGGATCGAGGGAAATCAGGGCCCCTTCAATATTCTGCGCCTTTTGCATCTCCTGGTCCGCCCTGCGGGTATCCTTCATCCTCCCGGCCAGTTTGAGATGATATTCCCGCTGCCGTGTGATGCCCGACCTAAGAGCCTCGGTGGCAACGTCCTGCTTTTCGGCGTCAATCGTGGTATACACTTTCAGACCGCCCTTTTTCACGGTGTCCTCCCCGAACTTGTCCACGAGGACACGCCGGATGCTCTCATTGAAAAACGGGGCCCTGTTCACCCGGTAGGAGCTGAACAGGAAATTACCGATAAGCGAGGATACGGCCTTCCCCTTTTCATCGAAAACAACTTCCCATCGACGGAGAAACCCATCGTAGGTGCGCGCCGTGCGGTCCCGGTAAACATAACCGGCGTCGGCCAGCGATTCCAATATCCGCTGGGTCTTGCGCAGCGAAGCGTCCAGGTCGGAGAGCGGTGAATACACTTTCGGGTTCGATATGGTGGCCACGATCATGGCGCACTCGACGATGGGAAGCTCTTTTACCGACGTGCCGAAAAACATCTTCGCTGCGGACTCCACGCCGTAGGCGCCGTTGCCGAAATAGATGAGGTTGAGATACATCGACATGATATCCTGTTTGTCATACCGCTTTTCGATCTCGTGCGCGCAGAACGTCTCGTAGATCTTCCGTTTGATGTTGCGTTCCATGTCCGTGAAGAGCACCTTTGCCAGCTGCTGGGTAACGGTGCTCCCGCCCTGGACCACCCTGAAGTAGGCGAGATTGACCAGAAACGCCCGGATGATCCCACGGTAACTGATGCCGCGATGCCGGTAGAAGTCCCGATCCTCGCTGGCGACAACTGCCTTGATGAGCCACGCCGGAATATAATCGTAGGGGACGATTTCACGCTTCTGCTCGAAAAACTCGCCGATAATCTCATCGTTCCGGTCGAAAATCCTGGTGGGTATGTCGACCACCTTGGCGGCAAGGTCCACCTCGCTGTCGGTGTAGCTGTATCCCTTTTTGAGCTCTTCGGTGCGGTCGATGAGCTGTTTATATTTCGTCAGCTTTGTGAGGGCGCCGTCGCGGTCGTGCTGCCACATGAAAAAGATTATGATCACGTAAGCGGTAAACACGAGAAGGATACCGGCGGGGATATACACGAACACGATTTTTTTGTGTGTAACAATCCAGCTGATTATTTTTTTTAGTATCCGAAAAAAACCGTTCATCCTGACAACCTTCAAATTGTATTTAACCCGTTATCCGATCCCTCGCGCGTAGCGTACCTCCTCCCGGAGAGCTGACCGCAGGCGCCAAAGATGTCCCGGCCGAAGCTTTTCCGCACGGTAACGGGAACGTTCATGATCTCCAGCTCCTGCACGAACCTGTCGACTTCCTCATCGGTCGGCGGTCTGTATTCATGGGATCCCTGGTTGAGCGGGATCAGGTTCAACTTGATCCGGCTGTATCGAAACATTTTTTTGAGCCTTTTCGCGTCATCCATGGAGATATTATCCTTCCGCATCACGTAGACCACGGTCAGCCGGTTCCTCGATGTGGGAAATTTCCTGCTCAGCATGTCGGATATCTCCATGAAGGGATTCCTCCCCTCCACGGGCATAATCCGCTCTCGCTTCTCCGGCAGGGTGTCATTCAGCGACAGGGCAAGATTATAGGGCCGCCGCTCATCAATAAATCGCTCAATGCCTTCGATGATGCCCGCGGTTGATATGGTTATCTTTCTCACGGAAATGTGAAACCCGAAGGGGTAATTCATGATATCCGCGGCCCGCATGACGCTCTCATAATTCATGAACGGCTCGCCCATACCCATAAACACGATATTGTTGTTCCGCTGGCCCGAGATCCTCCGCACGTGGCTGAGCTGATCCAGTATCTCGGCTGTGTCAAGGTTTCTGATGAACCCCGGCTTTGCCGTCTCGCAGAAACGGCAGCCCATGGCGCATCCCGCCTGTGACGACAGACAGACGGTCAGCCTCCCATCCTCGGTGCCCTCATTTTTAATCAACACGGACTCTATGTAGTGGCCGTCATGCGTTTTAAACAGATACTTTTCGGTACCGTCGATCTCCGAGATCATTCGTTCGGAGCATTCCAGGGCGTTGATCGAAAAGGCGCCGTCGAGGAGGTCTCTCAGCTTCTTGGAAACGTTCGTCATTTCATGAAAGGACGCCGCGTTCTTTTCATAGAGCCATATCATGATCTGCTTCGCGCGGTATTCCTTTTCCCCGATGGAACGGAAATAATCCTCCAGGTCGCCGATGCTGTAGTTTTTTATGAATTGCTTTACCATTAGAATCAAGATAATACAATAGTGCAATCCCTTGCAAGAAAATTACAAAAAAATCCTCATATAATGAGGATGTTACTATAAACTCGATCAGTACTACTTGTTATTTCTTTTCGGTTATGCTTTTTATTTCAAACACGGCCATCTTGTTGTCCGGGTCGATGTTGACCACCTTATCGAAGAATCTCACCGCGTTTTCTTCATCTCCCCGCTTCTTGTACGCCATACCCATGGCAAAGAGCGCGTTCACGAACGCCGCATCAATCTCAAGGGCCTTTTCAAAATACGCGATGGCGTTATCGAAATCTCCGAGCTGGTAATGGGCGGCACCGCCGATATAGAAGGCATTCTTGTTCATTTTGTCGTTGGCGATATACCGCTCAATGGTTTTAATAGCCTTGCCGTATTCGTTCACCCTGAAATAGTTCTTGGACAGGTTGTAAATGATCTTCTGGTTATCATTATATTTATCCAGTCCCCGTTCAAGCACCCTTATCGCATCCTGGTACTGATGGGCGTTGATGAGCTGCTTCGCGTTCTTTATGATATCAATCGCCTCGTCGCGGGCGAGCTCTATCACCACGCAGGTGATGTCATCGACAAGCGACGCGTTACCGATGAACTGCCGCACGTCGCTCAGAATGGCGTCCGCTAACTCTTCGGCTGGCAGGTTCCGGTTTTTCCTGACGACCTGCTCCAGCCGCTGGTAGGAATATTCCGTCCGCTCCTCGTTGATCGCCTCCGGAATGCCGTCGGTGTAGAGGATGAGGCGGTCCCCGTATTCGAGTTTCGTTCGCTTTTCCTCGTAGGAGTCGCGCGCCTCCTCGATGGCGCCAATGAAAAGGCCGTTGGTGTCCAGGAGCTCAATCTCACCGGTACCGGCACGGAGCAGAATCGCCTTCTGATGGCTGGCGTTGGAGTAGACGACGTCGTAATCGTCGTCGATGGACAGCATGAAGCAGGTCATGTAATCCTGGGTCTTCACGTGATCCAGGATGCTCTGGTTCATTTCCTGGAAGATCTTTTTCGGAGAGTCGTACTTGGTACCGGCGTTCCCGAAAGACATTTTGGCCATGGTGGTGACGAGCGCCGCCGGTATGCCGTGGCCTGACACGTCTGCTATCATGATGCCGATCTTGTCGTCCTTCAGGAGGTGAACATCATAAAAATCACCGCCGATCTTTTCCATCGCCATGTAGCGCACCGCAAACTTCAGCTCGTTCCAGTCGTCGATCTTGCCGGGAAGGATGCTCCGCTGTATGACGCTGGCCATGTCCAGCTGCTTCTGGATCTGCTCGTCCCTGCTGCGCAGGCTTGAAAGCGCATCTTCGAGCTCTTCGGTCCGCTTGGCGACCTTGCCCTCGATGTCGCGGCGATATTCGTCGATCTCCCTGCCCGTCTCCATGAGAGCGAACTCGATCGCCGTGAATTCCCGATCCAGGGAGAGCACCTCGAACCCGGCGGTCCCGCCGGATGCGATGGCGCGGGTGACCCTGATGAGGTCTTTCAATATTCGCATGAAGGATCTGGTTGTTATCTGCATCAGGAGAAAGCTCGCGAATACCGACATGAAGAAATAAACGATCAGTACCATGATATTGTACGTTTCGAAAAATCTAACTTTTTCCATCAGAGCGGCAAAGGTCAGCAGGGTTATGATCATAAGCCATACGAAGAATAAAAACTTGATCCTGATACCGATGAGAGCCCGCGGCTTGATCCGGGCGCCGGTCTGCACGATTTTGTTATAGAGCTTGCTCCGTTCCGCGTTCGTCAGCGCCTCGGTCACAAGGTAGGTCGCCATCCCGTGAAGTATGATGATAATTATCACCATGAGAGCGATTGCTTTTATGACCGCCTGTATCTCATACAGGTTATAGGCTCCATCGATTTTATATCCATATGCTGCAAAAGCAACACCAAGCATGCCGGCGAGGGTTACATTAACAGTCGAGACGATGAGGTTATACATGGGCAAATCACAAAAATTAGTATACACCTTGTTCAGCTCATCGGCCGGAATGTCCAGGTTATTCCGGTAGGCGATATTAACAGCCCTCAAGGGCTCTATAAACGCTGGTATTTTAAGCGGCGTCAACATACCGAACACAAGATAATGCAACAGAACCGGTATGGCAACAGAAGTGGGGAGATATCTCAAAATAAAATTAGACAGCTTATCAAAAGATATTATAATAAAGGACGTTCCAACAAAAAAACCAAAAATACTCAACACGAAGCTGCTCATCACGGTAATAAAAGCAACGGCAAAGGTGTAGCTGATATGCCTGGCTAAAAAATGGAAAAATCTCATAGCTTCCTCTATATGATTACCTATCGGCTAGTGTATATATTGAATATATACTATAAAAAGGATACGATAAAAAAAATATAGGGCTCATTCCACTGCCGGATGGGCCGGGAGGACCAATTGCGGTGCTCTATCTCTCAATCGCCTTGAATATTGAGCATATCAGGGTTCTTAACGCATCGGAATCCGGCAAGGTTATCGGAATGCAGGTTTGGCATGCCCCCCAATTCCCGGCTTGTCGTTCGCACCCGGTATCGGGAACTGTACCAGGCGCCGCCGCGGACGACCTTATACTGCTGTCCGTATCGTTTATATTCCTTCTCCTGTTTCGAACGGTTTCCCTCATATGGCATATACCAGCTGGCGGTCCACTCCCGGGCGTTGCCGGCCATGTTCACTACGCCGTACGGTGACGCCCCCTCTGGATCGAATGCCGCCACTGGCATGAGCCCCCGGACGGCTATGCCGTACCGCATCTTGATGTGGGCGCCGATTTTATCGTCAGCCCAGAAATCAGCGCAATTGGATCGCTCAGGGTCAAATTCGAGACCCCAGGGGTACGTAACTAATCGTCCGTCGCTCGCTCCGGGAACCCGCCCGGGGCCGCGGGCGGCTTTCTCCCACTCCTCTTCCAAGGGGAGCCGCTTTCCGGCCCAGCGTGCGTAAGCCTCAGCCTCTTCATAGGTCACCAGCACCGGCAGGTTACCCACTCCCTTCACGAATGATCCTTCCTTCCACGAAAGCGGCGGCCGGGCGTTCACCGCACCGACGAATTTTCGATACTCGTCATTGGAGACCTCATTGGTATCGATGTAATAATCGTCCAGGTAGACTATCTGTTCCGGATACTCATCCCGATCGCCGTCATTGGAGCCGAAAACGAACTTCCCTGCCGCTATGAGCACCATAACCTTCCCGTCTTTTTGAGAAACGATTCGCCTCCGATACCCCGGCTCACGAGCCGATCGGGAATCCGAGTATTCTCGCTTATACCGGTCGGTTTTTTTCACCAGACCGATTTCACCACCCGCCCTGATCAAACTGGCATATTCCGTATTCATCAGATTGCACCGTGCCACGGCTCGATACGCATAACGGGCGCCCCTGTTGTACACGACCGATACGATTTCAACGGAGGCGAGCACAGTCCCGTCGCTGACAACGTAGTAGGTTATTTCAGCGGGCCGCGATTCAAAGAGAATCGTAAGTGCGTTATCTTTTCCGATGGATTCAATTTTCCCGAGGATTTCAAACTCCGCGGCGCCGAAGAGACTCAGGAACAGGCATGAAGCTGCAATAAATGCGCTTAAAAATACCTGGTTAATAATTTTTCTTGTTTTGATCATGAACAGGCACTCTCGTAATTGATATAATATCCCGCTGCTATTACGGTATGATTCATCTCCCTTCAATTCGCACTGCGGTGTGTAACACCCAATTGGTCGCCTGCTGCCCGATATTATCCGGCAATTATTTTCCGCGTGGGCCACGCCAGACAAGTCAGCGACTTTCCGAATATCACCCCGGAATCGATGCCGATGATGTTCCTTTCATCGTCCATATACACGGATCCCGCGTTTGCGATGTAAGAGACCGGGGTGTGGCCGAATATGACCGTCTTCTCCCATCGGTGTTTCGCCCGGTAAAATTTTTCCCTGATCCAGAGAAGGTCGTACTTATCCTGCGCATCCAAGGTCTCAATGAGCGGATTCAACCCCGCATGCACCGCGATAAAATCCTCGCCTTCGAAATAAAGGCGGAGACCGTTGAAAAAATCCAGGTGGTGGCGCGGCACTTCGAACGCTCCCCGGTGCGCAACGTAACTCCTGATGGTGGCGTCTCCCCCGTTAAATATGAACGAACCGTCCGGGTCGTCGCCGCAAAGATAATTGAGGAACATATCCTCATGATTTCCTTTCAGGAAGACCGTATCGAGGCCTTTGTTCCGGGAGACATGCACCAGAAAGTCAATCACCTCGTATGAATGCGCCCCCCGGTCTATGTAATCCCCCAAGAAAATGATCGTATCCCGTTCCGCGACAAGCGTCGTCAACTTCTTGAAGAGATTGGCCAGCCTGTTGAAATAACCATGTATATCGCCGATGATATAATACACAATCGCCCTCGTATCAGGGAGCGCTCGCTTCAGGCTACGCGCCCCTGCGAACAGCAATTACAATGGCAACAACATTCATGCCATCCATATACCCGCTCAACTGCCGCATTGAACCGGTCGTCGGGATTATGACCTTTTCTCGGCGCGCATCTTTATTTCCCCGAACAGGTATAGAATAACACGGTTGCCCTCATTCATATTTTCGGCATTCAGCACCCCGAAAATCCAGTGTTTATACCATGAAATGAACAGGTATTCAGAATCGCTGATAATTCGTATCGCCAATTGAAGATTGCCGATCCGGGAGAGCATGAAAGCGCCGTCGCTGGATTTCAGTATTCTGTGAAATTCATGTTCGGAATCGAGCATCGCCGGCAGCTTGACAGAGACGATGTCATAGTTCCTGCCGGCGATTGCACGCCGCATCACGAACAGGGCCTGCCCGCCGGGAATGGTATCGATCCCCTTTTTATAATAGATTACATTCCGGGTGGAGTTCCCGCCCGACAACGGGGGGAGATAGTCGGGGAGCTGTTCTTCGACGGTGTGTTTTTTTAGGTTTTGACGCACCACCCCCCGGAACTGTTCGAAGGAGGATCGTTGCTGTTCATTCAGGTTTTCGCCCGATATTTTGACATAGTACTTGCCCAGCCGGAAAAAAATCCCGTGTTCAGATGAATACGTATCATCATCGATAAACCGGACCGCGGCATCGAAACCGCGTTCCCGGCTGTACAGCCCGAAGGCGTCAAGCGAAGAATGAAACCTGATAATTTCAACGCGTATGATTCTGCTGGTATCTGAAAGATAATTATAGTCGGCCGCAACCAGTTCAACCGGATCGTAGTCAGTATGGTAAGGAATCACCCGTTCAATTTTTTTCATGTCGTTGAGACGGTACTGCCGCGCGATAACCCATCCGGGCACATCGGTCTCCCGCGGCATAAAGTCGGCGATGGTGGCGCTCCGCGGCAGGATACTGCATGAATCAATCATGAACACCACCAGAAATATACCCATTGTTCGTTTCATGACGCGCCGCACTCTCGAAAGAAATTATTTACTGATGGATTTCGGATCAATGGCGTCCTGGAGTCCCTCTCCCACCAGGTTATAGGCCGTGATGGTGATAAAAATCGCGAACCCGGGAATGAGGGTGAGCCACCAGGCAAAATCCATGAAATCCCTCGACTGCGATAAAATGTCCCCCCAGCTGGGAGTGGGCGGCTGGACGCCGAAACCCAGGAAGCTCAGCGACGATTCGATGAGGATCGTGGACGCGATGCCGAAGGTGGCCGAGACCAGCACCGGCGCCAGCGAATTGGGCAGTATGTGCCGCATGATGATCCAGAAGTCCCGCGCGCCGACTGCGCGGGAGGCCACGACGAAATCCATTTCGCGCAGCTTCATGAACTCGCCGCGCACGACTCGCGCGATCCCGGTCCAGCCGGTCAGCCCGATGACCACCATAACGCTCACCAGACTCGGGCCCACCAGGGCCAGTATCGTCAGAATCAGGAAGAACGTCGGAAAGCACATGATGATCTCGATGAAGCGCGAAATGATGATGTCGATCCAGCCGCCGTAATAACCGGCGATCGAACCGATGATGATCCCGATTGACACGTATATGGAAACGGCTATAAAGCCGATGAACATCGACACCCAGCTCCCGTGTATCATCCTCGAAAGGAGGTCGCGCCCCTGCTCGTCGGTCCCTAAAAGGTGCCTGGCTCCGGGCGGAACAACGATCGAATTGAGATCATATTCCGAGAAGGAGTACCTGACCGGCGGGAATATCTTGAAGCCCTTGTAAACGTCCTTGCGAAGGTCGACATCGCTCAATTCCCGATAATTGAAACATATCGGGAAGTAGACCCTGCCGTTCTGTATGTAGATATAGGGCTTGTTGTTCGCCAGGAGAGGCGCCATAAGTGCCATGAGAATAAGAATGCATACGATGACAAGCCCGGCAACCGCGAGCCGGTTTTTTTTGAATTCGCGCCACACGCTGGCCCAGTACCCTCTCCTCATATCTTCGCCTCCAGCCTGATCCGCGGATCGACCAGGGCGTACGCCAGGTCCGCGATCAATATGCCGGCCAGGGTCAGCACGGCCGCGATCGTCTCTATGGCCATGATGACCGGTATGTTCCGGGAAAGGATCGCTTCGAAGGCCAGCATCCCCATTCCGGGAACTGAAAAAATGGACTCCACAATGACGCTCCCGCCCAGGAGGCCGGGAAGGAGAGTGGCCATCAGCGTTATGAGAGGAATCAGGCTGTTGCGAAACGCGTGTACGAAAACGACCTTTCTCTCCGAAAGACCCTTGGCCCGGGCAGTCATGATATACTGCTGGTTGATCACCTCCAGCATGTTCGCCCTCGTGTACCGCGCCAGGAAGGCAAAGCCCCCGTATGTCAGGGTCGCCACCGGCAGGACCAGGTGCCAGCACCTATCGAGAAACCAGGTAAAACAACCAACGTCTGCTGCCCAATCGGAGCTTTTGCCGCCCAGGGGAAACAGGTTAAGATGCTCGCCGCTGCCAAGATAGAGTATAAGGAGAAGCCCGACCCAGAATGTTGGTAGTGAATAGAGCACAAACAGGACAAGGCTCGTTCCCCGGTCAAAGAGGCTATCCTTCTTGACCGCCGATAGTATGCCCATAGGGATGGATATAATGTAAATTAAGAACATGGATATCAGATTCAAGGCAAGGGTTATCGGCAGCTTCTCCTTTATAACCATGCTCACCGGCCTCCCGTCCTTGCGGGATGTTCCCCAGTCTCCAGTGACAGTTTTCAGCAGCCAATCCATGTATCCCACGATAATCGGCTTGTCAAGGCCGTAGAGCTTCTTTTCCTGCTCCAGGACCTCCCGGGAGATGGAGCCGCCCTTCAGGGCGCCTTCCATCCCGAGCTGCAGCTTGGTATAATCGCCGGGGGCGAGCCGGATCATGAGATAGGTTATGAAGGTTATCCCCAGCAGGGTGGGAACGACAAGGAACAATCTCTTGAGAATGTATTTCTTCATCGCTGCTTTCCGACCTTCCACTCCACGAAGTTCAGGCCCCGTGTGTGCACCTTTACATTGGTAAAGCGCTTGCTCACGACCGCCAGGGCCGGGTTCGTATACATGAAGGTATACGGCTCTTCATAATGGAGGATTTCATGGAACCGGTGATACATGGCAATTCGTTTCTTTTCATTAAACTCCTTCCGTGCCTCTTCAATGATCCTATCAGCCTCCCTGTTGCTGAATCCGATATAGTTCGATCCGCCCTTAATCTGCGAAGAGTGCCAGATCTGGTACGGATCGTCCTGGAAATCCGGATCAGACCATCCCAATGAAGTAGCGTCAAAATTCCTGCTCTGTATCTTATCGAGAAACACCGCCCACTCGTACCGGTTGATATCCATGTCGACGCCCGCCTTGGAAAAATCCTCCTTCAGGATGCTCGCCAGCCGCTCCGCGAATTTGCTCCCGGAGGAAATGGTGAAGGTGAATGAAAATTTTATCCCGTCCTTCTCGAGAGTTCCGTCTCCGTCCCTGTCGACCCAGCCAGCCTCTTTCAGAAGCTGTTTTGCCCGCTTTGGGTCATAGGGCCACGGCTTCAGCTTTTTATTGTAGCTGTCACCGAAAATATAGAAGGGACCGGTGACGATCTCGCCCAGGCCGAAGAGGAGTTTGTCCAGTATCTCCTTCCGGTTGACGAGGTGCGTCATGGCAAGGCGCACCCTGCGGTCCTTAAAGAAAGGCCGCATCGAATTCCAGCCGATGTAGCTGAAGGAGGGCAGATAGTATTTGAGCTTGTAGAAGCGGGAGGTAAACTTCTCCGAATTGGTCTGGCGAACCCATTCAATATCGCGCACGCCCATGACATCGAGCTCCCCCTTTTTGAGCATCTGCAGGGCCACGCTTTCTTCGGCTATGATCTTATAGACCACCTTCCGTATTTCCGGCTTTTTGCCGCGGTATTTCTCATTACGGGCGAGGGTGATGTTTTTCCCGGTATCCCACCGGTCAAATGTATAGGGTCCGGTACCGATCGGAAAGCGGTTGCTTTTATGGGTGTTGAAGTCGGTGCCGTCGTTGAAGATATGTTTCGGTACAATGGGCATATTGCCGCAAAAAATTAAAGCCAGGTAATAGGGCCTTGAATAGAGAAATTCCACGCAGTACCGGTCGATCTTTGTACACCGTTTAATGTCGATATAGTACACCTTTTGCTGGCCGCTCGCAACCTTGGGATCCATAATCCTGTTATAGGAATAGACCACATCGTCAGCGGTAAATTCAACCCCGTCGCTCCAGAGAACGCCCTTCTTCAAATAAAAGCGATATCTCATTTTGTCAGGTGAAATGCGCCATCGTTCAGCCAGCATCGGCTTGACTTCAAGCGTATCATGGTCCCGGTCCACCAGGGTTTCATATATTCTCAAATTGATGGCGTGGGAATATGCGTCAGTGGCGGTGATGGGATTCAGCGTCCCGGGCTCCGCTCCCATGTGCACGTACAGGGTATCGGGATCTCTCTCCGGAATGACGTTCCCGCAACCCACATAAACCAGCACGACGATGAGGTGCGCCGCCGCCAGCACGCGGGCGTGGATTGTTAAGCCGATTGTCATGAGAATAACACGCTCAATTGGATGTTTGCCGTATGCTATCGGCGATTCTTCCAATGACATACTAAACGTTCACTGATGGACTGTCAAGAATGTTTGATTTGTACGCACGTGATGTAAGGCGGCGATGGAACCGTCGCCTTCATGGTTGTCTCATATCAATTGGGGTTATTCAGTACCACCAGGGCGTCCACCACGACTGGTGTATTCCCGGAAATAATCACCGGGTTGATGTCGATCTCCGCGATTTCATCGTGGCGGTATCCGAGGTCCCCGATGCCCACCAGTGCCTTGACCAGCTGTTTCCGGTCCACCGCCGGGCTGCCGCGGAACTCATCAAGGAGCTTTTTCATCCGGATCTCGTCGATCATCTCCTCAGCGTCAAGCTCCGTGAGCGGGGCCACGCGGAAGCTCACGTCCCTGATGACCTCGGTGAAGATTCCGCCGATTCCGAACATGACGCAGGGCCCGAACTGGGGATCCCTGCTCAGGCCGATGACGAACTCGCGTTCCCCTTTGATCATCTCCTGCACCAGCACGCCGTCCAGGTCGAGCCCCTTACCGACGATCTCGTCGTACGCCTTCCGCACCTCGTCCGGGCCGGCCAGTTTCAGCTTGACCAGCCCCATCTCGGTTTTATGGGCCGCCTTGTCGGAGCATCCCTTCAGAACGACCGGGTACCCGATCTCCTCTGCGAACGCGATTGCCTCGTCGCGCGAGCGGGCCAGCTTCTCGCGGGTGATCGGTATCCCCACGGATTGTATAACCTGCTTTGATTCATACTCGGAAAGGGTCTTCTGCCCGCGTTTCAATGCCTTTTTTATGATCTGTTCCATGAAGGATCCTCCTTTTTCCGCAGATACCGGTACTGCTGACACATCTTCACCAGCTCCGTTATGACGTCAATTATAAATTCGCGCCAGATACTGGATATCAGTAGGATTATGTACGACACGCCGCCCGGCTTATAGAAGACATTAATAATTTCCTCGCAGGCGCCATAGAAACAGCAGAAACGAGAATTGTTGTGTCGAGGACAGATGAATATCCGGCGCATCCGTACACCGGTTCAGCGTTCCGGTTAACAGCGTACACCGATCCGGCATAGCCGATGTACTGTTTGAGACATTAAAAATAACGGCAGGTATTAGTTCCAGGAAGAATAATTAATAAAAAGTCGAGAGAGGTTTTCCGCGATCCGCTTTCGGTGTTTCAACACTTCCTCGTCGCTCTTGCTGGGGTGATTTCTGAATGTGGCGATGATCCCAATTAGTGCGGCAAAGAGGGTATGAGAATGTAAACGGATATTGTCAGAAAAATTCATTTTTTTAAACATTGTGTCAAAGTTTTCCAATATCCTCCGCTCGATGATGTTCAGCTTGTTGAAAAGATCAGGATCAACGGAACCGGCGAGAAAAAAATTCATCATCATTCTGAAGTACTGGTCGTTGCTGGTGAAGAACTCGATAAAGGTCTCCAGGATCTCGCCGATTGACCCGTCTGATGAAGCATTGATCTTCTGAAAAACTCCCTCAAAAACTTCACCGATGCCCCGTAAAAAGGCCTCTACGAAAAGCGACTGCTGGTCCGGAAAATGACGGTAGATGAGTGCCGGAGAAATCCCCGCCCTCTTGGCAATGTCGCGCATATTCACCCTGTTGAAAGGTTTGGTTGCGAACTCCTTCTCGGCAGCGTCAATGATGATGTTGCGGCGGACGTCTTTCTCTTGTTCTTTTAATTCTGATAATTCTGACAGGATATTCTTTTTCATAGTATGGTTCGCACAACGTGAGGTTGAACTCTATCCGGCAAATATCGATATGTCAACAATTATCGGAGTGGTGAAACGGGAGACGGTGAAATATCGCCGTGCGCCACCAATTCAGCAATGGCACAATACCGCAGCAGACCGTCATGGCGAAAAATAGAGCACGCGAGATCGTCAGGTTATGAATGCAGAATCCTGACCAGAACCTCCTGCAGTTCTTCCATGTTAAACGGTTTCGCCAGAGCGCCTGAGAATCCGTATTTTTCATAATGTATCATGACCGGATCATCCACATAACCGCTGGTTACGATCGCCGTGACGCCCGCATCGATGTTTCTCAGGCTTTCAATGGCCTTATCTGCGCCGGGACCGCCCGGAATGATCAAGTCCAGAATCACCAGATCGAACGGCTTCCCCGCATCCCTGGCTTCCTGATACATCGCAACCGCTTCGCCCGGGTGTGCCGCATGAGCGACTTCGTAACCGAGGTGACGGAGCATCGTGCCGCCAAGTTCCAGGATTATCCTTTCGTCATCCATCAGCAGTATCCTTCCGCGGGCGGTTCTCTTCATATTGTCCGCGGCTAGATACCGAACCGCCGTGCCGTGTGATGCCGGCAGATATATCGTAAAGGTTGTCCCCCTTCCCCTCTCCGATGCTACGGTTATGTGCCCCGAATGCTTTTTAATAATTGAATATGAGATTGCGAGCCCCAGGCCGCTTCCCGTTGTTTTCGTGGAAAAATAAGGATCGAAGATCTTTGAAATTATTTCCTCGGGTATGCCGTGTCCCTGATCGAAAATTGACATCCTGATATAATTGCCACCCGCCAGCGGCAGGGAATCATTTTCTTTCACAATTGTGTTTTCAGCAGTAACGCGTATGGTGCCGCCGTCCGTCATCGCCTGCCGCGCGTTCAATATGATATTGTGAATCACCTGGCTTATCTGTCCCCGGTCGATATCGGTGTCCCAGAGCAGGTCCGAGATGTGAAAATCGCACGCAATCGGCGAGCCTCTCAGCACAAAATAGGTCGTGTCCATCAGGAGGTTCCGGATCGACGTGGTCTTTTTCTCCGGAGATCCGCCCCGTGAAAAGGTCAGAAGCTGCAACGCCAGGTTTTTTGCCATGACAGAGGCTTTTTCCGCTTCGGACAGGATGTCGTAGTTCTTCTCATCCTCTGATATATTGATCTTCGCCAGGGATATGTTGCCGATAATGGCGGTCAGGAGATTATTAAAATCATGGGCGATCCCCGCCGCCAGGATGCTCAGCGATTCAATTCTGCTCTCACGGATCTGCTCATCCTCCGCGTGTCTCTTCCTGGTGATATCACTGGCGATCCCCCTGAATCCCCTGATGCCGCCGCCGGCGTCCTCCTCGGGGCGGCACCGTATCTCGATCCATACATTCGATCCGTCCTTTTTAACAATCCGCAGTTCGTTGTCGGTGCATATCGTCTCGATCAGCTTTTTCCGGCGCCCCTTCACGGTTTTTCGCGACCGTCTGAGTGAATCCAGGAAGCCGTCGATATCGTCCGGGTGGATATATTCCAGCAGATTGTGCCCGATGATCTCTTCCGGTCCGTAGCCGGTGATTGTGCGCATCGCCGGGTTGACGAAAAGAATGACCCCTTCCGGGTCAATGTCCAGAACGATATCATCGATGCAGTTGACCAGGCTCCGGTATTTCTTTTCAGAATCCCTGATGGCGGATTCCTGCCTGGTTCGGTTCTCAATCTCGATGTTGAGCTGATCGTTGACACTGGCCAGGGCGGCTGTTCGCTCCACGACCCGCTGCTCCAGCTCGTTCCGTGCCTGTTTCAGCTCTTCCTCGGCCTCAGCTCGCCGGGTGACATCGCGGGTCACCGCGGTGATGAACATCGACTTGGCATATTCGTCGTAGATCACTTTTCCGTTGACTTCAAAGGTCTGCCATTCTTTATTCTGGTGGATGATTCTGCACTGCATGGCAAATCCGGGATGTTCGGAACTGGCCTGAGAACCGGCATGAATGACCTCCTTCAAATCGCCTTCATGAATGAAGTCAATCATGTTATCCCCTGCAATCTCACCGAGGCCGTATCCGAGAATTCTTCTCAGCGACTGGCTGGCAAAAAGGATGGTGCCGTCAGGCGCGAGAACAAAAAAGATATCGTTCGAGATTTCAACCAGGTACTGATAATAGTCGATGCACCGGAGCAGGGTATCCTCCGATTTCTTTATATTCGTGACATCCCTGATAATCCCCAGGGTTCCGTTGAACTCCTTTCTAATCCCGTCCGGCTTGACATGATACGACCCGACCGATATCACTCTGTAGGAGGCGACTATTTCCATCCCGCCGTTTTTTATATAGTCGTAGTCTTTTGGAATGAGGCGCACCGGAAGATCTCTGGTGATACGTTTCCCGGTCCTTCGCTCGTCGAAAAATTTCGGGTGTTCCTCAATATGACCCGACTTCACGAAAAGTTTATCAAGGACGATATCGCGCTGAACCAGTCCGACGTCCTCCGGATGTATCAATATGCTGAAATGCTTATATATCAATTCTTCGGGTTCGTATCCCAGATTTCGTATGGAATTATTTATGTAAATAAAATGGCCGTCTGCATCAAGCTTGTACAGTATGTCGGGAAGCATCTGCATAACGGCTTCATAATTCTGATTCATGCTGTATTCCTTTGTCTCGATGCTCATAGATGAACAACCCCGCGTAAATAAAATGCAAAACTGTCTTCCCAGTTTTGTAATGAACCGCAACCATCTCCGATGAAATCATTTCAATATCGGCATTTGCAAACCAGTGATGAACATATATTTTCAAAATAATCACGGGCGTGCCGCCCCGGCCCTCAGGCCGACTCCCGGCGGCAATGCATTGGATTTTTATCCTGGATAATTTGATGAGATGGCCGGGGGGCTCGCAACAAAGAAAACCGCGCATCATGCTCTGCGTGCGGTCCCCGCGCCATTCACAGCGCGGGACGCCGATAACTATCAGCCGCGCTTGAACAAATCGAGCTGTCCGTCTTCCGTCTTCTGTTTTTTGTCCCGCTCCCGTCTACCGGTGCGGAGAAGGCTTTCCTCAAGCCGGTCCAGAAAGGGGCTTCGCTCCTGGGCGAGGGTCCGGCCCCTCACGGATCTTTTTTTAGCATGGGTGCAATACAGGTTCTTCATGGTCCTCGTGATCCCGACATAAAAGAGTCGCTCTTCCTCGGCCATATCTGACTCGCTCTTTTTTCCGAAGAGCTCAAAGGGGATGATGCCTTTTTCACAGGCCGGGATGAATACCGTATCGAACTCCAGACCTTTTGAGGCGTGGATGGTCAGGAGCGACACGGCCTCCGCCTTCACGTCCCGGTCATCGGCGCCCTGGCGGAGGGAACAGGCCCTGAAGAATTCATGGTAGTCTGCGCCGTAGGGTTCGGCGAACAAGGGCAACAGCTGAAGCGCCTCTTCCGGCGCGTCGCCTATGACCAGGAGGAACTTCAGAACGTCAACGACCCTGTCCCCCTTCTCGATCATGGCCCTGATATCGCTGGCGACGCCCGCCGATACAGAGCTGTCGGAACCGGTCATGAAGATTCGTTTCAGCTTCCGCACCGCCGATCGGTACGGCTCGCGGCGGACCATTGGATCGCCACCAGCCACCTGGAAGGGGATGGCATGATTGTGAAAGGCCTCAATGATATCATCAAACAGGAACGCCGAGCGGCACAGCACCGCGAAATCGCCGAAGCTCACATCGTCCGCCTCCGCGTCCCCGTCGGTGATGCCGCTGTCGATGGAAAAGCTCCGGATCCCGCCCATCTGCGCCTCGATCGTCGCGGCGATCCAGTCCGCCTCGCTCCGGCCGGAATCCATTTCCCGGATATTTACTTTCATGTCCAGTTCCCGTCCGGCGATCGAGTTTTTTCTGCCCAGAATCTGGGCGCCGACGCGCATGACCGGGTCAGGGCACCGGAAGCTCCGGTCAAGATGAAGTATCCTGATTCCCGGATATTCATCCTCGATCCGTTTCATGATGGCGACATCGGAGCCCCGGAAGCCGTAAATAGCCTGATCCGGGTCGCCGATGATGAAGAGATTCTGACTTCCCCCTCCCGCCATGAGTTTCAGGAGCTCATACTGGGCTGCATTGATATCCTGGAATTCATCCACGAGGATCCATGAGTACCGCCGCCGATACGAATCAAGCGCGTTATGATCTCTTTTGAAAAGAATCACCGGGAGGTAGATGAGGTCGGCCAGGTCAAAGGAATTGAGCTTTGCGAGGGCCTCATTATACTGTTCAAAGACGTCTTTGACGCCATTATCGCTCTGCATCTCCTGCTTTATCCGCTCAATATCGCGGCCGAACCTTTTTATCAATGCTTCATCCTTAACGACCTCGGCCAGAATTCCGCTCGTATCATCATCGTCCGCGATGTGAAAACTCTTCGTTCTGCCGAAGGCATCGTGATGTTCCCTGAGGATCCCGAGCCCGAAGGCATGAAAGGTTGAAACGGTCGGGTTTGCATCTGGAAGAAGCCGCTGAATTCTAGCGCGCATCTCCGCCGCGGCCTTGTTGGTGAAGGTCACCGCCAGTATCCGTTCAGGTAGTACGCCCCTGTTTCTGATAAGGTGGATGACCCGCCGGGTGAGAATGCCGGTCTTCCCGGTTCCTGGGCCGGCTATGACCATGCAGGGTCCTTCATAGTGCTCAATACCGGCCCGCTGGTCATCGGTGAGACCGCTGGCCGCCCGGACTTCAGCGCCCTGTTCCGACGGTAGCTCAAATGCCACGCGGGGCGCGCCGGGCATGGGCCTCTTTTGCAGCAATCGTTTCAATTCACCGATGTCAAACCTAATGGTAGTCGTGGCCGAATCGGTATTCGTGGCCGAAGATCCCGCGGTAAAAAGGCTGCTCCCGGCAAAGGAACGCGCCTCACCTTCCTTGAAGACCTTGATCCGGCCGAATTCGCCGTCATATCCCTCATCTATTACCACTTCTCCGGTCCTGAGCCTTCGGATCGCTTCCGCAAGGAGCTCGCCGCCAGCCTCATTGATCTCATCGAGCGGGGCTTCGAGGAGAATATAAAACTCGGAGCCCAGGACGCTGGTGAGCCGGAAGAATTCCGCCCTTACTCGCCCCGATTTGCCGCTCTTCTGGTCCATCAATTCCGCCAGAAGGTCCGCCAGCTGCGTTATGGAGGAGAATCCCTCGGTAGCCGGCACTCCCTGTCCCGGACGGTCGGCGAGTTCGGCGACACGGTACATGACGCCCTTCGTCACCGGTTTACCGCATTGGGGACAGATGCCCCCGTGCCGCTCGGTCTCCAGCGGATCCCACCGGACGCCGCATTTACGGTGCCCGTCATAGTGATACTTCCCCTCCTGGGGAAAAAATTCAATGGTGCCCGGAAATCCTTCTCTTTCACTGAGGGCCCGGAACATGCCGTCGTAGCTCAATTCCGCGTCGAACAAGTTCGCTTCACGGCCGAGCTTTTCCGGGGAGTGCGCGTCAGAATTCGACACCAGATTGAACCGGTCGAGAAAGCCGCAGGCGCGGTTCATGGGAGGGTCGCTGGAAAGCCCGGTCTCCAGGGCGAAGATATGCCGGGTCAGGTCATCGTAGCACTCTTCGATGCTGTCGAAACCGGACTTGGATCCGAGGACGCTGAACCAGGGGGTCCAGATATGGCACGGAATGAGGAATGATCGGTCCGAGGATTCCAGAACCATCTCGAGGAGTATCTTTGAATCAAGCCCCAGAATGGGCCGGCCGTCGGACCTGATGTTTCCCATACGGTCCAACCTGCGCTGCACTCCTTCAACCGCGGTGAAATTAGGGAACACACAGAGGTTGTGTACCTTGCGTACCCTGCCGTTCTTTTTATAGATATTGCTGATCTCCCCGGTGAGGATGAAGAATATATCGCGCGGCATGTTTCTTCCCGACAAGCGGCGGCTCTCATCCAGGCGGTAGACGTCCTTGAGCCGGAACAGTCCGTTGGGAGCCAGCTCGAGCTTTTCCTTCAGCTCATCGAGCCAGCCGGGATGGACGCAATCCCCGGTGCCCACCACGTCAATCCCCTTGAGACGCGCCCAGTACTCCAGGTGCTCTGGAACCAGGTTTTTGCTGGTGGCGACTGAAAAGTGAGAATGGATATGAAAGTCGGCCGTGAATTTCATCAACACCCTCCCGAACATGCGGATATATCCCGCTGTGTGATTTCACTGTATAGAGGGCCATTGGTATTCAGTAAAGTAAAAATTGATGCTCACGCATCGATTACCATCTCCAGTGATGTCGATTGCCCCTACCCGACCAGAGGGGCGTACCGTCCTCATTTCTCAGTTTCACCGTCAGGTCGCCCCGCACCAGAGTTTTGGCGATGATTGCGTCTTTCCCGTCATATTTAATTCTGGATCCTGATATCGTCACCGCGTCGCCTTTTGCGAGCTTGATCTTTTCATTCACGTAAAAATCGGGTCCCAGATGAACAACGATGGTTTCCTTATTGGTTTTAAGTGATATATGTACACCGCCCCTCTGAAAGGTGCCGATATCCGCTACCGTACCGGTGATGGTTTCGACAGTGGCGGTATTATAATTCATCCATCCGCGCATTCCTCCGCCGCAGCACTGTTCCGCCTGTATATCGGCAGTATAGAAAAAAGACATTACACCGATGGATAATAATGATGATAATATTTTTTCCATGTTGAACCTCCATTAATGCATTTTAGATATTTAAAATATACTTATTTTCTAAACATTAGTCAACTAAAAGTATGGTTTTTGCGTGCTATCTCATGTCCCCTCAAAATGATATATATCACAATGCTGTCCAATCTCCGGGACAGCGCCAGACATTGAAGCGCTCCCGGCCCTGGACTGCTCATCTTACAACATGCCGTACTCCGCGTGTCTACTTTGGGGAGCCAGGGTTTACATTGAGCGAACGAATTTTATTTTTTCAGGTTGACTGATTAGGAAAAACCAGATATACAGGAACCTCCTAAAATTAAAATAGGACGTCTCCCAGTTCCGCTCCCGCGCATGGATATATGATTAATTAAAATTTATGCGGGAGCGGCACTGGTTGGCGGTTTAGATGCTGAAATTATAATTTTAATGTATAATCGGAAAAATATAATTTTTCGAGGTGCGCATAAAACCTATGCGCTGCAACAGCAATAAATGTTATACATTCACCATCAAGGCTATCCCCGTGGTTCTGAAACGCATGATAAAGTCAAGCGGCCGTCGAGTCTCTCACCTGTTAATCATGGGATTCGGTAACGGATAGCATTAACCAGCTTTTAATTCAAGGAACCCTCTGAATAACCAAGTCTCGATAGCTGGAGAGAGCCATGAAAAAAACAGCCAAAACGCTTCTGCTCGTGGAAGATGAAGCCATCATCGCCATGACCGAAGCGGAATCACTCACAAAAGAAGGGTATCAGGTCATCCAGGCCTACAACGGTGAAGAAGCCATTGAAAAAGTCCGCATGGATTCCCGATCGATTGATCTAATACTCATGGATATCAACCTGGGCAGGGGAATCGACGGCACAGAAGCGGCGCAGATAATACTCAAAGACCACGACATTCCCGTGCTCTTCATCTCGTCTTACACCGAAAAGGAAATCGTTGAAAAAACCGACAAAATCACCTCCTACGGATACGTGGCAAAAAATTCGGGGATAACGGTTTTAACGACTTCAATAAAGATGGCGTTCAAACTGCATGAAGCGCAGAGAAAGCTCAAAGAGAAAGAGGAGGCGCTAAAGCAAAGCGAAGAGCAGTATCGAAACATTTTTAACAACATGATTGACGGGTACGCGATGCACGAGATCATCCTCGACGGCGCGGGCATACCCGTTGATTACCGCTTCCGTGCCGTCAATCCAGCGTTCGAGCGAATAACCGGATTGCTCGCTAAAGACCTGATCGGTAAAACCGTAACTGAGGTGCTGCCCGACATCGAGCCCGTCTGGATCGAGAGGTACGGCAGAGTCGCCATGACCGGCGAAACGATACACTTTGATGAATATAATAAAAATTTGAACAGCTATTATGAAGTAACCGCGTACCGCCCCGCCCCGGGTCAGTTCGCAAGCGTGTTCATGGACGTCACCGATCGAAAACGAACGGAGAATGCATTGCGGGAGAGCGAAAAGAGGTTTCGAGCTATCATAGAGGGGACCGGAGCCGGCTACTTCCGGATCGGCGTCGACGGCAAATTCCAGTATGTCAACGACGCCTGGCTGAGAATGCACGGCTATGCCGCGCCCGACGAGATCGTCGGCCGGCATTTCGCGCTGACACAGGTCGATATGGATCTGGAACAGGCGCAGAGGAACGTGGAGAGCCTGCTGAATGGAGAGCCGATACCGGCAGGAGAATTTTCCAGACGACGGAAAGATGGATCCATCGGGTACCATATCTTCTCCACCAACTCTATTGTGCAGGACGGAAACGTTGTCGGACTGGAAGGTTTCCTGATAGATATCGCTGACCGCAAGCGGATGGAGGAAGCGCTGCAGGATGCAGAAGAGAAATACCGCCATCTCAGTGTAAACATCCCCGGTATGATCTACCTGTTCGCCCAGCATCCTGACGGCAGCTATTCCTTCCTGTACGTGAGCTCCGCATCGCGCGAGCTGTTCGACGTGGCTCCTGACGATGCCATGCGCGACTGGACCCTCATATCCGGACTGATGCATCCGGATGACCGTGAGAGATTCGATACCTCGGTAAGGGAATCGGCTGAAACGCTTCGGCCCTGGCGGGAAGAACTGCGACACATCGTCAACGGAGAGGTGCGTTGGTACGACTGCATGTCCCGTCCTGAGCTCCAGCCCAACGGCGACATCCTATGGGACGGGATCATGCTGGAGACCACCGACCACAAGCGGACTGAAGAAGCCGTGCGGGAGCGCGAGGACCGCTACCGGCGTCTTGTCGAATCGGTGACGGACTATATTTACACCGTGACGATCGAGTCAGGCCGTCCGGTAGCCACCTCCCACGGCCCCGGCTGCATGGCCGTGACCGGTTACACCTCGGAGGAATACGCGGCCGACCCAGGTCTGTGGTTCCGGATGGTCCATGATGAAGACAAACGGACCGTGACCGAACACGCCGCGGCTGTGCTCTCCGGATGCGACGTCATGCCGATTGAGCACCGCATTGTTCACAAAAACGGGTCGATCCGCTGGGTGAGGAATACGCCGGTGCCGCACTGCGACAACCAGGGGCGCCTGATTGCTTACGACGGCCTCATTGCCGATATCACTGAGCGCAAGCTTGCGGAAGAAGCGCTGGCAAAATCGCTCGGGGAAAAGGAGATTCTCTTGAAAGAGCTTCAGCACCGCGTGAAGAACAATCTCGGCATCATATCCAGCCTGCTCGGTCTGGAGCTGGAAAAAATATCTGACACTCGATCCAGGCAGGTTTTTATCAACGCCCAGTCCCGCATCCGATCGATGTCATCAATATACGAGCAGCTGTACCGCTCGACCGGACTTGACATTGTTGATCTTAGCCTCTATATAAAAAATCTGACCGATTCCCTCATGGATACCTACGCCACTGATGCCATGCGGCCACGGATAATTACCACACTCGCTGATATAAAGCTTGACATCAAGCGGACCGTACCCCTGGGACTCATCATCAATGAGCTGATTTCGAATGCTCTTAAATACGCGTATCCGGTAGACAAGAAGGGCGACATCCGGATACATCTTGAAGAATCCGGAGGCCGGGTCATTCTTCGCGTATCGGACAGGGGCATGGGAATGCCGGCCGGATTCAATCCGAATTCCGCCGACACCATGGGTTTACGGCTGGTCAACATGCTCGTGAAGCAGATCGGCGGCGAATTGACGGTCGAAAACAGGAAAGGGACGAAGGTTACGGTGACGTTTAATCGGTAAAGCAGCCGGCCGGGAAATTTACAGTTTGACGCCAGTAATCCATTGAATTGTTTTTTATCATTCTATTATCGATGAGCAAGCATCGGTCTCATTGAATGGCCGTAGGCCGGGCCGTTCATGATACGTTTTCAGAAGCTCCGGCTGAGAAAATAGCTTTACAAATTGTACGGCCCGGTTAAATGCTCGACTCGATCTCATAACCCGCGCATGCGGCAAATTTTTAAATGGAGTGCTTCATGAAAAAGGCGATAATCATAGGCGCAACCGGCTTCGGCGGGCTCGGGCTCGTGGAAATCATCCGCCGGCATCCGGAAATGAAAATCACGCAACTCGTCGATATAAAG
Source organism: Spirochaetes bacterium RBG_13_51_14 (assembly GCA_001829455.1). Lineage (GTDB taxonomy): Bacteria > Spirochaetota > UBA4802 > UBA4802 > UBA5550 > RBG-16-49-21. Next base: position 66,647 of record MIBH01000041.1, read on the forward strand.
GACCCGGGTAAATCGATAAGCGATGTATTCCCCCACCTCAGGGGCTTCTGCGATCTTATAATACGCTCGCCAAAAGAGATCAATTTCGATGATATGGACATCGCCTTTTTTTCCACTCCCGACCGGGCCGGCATGTCGCTCATACGCGAATTTTACAAAAAGAATATTCCGGTAATTGACTTCAGCGGCGACTTCAGGTTCGGGACGACCGAGGAATATGCCGTGTACGCCGCCAACCGCGGCCTTGAGGCAGACCACCTCGCCGCTGATCTATTGCCCGAGGCGGTATACGGATTGCCTGAAAAATACGCTGACCGGATAAAGGGCGCGCGGATCGTGGGCAATCCCGGATGCTTTTCCACCTGCATGATCCTGGGCCTGCTGCCGGCGACGGAATCCGGCATCATATCGTCGGACACGATCATCTGCGACGGCAAGACCGGGGTTTCCGGCGCGGGCAGAAACTCTGGAGAGGCGAACCTGTATCCCCAGCGGCATGAGAACGTCAACACCTACCGGGAGGGGAAGCACCAGCATGTGGTTGAGGTGGAAAATGTGCTGAAGTCGGCGGGCGGTAGAGATCGTAAAATTCTCTTCGTACCACAGATTGTTCCGCTCAACCGCGGTATCCTCACAACCATGTATATGGATATCGAGAAAGGGTGCGATACGGAAGGCCTGCTTCGCATCTACCGCGATTACTATGAACGCAAACCATTCGTCATGATAACCGACAAATCGCCGAACACTGCGGATGTCCGCGGATCGAACCGCTGCCTCATCCGGCCCCTGGTTGACGGCAGAACCGGAAAGCTCGTCGTCATATCCGTCATCGACAATCTGATGAAGGGACAGGCCGGCAACGCGGTGCAAAACGCGAACATCATGCTCGGCTTCGATGAGACCGCGGGGCTCGACGTGCCTGCGTTCTATCCGTAAAAAAGGCTAACCAAAATTTTAACAGCACCG
>MIBH01000041.1:67636-68592 GCA_001829455.1 Spirochaetes bacterium RBG_13_51_14
AAGCTCTTTCAGGAATCTTGGGATTTAGTGATATCAGCTCGATATATATTCGGCTCTGACCCTATGTTATATATTATATTATATTATGTCAAAAATACACCGATAGTCTTTTGAGATAGGCCTCTTCATAGAATAAGAATCTTTTTACACAGTCGTTAAAAGTATTTCCAAGCTCACAGAAGAAATAATGCAGGGTTATTTTTATGGGAATTACATGATTTCTGTCTAAATAGCAGTTTATGAACCCGATATCGTTCGTGCGAGGATTCCGTGACAGGCCTTTCCGTACCGGATTGTATCCAATATACCATAACAGCCATAATAGATACTGCTGTGGGTTCTCCGCTTCCTCAATGACATTGGAGCCAAAGCGTTCATTCCAAAAGGCACCCGTCTCCCCCATGGCCCGGTTGTATTTTTCTGCAATTCTGGCCTTAATATACTGCATGATCCGGGAGATTGGGTGCTTATCCACATTCGTTTTAATGATAAGGTGAATGTGATTGGCAACAATCTCGGCGGCGATGAGTTCAAAATCGTACTTCTCCTGGCACTCTCTGATTGATTCAATGAAATATTCTTTTCCATATTTACCAAGCAGAAGATTTCTCTTTCCATGGCATCTGCTGTAGGTGTGGTGAGTAAGTCCCTGAGCGATGTTACGCAAAGGTCTTGGCATAGGTTCCTCCTGATACTGGGTATTTGATATATATACGTTTGTAGGTGGAGGAATGTTAAAAAAAATAGGGGTCAGAGCCTTATTTTATTTGAATGCCTCAGTGGGAATTTGGGGTCAGAGCCTCCCCAGAGAGAACATTCCGGAACGACCCATAAAAAAATTGATTTGCTTTTTTTAGATCTTCCGGGTCACCATAATTCATGAATGTCATAATAATCGCCTATCTTTTTTCAGCGCTCGCCTGTTTCGAGAGCGCCCTCACGGTATATCGGTTGAA
>MIBH01000041.1:68605-70253 GCA_001829455.1 Spirochaetes bacterium RBG_13_51_14
CTCAACCGCCTTTATGCCGCTCTCGCCGCTTCTTTCTCAATCTACTCGATAATCATGATCCAGTTTTTTCTGTCACCCGACGAGTCCGCCTGCTGGCGATGGTATCGCGCAATCGCCATCATGGCCTGCGTATCTTCAATCCTGGGGGTTCGCTTCATCCTGGAGCTTACGGGAATCAGGGCGCTGACGAATAATAAGGCGTTTCTTGCGGCGTTCTATTTGCTCCCAGTGGTGATTGCACTACCAGCGGTAACCTTTTCTCCGGTAATAAGCGGTTTTGTCATGATGCAGTGGGGCTGGGACATGGTGATGAAAATATCAGGCTGGCCCATTGTGTTTCACTCATACTTGATGGTGAGCAACTTCGCTTGCTTTTTGCTTGTCATACGCTGGCGCTGCACAGCCACAACAGTTCGCGAGAAGAAACAGGCCGGGACCCTTATCATACCACTTTCACTATGGGGAGTAGGCCTGCTGCACCTGCTTTTCCCACCTTCATATCCTGATGCAATTAAACAGGCGCTTGCCCATCTTTTCAACGTATTTTGCTTCACTGTGTTTATGGCCTTGATACGCTACACCATACTAAAATACAAACTCATGACCATAACTCCCAATCATCCGGCGTCCGAGCTTTTCAACGGCATGAGCGAGGCTCTTTTCGTCACCAACACCGGTGGAGATATCATCTTCATGAACGAAAACGCCATGGCACTGGCGCGGCGCTCCGGGAAGGCTACCCATGCAGGAACGATATTCGCCCTCTTCTCATCGGGCGAGTTTCTAAAAAAGGAAATCGACGATATGATATTCGGCCGGCAAACGAGGCAACATGTCATCAGTATGGCCGGGGGGAAGGCAGCCTGCATGTCATTCGAGATATCCATTCTTGGCATTAAAAATGAGACGGGCGAGCTCATCGGTCTTATGGTTATCGTGCGGGAGGCAGGAGGAGCGCGCGAACTGCAGGAGATGTACCGCCTTTCGGTACGGGAGATGGAGGTTTTCATCCTTCTTTCAAGCGGCCTATCGGCGCATGAAATAGCGCTGGAGTGCGATATATCACTCCAGACCGCAAAGAGCCACATACACAATATTTACCAGAAGACCGGCCTGAGGAACCGCGTTGAGCTTTCCAATCTGCTGAACCGGCACCTCTAATTTTTTCTAACAAATTATTTCCTTCCTTTGGCTGCGGACGTCGATTTTTTTATTACTCAATCGATCGATGGATGTCCAAAACCCCCTTTTCTTCTTATTATTGCACTAAAATCAATCCAAATCGATGCTTTTTATTCAAGAACGTCCGGTTATTGGGGGATAGTTATGCCGAGTTGAAAATTTTTCAGAACCAAAAAGCCATTTTATTTGTCTAACACCCGAACTGAGAAATAAACAAGCAAAATTCGCCTAACTAATGTAATGACTCCCCTACCGCTGTGGGTGGTGTAGGGAATATATAAAATATATTTTAAAAAAATAAAAAAATTAAATGGGGTGTGATATGATAAACTCGAATTTTTTAAAAACAAAACTGATTTCAGCTCTCTTTTTAATTTCGTATTTTATTTTCTACGGCTGTTCCAATGCCGGCGACAATTCAAACACAAGCCTTCTCGCGTTGCTGGCCGGGGGTAGCGGCGTCACA
>MIBH01000041.1:70400-99217 GCA_001829455.1 Spirochaetes bacterium RBG_13_51_14
GGCAAGGATGATTCACAAACCGATCAACTTTTGCCATTGCTGCTCGGGGATGGTGGCGTTTGCGACCCAACAACCGCCTACGGAGAGGTAACTATTGATGGCACGCCTAAAAGCGCTTTTGTAGATGCGGGAGTCGCCCTGGTGGCTTCCACTTATACTTCTGGTACAAATACAACTGAAATAATGATGTGTTTTGATGGTACATCATGCGATGAAGAAATTTTAATTGTTCTGCCTGGAAGAATAAAAAAAAGAACATTTACCTCGCATTCTGTAGCCACGAGCAAATATATTATTTATACGATTCAGCCCAATGGCTGGTACAGCGCATCTGAGTTGGGCGGTTTCGACGGAATAGTTACTATCACCGACTATGACAGTTGTTTTATTGAAGGCACATTCAGCGGTACGGTTGCGCATCCACTAAATGGATCTTATTTACTCGAAGATGGAAGTTTTAAAGCAACCAGATAAGGCATTCAGGAATTACGAGTGCATCCCGGATTTCGGGATGCACTCGATGCGATACAAGTTGTGAGTTTTGGGATGCATTATATTGTAAAAAATAATAAAATAATAGTCGACATAAGCGCTTCTTTGCGATTTTAATGGAATTAAGAAAACCCAAATATGGAGCAATAACATGAGAAGTCTCTTGATTGTTATTACCAGCACCGCTGCATCGCTTGTTTTACTTTCAGTCGCGGACGCCCAGGACCTGGGGGAAAGGATCGCCCGCGCGGCCTGCGAGAAAGCCTGCGACATATCGTACAACAAATGCATGGAAGCTTCGGGGAAGGTCGTGGACAGGGAAAATGAGGGCGAGATTGAATCCGAAATGAAAGATGTGGTAAAAGAAGAGACGTGCCAATATTCCAAGGAACAGTGTCTTGAAGCGTGCGGATGAAATCAAAATTTTATAAATAATTTGAGTCAGCGTCTGTCTAATAACCCCCTAAATCCCCCAAAGGGGGACTTAAAAAAGCTGAAAATGAATGAAAATGCGGTAATTTAATCTTCATAACAGCACATAGTAGCCCCCCTCCGGGGGGTTGGGGGGCTTTGCAGACAGTCTCTAACTCGAGTAAATAAGTTTTATATTCTACTATACAATCACAACAATTAAGGAGGACGAGTTAAATGAAAAAGAAACTGATCTTGCTATTTGTCGTTACAGCCGCATGCTTGTTTTTTTTCGTATCAAATTCCAATTCCATGATTAAATTGGATCTTTCCGCGTATCTAGAGAAGCTCCCGGGTCCGCCGAGAACCGCCCAGGATGCGTACAATATGAACGCGGCAATTGAAAACCTTGACGCGGATTTGAATAAGACTAAAAAGGATCTTGAGGAAACCTCGCGCAAGGACCTGTCCGAATCGCCGCTGGGCAAAGACGCGGAGAAAAACAGCAAGAAAATGAAAAAATACAAGGATCAGGAGCTGAAAAAAAAGATCAAGACCATGACCGATGAAGAGAAGATGGCCCTGGGTATGCAGATGAGCAGGGATATGGGATTGATGGATTCGGGCCAGGAGTCGCCGCAGGTGATTCAGGAGCTTGCGGCCATAGCAAAATTAAACAATGACCTGCTCCAATTGAGCAGAGAAGACGTAACTAATATTAATAGGATGCAAAAAATCGACGAAAAATATGCGTTAAAGAAACGCGACGTCGAAGAGGCGAAGAAGACGTGCCCGAAAGTCCAGATAGGAACCGGGGAAGGGTCGGATATTGTGCCTGATCCTAAATGCGTGCACACGAAAACTCTCCAGATATATAATCATAACATCCAGGTGGAGCCCGGCCGGCTGAATGAGTTTCAAGGCGTATGGGCGGGTTATAAGGCAAAGATCAAGCCGCTCCTCATACAGCTCAACAAACGGCTGGCGGCCATCAAATACGGCGCGGACATAAAGGATCCGAAAAATAAAATACAGGTGAACACCGCCCAGACCACGGCGCTTCGGGCAATTGTCTTGTTGTTCAACATTACCGAAACCGCGCAGAGGCCGGCAGCGGGATCGATAGCGGAAAAAATGGAATATGAGAAAAACTATGGAAAATAATGAAGGGACGGTTCAGCAGCAATTTTCAATGATAACAGGAGGAAAGGAATGAACAGGGTATTACAGATAACGTTTCGTTGTATCGTAGGCCTTATGGTTTTGGGAGCGTTTTCCGTAACCGGGGCGGAAAATGAATTCAAGGACACGCCGCATTTTTCCGGCATGCCGAGCTATAGGATCGTCGAAGCCACGGACCAGGAGTTCGGCGATTATAAATTTTTTAACGGCAAGGACTGCACCACCATAGAGGGGAAAAAGTATTCCCGTGCATACACCCTGAAGGAAGGCGCGAAACAGTCGAGCGATCTTCAGATCTCGCGAAACTACTCAAATTCCGTAAAGAGCATGAGGGGCACTGTCGTGTTTGAAGGAGAGTGTTCCGGAGCCAACTGCGCGGAAAACTGCGGATACCGCATGATGATCGGAAAGGTCGCCAAGGGCGGCAACGTGCTCTGGATCGAGGTGGTCCCTTTCAATGCCGGGAACGACTACTACCTCACGCTCGTGGTCAAGGAGGCAATGAAGCAGGACGTAACGGCAAATGACATGTTTGAGGCCCTGAACCGCGACGGGCATATCGCGCTCTACATCAACTTCGATACCGGCAAGTCTGTCATTAAGCCCGAGTCCAGGTCGATCATCGACCAGATCGTTGAGATGATGAAGGCGAATCCCGATCTGAAAATAAGCGTGGAAGGCCATACGGACAATGTGGGCAACCCGAAATCGAACAATACCCTGTCTGTGGAACGGGCAAAGGCGGTTGTAGCAGCCATAGTCGCCCAAGGGGTCAACGCGAAACGCATGAGTTCGTCAGGATACGGCCAGGACAAACCCATAGCCGATAACAAGACAGAGGAAGGCAGGGCCAAGAACCGCAGGGTCGAGCTCGTGAAGAGATAAAGCTACTGGTACAACTATGCACGGAGCCTGCGCGCAGGCTCCGTGCACTGCCTCTCCCCGTTTGACGAGTACATCAACGTTGGTTTTCGCCTAACGAGGACGTAGTAACTCTTCACTTGTTGGATTAAAGAAGCAAAGCATCGGGGAACTGAAGGCAATCCATTATCGATTCTTTAGACGCTGATTTTATCAATAAAAGACTTTATTGCCTCAATAAATTCATGCGCATGCGAGACCGCTCTTTCGGCATCTTCATTTGAGACATCCGTGAATTCCTTGTAGTCAAATTCCTGTCTATCATCAAACATGTTATGAAGCATCTGCGAGTACTTACGATCAATTCTGCCAGTAATGATGAACTCCCTGTCAAAAACACCGATAATGCCGGCATGCTTGGAAGTTATAACCTCCACGCCTGCTTTTATAAACAGAGCGATCGTCATGTAAAACATGGCGTAATATGCGCGGTTAATTATCGAACGCGGGCTCACCGGTTGTTTCAACATTAGCTCTGCATCGGCAAGAGTGGTCTGTGCTTGATTCAGACGATATTCATAAAGAGCTTGGACATCCGTCATATCCGAATCCCTTCACGAAAGACATTCCGGACAAACGGTGAAGACCGAAGAGGCGTTGCGGAAAGCTCCCTGCTGCTGAAAATTATAGGTGATATGACAACAGCGTTTTCTATGCCTATCTCCCACGCGATTTCACGAATCCTGTTCTTAATTTCCCGCGAAAGCGGATCAACCTCAATAAAAATGTCAAAATCAGAATATGTATCGTTATCCCCCCGTGCGCGCGAGCCAAAAATCCGCACTTCCTTCACGTTAAACTCCTGCGACAGGCGTTTTTTCAACTCTCTGGCAATTTGCAGGTCATATTCTACCATTTTATCCGTCCCTCACCGATAAAACAGCATTGATGATTCAATAAATCAAGCAATTTTTAGAGAGGGGATCTTTAAAAACGTCTCCACGTATATCAATTATTTCATGGGGTGAGATATGAACCGTACATGTTGATTTATTAACCTTAACTGATAATCCGCAAGGCTGTTTTAGGAGGATCAGCAGCTTCGCGAATATCCTAAAACACTTGACAAAGATTAATCATCTATACTATATGAATTCCTCGTATGCAGATACGGCGAGAAATTTATATTTTCATTATATATACCATTGTTACATGTCGACGATCATTACAAAAGGAATAGTAGCCTCGCCCGGAATACGGGTCGGCAAGGCGTACGTGTATCACGGTGATAAAATTATTATCCCGAAATACACGATACGGGAAGATGAGATCACGTATGAAATAGCCCGCTTTGAAAAGGCCGTCGAGCAGACGAAGGAAGAATTAAAGGCCATCCAGGAGCAAATCGCCCGCAACCTGTCCAAGGACATGGCCGATATATTCATGAGCCATATCATGGTTCTTGAGGATCCCCAGATCGAGGAAAAGGTGCGGAAGACCATCATCGAGCAGAAAAGAAACGCCGAGTGGGCCATCAACGACATTTCGCTTGAACTCATCAACAGCCTTTCATCCATTGAGGATGACTATCTCCGCGAGCGCATCATCGACATTTCTGATATCAACAAGCGGCTCATCTCCAATCTCCAAGCAACCGAATCCTCCTCCCTTCAGGACATAACAGAAGAGGTGATCATATTTGCGTCAGATCTCACCCCCTCCGAGACCGCCCTCATGAACAAGGACCACATCCTCGCCTTCGTGACCGACAAGGGCGCACGGACTTCCCATACCGCGATCATGGCACGCGCCCTGGAGATCCCGGCCATCGTGGGAACCATCAACGCCACGTCCCTGGTTAAAAACGGCGACTCGGTCATCGTCGACGCCGTGCACGGTCGCATCATCGTCGATCCGACGCCCGAAGAAATCAATGAATTCCGCCGCTACGAGGAGGAGTTTCTGGAGCTGGAATTGGAGCTGGCGAAGCTCACAAACCTCCCGGCCCAGACGCTCGATGCGGAGGAGGTCTTCATTTACGGCAACATCGAAATCCCGGACGAGATGAAAATCATCAAGGATCACGGCGCCCAGGGAATCGGCCTGTTCCGGTCTGAATTCCTGTTCATGGACCAGTCGCTCCCGGACGAAGACAAACAGTTCCAGGAATACAGGCGCGTCGTGGAATATTTCAATCCAATGCCGGTCACGATCCGCACCATTGACGTCGGGGCAGACAAGGTGTACGCCTATACCAACCACTATAAGGAGCGGAATCCCTTCCTGGGGTGCCGGGCAATCCGGTTCAGCCTCGAGAACGAGAATCTCTTCCGGATTCAGCTGCGGGCCATCTTACGGGCGAGTAACTTCGGAAATGTGAAGCTGATGTTCCCCATGATCACCACAATCGAGGAATTCAAGCGGGCGCGGAATATCACCGAAGAGATCATGCAAGACTTCCGTTCGAACGGAACACCCTTCGACGAAAAAATAAAAATAGGCCTCATGATCGAGGTGCCTTCGGCGGTGGTCAACGCGGATATCCTGGCCAAATACGCCGATTTTTTCTCCGTGGGAACCAATGACCTCGTGCAGTACCTGCTCGCGGTCGACCGCATCAGCGAAAAGATAGCCTATCTCTACAACCCGCTTAACCTGTCCGTGCTGCGCTTTCTGAAACAGATCGTCGACACGGCGCGGAATAATGCCACCCTTCTTTCCATATGCGGCGAGATGGCCGGTGAACCGCAGTACACCATGGTGCTGCTGGGGCTCGGATTCAGACATCTGTCCATGGGCCCCATTTACATGTACCAGGTCAAGAAAGTCGTGCGCTCGGTCTCAATAGCGGAGTGCGAGAGCCTGGTAAATTCGCTCCTCAGTATGGAGAGCACGGATGAAATTGAAAAGCTGGTCCGGAAAAAATTCAAAGAAAAAATTGATCTCTCTTGATGAAACTCTACCATGAACTGGCAGAATACTATTTCGCCATAGAGAACAATAACCGCGACATCAGAAACGACGTCTCGTTCATCCTCGACCTGCTCACACGGAAGAACGATCCTTTCCTTATCGACCTGGGCTGCGGCACCGGCGAACACCTGGCCATGATCGCGAAAGAAGGAATCCGCTGCACGGGCATCGACATCAGCGAAGAAATGCTGGCCGTCGCCCACAAGCGGTTCCCCGGCTGCATCGAATTCCTTCTCCTCGACATGACCGAAATAGATTACGACGGCGCCTTCGACATGGTCATCTGCCTGTTCGGGTCCTTCAATTACCTGCTCCACGACGCCGATATCAAATCGACGCTCGCGAAGATACGCAGGGCCATGAGGGCGGGCGCGCTCGGCGTATTCGAGATCTGGAATACGCCGCCGATTGTGAAAATCAAGGAAAAGGGAATCGGCCCCGTGTCCGCCACCGAATGCGGCGACGCGGTGATTAAGCGTGAGCGCGGGTTTAAAATGCGCGAGAACGACGGCAGGACGGTGGTTGAAGTCAATTATCGGTACACCATCGACGGCAGGGGGGGTTCGGAAACAATGCGGGACCGCCACATCATGAGGGCCTTTACGGCCGACGAAATCACCGGTTTTCTCACCGGGGCGGGCTTAACGGTGAAAAATATTTACTCGAATTTTTTATATGAACCGTACGAGGAAAACTCAAATCGTATGGTGGTGTTGTTCGCAAAATAACGGAACGGCCTCCTCAATCCCACTGAGAGAGACTTCTGCTTCCTCGTTTATTTACCGCCGCTTCCTTCTCAACGATGTTCGTTCTTCAGACTCGTATCAAATTACATCTGGACGGTCGTTTCAGTATCGGTTCCGGTGATCTCCACTTTCCAGTCGCTCAGGGTTTCCTTCCAACGGTCGTACAGAATTCGCGTCTTTTTCTCATCCTTGAAGAATTTATCCGGACTCTCCAGAGACAGGAACAGAACCTCCTCCATGGTGCTCACCGGATGAAATACCATCTTTTCCCTTACATATATAGGGATTTTCTCCAGGTCTTTTTCGTTCTCCTGAGGAATGATGACGTGCTTGATATCGGCCCGGTGCGCGGCCAGTATCTTCTCCTTCAAACCGCCGATCGGGAGCACCTTGCCCCGGAGTGTTATCTCTCCGGTCAAAGCCACGTCACAGCGCACCGGTATCCCGCTGAGGAGCGATCCGAGAACCACCGCCATAGTTATGCCGGCGGAAGGGCCGTCTTTGGGTATCGCCCCTTCGGGTACGTGGAGGTGGATGTCACGGTTCCGTACGTATTCATCGTTTATCCGGAAAAACTGCTGGTTCGCTTTGATATAGGTGAAGGCCGCCTGGGCCGATTCCTGCATTACCTCGCCCAGTTTACCCGTGAGCGTGAGCTTCCCTTTTCCCTTTATGAGCGACGCCTCCATGTTCAGGATATCGCCGCCCACTTCGGTCCAGGCAAGTCCGTTGGCCAGGCCGATCTCGTTTTTTACTTCCTTGATGCCGTACTTGAACTTGATCGGGCCCAGGTACTGGCGCAGTATTGCGTCGTCGACTTTCTTTTTAAAATCGATGCCGTTGAGAACCACCTCGCGCGCCACCTTGCGGCACACTTTGGCGATCACCCGCTCCAGACTCCGCACCCCGGCCTCGCGCGTGTAGTGACGGATGGTATAGAAGATGGCATCTTCAGAGTAATCAAGATTTTCAATTCGGAGACCGTTCTCCTCGATCTGTTTCGCCAACAGGAAATTTTTCGCGATATTGAGCTTTTCCGGCTCCGTGTAGCTGGATATCTCGATGATCTCCATGCGGTCCATGAGGGGTGGCGGTATCTTGTGCTGAACGTTCGCCGTGGTTATAAACATGACCTGGCTCAGGTCGTAATTGACTTCCATGTAATGATCTACGAAAGAATTATTCTGTTCCGGGTCCAGAACCTCCAGGAGCGCTGAAGACGGGTCGCCCCGGAAATCCATGGACATCTTATCAACCTCGTCAAGGAGAATCAGCGGATTGACGGTGCCGGCTTTCTTCATGAGCTGGATGATCCGCCCGGGAAGTGCTCCCACATAGGTGCGCCGGTGGCCGCGTATCTCGGCCTCGTCGCGAACGCCGCCCAGAGACATGCGCACGAATTTGCGCCCCAGGGCGCGGGCAACGGACCTGCCCAGCGAGGTTTTCCCCACGCCGGGAGGCCCCACGAAGCAGAGTATGGGCCCCTTCAGCTTTTTCGACAATTGCCGCACGGCAATGTATTCGATGATCCGCTCCTTGACATCATCCAGGCCATAGTGGTCCTCGTTGAGGATATGCATGGCGTGCTCGATGTCGCGGTTGTCCTTTGTTTTCTTGTGCCAGGGCACGTCGCGCAGCCATTCAATGTAATTGCGCACAACCGCGGACTCGGCCGACATGGGAGGCATCTTCTCCAAACGCTTCACTTCCTGAATGGCCTTGGTCCGGGCCTCAGGGCTCAACTTGGCTTCCTCGATCGATTTCTTCAGCTCCTCGATCTCGTCGATCTCCCCTTCGCCCTGGCCGAGCTCCTTTTTGATCACTTTCATCTGTTCGTTGAGATAGTACTCCTTCTGGGTCTTCTCCATCTGTTTCCGCACCTGGCCCTGTATCTTTTTCTCGATATACATGACCTCGATTTCACCGTTGATGAAATCGATCAGCTTTTGGATGCGATCGGCGGGGTTCCCGATGTCAAGTATCGACTGCTTGTAGGCGATCTTCATTTCCACATGCGAGGCGATCACGTCGGAAAGATGGGACAGGTCATCGATGCTCTCGGCGGAGGTAAAGGCCTCCTTGGGGACTTTCTTGTTCAGCTTGATATATTTCTCGAACATCTCGAGCAGGGCTTTCTTAAGCGAATGGGCATCCTGGCCGCCCTCCGACTCCCGCTCGATATCCCGCACGTTTACGGTGATCGTTTCATCGGTATTCGCAAAGTCTGACAGGTAGACCCGGGCAATGCCTTCAACGAGAACCTTCATGGTGCCGTCTGGCAGCTTCAGCAGCTGGAGTATCTCCGCTATGGTGCCCACTTCATAAAGATCGTCCTTGTCCGGAATTGAAATGTGGGCGTCGCGCTGTGTGGCCAGCACGATGAGCCGTTCGCCCTTCATGGAGCTGTCAAGCGCCTTGACCGATTTTTCCCTCCCGACAAAGAGCGGTATGACCATGTGCGGAAATACGACAACATCTCTAAGTGGCAACAGGGGATAATTCTTGGCAAAATCAATATTCTTTCTCATGATAACCCTTCCGAGGACTGCATGCCACGTCATCGGCACTATCAATCTCTCTCATTATATATAGAAAACAACACGCGTGCAATGATACAAAATTCACAATTGGATTCGAATACGTATCATTCTCTGTTTATCAGGCTGATTTCTCCTCCTCCTCACGGTAATGAATTTCCGGGCCCTTCCCGCCATCGACCATCTCGCGCGTGATGACGATCTTGGCTATATTGTTCATCGACGGAATCTCGAACATCAGGTCCAGCATGAGCTTTTCGAGAACCGCTCTGAGTCCCCGAGCGCCGGATTCGCGCTCCATCGATCTAACGGCTATCTCGTCAATGGCGCCTTCGGTGAATTCAAGCTCAACGTCTTCGAAGGAGAATATCTTCTTGTACTGCTTCGTGAAGGCGTTCATCGGCTCGGTCAGAATCCGGATGAGGGCTTCCTTGCTCAGTTCGTCAAGCACGGCGACGACCGGCAGCCTGCCCACAAATTCCGGAATCAGCCCGTATTTAATCAGATCCTCCGGTATCAGGTACCGCAACATGTTCTCGGTGTGGAAATCCCTCCTGGACCTGATGTCCGCGCCAAAACCCATTGTCTTGTTCCCGACCCTCTTCTCAACGACCTTTTCAAGGCCCACGAAGGCCCCGCCGCAGATGAAAAGTATGTTGGTCGTGTTAATGGATATGAATTCCTGGTGCGGGTGCTTCCGCCCGCCCTGAGGCGGCACGTTCGCGATGGTTCCCTCGATGATCTTGAGCAGGGCCTGCTGCACTCCCTCGCCGGACACGTCCCTGGTGATCGAGGGGTTGTCGGATTTTTTCGAGATCTTGTCTATCTCATCAATGTAGACGATCCCGATTTCGGCCTTTTTCACGTCCCCGTCCGCGTTCTGGATTAATCGCAGCAGGATGTTCTCGACGTCCTCTCCCACATAGCCCGCCTCGGTGAGCGACGTGGCGTCGGCAATGGCGAATGGCACCTGGAGGATCCGCGCCAGCGTTTGCGCCAGAAGCGTCTTCCCGGAGCCGGTCGGTCCTGCAAGCAGGATATTGCTTTTGTCGAGCTCGACGTCGTTTTTTCTCAGATTCTTGTTGGAAAATATCCTTTTGTAATGGTTATACACCGCGACGGACAGGATCTTCTTGGCTTCTTCCTGATCTATCACGTATTTATCGAGGATATCCTTTATTTCCTTTGGCTTCGGCAGGTTCTGGAAATCCTCTTCAAAGGCCTTGCTCCTGTCTTCAGCTACGATCTCGTTGCACAGTTCTATGCACTCATCGCATATGTATACATCGGGCCCCGCGACCAGCTTCTTCACAATGTCCTGGCTCTTGCCGCAAAAGGAACAGTTGAGCTTGGCTGTCTCATCCTTCTTTTTTGACGACATGGCTTCTCCTTACTGTTTACTTCGTTCGATCACTTTATCGATAAGTCCGTATTCCTTCGCTTCGCCGGGCGACATGAAATAGTCGCGGTCCACATCTTTTTCGATCTTATCAAACGGCTGCCCCGTGTGCTTGGCGTATATCTCGTTCAGTCTTCTTTTGACCTTGATGATCTCTTTCGCCTGGATTTCGATATCCGAGGCCTGCCCCTGAAAGCCCCCCGCCGGCTGGTGAATCATGATCCGTGAATTCGGCAGTGCCGAGCGCTTCCCTTTCGCGCCGGAGGAGAGGAGCAGCGATCCCATCGAGGCGGCCTGGCCGATGCAGATGGTTGAAACGTCCGGCTTGATGTACTGCATGGTGTCATAAATCGCCAGCCCCGAGGTTACTATGCCCCCCGGCGTGTTGATGTACAGGTAAATGTCCTTATCCGGGTCCTCCGCTTCCAGGAAAAGCATCTGTGCGATAACAAGGCTTGATATGTGGTCATCTAATGATTCGCCGAGAAAAACGATCCTGTCTTTCAGCAGGCGCGAATAAATATCATATGAACGCTCTCCGCGGCTAGTTTGCTCAATTACAAATGGTACTAAACTCATGATCTCTATCACCTCAATCTGTTTTCTTTGACCGCTGCCGAAGAATTCCGGGAATTTCCGCATCTCCGCACGATACAAAGTATCTAGAATGCTATTAAGAATCCACTAAATTTCTATAACCTAATCATTATTCTATGATTAATTTCGGCAGAGACAGCAATATAATATGTAACCTTTTTTTTAATAAAAAAATCAGCATGCTGTTCAGGATGCCGATTATTGCATCCAAAGCCTGATTAGAAATAAAATAAGTAAAAAAAAGACATATAGCAAGCAATTAATTGGTGAAGCGGTAAAAAAGCTGTTTGTCATTGTCTCAAGCACTTTCCCGGCCGTGAGCTATCTCCCGACCCTCGCTTTGGCGAACTCCTTATACGATATCGGCTTCAGCATTTTGACTTTGGCGTTCTCATAAATGAGCTCCATCGCGCCATCGAGCAGCAACTCCGATTCGATAGTTTCCCTCGAATTGTTTTCCGCAATGGCTTTTTCAATCTCTTCAACGGTCTTGCCGTTGCGTTTGGCGATATTCTCAATTACTTCCGCGTAGCGTTTCGGATCAACCGCCAGTTCCTCATTTTTCGCAATTTCAGAGAGCACCAGGCTCGTTTTGATCGACTGCGCCGCTTCCTCGCGCAGCCTGTTCACAAAGGCGTCCTTCTCGAGACCCATGATCGCTGCGAATTCCTCCAGGTTGTCCGAATGATAGCCTACGCTCTCACGCGTTCTCCTGAACAGGCTCTCCATCTCGTTCAGTATCATCGATTCGGGGAGATCGAACGTGCTGTCTTCGACGATGCTCCTGAGGATCTGCGCCTTGGCATCGCCTTTTGTCCGATCGGCGACATATTTTTCAAGATACTCCCTGGTTTTCGCTATAAATTCAGCGACGGTTTCATATCCCAGCCTCTTCGCAAATTCATCGGTCAGCTCGGGAAGTGTCATGGAGCTTATTTCCAAAACCACGACATGGTACCGCACCTTCTGTCCCGCGAGTTCTGTCAGATGATAATCCTTGGGGTACTTGACGTCGATTTCCTTCTCTTCGTTAACTTTTATTCCGGTGATAAACTTATCCAGGGCCGATTCATCCGCGCTCCGCCCGACTACGATCTGGTATTCCTTGAATTCCACCGCGTCGCGCTCGCTCGCATCGACATCATCGATCCGTTTGACCTTGATTTTCACGAGGTCGCCGTCTATGATCACTTCATCGTCCCCTCTCTTGTCTATCTGAGCGAAGCGCTCCCTGATGGAGTCGATTTCCGAGCTTAGATCTTCATCGGAAACGACGCATGCCTGTTCTTCAGCCGCGATCCCCTTGTACTTTCCAAGTTTAACAGCAGGAGGCACTTCGAATACGGCCTTGAAGGTAAAAGGCTCGTCCGGGGATATTGTATCAAATTCATAGTGAGGGTATGCAATCGGCGTAAGCTGCTTCTCCCTGACCGCCTCCAGGAATACGCTTCTCAGCAGGTTTTCCGCAACTTCCCGGTCAGCCTCCTTTCTGAATCTCGTTTCCACCATCTGGAGCGGGGCCTTCCCTTTTCGGAAGCCGTCTATGGTAACCCTGTTTTTAAGCTTGTTGAAAACAGCCCGGTATTCCAGTTCAACGGTTTCAACCGGCACGTTGATCTGCAGTTCCACCGTTGCTTTTTCCAGTTTTTTTTCAGTTATATCAAGCATCCGTCTCCTCTTTATGCAATCATCATCATATCATGAACGCGGCGCCGTCGACAATACGCGCGTATTCCGGCGGTGATATATCAACTATTTTGCCCTGCTTTTTTGAGTCAAACATTTTTTGCATGCCGCAAGGATGAGAAATCGGCTTTGATCAGAAAACGCTTGAATGCATTAATAAACAAAAAAACCACCCGTCAAACAACAATTCTGGGTGGTTGCCGCTGAGCGGGAAACGGGAGTTGAACCCGCGACCTCAACCTTGGCAAGGTTGCACTCTACCACTGAGTTATTCCCGCATAATTGCGAGCGAAGGGAATCGAACCCCCACGCCTTTCGGCACTAGATCCTAAATCTAGCGTGTCTGCCAGTTCCACCACGCTCGCACTGAAACTGGAACAAATAATGATTCGACCCCCTTAAATTACAAGTTTTTTTTATTTATGGCAGCCCGCGCCCACGCAAGTCGGACCTTTTTGAAGTTGTGCGAGATTCTGGCCGGCTTTTTTTTCAATTAACTTATTGGCGTTGGTTCCGTGACAGTATACGCAATTGACCGCTTTGCCGTCCTTCTTCATTCCTTTATGCTTTTGCTGGATTTTTACGTTGCCCATTACATTAGTAACCGAAAAGGCCGCGATAATCAATAACGCAGCGGAGAACAAATAGAATTTTTTCATTGAATTCTCCTTGAATAAAATAGTTGATGTTAAAAATACTTGTAATGCCCTGCAGAGTCAATAAAAAATTATGATTTTGTAACCATACAGGTTATTAATAATTACTCGACTTAGGTGAAAATTGAAATAAGACCTCCCTCCCCCTTGAGGGCCGCTCTCGGCCGTCCATGGCCTCCGCGGCATTGGTACATCCTGTACGGCAGGTGAGGGTTTAGGTGGGGGTGAAAAAAGTTAATGGCGAGCAGTTTAATGTATTTTACGAGGCAATTACGAAAGAATCAATTTCTGTTCTAATCACCCTCCCCTAACCAGCGTTCTCAGGATGAGGTTGATGCCAACGCAGGCATCCCGATTTCATCGGGACCGAAAAGCGTTGGCCTCCCATCGAGGGAGGGGAATAAAATAAGTTTTTGACACCTGTTATATTACACTATGAAAATTAATATAATATACGAAGACAACCACCTCATCGCAGCTGAAAAACCGGCTGGAATCCTGTCACAGCAGGACAGCAGCGGTGTCCCGTCACTGCTGGATTTCGTCAAGGACTACATAAAGGAAAAATACCGGAAGCCGGGTAACGTGTTTCTGGGGCTGGTGCATCGCCTTGACAGGCCGGTATCCGGCATCACACTCTTCGCTAGAACTTCCAAAGCGGCCCGTCGCATGCAAAGGGAATTCGCCGGCCGAAACGTCGTGAAGATATACATCGCCCTGGTGGAAACCGCAAAACAGCTTGATCAGGATGTATGGATCGAGCAGGAAGACCGGCTGGTTCGCAAAAGAGGATATTCTGAGATAGCTGACGCAGACAGCAGTAACATAAAAACCGCCCGCATGAAATTCATTGCCATAACGGCAAATGAGAAATACGCGCTGCTGATGGTCAGCCTCCTGACCGGACGGAAGCACCAGATCCGGGCCCAACTGGCGTCGCTGCGAATGCCGGTTGTCGGCGATGTCAAATACGGGTCGCGGGAACGGCTCGGGGATGATTCCATCTGTCTGCACGCGCTCTATTGTGGATTTGAACATCCCACGACAAAGGAACCGGTGGAGCTCTACTCTTCGATACCGGAGCGGATATCGGAAAGGATCAAGATTGATGATTCGCTGATGAGAAAGATAAAAAATTTAATTGCCTTCCCCGACCCCCTGAGGCCACAGGGAACTGACGAATGAGAGCACCCACGCCCGCCTCATGGAACCGGGGGTGTCTTCGGCTTCATAACCAGCACATCGTGATACTGTTTCTCCACCGCCTCTTTCCCGAATGGCAGCGGATAGTTCTTCCCGTTGAGCCAATACGGCAGCATGTCGTCATAATGATCGCTCGACGGATTTCCAGACTGACCGGGCGTGCACACCAGACGGGCCGGTTCTTCCAGACCGAAATCAACGATCAGCCGCATCGCGGGGATGAGATATACATCGAATGAATCGCCCCAAGACGGCGTAGCCACGTCAAGCGTATGACCGTCTCCGCTGGCGGGATACGGGCCGCGGTTGAGATAACCGTGGAAGAAAGGGATTTTCTTGGTGAAATCATGCGCCCAGCGATACGTGTGGAGCCTCCCCCATTTCCACGCCTGACGGTTGGATCCCATCCGGTCCTCGCACAGCAGAATCGCCCGATCAAGCGCTTCGGCTAGTATCCGCCACTTGCCTTCATTTTCTTTCGTATTGATATCGTTCCAGAAGGGAGAATCCTCACGGCCGAGGATGTGGTCCTGCTGGGCCGAATAGGAAATCATCGAGGCGTCCTGGAAGGATTCCCACGGGACGCTCCCCTCGGGACCCAGCTCGTCAAGGAAGATTCCACGCACCGCCGCATGCATGAAGGCGCCCAGAACCGCCGCCGGAGCGGAATCCTTATCCATGACCGCGTTGAACCTCTCCGGTTTTAGGAATTCCAGCGCCTCCCAGGCGCGTGCCGCGCCATCATCCGTCATGGATCTGACGGCCCTCCGTATCTCCCGAGCCGGCCTTCCATGAAAGAGAAGGCGCTGTATCTTTTTTGCCATGGGTGAATAGTGATCAAACTGGAGTTTAACCATGTCATTGGCCGAGACATTGTCAATCCGTCCCAATACCTGGCGCTGCCGTTCCGCACGCTCCGGGTTGAACCAGCTTGAACTTATATGAATCGGATAATTCTTTTCCACGGTCCGGTTATTGGCTGTCGCGATAAATCCATCGGCAGGATCTTCCGAGTGCGGGTTCGCCGTTACCGGCAGCATTCCTGCCCAGTCGTATTCGCCATCCCATCCGGGAGAGGGAAGCTGGCCGGTGCCCTTTTTCCGGAGCGGGAGCCTGCCCGAAACCTGCCACCCGATGTGATCGCCGTCGCCGTAAACGATGTTCAGGTATATGCTCTCCATGTCGAGAACCGCGTTGCGGACCTCCGCCGCGTTTCGCGCTTGTCCGAGTTTCAGAAATCCGTCAAGGGTCCTGACCGCGTCTCCGATGCCCCAGCAGAGGGACATGCCGTATCTGCTCTTCACCGGTAGCGGCTGCACGGGCATTTCAGGAGGCAGCGGCATGTTCGCCAGTCCGTTGTTGAGAAGGGGGCCGTGAACCGTGTATATGATGTTCCTGACGATGGAACCGCGCCCTTTGATCCTGAATTGTTCCCGATGTACCCTGGCCGGAACCCACTGGCCGCGGTACCGGTAATGGATTTTTCCCTGTATCACCTTCAGCTCTTCAATAAAAATGTCCTGGTTGTCGGCCATCACCAAGGTGGCGCCCCATGCCGTGCGGCCGTTAAACCCGAGGCTGACGATCGGTATGCCGGGAACGGTGACTCCGGCCGATTCAAAGCCCGGGCATTTCTGGTGCATCATCATCCACACATTCGGCATCATGAGCGCCAGGTGCGTGTCGTTGCAGATGATGGACTTCCCGCTCCTTGTCTTTTTACCCGATACGGCCCAATTGTTCGAAGCGGGTATGCTTATGGACATGGTTTCCCTCAGCTGTTTCCGTACATCATTCCAGCTTCCGGCCAACCGGTTGAGCTCGCGGCAATCGATTTCCGCGAGTTTCCTCGTTTCATCAAAGGGCAGATCCTGGTCCGGATATACCGGTACCAGATATGCCGCCTTCTCAAACCCCACCCGTGCGGCAAGGTTCAGAAAATCCAGCTCCTCGATAAAATTGAAGGAGAGGTTCAGGCTCAGCATGGCGAACACGAACATCGTATCCCTGGGCACCCAGGGCTCCGGCCTGAACCCGGTGAGGAAAAATTCAGCCGGCAGGTGGGGATGGGATTCGACATAGGCGTTGACACCCTGTGAAAAGCTTTCCAGTACTGCACGAGAGCGGCCGTTTATCTTTTTCATCGCATCATCAATAACATCGCCGACGCCGAGGGAGCGGATGAACAGGTCAAAGCCCAGGTAGTCATCGCCGGCAATTTCCGCGAGTCGCCCCTGCATGGCCATATTCAACATCGTCATCTGCCAGAGCCGGTCAGAGGCGTGTACATATCCGGTCGCGAAAAACAGGTCATCCTCATTTTTTGCGTCAATATACGGCACGCCGAGGCTGTCCCTTCCGACCGTCACTTCTTCCCTGATGCCGGGCACCGAGATCGCGCCCCGGGGATCGTCCAGCGACCTCCCGAACTGCTGTTTTAGTTGAAAATCGATTGATACGATCATGGACACAATGACAATCAATGCTACTGTTATGATTTTAGCTGCTTTCATTTCATGACCCCTGGTGATTGCTCATGTATGAGGAATTATCGCGGGTGTGATGGAATAAATCAAGAAGATTAATAGAGCGGCCCGCTGTACTGCCATGGATACAAAAGCGATAAAACTGGCTTGACAAATGGTCGTTCTGATGTATAAACATTGATCCTGGCCGGGGTGCATCATGCAGGCGATCTGATAGATCGGATCCCCCGATGTCCTCATATGCCATACGGAGTTTACGCCTGATGCCGACCGATGAATTTGACTCGTTGTTCGACGAAGAGCCGGTTGACGACAAAAAAAGAAAAGAAGTGGACGATCTGTTCACTTTCGACGATCAACCTGAACCGTTTGATGCGCCCCCCGCCGCACCGCCACCTTCAGCGCCGCCTTCAGTCCGCAAAGAAAGACCGGCAGCCCCTGTTCACAAGTCACCGCAACATAAAAAACGTACCTCCGAGGATTTTCAACCCGACATGGACGCGCTGGTAATAACCGCCCAGTCGCCGCTGATAATCGAGGGCATGAAATGTCTCTCCGAAAAGGATTTCGCCGCGAACACAGTGCAGATATACACCGAATCGCTGAAGGGGGTTGAGGTGTTCATCAAGATACTGGAGCGAAACCCGAACAACTATTACAAGCTTTCAACGGTGATCAACTCCGATGTTGATTGCAAGGAAATTGAAATGGTCGCGTTTCGTCTGTATAAAACAAAATTCCGCAATAAACCTGAAACCGACAGCCAGATCCTGAAGGCATACGAGATGCTGCGGAACCGGCTTAAAATCGGGTACAACAAGGCGCTGGTCAGCACGTCAATGCTCGCCATCAAAAAATACTATCTCCTCTCGGGAACCCTGGACCGGGAAAAGATATCCCAGATGGTACTGGACAGCAACAAAGAGCTTAAGACCGATGTGATAAAATTCATCCAACACCTTAAGATCGCGGTTCAGCTCATCAAAATCGGTGATTTTGAAATCAGCAAAGGTCTGAAAGGAAGGGTCATAAACACGTTCGTCATCAGGACAAGCCAGTTTCTTGCCTATTATTATCTCGTCGTGGGCGACGCCAAAGCGGAGGAATACTACCGTCGCATGCATGAGAACTACAAAAAGTATTTCATTGTACGCGATTAATCGATGAACTCGATCGCCTCACAGAAGCGGCTCAACGATATCGTATATCACCGAATCTGACAGCACGATTCCCTCCGCGGAGAGGCGGATTCTCAGATCGCCGTCGCTTCGGTCGGCGATAATCGTCCCGCCCTCTTCAGCCTTCATGATCCGGGCCAGAACGCTCTCCGGCAGGGTAACCTCGAGACGCCGCTCTGCATCCCGTATCGAAATTCCGCGGATAAGCCTGAGACCGGTTAAAAAATATTCCGCCGCTGCCGATCCCGCGGGCCGCGGGTCGTGTTCAATGATCGTTTGTTCGGATTGAATATACTCATGAACCGGCATGGCGTTGAAGGATCTCTCATTGTTCATGAATGAATGAGAGCCGGGCCCGAACCCGGCATACGGTTCAAAGCTCCAGTATTTCATGTTGTGACGCGACTCAAATCCGGGCAGGGCGTAATTGGATATCTCGTAGTGCTCGTAGCCGCGCGCCTGAAGTCGCGCCATGGTCAGTTCGAAGAGTCTCCGCTGATCGTCCTCCGCAGCGGGTCCGCCGTGAAACCTTCCGCCGAGAGGGGTCTTTTTCTCGACTGACAGAAGATAGGCGGAGATATGCCGGGGGCGGTACGCCGCCGCCAGGTCAATATCCCGATTCAGTTCCGGCTCGCTCTGCGATGGTATGCCGGTGATGAGATCAATGCAGCCGTCGATACCGGGAACGCTGAAGAACATATCCAGATCCCGTGCTGTGCAGGGTTCAGCCGACCTACCGATCAGACGGTGCAGCCGCCCGGAAAAGGTCTGGACACCCAGCACGATCCTGTTCACGCCCGCATCCCGGTAAGCGGTCAGCCTGCCCCGGGACGCATCCCCGGGGTTCATCTCCAGCGTTATTTCAGCGCCGCGTTCAATGATGGCGATCTCCCCCAGCATGTCGAGCACGCCCCATATCTGAGCAGGGGTCATGAGAGATGGCGTTCCGCCGCCGAAATAGATAGTGTCGGCCCCGGAGATATCCATGCCGGGAAGACGCTTCCTGATTTCAGCGTGGAGCCGTGCCATATAGGCTTCAGGTACTTCACCGTCCGCGCCGAACCGGCCTGCCGGCACTGAATAGAAATTACAGTAGTCGCATTTTTTTCTGCAGAATGGAATATGGATGTAGATGCCCGCGGTCATCGCCCTTTCTTCTCAGTGCCCAGGTTGAGGGAACCGCCCCTTCCCGGTCTGAACGCGCCGCTCAAGCAGCGCCCCAGCTGACGGATCGATTCATCCGTGTCCGAAAACGAGAGGATCCCCGTCCGGACGAGGCCCGAGACCGTCAGGGGAAATGGATTGCCGCTGGATACCAGGACGACATCGATTCCATTATGCGCACAATACCGGACCGCCTTCTCAAGAGAGCCGGGATCCGGCTGGGCCAGATGGAGATACAGTATCACATTCCGGCCCTGCGCCGGCGCGAAGCGCGTCAGATCGCCGAATCCCGAGATAATTACGGCATCGGCGTTTCGCGAGATTTCTTCGCGCAGAATCCGGTTCCGCGTCATGAAGATCCTGATCGCGCCGTCACCCGGGTCGATCAACTCCTGCCGTCCGAACCCGAGGATCCCCTTCCGGGACAGGGCCTCATTCACCCGCTCGGCGCCGTCGAGGATCCCTTTCTCTTTATCGGTGAGCGTGAATCTTCCCATCCCCTTTTCGATCGTCATTATCCCGTATCTGATCTTTACTTCCAGTATCCTCCCGACGGCTTCGTCGATCCGCTCCGTGGGAATCCTCTTCTCACCGACTGCCTTCTTTATCGCATTGAATATGACGGGTATGTTACCGCCATAAGAGCTAATGAGTATTATATCCGCACCCGCCATTATCGACCGCACGGCCGCCTCGCCCATATCCTGGCGTTGTGAAATGGCGTGCATCTCCATGTCATCTGTAACGACCAGTCCGCGAAAACGCATTTCTTTCCTCAGCACATCGGTCAGAAAAAATCCGGATACGGTTGCCGGATCATTACCCCCCAGTATTTCAGGATAGGCGATATGCGCCGTCATGATCGATTCCACACCGGCCCCGACGGCCTCTATAAAGGGAACGAGCTCGACCCGCCCCAGGCGCTTCATATCATATCGGATTACCGGCAGGGTTATATGGGAATCCATATCAGTGTCGCCGTGGCCGGGGAAGTGCTTGCCCGCGGCAACGCACCGGGATTCCTGCAGTCCCCGGATATATGCGGCGCCCATGTCGGCCACCAGCCGCGGATCGGAACCGAACGACCGCGTATTGATGACCGGATTGTGCGGATTATTGTTGACGTCCAGCACCGGTGCGAGGTTCATATTGACCCCGATCACGCGCAGCTGAAGTCCCAGAATTCTCCCCCACTGATAGGCGAGGCCCGTGTCGCCACTGACGCCGGCCGCCATGGCGCCGGGAAACTGCGTCACGCCCGAAGTGAATCTCACCACCCTTCCCCCTTCCTGATCTATGGATATGAAAAGGGGGATGCCGGAATACTCCAGGGAGGCCTTCTGCATATCGTTTATAAAACGCACGCTGTTTTGCAGCGACGTCAGGTTATAACCAAACAGGATCACGCCGCCCGGCTGATAGTTCCGCAGAATCCGATCCGCCTCGCGGTTCAGGCCGCTGCCGGGAACGGCGACCATGAGCATCTGGCCGATCTTCTGATCAAGCATCATCGTGCCGGATACGGATTGCGCTTCACGATCATATCGTTTATGCGCGCAGCCAATTGACAGCGCTATGATGAAAACAAAAATGCTCATTTTCATTGATGCCATACTATCCTTCAACAGAAAGGTAAAAATTGATAAATTTCACAATATGTTCAACGCAGACCTCAATATAACTATGGAGATCCCGGGCAGCCGAAGACATGAATCAAAAACAGTCCAACCGGTATTTTTTTAAAATTGCTTGTCTTTTGCGAAAAAAATTATTATACTTAATTGCGATAAATTAATAATTGATTTTTATACAAAGCTTTTATATGTGTTGTCAAACATAATATAAGCCTTGTTTATTATATGAACACCAATTACCAAGAAATTGATTTCTTGAACAGCTATTCAGCAAGCACGTCTGTCGTTCCAGAGGTCATAGAACGTTTGATATGCGATCTACGAAAGATTAACTACAAACAAGACGAAATTGACGAGATCGTTCTCTCCATGGATGAAGCCGTTACGAACGCCATTCAGGAGACCATGAAGACGAACGAAATCGTTCCGCGCAGAACCAGCACGGACGTCACCGACCGACGGGACATAACCGTGCGTTATACTATCTCAAGCGACATCTTCGACGCCACCATCATCGACCACGGCCAAGGGCTGGATATCTTCAACATAATCAACGCCACCCCGCAGACCGGATCGACAAATTACATCAATCAGATCGTCAGCTATGCGACCGAATCGGAAAAGTGCAAGATCAAAGTGCGCCTGAACGGCCGCGAGATAACGCTCCGCGGCATCGGCGCCGGCCTCAAAATCATCCTCAACTTCATGGATTCCATCACCATCGACCTGATCGACAAGGAAAAGATTCTCACCCAGTACGTCACCGAACACACCGACGGCACGATCTTCAACATGAAACGAAAAAGAAGATACTGATGAAAGAGAGACATCCGGTCAGAGCTTTTGACAACCGGGAGTTCCTGCACGCGCGGCAGGCGCGCGTCATCCGCATCATAAGCGAATACCTCGAGCCGGAAATGCGGTTTAAAGAGCTGGATATCAGACACACGGCGGTATTCTTCGGTTCGGCCCGCATCGACCCAAATACGAATGACGACACCGCCGCGTATTATCATCTGGCGGCGGATTTCGCATTTGAACTGGCGAACCTGAGCAAGGAGATCGAAACCGAAACCGGGAGCCCCATCTACATCTGCACCGGCGGCGGACCGGGCATCATGGAGGCGGCCAACCTGGGGGCGAAACGCGCCGGCGCCCTCACCATCGGCCTGAACATCGACCTCCCCTTCGAGCAGAGCCCCAACAAATATATTTCACCCGAGTTGAGCTTCCGGTTTCATTACTTCTTCATGCGCAAGCTCTGGTTTCTTTACCAGGCAAAAGCGATCATCGTTTTCCCTGGCGGCTTCGGCACCATGGACGAATTGTTCGAAGTGCTAACCCTCATTCAGACGCGGAAAATGGAAAAGATCGACATCCCGATACTGCTGTTCGACGAGAAATTCTGGCGGGATATTATTAATTTTGACAGGCTCGTGACATGCGGGTTTATCATGCCTGAAGATCTCGGTCTTTTTCATTATTGCTCGGATGTCCAGGAAGGAATCAGATATTTAAAACCCCGTCTGATCGAGTTGATACGAAACATGCATCAACTTGCGGTGATGAAGTTTCCACTGTAGGCGTCCAATTGCCCAGGGAGGGACTTGAACCCTCACGAACTCATGGTTCAAGGGATTTTAAGTCCCTTGTGTCTACCAATTCCACCACCTGGGCGGGATATGAGGCGCCGAGCGGATTCGAACCGCTGCATAAAGGTTTTGCAGACCTCTCCCTTAGCCACTTGGGTACGGCGCCGGAATTATCTCAATCCATTTTTGGACGCGATTCATGGTTGTCAACTTAAATAATTACTCGAGTTAGACGAATTTTGATTCACGATCTCCCTCCCCTATCCCCCTCCCATCAAGGGAGGGGGATGTTGCATCCACGTTGACTTATCAGACAACTCAATAAAAAAATTCGCCTAACTCGAGTAATTAAAAAAGCATAATTGTGCAGTACTTCCTGATACTCATCATACATCTTTAAAGAACGCGTCAACGGCATCGACAGCCTTTTCGAGGTGAAAAAAATGAATTTTTTTATAAGCATTTTTGCAGGGGACATCTTATAAATATTGACATTTTGTATAACCATATAAAGATTGTCTTAAAAGACCATACTTCTGAATAAAGAATTATGGATCAGATGTATCAACATGGTTTGGAGAAAAGATATGGCTTAGTTAAGTATGTAATAATTAATAATAATAACTTTTCTCCCCAAAAAAATACATTTAATAAAATATAAGAATTAAACAGGAGGTCTCTATGGTTAGAAGGATCCAAAAAGTAGCCGTTATCGGCTCTGGCATAATGGGTGGAGGTATTGCCGCTCTGTGTGCCAGCGCGGGGATACCTACGCTGCTACTGGACATTGTTCCATTCGATCTTAAAGACGATGAAAAAAAAGATCCGAAAGCGAGGAATAGAATAGTCAGCGCGGGATTTGAAAACATCTTGAAAGCGAAACCTGCCCTATTTTATGACAAAGACATGGATTCCCAGCTGGTGCAATTGGGGAACCTCGAGGACGACTTCAACAAGCTCGCCGAGTGCGACTGGATCGTGGAGGTGGTTGTTGAGAACCTGAAAATCAAGCAGGATCTTTTTTCCAAGATCGAAAAAATAATGAAAAAGGGCGCCATCATATCGACAAACACCTCCGGCCTTCCCCTGAACAAGATAGCGCAGGGCCGTAGCAAGGCGTTCAAAGAGCATTTCCTGGGAACGCACTTCTTCAACCCGGTGCGGTACATGCATATGCTGGAAATCATCCCCGGTAAGGAAACCAAGAAGGACATCCTCAAATTCATAGCCGAATTCGGCGAGAAGGTCCTCGGCAAAGGGATCGTCTGGGCGAAGGACACCCCGAACTTTATCGGCAACCGGATCGGCGTATTTTCGGGCGTCAGGGCCATGCAAATCATGATGGAAATGAAAATGACGATTCCGGAAGTCGACGCTTTGTCAGGTCCGGCGATCGGGAGACCGAAGACCGCATCAATCAAGCTCCTGGATCTTGTCGGCCTCGACACGTTCGTTCATGTTGCCACCAACTGCTACGAACTGTGCGCAAATGACGAATCCCGCGCCGGGCTAAAGCTACCTGAATTCGTTTCCAAGATGGTGGAGAAAAAATGGCTCGGCAACAAGACCAAGCAGGGTTTTTACAAAAAAGAGGTCACGCCCGACTGGAAGAAAATCGATAAGGTTATAAACTACAAGACATTGGAATACGAGACCTTCGAAAAACCAACGTTCCCCTGTCTTGACGCATCAAAAAAGGCGGCCACACTGCCCGAAAAAATGCAGGCTATCGCATACGGAACCGACAAGGGCTCCATATTCATGTGGAGAACCATGGCC
The DNA here is from genome assembly GCA_001829455.1 of Spirochaetes bacterium RBG_13_51_14. Classification (GTDB taxonomy): domain Bacteria; phylum Spirochaetota; class UBA4802; order UBA4802; family UBA5550; genus RBG-16-49-21. The sequence continues at coordinate 94,977 of MIBH01000041.1, forward strand.
GAAATGATGATCTACTCGGCGAACCGCATCCCTGAAATAGCGGACACGATCGTTGAAATCGATAATGCGATGAAGTGGGGATACGCGTGGGAGATGGGCCCCTTTGAAACATGGGACGCCATTGGTCTAAAGAGGTCCGTAGACCGGATGAAAAAAGAAGGGATGAAGATCCCCAAGAAAATCCAGGCCATGATCGACAAGAAGGTCAAGTCCTTCTACAAGATCGAGAAGGGCAAAAAGATGTACTACGATCTCAAATCGGGCAAATATAAAGTGATTGAAACCAGCCCGCTCGCGCTCAACCTCGCCAACCTCAGGGCGAACAAAAAGGTCGTCAAGGAAAACAAATCGGCCGCGATCATCGACCTCGGCGACGGCGTATTCAACGTCGAGTTCCACTCTAAGATGAACGCTATGGACGGCGCGATGGGTGAAATGATCGCCGAAGGCTTGATGTACGCCATCGACAACGGCGTCGGCCTGGTGCTCGGCAATCAGGCGCCGGGCATGCCGGGAGCGTTTTCAGCCGGCGGCGACCTTGGATACATGGGCGACATGGCGAAAAACAAGAATTTCTCAGGCATCGACACCATGATCAGCGACCTTCATAAGATGATACTGGCGCTCAAGTATGCGCCGATACCGGTCGTCGCGGCTCCGTACGGCATGACCCTGGGAGGCGGGTGCGAAGTCTGCCTCGCCTCAGATCGGATCGTGACGCATGCCGAGCTCTACATGGGACTCGTGGAGATCAGCGCGGGCCTCCTGCCGGGGGGATGCGGCATGATGCACCTGTGGCAGCGGTATGTCGATGCCATCCCCGGCAACGTTAAGATAGCCGACTGGGCGGCGTATCTGATCCCTGCCTTAATCCTGGTCGCGCAGGCGAAGGTCTCCATGTCCGCGCAGGAAGCGCTGAAGAACGGCTTCTTACGAGCGACCGACAAGATCGTCTTCAATAAAGACAATCTCATCGGCGAAGCCAAGAAGGAGATCCTCCGGATGGTCGACGACGGATACGCGCCTCCCGCGAAGAAGAAGTACCCGGTCATGGGCCAGGAAGCCCAGGGTATGATCTGGGCCGACATGAACAACATGAGGATCGGCGGGTACATACCGAAGCACATGGAATTCATCGCGAAGAAAATCATTTACTGCATGTCCGGCGGCGAAGCGCGGCAGGGCCAGCTCGTTTCCGAAGATTACCTCAACAAACTCGAGCGGGAAGCTTTTGTCGAACTCTGGAAAACAGAAGAGACACAGAAGATGGCCGCGCATATTATGACAACGGGCAAGCCGTTGATGATGTAACAATACTGGATAACCATAGGAGGAAATATATGAGAGACGCGTATATAGTAAGTGCTGTAAGAACACCCGGCTGCCGGCGCGGTAAGGGCGCCCTGGCGCAGACGAGGCCGGAAAAGCTGATCGTCCAGGCGATGAATGGCGCCATCGAGAAGGCGGGAATATCTAAGGGCGAAATCGACGATTTCATGCTGGGCTGCGCCTTTCCCGAGGCCGAGCAGGGACTGAACCTGGGGCGGATCGCCGCCCAGATTGCGAAATTTCCCGATTCCGTTTGCGGCGCAGTGGTGAACCGGTTTTGCGCTTCCGGTCTCGAGGCGATCGCCATCTCGTCACTCCGTGTCATGTCGGGATGGTCGGAGGTTTGCATGGCCGGCGGACTGGAGTCAATGACCACCGTGCCAATGGGCGGCAATCTGCCGCGGCCTTTGCCCGATTGGGCGAAAGAATGCCCGGATGTGTACATGTCTATGGGCATCACCGCCGAGAACGTGGCGAACCGCTACAAGATAACCCGCGAGCAGCAGGACGAATTCGCCTACCACTCGCAGATGAAAGCGGCCGACGCGCAAAAAAATAAATACTACACGGAAATAATCCCGACCAACGCAGACCGGTACGTCGAGAAGCCGGACGGCACCGTCGTCAGGGAGACCTTCGTGCAGGATTTCGACGACGGCGTGAGGGCGGACACCACAATGGACGGTCTGAAAAAGCTCAAGCCGGCTTTCGCGGCCACCGGATCGGTCACCGCCGGCAACTCCTCCCAAACCACCGACGGCGCGGCCGCATCGGTCATCATGAGCGGAGACGCTCTGCAGAAATACGGCGTTAAGCCACTGGTGAAGATTGTCGCCTATACGGTCGCCGGTTGCAAGGCGGACGAGATGGGCGTTGGCCCCGCGTACGCGATTCCCAAGCTGCTCAAAATAGTCGGCTGGGACCTGGGCAAGCTCAAAACCGAAAGCCTCCTCATCGAGCTCAACGAGGCCTTCGCCTCCCAGGCCCTGTACTGCTCGCAGCAGCTCGGCATAAACGACAAGAAATTATGGACTGTCGATTCGGCGGAGAGGAGAATCAACATCAGCGGCGGCGCCATCGCCCTCGGGCATCCGCTTGGATGCACCGGATCAAAACTGGCCGCCACCATTGTCGCCAACATGCGTAGAAAAGGCGTCAAGTACGGCATCGAGTCCATGTGTATTGGCGGCGGAATGGGAGCCGCTGCACTGTTTGAGATCTGCGAATAGTTTACCATTGATTATTGATGAGGGCGGCAATTCCGATTGCCGCCCTCTTTATTTCATCCTAAAATTTTTTATGCTCCTTCCAAAAATAATCAGCTCAAGATACATCAACAAAATGCCGAACTTAAAGAAAGCGGTAATCACCCCGGAGGATACGCAGTATGGCAGCCGATAGCAATGATATGAACAAGTGGAAACGGGAACAGCTTGAATACTTTAAAAAGTATCTGGATTTCTTTCATATCGATTCAAAAGAATACAACATAATCATGAAGGGAATAAAGGATCTGGAAAAAAGCCGGTAGAGCCATTCTTCGAGGCACTCACGAATCCGGCGGGAATGAATAAATTGTTGACATGGAGATGAAACGTATGCACTTATTAGTCATACGTTTTCTTGTCTCATGAGGCAATCGATTTTACAATCGGCACCCCTGAAAAAAACAGCGGTAACTAAGCAAATCAGATGCAGGAAAAAAACAAAACCCAGGAATCTCTTGCCGATCAGACCCTGAAGAGGTTCAGAACGCCCGAGAGCATGCAGCGGACCGCGAAAAGAAAAAAATTTTCCACCGGGCTTATCATCATCAATCTAGTCGTGATAACGCTTCTCTACGTCATTTTTTCCGGCAGGAAGCCGGGCGAAGAGTACCGGTCGTCATCGTTCAACTATCAGCAGTTGAACTTCAGATTCTCGATGGCCCGGGAAAAGGGAACGAAGAGCTACGTCTTCTCGCTGTCCACCAGGACAACCGGGAACCGGGATACCGTTATCCAATTCAATCAGAGCATGGCGGATCTTATCGTTTCATACGGCTCTATCGTCATAGTGAAAAAAACCCTGGGGCGGAATATCTCGAGCCTGATACTGAAACCGAACGAAACCGACATCCAGAGGACGACGATCGATCATTACGAGCTGCAGATGTTCGCCGACGGCCATCCGGAGCATGTCGTTTCCCCCCGGAGATCGCTAATCCAGTTTGAAAAAGCATACATTCCGCTCCTGGCGGAAGTGCGCATCCGGACGTACCATCCGCTGTCGACATCGCTCACCTTCCGGTATGAGGTGGAGCCGTTATGAGCAGACCGGGCTGGGACGACTATTTCATGAGGCTCGCGGAAGACGTCGCGAGCCGGTCTACCTGCATCAGACGAGGCGTGGGGGCGATAATCGTGAAGGACAAACGCATCCTTTCCACCGGATACAACGGCGCGCCGACCGGTATATCCCACTGCACCGAAGAGTCCTGCCTCAGGACGAAGTACAACGTGCCGTCGGGCGAGCGGCACGAGCTGTGCCGGGGACTGCACGCCGAGCAGAATGCCGTCATTCAGGCGGCGTTTCACGGTGTATCAATCAACAACGCCACGATATACATCACCCATCAGCCATGCTCAATATGCACGAAAATGCTGATCAACGCTGGCATAAAAAAAATTATCTGTAAGTCGCCATACCGTGATCCCCTGGCCGAGGAAATGGTACGGGAATCGGAAATCGAGCTGATACTTTTCAATAATAATCATGCGAATTGACATTTCATATATGCCCTAGTAAATCCTTTATGATAAAAAATTGTAATAAATCCTATAGAATGAAAAAATTTGATGTATTTTATCGTAACATGTGTCTAATATATTACTCGACTTAGACGAAAATTGAGATAGGACCTCCCTCCCCCT
>MIBH01000041.1:99247-117793 GCA_001829455.1 Spirochaetes bacterium RBG_13_51_14
AAGTTAATGCTAAGCAATGTAGTGTATATTTCGAGGCAATTGCGAAAGAATCAATGTCTGTTCTAATCACCCTCCCCTTACCCCTCCCATCAAGGGAGGGGTATAAAAATCTCATAAGTCGAATTAATCACTAGGCTTAGGTATTTTTTACATAGATAAATAGATAAGCAGGTAAAATTCACATAACTCGAGTATATTATAAATGATCGATCCAGATCGGCAGTTCTATTACGAGGCATGTTGATGCAATGAGAATCAGACCGACATATTTCCTTCTGGCGTGCCTGTGCGCGTTCCCCGTTTCTTCATTTTCGCAGAAAGGCGGAGAGGAAGACCTGTTTCAGAAAGCTTCCGGATATTTCTTCAAGGAGAAATTCGACATGGCGGAATCGCTCCTGGAGCAGGTCATTGAACAGAACCCCGGAAACGCCCTTGCCTACTCGTACTTGGGCGATATATTCCTCATTAAAAAACGGTATGACGGCGCCCTTGACCTGTATCAGAAAAGCATCGACCTGAACCCGGAATCAGGGGAGAATTATTTCCGCATCGGTCAGATATATTACTATAAGCACGACGGCCGGCGTGCCGTTGATAACTTTAAAAAGGCCATTGAGGTCGATAACCAGCTGAGATTCGCGTACTATCATGTCGGCCTGACGTATCTGATGCTCCTGCGCGACAAGAACAACACCATTGAAAACTGGGAAGCCTACATCAGAATCGCGCCGGACGACCCGCAGTACGTCAAGATAAAGCGGGCCATAGAGCTTCTGAAAGACCCTAATTTCGTGATTCCGCCGCCTGACAGCGACATTACCATCGAAGAGGCGCTCCTGCTGGGCGGCCTGACCATCGATAAGGCGATCCACAAGACCACGGACCAGGAAGCGGGCCATGAGTCAAAAAAAACCAAGCGTAAGCTTGAAGACATTTACCTTGACAGCGATTTATAAGAGGGAGCCATGCGGTATTACAACAATAAAAAAAAGTATATCATCGCCGGCGCGGCGCTGATACTCGTCATAATCGGAACAGCGGTGATCCTGGTCACATTTCTGCGAAAGCCTCGGCCCGCGGACGACATCGATGACATGCGGCTGAAGCAGATAGAGGCCTACACCACCCTTCTGGAGGCGAACCCGGCGGACGTGCACGCCCTCATTCAGATCGGCAACCTGTACAAGTCCCTGGGCGAACTCGATAAGGCCATTGATTTCTACACCAAGGCGCTGCAATACGACCCCACTGATTATGACGCGCTGAACGAGCTGGGACACGCATACGCTCTCAAGGGAGATTACGACCGTGCGATAGAGATATTCAACCGTGCGAAAAAATATCGCCCGGCCCATCCATCCGCCTACAACCGGCTCGGCAACGTGTACGACGACCAGGACAAATACCGGAAGGCCCTTGATGAATACCTGAAGGCAAAGAAAGTTGCGCCGAAGGATCAGGAAAGCTACGCCAACATGGCGCACCAGCGGCTCAGGAAGGGCGACATTGAGGGAGCCATTTCGATTATCGAGAGCGGCATCAAGGCGAACCCCTCGGACGCGGAAGGATATTACAACCTCGGTAATCTCTACTTTGAAATAAAAAAATACGAGAACGCTAAAATAAACTACGAAACAGCGATTGAAAAAAACCCGCGTAAATCGAAATATCACCGGGGGCTGGCCGAAGCACTTCTGAAGCTCGGAAAAACCGACGATGCAATCGCCTCCTTCAAAAAGGCCCTTGACGTGGATCCGGCTGACGCGATCGCAGCGGAACGCCTGGGCGATATTCATGCCGTAAAAGGCGACTGGTCGATGGCGGCGGGTTTTTACCGGAAAGCCCTGGCATACAACAGCAGGGATAAAAACCTGAGGGCAAAATACCGGGACGCCCTGCACAAACTTGAGGGGGAAAAAACGGCGATCGCCGAGAGTAAACCGGAAAAAGCGCGGCCGGATAAAAAAAACGAGATAATTGACGACGGTGATGCCCTCTCCCTATCAAAAAAAGAAACCCCCGACCAGGAAACCACCGTTAAAAAACCCGGGACCAACTGGCGTGAAATAGGCGATCAAAAACGAATGGCACGGGATTACGACGGAGCAATCGAGGCCTACCGGAAAGCGGTTGAGATCGATAACAACGACGACCATTCCTGGTACTGGCTGGGAAGAATATATTACAGCAAGAAGATGTACGACCAGGCAGCCGCCGCCTTTGAGAAGGCCGTGGCCGCAAACCCGAAACACGCCGATGCGAACTACCGCCTCGGTCTGATATATTATATACAGACAAATTACCGGCCCGCGGTCACGTCCTTCGACCGGGCGATACGCGCTCAGCCGACGTTCCCCAAGGCTTATTACTCACGCGGGCTATCTTACATGCAGCTGCAGGACAAGCCGAACGCCATCAGCGATTTTAAAACCTCGATTGCGCAGGACCCCTCCCTCGACCGCGCCTACTTCAATCTCGGCGGCGTGTATTTCGACAGCAAGGATTACCGGAAGGCCCTGGAATACTTCACCAAGGATTACGAGCGCCGCCCCCTTAATCCGGACACGAACTTCAAGCTGGGCGAGACCTACCATGAGATGAGGGACTACCCCAGCGCGATCCGCTATTATGAGCGGACAATTGAGCTGGATCCGGAGCATTACCAGTCGTTCTTCAACCTCGGTCTGGTGTATTATATCAAGGAGAATTATCTTAAATCGATCGATCTGTTCAGCAAGGCCGCCAGCATAAAGAATAATGATTACGCCTCGTACTATGAAATGGGCAAATCTTACGATGCCCTGAAAAACGAGAACAAGGCATTCGAATGCTATAACAAGGCCATTGACTTGAATCCAAAGGACATTAAATCTTACATAAACCTGGGAAAACTGTATTCGGAAAATAAACAGTACGATAAGGCCATCGAGCTGTACCAGAAGGCGGTGGAACAGAATCCCGAATCATTCACGGCGCACCATAACCTCGCCAACGCGTACCGCGAATCTAAGAAATACAGCCTGGCGATCGATGAGTACACCAGGGCGCTTCAGATAAAACCGCTGGACGCGCAGACGCATTTCTTCCTGGGCATTTCATACCGCGACATCGGGAATTATTCCGAAGCGCTGAAATCCTTTGAGAAATCCCTGGCCGCCGACCGATCGCTCTACGACGCGCACGAGGAACTGGGAATGATCTATTACCGTAAGCTGAAAAATAAAGAAAAGGCATTAGAGCATTTTGAAAGGCTGCTTTCTGTGAAACCGAATCATCCCCGGGCGGAGGAGATACGGAGCATCGTCACCGCCCTGAAGAGCAACTGACCGAACGGTGCACCATGAACAGCAATCGCCTCTCGATCGCCATCTTCGCCCTCCTGTGTTTCCCGATCGCGTGCTCTTCCTGTGCGACAGCCATACGGGGCACGATGGAAATCAAGACCAATGGATTCCTGACCCCCAACATCTATCAGGCGATTCTGGAAATCGAACCCGATGATAGCGCGAACGGACTGGTTGAGAAACGGGAGAGCGCCTACCTGAAGGGAAAAGAATCGGTTTTGAACAAGATGGCCCTGGAGAACCTGGTCGCGTATTGCATCGACAGCCGGCTCAAAGCCGGCATGCTTGACAGCGTCAAGATGCATGTCGACCACGAGCGCCATAAAGCTGATCTTATGAATGCGTTGAAGGGTTTCACCCGCGGCGGTAACATAGCCTTTATTTATTACTCTGAAAAGAACTCCATGATAATCGGTTACCGAATGTTCAGCATCGGATTCAGGAACAAGCTGAACGCCATCATCAACACCCCGGTGGAATCAAGACAGGAGAACCCGGTCCCCGACGCCAGGAGCTAGGTCATGAAAACAAAAACTTCGCGCGTCTGCGCTCTCATGGTAATCGTTTTTGGGCTTGCATCCCTGCTCTGCGCCACGAATCGCCGCACCGATCCCACATCCGGAGACGTCCCGTTGAGCGATGTCGGCATCGAGAAGAAGTATCTTACCGAGGGATTCATCTCCAGCGACCGGTACCGGGTCGTCGTCATTTCCCCGAAAGAAACGGAAGTTCCTGATCGTGCGGCCATCGAACAGACGGCACGGAAAAGGGCGCGGGTATCCCTTGAACGAAGCCTCGCATCCGGCGATAATCAGTGCGACCGGAACACGTCAGCGGAAATAATAAATCTCATCGAGCGGAACGGCAGGCTGTCGAAGAAGGAGATAGATAACACGCGCTATGACGTGTATTATTTCGTAATCACCAAGAAAAATATGAAAGAATACCTCAAGAACATACCGTCACAGCGATGACGGCGTATCCCCCGCGCCTGACGCGCCTACTCCGAATAAATAAAGTACGACAGGTTTTTAAGAATGAACAGATCGAGCTTTTCCTTGTTGGCTCCATAAATGCTGCTGAACATAATTCCGATCCCGTAATCATGGTCATGTATTTTATCCGTCCGGATCACCATGGCCAGCGCCTCAACGCCGTTCAGCTCTTTGTCAATATCCGAAAAGTCAATGATGACCTTGATGATTGATGATATCTCGATGGGCCTGCTGTATTTGAAGTACAGGCCGCCGCGGCTGATATTCACGATCTTCCCGACGAATTCCATGGCGTGATGGTCGTCGCTTGAAGATTCGATAAGGGTATCGATAACTCGTATTGGAATTTCCACGTCAAGCCTGAAATGCTTCCTCCTGCCGGGCCCCTCATGCTTCCCGTATCTCTGCATCAGCCATTCATCGAATTTATTCTCAAACCACTCCGCGATCGATTCGTCGAGGGAAGCCTCGCTCTTAGCCGCCGATATCGATGTGTGATATTTATTGATCTGCTGCTTTATTTCACCGGATAATTTTTCGTATTTTATATAATCGTGTCTCATATCAACACACTCCGCTATTATTATCGCACGGGATGAGAATACCGCACCGTTTATTATTGCGCAAGACTTAAATTTTTCATTTTGATTAAATAAAAATAAAATATTTTCTTGAAATTATTCGATATTATTATTAGAATTCATTATTTCATGGACAATATTTTGAAATGTGTAAATATTCCAATATCTGAGAAATGATCGAAAAGTGCACGATGACCAGTAAAGGATTTATTATTCTCATTTTTACAATGATAATACTTATCACGGATTCAACTTCCCATTCCGCCCCCGACATTCAATTCAACAAACCGCAGCCGCCGTCAATTCTGAAAATCATACAAGCGGAAAAAAATAATGCTGTTATACAGAACATTTCCGAGCTGATCAACGGTATTGACCAGACCTATGCGGACCTGTATGCAAATCTACAGAAGGGGAACAAGCTGGTGATATTTTTCGATCCCGCCCACGGCCTGTTGCCCAACGGCCAGTGGCAGGGCGGCGAGGCTACCCGGCGATCCAGCTGTACGAACCTTCCGGAAGAGTATTATTCGATCCTGATTTCCAGAAAGTTGTATGCTCTTCTCAGTAAAAATAGCTTTATCGATGTACAATCCACGGACGACTATATGTCGGTGCTCAAGGGCGAGAGCGATGTCTATAAGAACATACCCTTCACCACCACGGTTGACATGGCCCATAGAGCCGGTGCCTTCATAATAATCTCCGAACATCTGAATAACATTTCAGTGCTGTACAAGGCGGACGGAACGGTAAACCTTCCGGGAATACACGTAACCCGCAACGGTTACGGATGGAAAATACTCCGCTACGTGAAGGACACGTATGAGGGATTCCTGACATTATATAACAAGCTGGACGCCAGCGGATTTTCACAGGCGTATGCCCTCAAGCTCAAGAAGACGCTTGTCGAAAAAGGACTGAAGCCGAACGACTGGAGTTTCGGGGCGGTGGGAGACAGCCGGTTCTGCTACTTTATCGATTTCCCGGTATCGATCATATACGAGTCGGGATTCATCTCGAATCCCGAGGAAGAAAAAAAACTCCGCGATCCGGAATATATAGCCAAGATCGTGGACGCGCAGTACAGCGCGCTGCTCGGCACCATCAACGAGATGTTCGGCGTTGATATATCGGGATCAACCGTGAAGAAAAGCGGCGATCCTTCATCTGAGCGGATCGAGCTCCTGAAGCTCGCCCGTCTCGCCGTCTACTATGTCAAAAGCGGGGATTCCGGCAGCGGGATCCGGGTCATCCGTGAAATTGAAAAAAAATACGCGCAATCCAGGTATGTAGATCAGATCGCCTATTTCACAACGGTCAAGAACAGCCTCGCCAAATCGAACAGATACTACGCCACAGCCAAGAATCTGAAAAAACGGAAAAAATACTCCGCCGCCAGGCGGTACCTCTACCTGGCGCGACGAGCGCTCAAAAGGGCGCCCATATTCGCCGCCCTGCATGAACAGTACTACAAAGAACTGAAGGGCTCTCCGGACATCAGCAGTGCATCGTTAAAAACGGACGAAGAACTTGTTCCCCGTAATAAATCAAATTTTTCGTCCGCGGTGGTGAAGGCGCCGATGACCCGGAGCATCATCCTGCCAATCGAACAGAGCCAGAGCATAGAAAAGGCGATTGAGCTGGCGCTGGCCCCTGACGGCGAGACGCTCAAGAAGCTGGTCAAATCATTTAAAAACGCGAAAATCATCTCAAGGAACAAGATAGCCGTGTATTCTGCTAAGAAAAAGAGAAGGCTCTTTCGCTGGGGAAAAACCGTCCGAACAGTTAATTTCGGCACCGGCATATATATCGTGAAACTCGATAAACATTGCACCGTGATCAGCGCCCGGTACGCGAACAGCGTACCATTGAACCCGCACCAGCATCAGAATCAGCAGTACCTGAAAAATTCATTTTTTGCGAATGACACAAAAGAGAGATCCCTGTAAGGCCGGCAGCTGGTCCGGCAAACCCTACCATTCATTCAGCGATTATCTCTGGAATATATACGGCTGCCGGGTGCTTAAAATTCCGATCAACGCGAACCTCTCCTGCCCGAACCGGGACGGCACGGTAGGCGCAGCCGGCTGCATATTCTGCCCGGAGGACGGCTCCGCATCTCCCGGCATGAACGGCGCAACGCCGATACCGGAGCAGATGGAAACCGCAAAAAAAAACTTCAGGCGAACCGGCGCCGGCACGAAATACATCGCCTATTTCCAGGCCTTCACCAATACCTACGCCCCTCCCGCCCGGCTGAAGCGCCTGTACGACCTGGCCGTCGCCCAGGATGGAGTTATCGGCCTGATGGTGGGCACGCGGCCGGACTGTCTTCCCGATGAAACGCTTGACCTCCTCGCGTCCTACCGAAGGCCCGGCTTTGAGCTCTGGCTTGAGATCGGGATGCAGACGAGCCATGATAAAAGCCTTGAATTTTTGCGCCGGGGTCATGCCAATGGCGCTACGGTTGACGCAATCAACCGGGTCGCGCCGCGGGGCATTCCCGTATGCGTGCACCTCATCCTGGGAATCCCCGGAGAGAGCTGGGATGATATGATGGCGACGGCTCGTTCCCTGGTCGATCTGCCGGTTCGGGGAATCAAGTTCCATCACCTGCATGTCATCAGGGGCACGGCTCTGGAAGAGCAATACCGGACCGGGCTGATGAGGCCGCTCTCACAGAAGGAGTATGTTTCCGTCCTCTGCGACTTCATCGAGCGGGTGTCACCGGATATTCTCATTCACCGGCTGATGGGTGACCGGGAGGAACATACCCTGGTGGCGCCGCTCTGGAGTCTGCATAAGGGAACCGTGCTCAGGTCGATAGAAGACGAGTTCAGGAAAAGGGGCACCTGCCAGGGATTTCTTTATCAATAGACTGGTGTTAATCGATGAAAATTGCGGTAGCGATGAGCGGAGGAATTGATTCCTCGATGGCCGCGGTGCTGTTGAAAGAGACGGGCCATGAGGTCGTGGGTTTAACAGCCGAATTGTCCGCGGGTCTCATCGCCCGTTATTATGGCCCTTCCCGCGCGTCAACGAACGCCGAATCCGCCCGTGCAGTTGCCGAATCGTACGGGTTTCCCCTTCATACGGTCAACCTGGAAAACGACTTTTACTCCATTATTGTCCAGCCCTTCTGCAGCGAATACCTTTCGGGAAAGACCCCCAATCCGTGCATTCATTGCGATTCTCTGATAAAATTCGACCGGCTTCTCAGGCACGCCCGGTCCCTGGGCTGCGAAAAAATCGCCTCCGGACATTACGCGCGGATCATGAAGGCGGCAAACGGCAGATATTACGTGGCACGGGGAAGGGAAACCGTCAAGGACCAGTCATATTTCCTCTTCATGCTCTCTCAGGAGAGCATGAAGGACATCATCTTTCCACTCGGCGATTACACCAAGAGCAAGGTTCGGAAAATGGCCGAAGAGCGCCGTCTGTCCGCGGCGGAGCGTCCGGAAAGCCAGGAAATCTGCTTCATCCCGGATAACCGGTACGCCGAATTCATCGAGCGCGCTACGGGGAAGGCGCCCGGACCGGGCGATATCGTTAACACCGTCGGAAAGGTCATCGGGCAGCACCGGGGAATACATACCTACACCATCGGACAGCGGCGGGGCCTGGGAATAGCCTCGCTTGGGCCGCTCTATGTGGTCAGCATTGACGCCCGGAATAACCGCATCGTCGCGGGGCACCGGGAAGAGCTTGAGACCGCGGGACTCTTCGCAGACACGATACACTACATGAGGGAAACTGATCTCAACGACCGGCGCGTATTGGTAAAAACACGATCTACCCAGACACCGGTTGCCGCATATCTAAAGAAGGAAGATAACGGGATCCTGGTCGTCTTCAGGGAACCGCAGGTTGGGATATCGCCGGGCCAGGCTGCGGTCTTTTATGGCGATGAAATGGACATCCTGGGCGGCGGCATCATCGTCCGGAGCATCAAAAATACGACTGGTTCCGAGCCATGATGATAGGTGAAGGATCCCTGAAAATGAATATATTAAAAAATAGGTCTTTGACCCTTACGTGCGGGCGGGGGATAACGCCATATTTACGCCGGGAGATAGAACAACTGGGGTATACAATCCTTTCCGAGCACGACAGGGGCGTTGAGGTCGAAGCATCGTGGGATGACGCACCCCGGTTAAACCTGTGTTTGCGCACCGCTCTGCACGTGATGTATCTTCTTAAAAAATTCTCCTGCCGCGGCCCGGACGAGCTTTACCGGGAAGTAGCTGCCATATCCTGGGAAGATATAATTGATCCGTCCGAATATGTAAGCGTTGTTTCAGTTGTTGATACCACGCGTGTCAACAGCTCAATGTTTGCCAATCAAAAAGTCAAAGACGCGGTTGTCGACCGGCTGGTTGAGAAGTACGGGAAGCGGCCTTCTTCCGGGCCGAAACGCGACAATGTCGTGGTGAATCTTTTTTGGAATAACGATAATTGCTGGCTTTATCTGGACAGTTCCGGAAACAAGCTTTCCGACAGAGGCTATCGCATAATGCCTCATGCCGCGCCGCTCCGGGAAACGCTGGCCGCATCGCTACTGCTCGCCGCCGGCTATGACGGTTCTTCACCGCTGGTTAATCCGATGTGCGGAAGCGGCACCCTTGCGATTGAAGCCGCGCTCATTGCTTTAAACCGCGCACCGGGATTGCTGCGTAATAACTTTGGGTTTATGCATATAAAAAATTTTGATGGGGCAAGATGGCGGCTTTTACGAAAAGAAATAAAAAGCCGCGCGCGCAGCAAATTGCCCGCGCGCATTATTGCTTCCGACATAGACAAGCGCGCCGCCGATGCCGCGAAAAAAAACGCCCGGGCCGCCGGAGTGGATGGACTGATTGATTTTTATGTTTGTGATTTTACCGATACTCCTGTGCCGCGCGAAAAAAGTATTATTATTCTTAATCCCGCATATGGATTTAGGCTGGGGAAAGAGATTGAACTTGGCCGATTGTACAAAAGCATCGGTGATTTTTTCAAAAAGAAATGCTCCGGGCATACCGGTTACATTTTTACCGGCAATTTAGATCTGGCGAAACAGGTCGGTCTGCGCACCAGCCGCCGGCTCGTATTTTTTAACGCCGACATTGAATGCCGGCTGTTGGAATACCATTTATATAAATAAACAAGAGCTGAGACAAAAGCCATTATGCACTCTCTACGGCAGCATAATACACGATCAAAAATATCGGCGATACAATCAAACTGTGCCTATCGGTCGGTTTTCTTTTTCCCGGCATGGGGATGATAGGTTTCGAAAACCTTTCTCAGGCGCTCCGTGGTGGTGTGAGTATAAACCTGCGTGGTCGAGAGGTGCTTGTGGCCCAGCATCTCCTGGACAGCCCGGATGTCGGCCCCCCGGTCCATAAGCTCGGTGGCGAAGCTGTGCCGCAGGGTATGGGGGGACACCCGGTCGAGGAGGCCGGCGGCGTGCGCGCGTTTCACCACGATGCCGTGCATACCCCTCACCGTGATTCTTCCGCCGCGGTTGTTGACGAACAGCGGATCGGAAACGAGCCCGAATTTCCGCTTTCGTTCGGCGAGATACCGGCGCAGGAGGCCGCAGGTGCCCCCGGTAAGAAAGACGATCCGCTCCTCCGCGCCTTTGCCCATCACCTTGAGCCGCCTGCTGTCGAAATCCAGATCCGCAATGTCGGCCGAGCAGAGCTCCGATACCCGGGCGCCGGTGGAATAAAAGGTTTCCAGAATCGCGCGGTCGCGGTAATCGATGAAGCTCTTCAGATCAAAATCAAGAACCGCCTCGATCTGGTTGACGTGCAGGAATTTCGGGAGCCGCGATTCCTTTTTCGGATACCCGATTTTGATCCCGGGATTGCGCTCTATGTATCCCCTGTTGAACAGAAAGTTAAAGAACGATTTCATGGACGCGATCCTGCGCTCGATACTCGATCGCTTCAAACCGGAGTCGTAGGAATATTCGATAAAGGCGATGATGTCGTCGGACGCGATGGACGCGACGGGAATGTCATCGTTATGTACAGCCGCATGAACCTCGTATCGTTCGCGGACCTCCGCCCCGAAGTCGCCGCACAGGAAGCGGTAGAACTGCCGCAGGTCCTTCCCGTACGCCTCCAGGGTATTTTCCGATGAGTTTTTCTCATTCCTGAGATAACTCATGAATTGATCGATTTCAGCGATCATCCATCCTGCTGCTCTGAACCGTTATTGTTCAGCCCGTTCCCGTTCGCGGGCACCGTTTCATCGAGGAGCTCCACCTGGTAGCCGCACGATTCATTCAGGCAGGTAAGCTTCTCGCCCTTCCCCTTGATGACCTTTTTAAACAGCAGCCTGCCGCACCTCGGACACGCCTTCTCCGCCGGATTGTCCCGCGTGAAGAACTCGCAGGTCGGATAATTGGTACAGGCATAGAAAGCGCCGCCCTTCCCCTTCTTGGAGGAGCGCTTGATGACGTCGCCGCCCTCGCACCGGGGACACTTCCCCAGCGGGAGCGGCTTGGAATTCCGACACTCCGGAAAACCGGTGCACGCCAGGAAAAAGCCGTATTTCCCCAGCTTCTTCACCATGTTCCGGCCGCACTGCTCGCAGGTTATATCGGTTTTCTCGTCGAGGATGCCCTTCATCTCTTCTATGTTGGTCTCCGCCTGGTCCACGGCATGTTTGAAAGGAGCGTAGAATTCGCTCAGCATCCCCACCCAGTCCGTTTTCGCGTCCTCGATATGGTCGAGCCGGTCCTCCATGTTGGCCGTGAAATCGATCGACACCAGGGAGGAAAAATGCTTCTCCATGATATCGTCCACAAGCTTTCCGAGGACGGTCGGAATCAGCTGCTTGCCGGAGCGGGTTACGTAATAGCGCTTGACCAGGGTATTGATGGTCGGCGCATAGGTTGACGGCCGCCCGATCCCCGACTCCTCGAGAAACTTCACCAGCGAGGCGTCGTTGTACCGCGGCGGGGGCGCGGTAAAATGCTGTTCCGGTAAAAACTGCGCCACCGCCACCTGATCGCCCGGGGCAAGGCGGGGGAGCGATGTCCGCTCGGACTTGTCCGACTTGTCAACGGCGGTGAATCCCTTGAAGAGGACACGGCTTCCGTTGGCGCGAAACAAGTAATCACCGGCTTCAAGATTGACGGTGGTCACTTCGGACACCTCCGGGTTCATCTGTGACGTCACGAAGCGCTTCCAGATGAGGTCATACAGTTTGTACTGGTCGCGGGTGAGGTCGCCCCTGATCGATTCGGGCGTGCGGAACACGTCCGTGGGCCGTATCGCCTCATGGGCGTCCTGGGCTCCCTTCTTGTTCGCGTAATAGTTCGGCTTCTCGGGCAGATATTCCCCCCGGTAGTGTTCGTTGATGAAGTCCCGCACTGACCGGATGGCGGTATCCGAAACGCGGGCTGAATCGGTCCGCATATAGGTGATGAGGCCCGTCGGGCCCTCGCCGTGAATGTCGATACCCTCGTAGAGCTGCTGGGCGATGATCATGGTTTTCTGGGAGGTGAATCCGAGCCTGTTGGCCGCATCCTGCTGAAGCCTGCTGGTGATGAATGGCGCGCCGGGCTTCCGCCGCCGCTCCTGGACCTTCACGTCCTTCACCGTCATGCTCCTGCCTTTCAGATACTCAAGTGCGGCATCGATCTCATTCTTGTTGCGTATCCTGATTTTTTCATTCCGGTACGCCGCGAGCTGCGCCCTGAACGTTGTGCCCTCATGGATGAGCTCCGCATCCAGGGTCCAGTACTCATCGGGATTGAAGTTGTCGATCTCCCGTTCGCGGTCGCAGATGACCTTGAGCGCCACGGACTGCACCCGTCCGGCGGAAAGCCCCTTCTTGACCTTCTTCCACAAGATGGGGCTGATATAGTATCCGACAATCCGGTCAAGTATGCGCCGGGCCTGCTGTGCGTTCACCAGATTTATGTTGATCTCACGCGGATGCAATACCGCCTCTTTGACCGCGTGCTCGGTTATTTCATTGAATTCGATCCGCTTGATGTCGCTGTTGCGGTCGGCCAGGGCGTTGGAGAGGTGCCACGATATGGCCTCGCCCTCCCGGTCCGGATCAGTGGCCAGGAGGACGTGTGACGCGCTCGATGCCTGCTTCTTCAGCTCATTCAAAATTTTTGCCTTGCCCCGGATGGTGATATATTCAGGCTTGAAATTGTTTTCAACATCGATGGCAAGCCTCGATTTAGGAAGATCAATAATATGTCCGACCGAGGAAGAAATAATGTAATCGCTTCCCAGGTACTTATTGATGGTTTTCGCCTTTGACGGCGATTCGACGATCACCAGGGTTCCCGTTTTATTGTTGTTCTGTTTGCCCATTATGCATCCTCATTCTGGTATCGGTCTCAACCGCGACCGCTCTCGTGATTTCATACCACCAGGAAATAGATGTCCCTATTTGTCAAATAATTCTTTTATACTCTTTCCCGGGTCCCATCGCAGCACGGCATACAGGAGAACGCCGAGGAGTATCGTAATTGATACAAAAATAATTATCCGCTCCGCGGTATAGTATATCGCCGGGTTGTATGACCGTGCAAATCTGAGTGCGCCGATCACCGTGCGATTGTTCCAGCGGCTGTGGCAGAATTTGCACTCCCCGCGCGCCGAAAGCGGAATAATCGACACGTAGCGGCTGCCCTGTATTTCAGAATGCGTCTTCGGATGGATGGTGTTTATCACTTTGAGGATCTGCCTGTCCGGTCGACCGGCTTTCTCTCCCGGCGCCGGAATGCTGTACCCCCGGTAATCAAACACCTGAATGTTCATATCATGCGCGATCTCAATGTCTTTAAGGAAAATCCAGGCGTATTCCGGACGAGCCATTGATTTTATTCCGACAAAAGAGTCGGTGACGATTCTGAATCCGCGATCAAGCTCTTTGAAATAGCCGGACTTATACACCGGGTAGAGGTCGCCGGCGTACGGCGGGATGGAGAAGATCTGGGAAAGGGAAACCAGCATCAGAGCCGTTATGAGTATCGTGAATATGAATTTTACTTTCATCCCGAAAATCTCTCTCGTATTATTGTATCATAACACATACACCGCTCAATTTCCGCCGGTCTATTCCGGCATAACAAATCGACATGAGATGGACGGCAATACAGATCCTCACAATCGAGACAGGGTATTCCCGTTCCGCAGTATCCTTCCTTCCAGTTCCAGCTCGACAACTGCTTCATTGACCTCGCCCGGGCTTGCCGCAACGGCGCGGACGAGGGCGTCAAGATCGTAGCCCCGCATTGAAAGCATCTGCAGAATCCTGCCTGGGAGCGTGTCCGGATCATGATCGAAGCCGCATGACCGGACCGGGGCACGGACGCGGGAATCGTCATCACCCGCAGGCAGGGGCCGGGCAACAACAAACCGCGAGAGCTCGGCGATGATATCGTCCGTGCGGGAAACGAGGACGGCGCCGTTTCTGATCAGCCGGTGGCAGCCGGCGTACTCGTCATCGAACGAATTGCCCGCACAGGCGAAGACCTCCCGGTTCTGTTCAAGGGAATGCCGGGCCGTGATGAGCGCCCCGCTCCGCCCACCCGCTTTGACGACCACGGTCCCGACGCAGAGCCCGCTTATGATCCGGTTCCGTCTGACGAATGTCCACTTTCCTGCGTATATCCCGGGGGGATACTCTGAAATGAGAGCCGACCCGGCAGCCGCCTCGATGCGGCGGTAGAGGTCGCGGTTCGGCAACGGATAGGCGATATCGATCCCGTTGGCCAGCACGCCGACCGTGGCCCCCGCATTGTCGAGGGCGCCCAGGTGCGCTTCCCGATCGATGCCGACCGCCATGCCGCTGACCACCGCGTATCCCCGTGCTGCCAGATCACCGCCGATGCGCCGGGCGACGGCCGACGAGCGGGAGTCCGACTTTCGCGTTCCCACGACCGCAACCGCGCAACCGGACGGCAGAGACCCTTTGACATAGAGTACGAGCGGCGGCCACTGTATCTCCCTCAGCAGGGCGGGATAATCACTATCCCACCAGGTGAGTATTCGGATCGATTGTCTCCCGGCTTTATCGATTATTTTCCGCGCAGCCGCGAGGGGGGAAAGCGGATAGAATTCCGCAATGTAGCGCTGGACGGCCGGTTGGCCGGCCGCGGACACTCTCCGGTAAATCTCCCGCGGCATGCATGAATCGAGCATGCCCCAGACGCTGTTGCCGCCCGGACACGAGAGAATCGAGACGGCCACGGCGTGCATTCTCTCCTCATCGTTCAGAGGAGGAGGCTGAATCGCCTGATTGATCCTCTGAAACAATATCCCCTGTCTTTCCATATGGCCGCTCCTGTTCATGATAACAGCATCATTCACAATAACGAACAGGAGACCGGATGAATAAAAAAAATTTCTCATAACTTACCGATAAAATGAGCGCATAATCTAATGCGACATAATTATGTACAGGGCGCAAATTTTATCAATATATATTTTATGTTCTACAAAAAAAATGGCCGATGGTGTTATGCCATCGGCCATTGATTGCGAGATTGTTAAACCGCTCTTACTGCTCCAGCATACCGGTGAAGATCGGATCGGATGCCTTTATCACGGCGCCTTCGCCGAAGAGCAGGGCTTCGGTTTTGCCGAAGTATTTGGGGAATTCCATGCCGAGATAGAACTGAGATGAAATCACCTTGCCACTGTAATAGGCCGCCTCAGCATTATCCCTGAGGTGCTTGTCGCGCTCCTCGCCTTTTTTATCGCCCACGAGCTCTTTCATCTTTGGCTGGGTGATGATCAACGAAGAGAGGTGAGCCCACGCCATGCAGAGCATGAACATCGCCTGCTGGAGCGGCGTCGCGTTCATGAACAAAAGGAGGAACTGTCCCTTGGCCATCTGGTCTTTCATCATGTTGATGACCTCGTCGAGCTTCTGCACGCCCCGCTCGACCAGGGAGACGTACTTGTCGTCCACGATTCCCTTGGCCTTGTTGACGGCTTCCTGAATCCTCTTCTTCAGAACCGTATAGTTGTATTGTTCGGGATTCATCAGTATCTTCCGCATGGTGAGGTCCATGGACTGGATGCCGTTGGTGCCCTCATAGATGGTGGTTATCTTCGAGTCCCTCATCATTTGCTCGATGGGATATTCGCTGCAGAAGCCGTATCCGCCGAACACCTGCATCGCCTCGGAGGTTATCTCAACGCTCTTGTCGGTGTTGCCGGCCTTGCAGATCGGGATCATGATCTCCGCAATGCCCATGGCCTCCTTGGACTCTTCGCCCTCGGCCACGTGCGCCACGTTCAGGGCGTGCGTGAGGTAGCAGGTTATGAACCGCATGCCCTCCACGTGGGACTTCATCCAGAGGAGCATCCGCTTGACGTCAGGGTGCTGGCTGATAGTGACGCTCTTGGCATCCGGATTCAGCATCTGGGTCACGTGAACGCCCTGGAGCCTGTTCTTCGCGTAGGATGCGGCGTGCATGTACGCGGCGCTTGAAATGGCCAGGCCCTGCATGCCGACGCCGAGACGCGCCTCGTTCATCATCTGGAACATGATCTTCATGCCCTTCCGCTCCTCGCCCAGAAGGTAGCCGATGCAGGTGCCGATGTCGCCGAAGCTGAGCGTGCAGGTGGCCGAGCCCTTGATCCCCATCTTGTGCTCGATGCCAGCGCAGTTGACGTCATTATGCGCTCCCGGCGAGCCGTTCTTGTTCACGAGGTATTTGGGAACGATGAAAATCGATATGCCCTTGCTTCCCGCCGGATCGCCTTCGATCCGCGCCAGCACGGTATGTATCATGTTCTTGTAATAATCGTTATCGCCTGATGAGATGAATATCTTCTGGCCGGTGATCTTGAAGGTGCCGTCCTTCTGACGAACGGCTTTGGTTTTCAGAGCGCCCACATCGGTCCCGGCGTCCGGCTCGGTAAGGCACATGGTGCCGCCCCATTCTCCGGACATCATCTTCGGGATGTACATGTCCTTCTGTTCCTTGGTCCCGTAGGTATTGATCATCCCCATCGCGCCATGTGAAAGGCCGGGATACATCAGAAGGTTGAAGTTTGCCGCGCTGACGATTTCGGCAACCGACATGTAAATAGCGGCCGGCATACCCATACCGCCGATTTCAGGATCCTCCATGGTCCCGATGAAGCCCGTCTCATAATAGGCATCCAGCGCCGCCTTGTAGCACTTCGGTATTTTTACCTCTTTTGTTTCCGGAACAAAGGTGCAACCTTCCCGATCGCCTTCTTTATACGTGGGGTAAATTTTCTCAACCGCCACTTTCTCGGCAAGCTCGATCGTGCTCTCGAATGTATCCCGGTCAAAGTCCCCGTATTGTTTGGAATACTTTTTGCAGAATTTATCGAGTTCCAGCTGCTCAAAGAGCACAAAACGAACGTCTCTTGTGTCTACAATAGGATTTAATGCCATACGATCCTCCTGTGATGATTTATTGTGCAGTTTGTTTAATGTGATTGTATATCTTAGTAAGAGAAACGACAATCATGGTAACCGGAACGATCCACGCATGTTTCCTGCATCGGTTTCCGGTATGACCATTGATCTTAAATCTCTCTCCGGTATGCATTTGTTCGGGCCGCAATTCAGAATTAAAGATATATTCCTTACTTTTTCAAAATAAAATTAAACGTGTATATGTCAACGGAATTAATACGCTTTAATTAAAAAATAACAAAAAACGGTGATCCGTCATAACGATACAGCAGAGATGAATGGATTCATTCATCCCCGTTATGCAATACCTGGATTGGTCAATTCCCCAGCAGATAGTCGGCTGCAGCATCAACGGATGGAAATACCCGCATGATCTGGGTAATTTTTAGCATATCCATAATATACAGAATGTCGCGATTCCGGCACACGATAACCAGTTCGTTGCCGTTTTTATCAATGGCATTCCTGATCTCAATAATGAACCCGAAGACGCTTGAATCGATGATCATGGCTTTGCTTAAGTTAAAAATCATGGAGGGATACCTGTGTTCCGCCATCACGGTCCGCAAAAAGCCCGAGGATTCAGATATCTCAAAAAAATCAAATCTCTCGACCAGGATTTCAATTACCAGAATACCCCGGTGCGTATATACCTTATAATTATCCTGCATATGCTCGAGATTACGCAATGGCGTTTTTTTTTCAAGGACTTTTAATGTTTCCACCTTTTATTACCGAACAGCTTGAGGGATGCGGCCATGGGCTTTTTATTGACTTTTCCCGTATCCATCTGTTATTGTCTTCAGAATCGGGAGACCGCGTGCTTTCCGCACGCCCCGTACGGACTGAATCCTATGGACAGCACGAAATACTGGATCGCCCTCGAACAGACGCACGGAATCGGACCGGCACATCTGATCGATATTTACGGAGCGCTGAAAGAAAATAACCTTTCCCTGGTGGATCTGTGCGATCTCTCGGCCGCGGATATCAAAAAAGAATTCCGGTTCCCCGAAAAAATCGCCGATGCCATATCAGGAATACCGCACATACTGCCAAAGATCGAAGAAGATTATTTCAAGCTGCTCGATTCAGGCACTGACGTGATCCCCTTCTTTTCGGAGCTGTATCCGCAGCGCCTCCATGAAATCATGGGGAACGCCCTCCCCCCCTTCCTGTACGTCTCCGGCAACGCGC
>MIBH01000041.1:117808-118891 GCA_001829455.1 Spirochaetes bacterium RBG_13_51_14
AAGGAGTCGCGATTCTCGGCGATAAGGACGTGAGCGACAAGGGAGAGATGATTTCCTTCGAAGCGTCCCGGGAGCTGGCTAAGCACGGGATCGTCGTTATCAGCGGATTCGCCCGCGGCGCGGACCTCATCGCGCACCGGTCGGCGCTGGTGCATGGGGGAAGCACCGTCGCGCTTATCCCCTCCGGCACGTTCCATTTCGCCGTGCCGGATATCCTCCGGGACGTCATGGATCCGGAACGCATGGTTATCGCTTCCCCCTTCTACCCAGCGCGCGAGGCCAACCGCTACAACGCCTTCATCAGAAATAAGATCATCTGCGCCCTGTCCCGCGCCGTGTACATAGTGGAGGCGCCGCCCGACGGCGGCATATTCGAAGCGGCCAAGTCGGCCCGCAACCTGAACATCTCGCTCTTCACCACCGAGTACGCCGATTATCCGAAAAACGCGGGCGGGAACAGAAAAATAATGGACGAACTGGGAGGGATCCCCGTACTGGGCAGAGTGGAAAACGGAATCCTGACTCCCAACATGGACCGGATCATAGGAGCGGCGAAATTCGGGTAACATTATGAAAAAAATCATAATCATCATAATTCTTCTGGCTTCAATAGTGAGCGGGCCGCTCTGTTACTTCAACGTGCCGCCGCCGGCAATGCGGGATCGGATCTTCACCGTGCGCTACGGCGAAACCATCCGCGCAATCGCGCGGAATCTCGAAAGGAGCGAATGCGTGAAAAGCGAGAATTTTTTCGTTTACGCGTCTTACGCGCTCAGGCGGCGCTCTGTGCGCGCGGGCAGGTACCGGATATTCGTCGGCATGACGTCCATCGAGATATTGATGAAGCTCTCCCGGGGCGAGATTCTTACCAGGAGGATAACCGTGCCCGAGGGGTTCAACCTGTACCAGATAGCGGACCGCCTTGCGGCGAATGAAATCACCGATGCAGGCCCGTTCCTCAATTTCGCGCGCGATGCCGCGTTTCTTGAATCGCTGAACATCAACGCCCCGTCGGCCGAGGGATACCTGTTCCCGGATACCTACGTGTTCGCCGAGGGATCGGACGCGCGGGACATCATCACC
>MIBH01000041.1:118959-119242 GCA_001829455.1 Spirochaetes bacterium RBG_13_51_14
TGAGATCCTCACCCTTGCCTCGCTGATCGAAAAAGAGGCGAGGATACCCTCCGAACGCGACCTTATATCCTCGGTATTCCACAACCGGCTGCGGAGGTACATGAAGCTTGACTGCGATCCCACCGTCCGCTACGCGGTGAAAAAATTCTCCGGACCAATCTACGTGAGCGACCTCAACACCGACTCTCCCTACAACACCTATCGTCGGGGAGGGCTTCCGCCCACGCCCATCTGCTCGCCGGGGCGCGAATCGATCATGGCGGCGCTCCACCCGAAAAAGAGC
>MIBH01000042.1:0-14866 GCA_001829455.1 Spirochaetes bacterium RBG_13_51_14
CGGTATCATGAGACATATCGCGGCACCAGTCCGATCCGCACTCCTATCCTGAATAAAAAAAGGGCTGTCCTTGCGGGACAGCCCTTTTCGACAATGCATGTTTTGTCCGAATTACATCCACTTGGTGCTCAGGTCGATGCTGAAAACCCATACGTTCTTCTTCATCTTGATCAGGCCGAAGAGCATCTTGTCTTCGAAATAGGTGTTCTTCAATATCCCTATATCAACGTCCATTTTATCCGTAGCCTTGAATCTCCCGCCAAGGCCCACAACGACGCTGGCGAGCTTGGGATCAAACGGGTTCTGCGCCCTGGGATGCAGCCAGGCGTTCTCGTACCCGACTCCGCAGCTGACGAGTATTTTCTCGTGAACGCGAACTTCCACGCCGACGCCGGCAGCGTGGGTGAGCTTGCCTTTGTAGTCCACGATATTGCTTCCGGTGGTCGGCACATATTGTGCGGCATATCCGAATTCGTACTCCCAAGCTCTGGTGACCAGGACGGTCGCGGGATCAAACGCCGGTTGTTTTGAGTTCCCGTATGCCTTTTGCTGGGTAAAGCTCAACTGGTATGACGCCTGAAGCTCAACTTTTTCATGAGGCTTCACATTGAGACCAATCGCGAGATAGGCGGGAAGACGTGCTTCTGTTATTTGGCTGTAATGCATTTTCTTGTCGGTTATCTTGCCGCGCGCGATCACCTCTGGTGCGTACTTGATGGAGAAGTTGACCTGTTTAACCGGGGTAATCAAGAATCCGAGCCAGCCTCCGAAACCGTCGGCCCTGGTCGTCTCTTTGGCAACGCAGCCCGTTCCGATGTAACCAAAAGATTGATCATAGTAGTATATGTTTGATGTCAAACCCGCGGTTACTGCAAACGAGTCCGACAGCGCGTATGCGC
Organism: Spirochaetes bacterium RBG_13_51_14; assembly: GCA_001829455.1. Classification (GTDB taxonomy): domain Bacteria; phylum Spirochaetota; class UBA4802; order UBA4802; family UBA5550; genus RBG-16-49-21. The sequence goes on from MIBH01000042.1 coordinate 900, forward strand.
CGCCCATCGCGATCTGGACCCAGAACCGATATGCGTGAACATAACTGGGCGACGTAAGAGACGCCACGCCACCCTGCAACAACTCGAGTGTCTGTATACCAAACTTGTTGCGATAATCCGACATGCCGCCGCCCTCGGGTACGTAATTGACTATAAATAACGAGCCCTTGCCGCTCTTATAAATAAACCCGCCGAACATGCTGAACAGAACAGGGGTGCTGTCAGTATAGCTACCGGCAAGGAATTTATGAGAATAATTTTTGACAATAAAGTTATTCCCCAGCTCGGTATAGAATCCGTCCGGAATTTTGACCAGACCGGCCGGATTATAGAAAACAGCATCCACCGTGCTTATAGTTGCCGCCCGTGAAGGCATTCTGACAAAACTCGTGGAGTTGATGTAGTTATAAGCGAATACATCACCCGCGATCATTGCAGAAGCAAACAGGATTGCCCCTAGCATGAGTAAAATTTTCTTCATAAAATCCTCCTTGAAAAATTTTATAAATTTAAATAATGTAAAAATAAAAACGGAAGCCGGACGAAAAGATTGTTGCAATATTAGAATACCTGACTCTCATACATGCCTCTTTAAGGTATTATTAGAACCATGCTTTGTCGTTACGCGTTTTTTTTATGTCATTTAGTGGTAATTATATTCAAAATAAAATGTCAATATATTTTCAAATATGATAAATATTAATTCGCTCTTTTTTTATATATAGAATCGTATATGTTCAAAAAATTATTATTTTTTCAACAAAAAAATGACGGGGTGTTCAAAACAACTATCATCGCGGAAGAAACGGTGTGATTTTTTCTATAGTTACATGCAAGTATTGAGTATCGCAGTTAAAAAAAATACAAGTATTGACTTTGAGTAAATGAAAGCCTGCTGCTTTCTGATACATTAATAATTCCATGCCGGTGCCGTATTTCTAACGCGACCATGGAAAATAATGCTTGCTTTTTAACAAAAAGTTTCATATTTATTAGTTTTGTTTCTTAATTGCCATTGCTCATTCATATTTGCCTCCGCCGCCTTCGGGGGCGGGGGCAAATTATAAACGATTATTGAGTTTAGAAACAAATCTATTATCGACTTTTCCTTTTTATGAGATGTCCACTTCAGAAGTATTCTAATGCGAAATATTGAACATACGGAGTGACATTGCCTATGTTTAAGAAGAAAATAGTAAGCGTTGATCTGGCCGTTGTCGAACGCAAGATACACAACCTGACCAAGCTTGTCTCTATCAACAGCATGATCAATTCCACCCTCGATATAGTCAGACTCCTCACTGTCATCATGCAGACGATCACGGATATCATGGAAACGGAAGCGAGCACCCTTCTTCTCTATGATGATAAGTCCAACGACCTTGTGTTCAAAGTGGCCCTTGGCGAAGCCGGCAGGGAGCTGGTTGAGAAGTTTCGCATTAAGATGGGCCAGGGAATCGCCGGCTGGGTCGCGGAAACCAGAAAACCGATATTCATCAACAACGTATATAACGACCGACGTTTCGACCCGGATTTCGATAAAATGACCGGATTTGTAACAAAATCCATCGTCTGCACTCCCCTCCTCTTCAAGGGAAAACTGCTCGGCGTGATCCAGGCCATCAACCCGCTCAACCGTCCCGGATTCACCGAGGACGACATGAGCCTGTTTAAAATCTTCGCCGACCAGGCGGCCCTGGCGGTGCAGAACGCGATCTACTTCCGGAACGCCATTGAGGAGGAGCGGATCAAGGGCGAGCTCGCTTCGGCGCAGGCGATACAGGAGGCCCTGATTCCCGATATCGATATGAGACTCGGCACAATAAGAATAGCCGCACGGTCAATGACCGCCCGGGAGATCGGCGGCGAATTCCACGGGCTGTTCCGGCTCGATGATAACAATATAGGGATCGCCCTGGGCGATCTTCACGTCAAGGGTGTACCGGGCGGGATGCAGGCCTCAATAGTGAGCGGGGCCATTCGGGCCCTCGCGAAAATCAAGGGGAAAAATCCCGTTGAACTGGTGCGGCAGCTTCACCGCATCATGGAACACGACGAGCGACCCCTGCCGAACGCCTCGCTCCTCTACGGCGTGCTCGACCGCGCGGAAAACAAGCTCCGGTTCCTCAACGTCGGCATCGCCTATCCGGTTCTCGTGCGCGACCGGGTTGCGCGGTACCTCAGGTTCGGAAAGAGAAGCCTGGTGCAGAACATAAATGAAGCAAAAAGCGTCGCGGTTTCACTGCGTCCCGGCGACCTGTTCGTCATACTCTCCGATGGAATCCTCAGGGTCAGGAACCGGATGGGAAAACAGCTGGGCCTGAAAAGCGTCATGAGATTCTTGGAAAAAAAATTCCCTCCGAAAGAAGACATCATCGAATCAGTCATCGGGTTCGCAGGCCGTTTTTCCGGTGATGTCGGGATCAGGGAGGATATATCTATCATTACCCTGCGCATAGACTGATAGCCGCGTGAAAATGTGTTGCCAAAATTACTTGGCGGCGCTACATTGAATCAATTCATGAGGGGGGACCATGAGTAATTTCGTATCGGTTATATTCTGCAGAAACTGCAGCTCTCGTTTCGTTGAAATCTCCGAGTGGACGCAGGACGGGAAAGCCATCGTTCAGTGCCGGTCATGCAACAATAAAGAGACGCTCGCGAATTTCACTCTCGGCAGGGGAAAGATCAGCAGCACGGAGCTGCAAAACGCCCGCGACACCATGGCGAAGCGGGGCCGGTACGAGAAATAGCCCCGCTTTCTACCTTCGCATAAAAATCCTTTTGAAGACTACCGAGATGAAGAAGAGCATCACCCTCATGAATCTGCCGATTCTCCAGGGTTTGATGATGATGCGGTAAAACCAGTCAAGGCCCCGTTGCATGAAAAAGGCGGGTGCTTTTTTAATCTCGCCGGATATGATATCGATACAGCCGCCGACGCTGATAAAAACGGCGTTTTTGAATTCACCCTTGATCCGGTGTATCCATTTATCTTCGTTGGGAAAGCCCAGACCCACAAACACGATATTGGCCTCGGACTTGCGCATCGCCTCAATGACGGACTTTTCCCGGTCGGCGCTGAAATATCCACCGTGACGGCCGACAATGCGTATTTGGGGGAATGACTTCCTAATATTAAAGAAAGCTCGTTCCACAATTTCCGGTTTTCCACCCACCAGAAAAATGGAAAACTCCTTTATCTCGGCGATCCTCACAATATCCATCATAAAGCTCAACGTGGGTATACGCTCACGGATGGGTCTCTTTAATACTCTTGCCGCCCACTGGATACCTGCCCCGGCGGGCAGGTGCATGTCCGCCGATCCGGAGACGACCCTGAGGTCCGCGCTGCCTTTGATGCGCTGTATCTTATAGGGATTGAGGGAAATAACGTGAAACACACCGCCGGCTTTTATCATTTCCATGATTTTAACGACAGCCTGCTGCCTCGTGATATTATCCACGCCAATTCCCGTGATGTTGGTAATTTTCGCGTCGCTCAGGTCGACCTGATTATACTCAAGAATGAGATCCCGCTCCTCCTTGTAGGAATCATAATACACGGTTTTTTCCTTCATGTGACCCTCCTTGCGTTTCCCAGCAGCGAATCATCGGCTGAGAAACGATTACCTTCCCACAAGCTAATGATGTACATTCGCATTATTGTGATTATTTAATCCCACGTATCCGAATGTCAATAATAATTCTGATTATGTCTTGTCGAATTTATGTCATACAGAAAGGACAGCCGGCCGGAAAAACGCAGAAATGAGACGCCGGGTTGATGCTTATATATTATCCCGGCATATCAAAAAATAGTTGCATAAAATTAATTGAATGGTGATAACCCCTTCAAGAGAGGTGACACTCATGGGCAGACTGAATGAAATTATCTCCTTTATCGAACACGACTTCCGTAACAAGGTCATCATCGAACCGGAAAAGCGGTTTCCAAAATTACGCGACAGCCTCTTTGACGTCATAAAGACATACAGTCCCGGCGTGATCGTTAAAGCCGGACTGGGGAGCGGTCAGCTTCTCCGCGAAATGGCGGCCGCAACCAGCACCTATATCGTTGTCGTTGAGCCGTCCATCTCGATCATAAGGGAATTCATCAGTCAGAACGCCGGCGATTCATCGACAGAGAGGATCCATTTCATCAACGGTGAGTTTAACGCCTTCCCCATAGATTATTACGCCGCCGACCTGCTCATCTGTATCGATTACCTTGATTTTCTCGAATCGGGCAGGGTTGTTGACGAATTCAGGCGGGCAACGCAGTTCGACGGTATACTCTTTATAGCCGGGACGGTGCTCAGCGATGAAGATATCGACGGGCTGTACGACGATTTCATGAAGGCGGTTTTCCCCCTCCATAATGACTATTATCTTCGGGACGACCTAAAAACCCTTTTGGATCTGAACGAATTCACCTTTATAAAAGGCCACCTCGAGCATTTCAGCACCGACCTCGTCCGGATGGTGGATTATTTTACCGGCCTGTATCCGAACTCGGGTGAAAATACACTACGCCAGATAGAAAACCATCGGACTGAATATACTGATCTGTACCGGCTCGCGGATAATACGATATCCGAGCCATACTATATAGGCCTGTTCATGAGGAGAAAACCGGAAAAGTAGAAGGAGCGTCCTCGGGTGGAATTCATTGTAAAACCGTCGCGCCTGAACGGCGCCGTCAATATACCCGGATCCAAGTCGCACACCATCAGGGCCCTGGCCTGCGGCCTGCTGGGGGACGGGGAATCCTTCATAGAGCACCCTCTCGATTCATCGGACACGCGTTCGTGCCTGAACATGGTGCGGAATTTCGGCGCACGGGTTGATACGCAGACCGGCGTCTGGAAAATTATCGGAACCGGTGGAAAACTTGCGGTCCCCGCTGATATTATCGACGTGGGCAATTCGGGCACGTCGCTCTATATCGGGCTGGGGCTCGCCTCCCTGGTCGACGGGTACAGCGTGTTCACCGGCGACCACCAGATCCGGAGCCGGCCGGCAGACGGCCTTATCGCCTCCATCAACGATCTGGGCGGCGTTGCTTTTTCCACACGGGGGAACGGGATGCCGCCGGTGGTGGTTAAAGGCAGAATCACCGGCGGGACCACGGAAATCCAGGCGGTCACCTCACAGTATCTTACCTCGCTCCTCATAGCCGCACCCCTGGCAGAAAGGAAAACAGTGATCAAGGTGCCGCTCCTTAACGAGAAGCCCTATGTCGCCATGACCCTGTGCTGGCTGGACAAGCTGGGGATACGGTTCGCCGAGGGCAATTATGAAGTCTTTACAATTCCGGGCGGACAGAAGTATCGGACCTTTCGGGAAAATATCGCCGCCGACTTTTCATCCGCGACTTTCTTCCTGGTGGCCGCCGCCATAACAGGCTCCGAGCTTGTCTTGAGAGGTCTCGACTGGAGCGATACGCAGGGAGACAAGGAAGTGGTCAATATATTAAAATTCATGGGCGCCGGTATCAATATCGGAAAAAATGAGATCACCGTCAGCGGCGGAAGGCTGAACGGAGGCATCTTTGACCTGAATGCCATACCCGACTCCCTTCCGGCTCTTTCCGTGGCGGCCTGCTTTGCCGATGGCGAGACCAGACTCGTCAATGTGCCGCAGGCGCGGCTGAAGGAGACGGATCGCATCAGGGTGATGCATGATGAACTCGTTAAAATGGGAGCTCGCGTCGAAGAGCTTCCGGACGGGCTGGTGATACGCCGGAGCTCGCTGCGGGGATGCCGGGTGAGCGGCCATCACGATCACCGCGTGGCCATGGCCCTGGCGGTGGCCGGTCTCGCCGCAGACGGCGAAACACGCATCGAAACGGCGGAATCCGTCTCGGTGACCTTTCCTGACTTTCCGGACCTGATGAAATCAATCGGGGCCGATATCAAACGCATGGAGCTGCAGTATGACGGTACGGGGAATACGGGGAGCGACAACCGCTGATTCGAATACAAAAAGCGAGATCGCCGCAAAAACCAGGGAGCTGTTGGAGACACTGGTCGCGCAAAACGGCGTCCGCATCGAAGACATCGCATCTGCCATCTTTTCCGTGACCGACGACCTGAACGCGGAGTTCCCCGCCGTTGCCGCGCGCGAGCTGGGATGGCTCTACACCCCTCTCTTCTGCACGCTGGAAATTCCGGTGCCGGGAAGCCTCAGAAGCTGCATCAGGGTCCTTCTCCATGTGAACACTGAGCGGCGGCAGGATGAGATGAAGCACGTATACCTGTACGGTGCGGAAAGACTACGGCCAGACCTGGATTCAAAGAGTGTCGACAGGTTCTATACCTCGAAGAAATAATCATCATAAAAAATCATTTCTCCCGTATAAAAAACTCAGTCCTTCGATTCTTTCTCCTCCCTTCTACGGTCTTATTGTCGCCGATCGGCTTATCAGGCCCGAATCCCATGGCCACAAGCCGCTCCGGACTGATGCCGTTCTTTATCATATATTCCATGACCGCGTCGGCCCTTCTCTCCGAAAGCTTCATGTTGTACTCATGAGTTCCGGTAATATCGGTATGTCCCCTGACCTCAAGCCGAATTTTTTTATTCCGCTTCATAGAATCAATCATGCGGTCGAGGATATTGAGTGATTCCTTTTTAAGATACGCCTCGTTTATCTCAAAATGAATGTTTTCAACCACAATTCCCTTTCCCACTTCAATCTTCTCAAGTGTGATCGAAGCATCTTTATCATCACGGGATATGATGATCTTCTTCGGCACGTACCCGTCCGAATCGGCGGTGATTTCCACGTCATCGGCATTGGGCACCGCAATCTCCTGGCCGGGCCTATTGACGGGAATGCGATTCGCATACACGATCTTGCCCTGGTCCCATTTCTTCACCTCCACAGTGGCCGGGATGGTATTATTGTTCTCATCCTTCACTGATATCTTTATAGGACGAAGTTCATCATTTCTATCCGGCTGCTTATTATCAGACTGCTTATCGCTGGGTCGCTGAGCCGGCGTCTCCTTAGCATACACGTCCTTCCTATTGTAGGGATCGTAAACCGCGCTGCCGCCGTCAATGATCCGCGGATAATAATCAGTGCCGACCGCGTAAAGGTAGTTTCCAGCCGGGAGGAACATGATACCGCCCGACGCAGCCGGCTGGTACGCCCCGCCGGGAAAAGGCGGGACGAATTCCCACAGCGCCTCCCTCCGGTCGAACTTAAGCGCGCGTAGCGATGCGTAAGAATGATCGCGGTCCCCCACCCGTTTTTTAATGGTGCTTGCAACATAGATCTGATCCCGGATAGTTACAAAATAGGGGCTCGACTTCTCACCCAAATCAATGGTCGAGGCTACAACGCCGGTATCGGGATTAATCAAGACCACCTGCCGGTTTCCTGTAGTAAAGAGAATCTCCCGCTCTGTGAAGCTGGGGTTTGACGTGATAGTCCCGCCATAATCCTTAACCCAGACTTTAGAACCGTCGGCAAGGTTAAAGGAATGAACAACGCTGCCCGAGGCCAGGTAGACCTTTTGACGGTACACCACCGGGGAAAATATCCGCTCCGGCTTACTGATAACGTTGGACCATACCACCGATCCGGTGACGGCGTCAAGGCAATAGAGGGAGAAGATGTTCTTGCTGTAATCCATGGACTGAGTGAAAATATACGTATCATAAAATGAGGGGAATCCGCTGTAAGACTTCACACTCTTGTTGTCCCACTTGAGATGTCCCTGCAGTATCTCCCGGGAGATGAAGACGTTGCGAGTGCCATAGTAAATCATGTCGCCCGTGATCACGGGGTCAGAGTAAATGCCGTCGACCAGGGTTGTTGAATGCTTGCTGGGGTCCCACACATCAGCGTTACCGGGTTGCCATTTGGGCGTTTTTTTATTATATTCGCTGTTTTTATCAAATAATTCCTTCTCGTCACGCATACCGGTGCGCGCCCAGAGCACCTTACCGGTGCGCTTTTCCAGACAGTAGATGACAAAGTTATCGGTGAGTATTAGGCGATTGTCTTTTACCAGAGGATACTTAACCTTACCTGCCGACTTCTCGGAAGTGAACTGAGCGGACAGTTCCTTGAGGTTGATCTTCCATTTCATCTTACCCGAATCCTCATCAAGGCAGTAGACGTTTTTACGTATATCGACAAAATATACCAAACCATCTGATATAATGGGATTGTAGACCATATCGGCTGCCTGGAACAGCCATTTAAGGTTATTGTTCTTCACCGTAATTTCATCATTATTGCCGGTATAAAAGATATTGCCCTTAAATATTGGCCAGTCGGATGATGCTACGCCTAACTCACGCCAACATATGATAAGCAGAATGGCAATAAGAAAGTTCCGTTTCATATCGGCCCCCCTTTACATGACGTTATTCGAGAAGCGGGATTTTTCTTTATCACGTTCTTAGTTCGATATATTTTCAATTAGTAATTAAAAATTTCATTCCAGTTAATATACCATGGTCGTAATGATAAGGCAAATAAAAATTAATTAGTTCCTCGTCTGCTCTTTTGGTCTGTTAGGACCCATTATACCACACGAGGCCGCAGCCTTTTTCATTATATCAGAGTAAAAAACATGATTTCTTGGTTATAATCATTATCTTCAATTATTATACTTGCCCATCGCAATAATGTATGTAATCAATTGCCCAAATATCGAATATTAAAAAATAACAAAGTTCCCTATAAAGAGTGAGGCGGAATCACGGAGGTTACTCATGGGCATGCACATCCCCACCAGGGAAGATGCCTTATCCCTGTTAAAAGAATACAACAAGACCACCAATCTTGTTAAACATGGTCTTGCCGTGGAGGCCGTTATGCGCCACTTTGCTAAAAAGTATGGCGAAAGCGAGGATATGTGGGGTATTGTGGGCCTGGTACACGACCTGGACTACGAGCAATATCCGGAAGAGCACTGCACCATGAGCCGGAAAATCTTACTGGAGAGGAACTGGCCGGAGGAGTATGTGCGGGCCGTAGCAAGCCACGGCTGGGGGATATTCACCGACATCGAGCCTCAATCCACCATGGAAAAGATCCTGTACGCAGTCGATGAGCTCAGCGGCCTCATCATCGCAGCGGCGATGGTGCGACCCTCGAAGAGCCTCATGGATCTGGAGGCGTCCTCCGTAAAAAAAAAATGGAAAGACAAGAGCTTCGCCGCCGGTGTTGATCGGACGATCATAGAAAAGGGCGCATCAATGCTGGGAATGGAACTCACCGAACTAATTAGGGAGTCAATCATTGGATTGCGTACGATAGCAGGAGAACTGGGGTTGGCTTGATCACGCTCACGGCAATGTCATGCAGCATCAGTATATGTATTCTTTGTATTGATTCAACAATATATTTTCTCATTCAAATCCGGCGCCTGCAGCGCCGAGGACGCGGTAGGCGCCGGGTCCTCATATAATTTCTTGACAGATACAATTTATCATCGATAGAATAACGGCGATTTCATATTCCAGCGTCATTTGAATTGAAGAAGAAAAATAACCTTCCCATACTCATCATAATTCCTCACGGCGGCTGCAAAGTGCCTGAGGAACTGTCCGGCTACGAAGCGGTAACCAAATTCGACCTCTTCATGCAATCGGACACCTGCGCCAACGACCTCTTCTCCTTCGGCGACCGCGCCGCCGCGACAATCAACGCCACTGTCTCGCGTCTCTTCATCGACCTGGACCGGCCATATACCGCCCTCCCGCCCGCACCGGACGGCGTGATCAAAAAATCGAGCCTGGACGGGAATCCGGTGTTCCGGGACGGCCTGTTCCCGGATGAGATAGCCATTGCCAACATGCTGCAACGCTACTGGTTCCCCTTTCACGACGCTGCCAAGAATATCATCGGTATCGGAGGCATACGGCTTATACTGGAATGTCATACCATGATGGCCGTGGGACCGAAGATTTCGAGAGACCCTGGAAAACCACGGCCCATCGCTCTGCTTGAACACCTTACCCAGAGCAAGGGAGTCCGGCAAAAAACATGCGACGCCGGTCTGATACAGAGCCTCGGGGAGCATCTGAAGAAGGCCCTTTCAGATGAAGAAGATACGATAGCTGAAAAATGCATTGTAAGCGACGAGCCATCCGGCGGATATATTCTCGAGAATTTCGGCAGCGGCCCTGTTCCCATGATCCGTATCTCGATCTCCAGATCGATTTTCCTGAATGAAACATACTTCAATTCCGATTATTTACGCGTCGATGAACTGCGAATACGTCACTTGCGCGAGACACTGTGGCATGCAATCGAAAGATTTTTCAAGAAGAACCTTTAGTTGCCCGCATCAGGGCCGTTTAAAAAGCCCCCTGGATAACCGGAGGGGGCTTGATTGTCATATTATAACCTGAAATGCCCTCCTGTGGGGGATTGGGGGAGTGTTATTTGACAACCCCTATACGGTCGGCGAGCTGATTGCGATTATTTCACTGCGTCGGATTCCACCTTTTTCTTTGTCAATTCCTGGGACGCTTTCATTACTTCCGGGTCCATCATGTACTTCATCATCTTCATTGAAACGGTAAGAAACTTCTGGGTCATCTGGTCGAGCTTTTCGAATTCCTCTTTCAACTCCACCGGAGGATTCTTTTTGATTGACTTCAGATCTGGGTATTTCTTCTCTATCTCTTTCCCCTTCTTTGACAACTTTTCCATGTCGTTGCCCAGTTCGGTAATGGCTTCGGCCACTTCTTTGGCACTGTTGGCTTTTTCAAGCGCCGATATATACTCTAGATTGACTTCAATGAAATCGTTCAAATATTCCTTCAGGTCCCCATACTTACCCGACGGTTTGCATCCAAAGCTAACTAGGACGAACACGAATGCAAGCGCGACAGCTGTAATTTTTTTAATCATGATTAAGCTCCTGTAATTTAATACTGTATTCATTTAATCTAATACTGTATTCATTAGACTTGTTGCAAAACTCAGTAATCAATGATTTTTACCCCGCCGCCTTCGGCGGCGGGGTAAAAATGAATAATTATGAGTAGTTATGCAACAAGTCTATTAAAAATTTTCGCCAGAGATCTCTATTCTAACAAAGTTGCATACTGAAAGCGCTTCAGCGGTAAATCAGCTTTCCTCATAGACTATTGCGTTAAATTATGCTTACTGTTCCCCCACTATGCCGCTCTCGTCAGCAAGATCGGATTCCCCCGGAGCCCAGTCATGAAAATGACGCAGAGGCCCGCCAGAGATGCATGGCATTAGAAGGATAAACATAAATTATGTCAAACCCAAAATATAGTCATAGGCCTCAAGGGCAGCGGTTGCCCCCTCGGCGGCTGCCATGACGATCTGCCTTCTGGAACCGCTCCTCAGATCACCGGCGGCAAAGAGTCCCGGAATGGAAGTTCTCATTTTTATGTCGGTTATGACCTCACGGTTTTTATCAAGAATTTCGGCCGGAAGAAATCCTGTGTTGGCATCGAAGCCGACGAAAATAAACACCCCGTCCACGGCGAGCGTTGATTGCTTGCCGGTTTTCACATTTTTCAGGGCGATGCTTTCAACCTTCATGCTGCCGTTGATGGACTCCACCACCGTATCGATAACCGGCTCGATCCGCTCGCTGGCAGATATCCTTTCTTGAAGAATCTTGACGCCGCGGAACTGGTCGCGACGGTGGATGAGATACACCTTCCGCGCAAAGCGGGTCAGGAAGTGAGCCTCTTCAAGCGCCGTGTCTCCGCCGCCGATCACGGCGCAGACGCGGTCCTTGTAAAAGGCGCCGTCACAGGTGGCGCAGAAGGAAACGCCATGGCCGATAAGATCCTCCTCGCCCGGCACCTCGAGCCTCCGGTATGAGGCTCCGGCCGCAGCAATCACGGTTTTTGCATGCACCTCTGATTTATCGGAAAGCGTGACGACGAATACGCTCCCTTTCGCGTCTCGGCGAACCGAGTCGACCTCTCCGCTCGCTATTTCAGCACCGAGCCTTCGTGTCTGGTTCTCCATGCGCGACATCAACTCCCATCCGGAGACCGGTTCAACAAAGCCGGGATAATTCTCCACCTCGTATGTGTTCATTACCTGACCCCCTGGTGATAACTTCTCCAGAATCATCAGGTCAAGGCCCGATCTGATTCCGTAGATTGCGGCTGTCAAGCCCGCGGGTCCGGCTCCAATTATTATAAGATCTTTCATTCTTTTATTCTCCATGGTTGTCGATTTGCCTGAAAGGATGAATCGATACCATTCGCGTTTTGTCAATAAAAAGCAATGCATTGACAACTACAGAAAATTGTCAATAATTTCTCCAATCGTTGTAGACAACAGGAGAAACTATGAATTATATTGTTATTAATGTGCATTGTAAATGTTCGGAATAGTATCCAAATCGGCGATTATTGCAAGTGAAAATATTACTTGATATAGTGCAAATCACGATTATATTAATCACCGCCATTGAGAGCTCTTCAGAATGATAGCGGGATGTCAGAAAATAAACAGGGTGAAATCATAATGAAACAGATTAAAGACAACAGCATCGACTCGGCCAGAAAGCAGTTCATCTTTTCCCTGGTGATACTCGGCCTGGCCGTCATATACTTGATATCACCAATCGATATCATACCGGATCTGATATTTCCCGCCGGATATCTCGATGATATCCCGCTTCTCATTGCCACCGCCATATACGCCGGCTATTCGTATCGGAAGATGAAGAAAGGGCGCGAGCAGGGGAATGTCGGATAAAATCGTCCTTTTTTGTAACAATACAAGATTCACGATTACGTATATCATACTAATTCTTTAAAGACCCTCCAAAAATTTTCCAGAATAATTGCCCGCATCGCGCGGGCGTTATTCTTTTTTATGTCCAATTACCAGGTGTACCCCCTCCTGTTCGCGTAATATTATGAAAAAAAAGGGAGAACTGGCGTCCTCCCTCCGGAGTAATGGGTTAATGTGTGGGTTAGAGATGAGGTGTTATGAGAACTCTTCAGAAAAATTCGGTTTCAGGATATCGATGTGCGACTGGCACACCAGAAATGATACACAATTTGTCTTTAATATACGCCAAAAAGAGCTTACTTCTCAATAATCGATTTGATGAAATAAATGTAGTTATACTGATGACTTTACAGGTAGGGTATTCCCTGATCCAATAACATTCATATTCAATGGGTATCCAAGAATCTTATGGATGACCGGTTGCCAATTAACCATGAAATCATGGATTTTGCACCGATTTCCGTTCAATCTTGTCAAAATACATTATTATTTGCACTCACCTGGCAGCAAAATCATTAAGATTGATGACCTCCCCCCTCGCGGGAGACCCACCGAACGGCAAAACGTACCAGCTCGCCCGAGCTTTTCATGTTAAGCTTTGTTTTTATACGATCGCGGTACGTACCAATGGTTGAAGTACTAATATTGAGCCGACGGGCTATCTCCCGCCGGTCAAGTCCTTGGCCGATAAGCTTAAAGATATCCAGTTCACGGTCGGTAAGATCCGTCATGAGGCCTTCAGTTCCCTCTTCTTCCTTTCCGGCAACGATGTCAAGAAGCGAATCGCTCAGAGATTCGCTGATGTAGCTCTTCCCAGCCGTAATTTTTTCGATGGCTTCAACAACCTGGTCGACCGGCTCGCTTTTCAGCACATATCCTCCCGCTCCCGCCTGCAGGGCTCGCCGCACGACCTCTTTTTCGGCGTGCATGGAGAGGGCAAGTATGTACACACTCCGGTACCGGGCGCGGATTGCCTTGATGAGTTCAATGCCGCTCACACCTTCCAGGCTTATGTCCACCACGGCGATGTCCGGAGAGCAGTCGTTGATTAATGCGATGGCGGTGTTGGCATCCCCCGCCTGGCCGCATATGTGCAGGTGATCGTGACTGTCCAGGAACTGTATGAGACCCAGACGCACTACTTCGTGGTCGTCGACAATAAAGACACGGATTTTGTTATATTGCTTCTCAGGCATAG
>MIBH01000042.1:14873-23729 GCA_001829455.1 Spirochaetes bacterium RBG_13_51_14
CCGCTGTCATATCGTTATGTTCCAACTTGTTTTATTGACGATACAATCTCTTGTCCGTAACGCATATATCAGTGCGGATTCACCAGCCCGACCCGACGTGATGCTCGGGCAGCTCTATTGCCGGGATCCGCGAAACAACACCGGGAGCTCTATTCAATTACCGGAACCGTGCATGTCACAATCGTACCTGACGGCTTAATCTTGTTCACGTCCAGAACGCCGCCAATGATATCGGCGCGGTACTTCATGAACATGAGGCCCAGCCCTTCCCGGTTCACAGCCTCCTCCGGAAAGCCTATGCCGTCATCCACTATCGCCAGGAAGAGCCCCGGTCCCCGCCGTTTTAGAGTAATTTTTATGTTCTTCGATTTGCCATGCTTGACAGCGTTATTCAGTGATTCCTGTATGATATAGTAGATGTGCGTCGCCCGAGAGTTGTCACGAATTGTTATCTCGTCGCAGTCAACTTCGCATCGGATACCAAAAATCCGCCCCGCATTCCGGCACAGCTCGTCAACCGCTATGGCGATGCCGTGTCGATCCACATTCACCGGTGAAAGACCCTTGGCCAGCAGCCGCGCGTGTGTCTTCGCCTGGTCGAGCTGCTTCATAACAGCCTCGGTTTCATCCTCGCTGGGCAATTGACCGTTCCGGATCTTTTTCGCCAGAACGCCGAGCAGGTACCCGATGGCCGTCAGCTCCTGACCGATTCCATCGTGGAGGTCCCGGCCGATGCGTATTCGCTCCCGCTCGCTGATATCGAGGATCTGCTCCTCAAGATTACGACGCGCGGTTATATCCTCCCAGTTCACCAGGTAGTAGAGAAGCTTATCGTCCCGCGATACCGGAACCGCGGTGACTTCAACCGTGAATCGTTCGCCGTTCTTTTTTATCAGGTGCTCTTCTTTTTTCTCAAACGACGGGCCGTCAGTCCAGCTCGCACCGTCGGTGCTGCTTTTATCCTGCCGCCAGGTATAGGGAGGATGAAGGCCTACAACCTCACCCGAGGTAAATCCCGTTAGAACCTCGAAAGCGCGGTTCACGTATCTAATTGACGCATCAAGGTTGACGACTATAACAGGAACCGGCGATGAATTTAGAAGACTTGAGCTGAAGGCCTCGCTCTCCTTGATCTTCCGTTCAAGCCGATGGCGCGTCAGGGCTGTCTCAATGGTTGAATGGAGGTCGTAGTTTTTTACCGGTTTGATGAGGTAACCGTAAGGGTCGGTCTTCTGAGCGCGCTTGAGATTCTCTTCATCGGTGCTGGCGGTCAGGTACACGACCGGAATGTCCAGCCGTGATTGTATCTGCAGTGCGGTATCGATTCCGTCGAGGTCGCCGTCCAGTATCACATCCATGATGATGAGATCGGGCCGCTCCCGCTCAGCAGCCTCAATCGCCTCTTGTCCGTTCAGCGCCGGGCCGATCATCCGGTATCCCCGGAATGCGAGCAGTTCCTTGAGATTTAGAACAGTAATCGCATCGTCTTCGACTATGAGAATGCTTATTTGTTCCATGTCCCCTTGTCACGCCGCCCCGTCTCATTCACGAGGTGGTTATGACACATTGTATGCAACTGATGCGACTTTATCAATAAATAATTTTTTTTTGTTAAAAAATCATGCTGACCGTCGTGCCGCCGCTCCGTTCAACCGTGAGGGTACCCCTGATCTGCCGGGTCAGGGAGGTTACAATCTGCATCCCCAGCGAATCTGTTTTCTGGAGATCAAAATCACCGGGCATACCGACGCCGTCATCATGTACGCTGAGGGTATGCTTCTCCTCGCCGTTCCTGTTGAGGCTGATCGATATCACCCCTTTCCGTCTTCCCGGGAAAGCGTGCTTGAGGGAATTGGACACCAGTTCGTTAATAATCATCGCACAGGGCACCGCAGTATCGATGCTGAGAAATAAATCCTTTATATCAAGACGCAGCGTCACCATATCCCGATTGATGTTATAAGAATAAAAAAGGTGCTGTACGAGTTCGAATATATAGCGAGAAAAATCGATCTTCGAAAGGGCCTCGGAATGATACAGCTTTTCATGCACCAGCGCCATGGCGTGAATCCTATTCTGGCTTTCCTTGAAATACCCCTGGTACCGCTCATTGTCAACTTTCCGCGACTGGAGGGCCAACAGGCTTGAGACAACTTGCAGATTATTTTTTACCCGGTGGTGCAGTTCCTTTATGAGCACTTCCTTTTCATGAAGTGAATCCTTCAATTGTTCATCGCTCCGTATGCGGTTGATGGCGATCGCATAGAGTGATGCCAGCCTCCGCACCACGACGAGGTCACCCTCTGTGTAGTCCCGCAGAGCGTCGGCAAGCACGATCTGGCCCACTACCACGTCGTTATTAATGACCGGAAACACGAGGAATCGTATCGGCGGGCCGCTCTCCCCTGATCGGCTGGACCGTGATTCATCCGTGGGAGGAATATTGGAAAAAAACGGCAGCTTTGATTCTATGGCGCGGCTGATGAGCCCGGCGTATTCTTTCCTGGAATCGCCAGGTTGCAACACGGTATTTATCTTCTGAGAGATCCGTTCTTGATCTCCCAGTATTTTAGTCTTGGCGTGAATTATGATATCGCCGGTATCCTGCTCTATTTCAGAGACGAAGCCGCGCTTGCTGTCGGACAACATCTTGGCGTACTCGAGGACGATTGCCGCAATATCCGCGATGGAAAAAGCATTTGATATGATCGAGCCTGAAAGGCCGGCCAGGGACATGTTCAGGGCAAGCTGCCATCTCAGACGCTCTTCCGCATCTTTGCGATCGGTTATGTCCTCATGATTGCCGATCAGCCTGACCGCCGCTCCCGTTTCATCGCGATCCACGACCCGCGCCTTCGAGTTGATCCACCGGTATTCCCCCCTTTTGGTTCTGAGCCGGTATTCGCTTTCGTAATAATCCGGCTTTGATTTAATATATTCATCAATCACTGAAAGCGCCTGGGGAAGATCATCGGGATGAATCAACTCCGCCCACATTTTATAGCTTGAAGGGAATTCACCCGGTTCGTACCCGAGCATGGTATACCATCGGGGGCTGAAATAGAGCTCATTGTTCCTTATATTCCAGGTCCATATGCCGACCGTCGTGGCCTCGAGCGTCTCCCGCAAATCTTCCTGAGTCTTGCCCAGGCTCAACTCGAATATTTTGCACTCGGTGATATCGCGGATCGAGGTAATAACGCCGATGATCTCACCTCCCGAATTTCTGAGCGGCGTGTACTGGCATATGACCCATCCTTTACGTCCCGACCGGGAGAATTCAACCTCCAGGTCGCCGGAACTGAAGGTCTCTCCCTCCAGAGCCCTCCTCAAATCATCTAGCGTTCCCATATTCCCTTCACGCCGAAGGTGCTCCGGCATAGTATCACCCGCAACCTCGCCCGCCTGATACCCGGTCAGCTCCTCCATGAACCTGTTCCAGAGGATGATGCGGAAATCGAGGTCAAAAATAATCACCCCTTCATTGATGCTGGATATCAGGTTCCGGTTTAAATCTTCCGATTCCCGGAGGGATTGCTCGGTCTGTTTTCTCGATATTTCCCGGGAAAGATAATCTGCTATAATCCTGATGGTTCTGGCAATACGTGTAACTTCGTTTCGGACGCGGCTATCAGCGATGATAATGCAGCCGAACACGGTTCCCCGGATAAAAATCGGTTCGCAGATAAAGGTTTTCACGCGCAGCTCCCTGAGGATCGGATTGATGTAATCGGACCGGCCGGTAACATCGAGCTCAGCTATGGCTTCCCCGGTTTTAATAACCGTCCCGGCCATGGTCATATCAGCGGGAAAACGCGGCCGGCCGGATCCTTTTCGGGGGATGTTGGTCGAACCTACAAATATGATTTCATCAGATGCCCGGTCATATTCGATAATGCCGGTAAAGGGATAGTTGAACTGCTCTTCCAATATAACAGGAAGCTTCTCGTATACTTCCCCGAGGTTTTCCGAAGAAAGAAACAGCTGTGAAATGCGCGATATTGTTTCACTCTCGATCCGGGCAAGCCTGGTGTCCGTGACATCCACTCCAATGATAGTGCAGCCGATGATTTCTCCGTCAGCATCATGGAAAAAGGCATTTTGCCAGGAAATAAGCCTTCTTTCACCCGAACAATCCTCAATCTCGTTGTCATAACACTCTGGAAGATGGCCGTTTTTTTTTAAAGCGTCGCAATACGTTTTATATAATGAAACGCCGGTTTTGTGAGGAAAAAAATGTTTAAACCAGTTTTTCCCGAGTACTTTATCGGGTTTCAAACCGGTTATTTTAAAAAAATGCCTGTTACAGAAGGTTACTGTTCCGGCCCGGTCCAGTGTCAGTGAAATAAGGCTGATGCTGTCTAGTATATCATGGAGATCAATTTCGCCGGAATACGATACATCTATTAAAGGAATCTTGTCTGACAAAAGAACCGCCTTCTCAAGAAAATTGACGTTAGAGATCCCAGCCTACTCCATGGCTTGAATCCAGGAACAAAACAATAGGCAGAGACGTCTGTTCAGCCAGTGCTGCATAGAAATAAGCATATACAACTCATGAACAGATGTCAATTAAAATGAAATGGAGTATTCCAGGATTATGTCTCAAGGCAATAAATCCGATTACTGCACACGACGGCCATGACTGCCGCAGGGGATGCGGTATATGTCTTCTCTCCCCATAAGAGCCTCTATGATACTTTTAAGCTTCATTGTATTAATCGGTTTTGGCAGATAATCCATCGGGTTTGTGGCCATTGCTCTGTTGATGGAATCCTCGTCGGTGCTGGCGCTCAGAAAGAGTATGGGAATATCATACTCTTTCCGTATTTTTATGGCGGTCTCTATTCCATCAAGGAGACCATCGAGCTTGATATCCATCACGATAAAATCGGGCGTTACATGACGGACGCACTCGATGACCTCTTCGCCGCTGGGAACAACGCCGATCACATGACACCCGGTTTCCTCAAATATATTCCTGAGAAATATCCCGGTGATCATATCATCTTCGGCTATCAGAACGCTACCTATTCTCACAGCAGTATATCATCCTGGGCATAATTTATAGCTGATAATAAAAATTGGTTTCTGATCGTGATCGACATATCTTTCAACCGTATTATATTCCCCCGTTCTTTTAATCTCAAACAGGTCGACATTAATGCCTCGGCATCGTTGGAGTGCACCTCGTTCACCCCTTTGAAATCGAACACGATCTCCCTGGTTCCCGAAATGTCGTTTTCCAGAGTTCTACAGAACTCTCCCAGCGTCCCGGTGGCAGCCAACTCCTTCATATTGATCAACATGATTACCTGATCCTCCATCGTAGAGTCTCTTATCTTAAAACCTGAATGACCGTTATTTTACTTTCAGGAGTCCTCGCACATGCTGGAATATGACGCCTGAATTTGTTATCTTCATGAGCATTCTCACTACCAAAATACATTTCTTTTATTGCTCTTTTCAATAGTCTAATAGTTGATTATTCTGTAGTTATTCTGTCTATTTCTCTGTAAGGAATTGGCTTACAAGCACCATGAAAGATCATAAGGAAATTCTAAAAGACTGTATTACCGTGTTTTTGTGGTACTTTTAAATTTAAAAACTCTTTTTTCTTTGATTAAAAAATGAAAAAACAGTTTTTCGATGTGCCCATAAATTGCTTGACGAATATAAAGAATTTAAGTATATTTTGTAATAATAAATTATTTGCGTTGCCGTATTGCGTAATTCATAAGGGGGAGCCATGAAATCGATCTTGTGGTTAATTGTTTTTCTGGCGATCTGGGTAATCCTCCAGCGTTGGATATTGCCCCGTTTCGGTGTGCCAACATGAATGGCACCAACCTGTTCTCTGGATGAGAATGACAAGAAAAATAAAAAATAGCCGCAATGCGGGATATCCCCGCCTCGGATTCCCGCTGCCGGGAATAATCATTGAGCCGCTTCTGTATGATACTATTTGAACTCATGCAAGCAAGCACCCCGTCAACAGTGCAAATCGCTCCTTCCCGCACCGATGATACTTCTTTCTCGTTGAATGTTGCGTGTACAAGGACAGCACATCAAGCAGTTTACCGGATCCCGGCGTTACAGGCGCTGGCAGAGTGCATTCATCAACTCTACCCCGATGATTACATACACGGAGTTTCATGTAATTCAGGCCATTCAGACCGGTCATGGTCGCCCCTACGATGCGGGACAATTACGCACCAGTTTGTTCCGGTTTTGTCTTTTCATTGCTCAGATCAATAAAAAACAGTTTTTCATAATTTTGAAAAAAAGAAATTGACTTGAAATCAACACTGATATGTTCTACATATGAATCAATCATATCCCGTCATGCTCAGAATGAATAGGCTATTAATTATATCATCATTATTTTTACTAGTATTGAGCGCCTTTTGTGCCAAACAACAACAGCAGGTGCCGGTGGATGATAAGGGCGGCAGGTGCATCAAGGGCAACTGCTGGCAGGGAATCGGTACGTATGTATTCCCCAGCGGCAACCGGTATGTGGGTGAATTCAGAAGCGGAACTCTATTCGGTTACGGCACCATGTACTATAAAAATGGCAAATCAATCAAGGGAAAGTGGAAGTGGGGGAGGCCTGATTTTAGATAAGAATGATTCAGGAAATTCTCCTCGGAGATATTTACTCGCGGACAAGCATTAATGACGAACATGATTCCTCCAGGCGCGAAAAATAAAGAAAAAGCAGTATCGACAAACACTGAAACGCGCTATTCAGAGACTGAAGTACCTACAAACTCAACCGAACGATGCGAGACCATGGCGAAAGTAAAGAAAATATGCCCTGAGCAGGAACTCAGAGATAAAATAGCGCAGGCCCTGTTGAAAAACGGCGATGTTGCAGATAACATCGAAGTCGAATTTCTTATAAAGCGGCTGTGAAACGCCAGCGTTACAATGGGAAAAAAGTTATTACCATACATAGTATCGACGGCTTGCGCCGTGATGTTTGCCTGCTCCACATTCCAGGAAAAAGATTTTAGTAACACGGATTCTGATACCCGGACCGTCGGCAGCACGCGAAAGCTGATCGTCGGCACGTGGAAGATCGTGGCCATACGCTGCGACAGCCAGGGAAGCAATTGCGAGCGGTACAAACGTGATATCGTATTTCAGTTTTCTAGAAACGGCGACCTGGTTGCCAATGGTACAAAGCGGGGAACCTACCGACTTGAAGGAAGCACCTGCATACTCGATACCGACAGGAAACAATACACCGTCTCAATCATTCTGATTGATTCATCGAGAATGATCACCGGCGAACAGAATCGGAAGAGCACGGAAATCTTCAATAAAATTCAATAAAAGAGCAGTTCCATGAAAACGACGATACGTATCGTTATTGCTATCGTTATCAGCATTTTACTTGTGTACTGCGCAACGACGAGAAAAGACCGTCATCCGAATCTCATCGCAGGGACCTGGAAAATCATCGCGACTAATTGCGATGAAAACGGCAATAACTGCGTTGAATGTGAAGCCGATCAATTATGCGGCATCGTATTTCAGTTCCTTGAAAACGGTGACATCGTGGTGAAGGGAAGAAAAACCGGCGCCTATCGCCTGGAAGGATCGCGCCTGACCATCATCGACGGTAATAGCACATCATCCGTGAAAATTCTCCATCTTGATAAAAAAATCATGCTCACCATGGAAGAAGGGAAAAAGTCCACAGAAAAGATGCTCCGGATTGAACAATGAGATGATAAAACCAACCGTCACTCCTTCGAGATTCTTATCTCGGCCAGCGCGGTATCGTTCCACTTCAGGCCCTTGTACACACGGTCAATAGTAAAACGGATCCTGGCTGCGTTATGATAGATGCCGGCATCCTGATAATCGCGTATCTGATCCCCGAAATTTACTGTGGCGTTTTGCCGCCGGTCCTGGCCGTCCCAGATCTCAACTTTTAAACTCTTGACGCGGTTATTCAACTGATAGAGATCCCCCCCGGCGCCATCCTTCGAAAATGCGGGGTCAACCTTTACGAAACCATTAATCATAGAAACACGCACCGATACCGGCTCAGGAAAACTGATCTCCACCCACTCGCCGACACCCCCATTGCCAGCCTGCCACGTAGATCCCGTATTTTTATCAAAGAGGTTCATGGCCGTATAGGTATATCCACCCCCCTCCGGAAGGGATGATGACGCCTCGACAAAGCACGTGCCGATTCCGGTTATGACAACTTCGTTCCGAGATTCGCTTTTGACGTCAATCCCCTCTTTGAATCTGCCGCTCTTGACCCATCCCTCCCTGCCCCACGTTATACTGACGTTATACCACAAATCTTTCTGCCTCAAAACAAGCGCCTTGGTGCCGGTGGTGATAGTGAATCGGACCTTTGAATCGACATCAGGCTGTTCGTAGAGCGGTGCGGAATCGGTGAAAACTATGGCCCGCTTCTTGCCTTTATGGATATACGACTTCATGATCCATCCCTCGGTCTCGCCGTCCGGCATCAGCACCTTCATCCAGTCTCCGTCCGTCTGCTCTTCAAGGATCTTCACAACCTGGCCGCGGTTAACGGTAATTACCCATTTATATTTCAGATTACTAGGAATATCGCGAAGACCAGCATTGACCAGCGAAACTCCTTCTTTTTTACAGCCTGCCGTGAACAGGAATAGAATGCTTAATAAACCAAATACCATCTTTTTAACCATGGCAACCGCTCCTTCCGATAAAACATTAGTCTTTAAAAGTGCGATAATACGGATGATGTGTCAATTAAATTCCATATTCACGTGAAAAGATCAGGCGACAAAATGAAGCAGCCGTCGCAGGTAAGCTCACAATCCTTCACCGGTCGCCTAA
>MIBH01000042.1:23782-51443 GCA_001829455.1 Spirochaetes bacterium RBG_13_51_14
GGGAGCGAATCGGTAATGGAAATTCGCCACATCGGCAGCTTTCGTGAAGGTTGATTCCAGTACGAGGGCGAGCGGCGAGCGGGACTGTGCGAGCCAGGCAGCTATCGATCCGCCGAGAGACCTTCCGATGAGAATTATTTTCGGAGCGGGAATTTTCTTATCAGAAACGAGATAGTCCCACGCCGCTTTCACGTCTCGGTATGTCCCTTCCTCCGATGGGGTGCCGCCGCTCCTGCCGTAGCCCCGATAATCGAACACAAGAACATTCAATCCCATAGAATGAATGATCCGTATGGTGTCAATCAGGAACGATATGTTCCCGCCGTTACCGTGACAGAAGAGCACCGTCGCCTGCGCAACACGCGCCGGTACCCACCAGCCGTTCAGCAGAACGCCGTCCTCTGTTTTGAAATAGACATCATCGTAAGCTATACCGGCAGCAATCGGCTCGGCTATGATCTGTTTATACGGGTAAAAGAGGAGCCTGTTCTTGCAGCCACAATCGATGAAAAACAGGATCATGAGAAAGATGAGTGAGAGCCGGCCTGATTTGATTGATCTTGATGAAGATATCATATTCATGTCCCCCTGTTGAGGCAATTGCCGAATTGTGCCTGCACCGCCGATATCACCAATCCTTGATTTCTTGTTATTACATTAATAGTATGCGGTTGCATGCGCTGCTCCCTATTTCATAGTGCAATCCAGGAAATAATTCTCGAATATGGCGCCCATGATGAGTCGTTTCCGGTACGCTGCCGCAACACTGGCAGCGGATATCTCCTCCCCAAGGTTCATGTATATCTCCTTGTAAGAGAATCCTCCCTTCCCCTCAGGGAACACCTCCACGATCTGAGAAGGTGCCTTTCTCTTTTCATCCGACATGTGCTTCACCAGAGTAAGCATCCGGGTATGGCAGGCGACCCTTATTGTCCCGTCTTCATCAACACTGATATTGTCAGGACCGGCACCAAGGTCAAG
This sequence comes from Spirochaetes bacterium RBG_13_51_14, assembly GCA_001829455.1. Classification (GTDB taxonomy): domain Bacteria; phylum Spirochaetota; class UBA4802; order UBA4802; family UBA5550; genus RBG-16-49-21. Next base: position 24,764 of record MIBH01000042.1, read on the forward strand.
CTCGTGCTCAGGCTCAAGCGAACCGTCAGGTTTTCGTTTGTACACGTAGAATCTCTTGCCGGTTGTTGCAGTAACGTATAGATGTTTTCCGTCATTGTCTGCCCAAATGCCATTGGCGTATGATAATTTGTCCGCAACGGTCCGCATTGACTTCCCGTCATAGTAGACAACGGTCGCACGAGACAACTTACAGTAATCCTCGATTTTTTTACCTAATGCAGTACGGCTACCGTGGTCGTTGGTGATATAGAATTGACGGGGTCCCACAGCCGCCAGATCGTTGAGGCTTATGAACAGTTCACCTGTTACTGTTTCACGGTGATGAAGGGCTCCGCCCCGGTACTGAAAAATCTCAACAACATGGCTCCCGGGCAGGCGATTGATGACAAAGAGTAGCTTCAGCCCGTCTGGCGCCGTGTAAAGACTGATGCCAAGCGGATAAAATTTGATTTTCAAGTTTGCTGTGAGATTTCGCAATCGAGGTTTTCCTTTCAGATTATAGGCGAAGATAGCTCCCTGGAGGACCTTGCCTTTCATATAAGCCCTCCGGTTAAAGGTAGATATAAAGGCAGTGGCGGTGGCATTATCTATAGCGATATCCTCAGGCCCGGGGACATTCGGTACCTTGACGCACGTATAATTGGAATGTGGCTTAAGTTTTTTAAACTCTCCCGAATCTTTCATTGTCTTTAACACCAGGAAAATGATACCCGCAAGCACAATACCAAGAAAAATAATTATCTTTTTCTTCATCGAGGAACCTCCTTGCAGATTTGCCTTAATCAGCACCATAATGGGCTATCGGCATCCTGTTCTCACTCAAATTAATTTGTTGCAAGATAGCAATATTTTTTTATTTAGTTATAAAATTATTCGACTACATGCCCTGATGATCGCGCCAACAGGGGGCCACTTATCCGGACATACTGGAAAAATCTGATATGAAAAAATGGATAAAAAAAGCCGAAGAAGAAATTATCCGGCGAAGAATATTCTCGGTTAAAGACATCGAATGCTACCACCCTGGCAAAGATTTGACTCATACTTATACCTCTACTTTCTTTCAGAATGGAGCGGACTTGTTGACAACAACGAATATCTGCATGCACTTCTTTAATTCAAGATTGAGCTTCACTTCAATTTATGTGCGTACGGCGGCTGGAATGAGCTAGTTTGTTTCAGCGGGCTGGCACTCCAGAGGAGGCTGACTCATATCGTCCGCGAGGATTGAGACACAGAGGATTTCAGAATCACTGATCGTATCGAAAAAAACAACGTGTGTCCGATTCCCAAGCTGATAGATGAGGCACCCTGATTTTTCGACGATCAGTTTGGTCATAAACCAGTTGTCCTTGAATCTCGAACCTATTAACGCTGGCTGTGGATGGAATACAACAGTGCCATTGGTATCAATAATGTAAAAAAAACCGGTTTTGCCGACCCGACGGTCTTTCAAATTGTTTATGGCACTTCTATGGGTGCTGATATCAAGCTTTACAGCCTTCATTTCAGTCAATATCCGCGCAGAAGTGATCGGACCACCAGATGCGCAGCCGATGATTGAAATAACGAATATGATAAGTATAATAAATAAAAATGAAAAGACGAGATTCCGTTCCAACAAACTTTACTGCCTCACATATTTCATATCATTAAGCTAATATTTCTTATTTAATGACACCAAGTCAATAAATTAATTCACAGATCATGAGTTTCATAGGTCTGGCTATTATAGCATCATATTAAATTTATATAGTATGAAAAAGGCAGGAGCCGCCAAATCTTTTATCAGGATTTTATTGGTCGACATATAAATGTTGTCGGTATTCCCCAATAATGTATCAAGCAGACTACTCCATCAATAGTGATACGGGAAAATGCATAGTTTCTATACTGATAGTTATCGGTACACTCTTTAATACGGTTTATCAATCCGTCAAGATATTTCTCAACAGCATAATTAATAAGTCGAGAAAGAGACTGCTTACACACCTTCCTTAAATCAATGAAAAATTCATACTCGTCAGGGGTGAGAGCGAGATGAAGACATCTCCAATGTTCTTGCACATCACGCATCTGGTATTTGACTCTGACCCATGATAAAGCAATCTTGTCATGATCATAGGAAAGACGGCGTAATAATGATGATATTATATACCGCTTTGACCTTCTGGTGATCATTGAAGCCATGGAGAGCTTATAAAAAGTATAAATGTTTATATTGATAGTGGTTTCGATTATCATATTATCTCCGTATTAATCGAATGTGTATAGTTATACGATTTCCAGTGAAGATTCATAAATTAATTTTCATGATAATAACTTTTTTTCCCATACGATATGTGGAAGCGGCATTTGTGTATGTGTCACAGGAAAATGATTTGTTATAACACTAATGCGTGATATTATAGGCGGTTTGATATATTTAAAAGAAATTACATGTATTTTCCTTGACGCAATTATATAATTCATCCTTTTCAATATCAATGGAAATCATCTTGACAATTACTCTTTCCTTTATCTTCGGCACCTTCTGGGGAAGTTTCTTCTACACCCTGGCCCTGCGATATGCGGACAGCCGGATAAAGGACAGTCCCCTGAAGGCGCTTTTTTCACGCTCACAATGCCCGATGTGCATGAAAAAAATCAGTCCGCTGTTGCTCATCCCTATCGTTGGATTCATCATCCAGAAGGGTAGGTGCCGGAACTGCGGAAGCAGGATTTCCGTTCTTTACCCGGCTTCGGAAATCCTATATGGAATAATGGCTTCCCTGTTCGCCTGGAAATTTGGGATTACCATATATGGTTTCAATATTTATCTGCTGGCTGGTATCGCGCTCAGCATCTCCATCATTGACGTGAAAACCTTTATTATTCCAGACTCACTGGTGATCGCTTTTACGCTTTTATCAATATATCCCATACTGCTCAACAATAACATCAAGGACAACCTATGGGGCTTTCTCACCCTTTTTGCAATCTTCATCGTAATACTGTTAGTCTTTCCCGGCTCATTCGGCGGCGGCGACCTGAAACTTGCATCGGCCATCGGGCTCCTATCTGGGTTCGAGACGTCAATCGTCATCCTGGAAATATCGCTTATAAGTGGCGCCATCATAGGCATCATATACGCCTTGAAAACGAGAAAAAGTCTTAGGACGCGTATTCCATTTGCACCTTTTCTTACGATTGGTTTGATTGTATCATTGCTCTATGGAAGGGAAATTTTGCTGGTGTATTACCGGATTCTGTATTGAAAAAAATTTATCATTCGAATATTTTTATAGCTCGTGCACATTCAGGGGAAAGGTAGTTTATTAATTCATCTCTGCATACGCTTTTAAGGTTAGACAATATTTTTCAAAGGCGGCTCGCAACTTTTTCGCATACAGGAGATTCACGACCAGCGCAAGCGGCCCCTTAAATTCCTCGTAATTTATGAATCGGGTGATTCCTGCATCGATCGGCTCGCATATCTGCCAGCGAAAGCTCCTGATGCCGGGCCTTCCTCTGGTACGGGAGGTGCCCATGCAGAAATGGAAGTTTTCCGGTTCAAGCGCCAGGATAACTTCATGCTCATTCTTCAGAAGTTGCTGGTCGGTCATCCGGCAGTCAAGATCAAATTCAGCGCCTATCATAATATCATCTGAGCGAAGCGTTATGCGTGGCGTGAAGGTGTTCCATACGTGATAATTGTCAAAATCGATGATTATGCCCCAGACCCGTTCCGCAGAAGCGCGTATGATGATCTCAATGCGAATCTGTTTCATGATTTTATCAGTTTGCCGATCCCGCTGGAAGCGGGGTTTTCGACGACCCCCTTCTCGGTGATGATGGCTGTGATATATTTCGCCGGAGTAACATCAAAGGCAGGATTCCGGATAAAAATCCCTTCCGGTGCAATCTGCTCGTTTCGGATGAATACTACTTCATCAACGCTCCGTTCCTCGATGGGTATGTCATTGCCGGACTTCGTGTCCGGATCCAGGGTTGAGACCGGTGCGGCCACATAGAAGGGGATTCCGTTCTCCTTGGCCAGAACAGCGTGGGTATAGGTGCCGATTTTGTTCGCCACGTCGCCATTGGCCGCGATCCGGTCTGCGCCCACGATGACCTTCTTAATGATACCGGTTCGCATGAAATGGCCTGACATTGAATCGGTGATGAGGGTCACCGGTATGTTGTCCCGTGACAGCTCCCAGGTGGTGAGACGGGCGCCCTGCAGATAGGGCCTTGTTTCGCAGGCATACACGTGTATTTTTTTCCCTTCCTCAATCGCGGCTCGTATCACGCCCAGGGCCGTGCCATATCCACCGGTGGCGAGCGCTCCGGCGTTACAATGCGTCAGCACAACATCTCCGTCGTTTAAATATGTCCTCCCGTTCCGGCCTATGGCCTTATTGGCCTCAATATCCTCTTGGTATACCGCCAGGGCTTCCTTTTCCAGCTGCTGCTTGATTTGACTGATATCATTTCCCTTCTCTATGATTTTTTTCATGCGGCCGATGGCGGAGAAAAGATTCACCGCCGTGGGACGGGTTCCCGCGAATATTTGGCAGATTCTGTTCATCTCTTCCTTGAAGTTTTCAATCTCGTTACTGGCGACAGTTAGCGCCGCCAGCGCGATACCCATGGCGGCCGCGATGCCGATGGCTGGAGCGCCCCGCGTCTCCATGTTCCTGATGGAATCGGCCACATCGCGAAAGTGGCGGTATGTGTTGTAGACCTCCTGCATCGGCAGGAGCCGTTGGTCGAGAATTGTAACCGAATCGCCGTTCCATTTAATGGTGAACATGCTAGTCCTCTTGTAACGTGATAGTTATAGCTGCCCGTCAATGAACATCGTTTCTCTCAACGCGGTACTTCCTGAGCCGCAGTATGTTCCCGGTCTCATTCCAGGTCACCTCATCCATATGAATGCGTATGATGAGGAGTCCCCGTCCGCTGTTTCTGAAGAAATTCTCAGGATCACGCGGATCAGGCAGTGTGTTGTAGTCAAATCCGGGTCCTTCATCCTCGATAAGATACTCGACGTAATCCCGGTTCAGGTCGTAGTTGATGGTAACATGACGGTCCATATAACGGCTGTCTGCTTTACGCTTCTCGATCTCGTCATTGTATCCCTTTATGCCGTAATCTTCCCTGATGGATGAGGATATCTCAAGGCATCCGTGGTACATGGCATTGCTGATGGCTTCCTGAAGAGCCAGCGCTAAATTCTCGGCCGTGGTGGTGTTACAAATGCCGGAGGGAACCAGGTCTTTGGTCAGGTGGTAGGATATGGCATTGGTGATAGATTCGTCGATGGGAATCCGGTAACATCCCTTCTCGTATACCACATAGCGCGCAAAGCGTTCAGCGAGCGTCTTCTCGTGCTTCCGGTTGAGGATGGCACGCACCGATGACGCCACATCATTAATGTCGAACGGCTTGCGGATAAAGTCGCTCGCGCCGTACCGGAGAGCCCTTATTGCATCCTCAACATTGCCATGCCCTGTTATGATGAGTACCGGGATCGGCTCGTCCAATCCATGGATCCTCCTGAGAAGCTCAATGCCGTCCATCTTCCTTAGCTTGATGTCGGTGATGATGAGGTCAATCTTTTCACCGTTTTTTAACAGATAGAGCACGTCTTCCGCTTTCTCCATGGATATAACCTTATATCCCAGCCGGGATAGCTTCTTCTGTAAAGAATAGCGGATCATCTCTTCATCGTCAACGACAAGTATTTTGGCGTCAGTGTTATTCATTATTCTTCTTTATCAGTTCTTCGCCGCCCAAAATCAGATGCCCCATCTTGTCGCGTTTGGCCCTGAGGTATCTCACATTTGCCGAGTGGGGCTCCACTTCTATGGGCACCCGTTCTACGATTTCCAAACCGTACCCATCGAGACCGATCACCTTTTTCGGATTGTTGGTCAGAAGTCGTATTTTGTGCAGACCCAGATCCACCAGGATCTGGGCGCCGATGCCGTAATCGCGCAGGTCAGCGGGAAACCCCAGCTCAATATTTGCTTCCACCGTATCCATGCCCTTGTCCTGAAGATGGTACGCCTTTATCTTGTTGCCGAGGCCTATACCGCGGCCCTCCTGCCGCATGTACAGAATCACGCCCTGGCCTTCCCGATCGACCATTTCCATGGCCTTGTGGATCTGGCTTCCGCAGTCGCAGCGGAGGGATGCGAACACGTCGCCGGTGAGGCACTCCGAATGGACGCGCACCAGCACGTTCTCCTTGCCTTCGATGTTGCCCTTAACCAGGGCAACATGAGTCGCTTCGCCGACCTCTGTCTGATACGCGATTATCGTGAAACCGCCGTAGGCGGTTGGGAGGTTTGCTTCTGACACGCGGTGGACCAGTCGCTCCTTGTGCTGACGAAATTTTATGAGATCGGCGATCGTGGCGATTTTCAGATTGTGCTTCACGGCGAATCTATCCAGATCCGGGCGCCGCGCCATGGTGCCGTCCTCGTTCAGAATTTCGCAGATGACGCCGGCCGGCTTGAGGCCCGCGAGCCGCGTCAGGTCCACAACGCCCTCGGTATGACCGGCCCGAACCAGGACGCCGCCGTTGCGGGCGGCAAGCGGGAATATGTGGCCGGGTTTTCTGAGGTCTCCCGGCTTTGTATCGTCATGTATGAGAACCTGCACGGTTCTCGCCCGGTCATGAGCGGATATTCCCGTCGTTGTTCCCTCACGCGCATCAACCGAAACCGTGAAAGCGGTGCCGTACTTGTCCTGGTTGTTCTCCACCATGAGGTCAAGCTCCAGTTCCCGCGCCCGGACCTGCTGCATGGGCACGCAAATGAGGCCCCTGCCATACGTGGCCATGAAATTAATAACCGACGACGTACAGAACTCCGCAGCGACAACCAGGTCTCCTTCGTTCTCGCGGTCCTCGTTATCGACGAGTATGATCATCCTGCCCGCTCGGATTTCCTCAATTACTTCAGGAATAGGACATGACTTCACTGGATTTCTCCTTCTGACGCATACCGGCTCAATGAACACGTAATGTGAAATACACCGTATGGAGGTTCACTGAAACATTCATAAATTCCGGTTTCTCTTGTTGATTTTACACTATTGCCGGATTGGTGCATTAATAAAATCTACCTTAATATAGTCAAGATTTTTTATAACATTATTTCTAATATGGATAAAACGGTTCTAAATTATGCAATATTTCATTATTATGATCGGGTAGCTGCGGCGGGAAATCCCCTCTTTCCCATACCGTCTATCGAAACTGGCACGACTCCGCGTCCGGTTCCGTGGGGATTGATATCTGAATATGTAGCAATGCATACAGAGCTATCGAATGATCAGATCCATTTCTCGCGTGGCAACAGCATTGCTGAAAAAATTTCTTGTTGCGATACGGGCAGAAAATATGAATACTGGAAATGACATCGAGATGACTGGCATCAACCATGAATAACTCGAGCCTGTTAAAGCGGAAATACCTTCATATTATCGCGCCATGCTTCATCAGATCGGTCATCGCCTATCTCGACCGCATCAATATCGCATACGCGGCATTGACGATGAACAGGGACCTCGACTTCACCGACCAGGTATTCGGAATGGGCGCCGGCATATTCTTCATTACCGGTTATGTGAAATCGCTCACCGGATCTTTCAACGGAGCCTATGTCTATCTGGCGTGCTCGCTGGCTGCCGCCGGGATTCTGATGCTTATGCTGAAATCAGCGAATCAAGTATCTCGTGAATCTCGTCCCGGTCGTTTGAAACAACGATCTCTTTCCTGATTTTCTTCGCACCCCGGAATGCGTGGATGTATCTGACAAAGTGCTTTCTCATGAGCATGATTCCCCAATCGCCGTAGGCGTCGATCATCATATCAAGGTGTTCCTTAATCTGCGTGATCACTTCAGCCGACGTGGGCGTCCTGCCTGAGAAAATCCATGGATTCCCGATGGCCCCGCGTCCGATCATAACTGCAGGACAACCTGAAAAAGCCATCCTCTCATGGGCATCGGTAAAACTACGGATATCGCCGTTGCCGACGATGGGAACCGCTGTCATTTCAACAATTTCCCTGATCACATTCCAGTCGGCCCTGCCACCGTACTGCTGGGCGCGTGTCCGGCCGTGAACGAAGATGAGCGATACGCCCGCGTCCTCAAGGGCCCTCACCGTGTCCCGGTAGGTGAGCGTGTCGACATCCCATCCGATGCGTATCTTCGCCGTCACCGGGATCCGCACCTTTTTCACAATGCTCTCCGTGACGGCACGGATCTTGTTCGGGTCCAGCAGGAGCGCAGCGCCCGAGCCGGAGGCGCACACCCGCCGCGCCGGGCACCCCATGTTGATATCGATCATATCGGGTCCGAGCTCTTCCACAACCGCGGCGGCATCAGCCATGATATCCGGCCCGTTGCCGAAAATCTGCACGGCAATGGGCCGTTCTTCATCGCTGAACCCGAGGAGGTCCCTCGTCTTGCGGTTCATCCGTACAATCCCCTCTGCAGAAACGAGCTCCGTGACCACCAGCCCCGCGCCGTGTCGGCGCGCGATTCTCCGGTACGGCGAATCGGTAAAACCGGCGATGGGCGCGAGCATGAGGGGGCCCGCCGCCCTTATTGTTCCAAGACTGATCATACAGTTTCAAGGGGAATCAATGCCACGGGATGTGGTCGGCAGATCACTCTTTCAACGTTGCTCCAATCTCGGCAATAATCTTCTGCGCCTCTTCTATTCTGATTTCCTTAGTGTATTTGAAACAAAAACCGATCTTGCCGCCCTTCAAGAGGGTTACGATGAAAACCTCGATCATAGACGGAGATGGAATTTTTTTCTCAAGCATTTCTCCCTTTACGCTCATTCCGGCGAACGCTCGTTCGATCGTTTTACCGGATGCTGCAGTTCCCATAAATACCGATTTTGTATAATTGAGCAGGCCCGGATCGCTCATCCCCATCAGCTTCTGGGTGTCCCGGGTATAAAGGACGGCGGTGATGCTCATTTTTTCCTCTCCCGGAGGGGAGTCCTTCGGATACACCATCGCAAGCGCATCGGTCCCGGCTTCTGCGGGAGACGAGAATTCAACCCTTGTTTCGAATGTGACCCCGTGGAGAGAGTACGAGAATTTCTTTTCGGCATTAACGGGACAGATGATGGCAATAATGCCGAGTACGACACAGGTCATCATTATTTTTTTAATCATACTCTTCCTCCGACTATTGTAATCATAGTACCCATCATCCTGACCGTGACTCCCTTCCATCAGCAGTATTCCTGCGCATATTATGCAAAAAAATACGAAATCCAATATTCCTGTCACAGTATTCTCAGGGGATGGCGAGCCGAATCTTATAACGGAGCGTCATTTCTTGTCAATACCATTTACCAGTCCCGGTGTATAATTATTTTTACAATGAGCAGGCGTTTTACGGCTGCTGGCTGTGTATCAATTTTCAATAGCTCGATCCGGGTTCTCTGACCCGGCATGGGTAACGGCTGTAATGGCAATAGTTCTATTATCCGCTCATTTTCTTTCAATAATATGAATAATTAAGTTATGAAAGATACGTATTTATAATAGACTTGTTGCATAACTCAATAATCAATAATTTTTACCCCGTCGCCGAAGGCGGCGGGGGTAAAAATGTATAATTATGAGTAGTTATGCAACAAGTCTATTATGTCATGATCAATACTATCGATAAATATTTTTTTTATTCAGATCAATATTTTTTCACAATTCCCCTTACCTATTCGTATATGAATTCATAAAGGGCGCTCACGTGGCCCGCACGATACACGTGCGAGGCGCAGCGCGATGCGTCCATGAAGGTGAAATCCATGCTCGCAAAAGCAATCTCCTTCGGCATCCACGGGATCGACGCCCGGCTCATCGAAGTGGAAGTTGACATCATTCGCGGCCTCCCGAACATCACTATCGTCGGCCTGCCGGACTCCACCATACGGGAGTCCCGGGAACGGATCCGCTCGGCCATTGAGAATTCAGGATTCGAATTCCCGCCCCAGAACTTCGTGGTGAACCTGGCACCCGCCGGGTTCAAGAAGCAGGGGGCGAATTTTGATCTCCCCGTTGCTGTTTCCATTCTTCAGGCCACGGGCCAGGCGGACGTCACGCCGGCGGGCATTCCGATGGTGGGCGAGCTTTCACTGGACGGTCAGGTCAAGCCGGTGCGCGGCGTCATATCAATGACGATCGCCATATACCGGATCGGATACCGCTCCGTCATTGTTCCTTACGAAAACCGGTTCGAGGCGGCGGCGATACAGGAAATAAAGGTTTTTCCGGTAAAAACCCTGGCCGAAACTCTATCGGTATTGCGGGGAGAGGGGTCGGCCTTTACGAACGATCGGAAAGACGACGATACCCGCATCGGACTCGATTTTTCCGATGTGAGAGGCCAGGAGACGGCGAAGCGCGCCATTGAGATAGCAGCGGCCGGTCACCACAACATCCTTCTGTACGGATCGCCCGGTTCGGGAAAGACCATGCTGGCCAAGCGCATTCCTTCAATCCTCCCGCCGCTCGAAAAAGATGAAGCTATCGAAACGACTATGATTCATTCCGTGGGTGGAGAGCTGAAAGGGGACGGCGGTCTCATCACCCGGCCTCCTTTCCGGTCACCACACCACACCTCATCCGACGCGGCGCTGGTAGGCGGTGGAGCAATCCCTTCCGTGGGCGAGGTGTCTCTGGCCCATAACGGAGTTCTTTTCCTGGACGAGTTCGTCGAGTTCCGAAACAACGTAATCCAAGCGCTCCGCCAGCCCCTGGAGGACTACGAGATCACGGTGTCGCGGGCCTTCGGAACCTTCAGGTTTCCCGCAGACTTCATGCTGGTAGCGGCGAGCAATCCCTGCCGTTGCGGCTACCTCTTCGACGGCGTGGTCCCGTGCTCCTGCCCCCCGCACCAGGTCAAGGGCTACTTCCAGAAAATCGCGGGCCCCATCCTTGACCGGATCGACATCGAGGTCCTGGCACCCCGGGTCCCGTACCGGGACCTGCTGGGTAATCACAGGTACGAAACCTCAGCGGAAATTAAAAAGCGGGTCATGGCCGCGCGGTATATTCAAGCGAAACGCTTCAGAGCGAGTGCCACCCGGTACAATTCGCGGATGACGCAGGACGAGATAAAAGAACACTGCCGCCTCACCGCAGACGCGGAGAGCGTACTAGAGCTGGCGGTCAGGCGGACCAATATAACGGCCCGCTCCTTTTTCAAGATAATAAAAACCGGACGCACCATAGCCGATCTGGATGGAGCGGAAACAATAGATAAAAGGCACATCCTGGAGGCGCTGTCGTACAAGAACCTGCAGCGGAACTACGACGTGTGAAGAGGTATCATTGCATGACCGGAACGATCCGTCAAGCTCATTCATAACCGAGAGGGCGTTTAAACCCGGCCCCGGATGAATTGTTCTTGTCATAATTCCCGCTATAATTATAATGAGGACTCTGCAAAAAAGGTTACGCGGGCCGACTCGGCCGCAGAGGGGTGATATGCGATGGCGATAGAAGACGACTTCAATTTATACAAGCTCATCATCAAATCGGTTGAAATCCAGATCAGCGAGAATGACCCTCCCGCGACTAAGAAAACCTTTGATCGACTCGTGGCGAACGGACATGACGAAGCCACGGCCAAGGAAATGATTGCATCGGTGATAGCCGAAGAGATCTATCTGATGTTGAAGGATAATAGGAAAATCAATGAGGAGATCTTCGCCGGGCGATTAGCGGAATTGCAGTAATGGTGATAACGCTCAGCACCCTGCGTTCATTCCCCTTCATACCGTATGCAGCGTACCGCGCGTTTATACCGGTATGACGCCAGAGCCACCGGCGCCATTGTGCATTTCTCTATACCGATATCGCACCGTGGGAAAAAAACGCAACCGGTCGGCGAGCTTGTCATGGTGGGAACCATGCCACGAATGGTCCGCAGCTTCTTCCGGTTTTCACCGATCCGCGGAATCGCCCTGAAGAGCCCCCGCGTGTATGGATGCCCCGGCTTTCTGAATATATCCGCCGTTCTGCCGTATTCCACGATTTCGCCGGCGTACATGATGGCGATCTCATCCGCGATATTGGCCACGACCCCCAAGTCATGCGTGATCAGGAGAAGCGACATCTGGCGCTCCTCCTGAAGTTTCATCAGGAGGTCCAGTATCTGCGCCTGTATGGTTACGTCGAGCGCGGTCGTGGGCTCATCTGCAATCAGGATCGACGGGGACGTCGACAGCGCCATGGCTATCATCGCCCTCTGGCGCATACCGCCCGACAGCTCATGGGGGTAGGCGTTCAACCGCTTCGCCGGATCGGGTATGCCCACGCGTGCGAGCAAATCCGCGGCGTGATCCCGCGCCTCCCGCTTGTTCATCCCCATGTGCAAAACGATGCTCTCCATGATCTGGTATCCCACGGTAAAAACCGGATTAAGGGAGGTCATCGGCTCCTGGAAGATCATCGCGATTTCCTTGCCCCGGATCTTCCGCATCTCGTCGTCCTCAAGCGGAATGATGTCCCTGCCCTTATAGAGAATGCGTCCGGAATCGATCTTTCCGGGCGGCGGCACAAGTCTCAGTATGGCATATGCCGTGACCGATTTCCCGCATCCCGATTCCCCCACAAAGCCCAGGGTGCGGCCCTTGTGAAGCGTGAACGATACATCCCGAACCGCCAAGATGTCGCTGCCTGACAGGGGGAACCGAACGCTCATGTTTTTCACTTCTAGAAGTGCGTTCATATATGCCCTCAAGTTATATTTCTGCTTCCAGGGTATCGTAGATGATTTCTCGCTGCATTTCATTCTCCGCAGTATTAAAACAACCGTAACCGTAACGTTAATGAAACCCCGCCTGCATGTCAAGAGTTTACCGAAGGCTGACTCGTTATCAGTGGGTTAAAAAGATTGCTTTACAAATCAAACTATTATCTGATAAGTAACCATGGAATTCAAGGTAAAACGCCCGCTCTACGTATTTGAAGAAATCGTCTCGATGCTCAGGGATGAAAAAGGCTGTCCCTGGGACCGGAAGCAGACGCACCAGACCCTGCGGCCCTACCTGATCGAAGAGGCCTATGAAGCCCTGGACGCGATCGACAGCGGTGATCCCGAACATATAAAAGAAGAACTGGGCGACGTGCTCCTCCAGGTGTACCTGCACGCTCAGATCGCCCGGGAGCAGAATCAGTTCACTATCGACGACGTTGCCCAATGCATTGTCGACAAGATAATCCTCCGGCACCCACACGTCTTTGGCGACGATACGGTGACCGACGCCGACCATGTCGTCGAACGGTGGGAGCAGATCAAGAAGAGGGAAAAACCCCACCGTACTTCGCTCCTCGACGGCGTGCCGAAAAACCTGCCCGCACTGCTCAAAGCGTATCGGGTCCAGCAGAAGGTCTCCCGCGTTGGGTTCGACTGGGAGCGAATCGAGGACGCGGCAGGCAAGCTGGATGAGGAGATCGTTGAGCTCAAGCATGCGCTCGCATCAACGGACAGAAAGAATATCGTTGACGAGGCAGGCGACATCCTTTTCAGCATCGTCAATCTTCTGCGATTCATGAAGATCAATCCGGAGGATGCGCTGCTCACGGCCATCGAGAAATTCATAGTGCGGTTTCAGCACATCGAGAAACGGGCCGTCGAGATGAAAAAAAACCTTGAGGATATGACGATTGACGAGATGGAGATCCTCTGGCAGGAATCGAAGAGAAGCGTGTGAAGACCTACTGTAGCGCGTGACATTTGATCCCTACCGGAGGCCGGCAATCTCCTCATACAACCGCTTCATGTCCCCGGCAGCAATCTTCCCCCGGCCGAATTTGTATCCGTAAATTTCCTCTCTTATCCGTGCGATAGCGATCTCCATGTCGGCCGGTATCGTACCGCCAAAGCCGTTCCGGACCTGTTCGAGCGACTTTTCAGCCACACTGAGAAATCCATCGCCGTCCCCGGATGCAACGCACCGGGCCGCTTCGGCAAGGTAATCCCGTCTATCGGGCACGTCACGCATGGCACCCGGGGGTTCCCCTGATCCCGAGCCGCCGGCGACCATACGGTATCGCTTCCGCTCCCAGAGGACGACGAAAACGATGGTTCCCGCCACTGATAGAATGATGAGAACCACATAGAGGGGATTCAGATCAATCTGCTCCTGTTTCTCATTGTCCAGCGCGAGTCCCCGCCGGCTCTCGCCTCCCTTTGCCACAAACGAGATGTTCTTAGTCTCGACGGTTTCATATCTGCCGCTGTCCGGATTGAAAAAGGAGAATCGAAACCCGCCCGGACTCACCTGACCCGCCTGCTCGGGGATAAGGGTGTAGGTGAACGTTTTGCTCCCCCGCAGTGTCCCGCCGCTGAGTGAAACAGAATTTTCTCCTTCTTCAGATATAACCTTGAGACCCGGCACATCCCGCTCGAGGAGAGGCTTTGTCATGGTAATCAGATTGCCGGTACCCTCAACCGTAACCTTTATTTTCTTTTCCTCATAGGTCTTGATCGCGCCCTCCGAATAGTTTGCACTAATTCTGAAGCTGCCGATATCGCCCTGAAAATTATCCGGCCGGCCGTGGGCCGGCAGGGAGAGCACGGTTATGGGCCTGGTGTCACAGGGAATATCCTGCTCGATGCGCGACATCATGGGGATATTGAAACCGCCGAAGAAATCATCCTGTTCCACGCGCCGGGTCCGCTGGATCAGAGCGGTGAGTGTGCCGCCCCCGACCCGGTAGACGCCGGGTGCGGCCGCTATGAGCGCGAAGGAAACGACGTGGGTCTTTTCATGATCGCCCTGGCGGGTGATTGATCCGTGGTCCGGGTCATCCATCATTTTTACCACGAACCCTTTGGTCCCGGGAGGTTCCTTGAATCCCAGCTTCTCCACCGTGAGTCCTCCTGACATGAGATAATAGCGCATGATTACCGGCTGGCCCACATGGGCGGTGATGGAGGAAAGCGCGACCGCGGATTTGAAGTCGGTCAGGTCCGCGATTTCTCCCGTACTCCCGGCCGCGACCGCAAGGCCCACTTCGCGCGACCTCATGGTTTCCTTTCCGCGTTGAAACGCGAGGGGAGGGATACGGTACTGCCCCCGCCGGAGGCCGGTCACCGTGAAGAGGAGTTCCGCTCCCGACCAGGTTTTTCCATTAACGAACTGGAAGCTCCGCTGCATGCCCGCATATTCAATCTTCAGCCCCGGTACTGACGGGTACTTCACCGGCCTCACGTCTTCGGGATCGCCTGAGATCTTCACCCGGAGCATGGTGCTGTCACCGACCTCAATCGCCGATTTCTCGATTTCGGTTTCAAGATCAGCCGCATGGGAAGGAAGAACTCCGGCGAATAAAATAATCGCGCATAAAAAAATCTTACCAGAATTTTTCAAGCTTTCTCCTTTCATCTCTCGAACCCTTCTGCCTCCGAACAGGGCTTTTCTGGAGTGAGCGGAGAATATTCTGAACTTGCTCCCGGTTCATCTGGTTCCGGCCCTGCATGCTGTCCCGGCCCTTCTGTACATTCCGGTCTTTATCCTGATTTTTATTGCCCTGCTGAGAGGCATTCCTGTTCTGTTTATTATTTGTATCGTTATTATCCTGCTTATCCTTGTTCTTATTATCCTGCTTATTCTTCTGATTGTTGTTATCATTCATCTTTTTCAAAACATATTCAATGTTCTTCTTTGCCTTTACATAATCGGGATCGATTTTCAGCGCATTGATGTATGCGTTGATCGCCTCACGGTAGTTGCCCTGCTTGAGGTATGCGTTCCCGGTGTTGAATAAGGCCCTCTTCTGCACATCCGGGTCATCGGATTGAACCGCCTTCTTGAACCCGGTCTGCGCGCTGTCGAAATCCTCGAGCATGTAATCCGCGTCGGCAATGTTGAAGGAGAGCTTTTTCCTGTCGTCTTCGGTCGGTGCATACTCTTCGGCCTTTTGATAGTACCGCTTGGCGTTATTGAATTTCTGCTGGTCATATTCCTTGTTCCCGCTGGAAACGGCGTCCCTGAAGGGATCGAGCCATGCTATGGAAAAAAAGGCAAGGATAGCCGCCAGTGGAATTAATGCTGAACGTATTCGGCCCACATTGTTGATCCTCCTGTTCCCTCCGGGGGGCACTGGATCACTGAGCTCATCAGCGCAGAATTTTATTTTCATTATTATAATTTTTTACTCGTATCGTTTTTGACCGATAAAAAAATTAGACTCCACACGGGAAAAAAAGTTACCCGCTCATGCCTCTCGGTTTTCTCTTCATTTTATTCTGCAGCAGGCGCCACAGGCGTTGCACCTGGTTATCCGCATACTCATTGTTTCTTTCTGTCAGCATTAATTCGACTGATAGGACCAGCAATAGAAAAAAAGCTAAAATCTGGTATCGCTCACGCGGCTCCTTGATGATCCGCGAACCATACTGGTTCTTCTGCTGGTCTGCGATAATGTCAAGAATAAAGTGGAGCCCGGAAAAGCTGTCCGATATGTCGATATACGTGCCATAGGTAATGCCGGCAATCCTTTTCAGGGAAGAGACATCCTTTCTGGTCCTCACAAGCTTGCCGTCTGAGTCGCGGTAATAGGAGTCCGCGCCGCCATTTTCATCCGATGACGGAATCACCTCTCCGGAAGTCCTTCCAACGCCAATGGTGTAAATGGAGACGTCCATATCACGGAACAGCTTCGCCGCCGCCTCCGCTGTCCCCTCGTGGTCCTCGCCGTCGGTGATCAGAACGAGTATACGTGCGGTAAGCCGCTTGTTCTTGAATACGCGGTATGCTTCCTTCAGTGCCATGCCGATGTCGGTTCCCTTGAGGTAGATCGAATCCGGCGAAGCTGCATCCAGAAACATCATGAAGGCGCCATAGTCATTGGTGAGGGGACACTGGAGGAAGGAGTCACCGGAAAAAAGGATCAGGCCCACCCGGTCGCCCGTAAGGGACTCGACGATCCACCGCACCGCGTCCTTGGCCCGCGTCATTCTGCTGGGCTTCACGTCCTGAGCGAGCATGCTGGGACTCACATCCAGGGCGATCAGCACGTCGGACCCCTCGCTGTTCACCTCGCGCGCCTGATCACCCCACTGGGGCCTGATCACGACAATGGCGAACAGAATAATCGACAGCATCATCAAAGCCTGCTTCGCCATACTGATTGTTTCAGATCCCCGTATCAGGAAGCCACGCCCCATGCCCCGGATGATCAGATCAATGGCCCGGCGCCTCCAGATCAGGTAAAACAGGAAGAAGACCATAACCACGGCGGAAGCCGTAGCGATGTATATCAGATATTTATAGTTGCCTAGTTGGAACATGCCATCCTCCCTCACGCATCAGTCACCCCCACCCCGCCCTCCCCCATCAAGGGGGAGGGATTGAATCATCATGTAATGAATACTCCGCTCATCATGGAATCTTCCTATAAAAAAACGATCGCAATAAAACTTCCAAGAAAAACAGAGTCATGGCCGCGACCAGGAACCACTGGAACCGGTCGTAAAACTCATGAAACTGCTTTATATCCACCCGGCTTTTCTCGAGCCGGTCGATGTCCTTAATGTTCTGCCACAGAACGCCGCTGGATGTGGCGTTATAGTATCTGCCGCCGGTCAACTCAGCGACCTTTTTCAGTGAATCCTCATCCATGTCGATAACGACGTGCCGGGTCATCCCCATAAAACCGGTCGGGTACGGCACCGCCTCACCCTTTTTACCGATTCCAACGGTGTAAATCTTTATCCCAATCTCTGAAGCGGCTTGAGCCGCCGTTTCCGGGTCAATACTGCCGCGATTGTTCATCCCGTCCGTGACAAGAAGGATAATTTTGCTTCTAGCCTTGCTGTCCATCATGCGCGCCGCTGACAGGGCAATGGCATCGCCGATAGCGGTGCCATCCACATGGACCGTATCGAAGTCAACTTCGTTAACAATGTCTGCGATCATCTGGTGCTCCAGGGTGAGCGGGCACTGGAGGTAGGCCTCGCCGGCAAACACCACCATGCCGATGCGGTCACTCTTTCTCCGGCTCGCGAAGTCCCGGATCACCCGTTTGGATACGGCCAGGCGGTTATCAGGCTGGAAATCCTCCGCTCTCATGGACCCGGAAACATCCATGGCTATCATGATATCGATGCCGAGATTCTTGATGCTGGAATAATCGATTCCCTTCCCCGGCCGCGAGAGCGCGATAATGAGAAGTAACATCGCCGCAAAGCGCAGCGCCGGAAGAAACCGGTAGGTCTGCGCGCGGATCGATTTCCTGGCTCGGACAACGCTATCCGATGAGATTGCCACAGCAGCCTCGCGGTTATAGAGCTGCCGGTACAAATACCAGAAAAGCATCAGCGCCCACGGGACGATGAGCATCAGAAACATAGGATCTTTAAACTCGAGGTAGGCCATTGTTCAGGTCCCCGGAAATATTTTTCCCAAGATCTACTGTTCTATTTAGATTCGCGTGCAGAATCTCCCGTGACGGCGCAAACTCGGCGAATTTGGACAGATCCCAAAGGTTGAGGTTCTCCATGATCTCACCGCCATATCGTTCACGTGCATATTTCGGAAATATCTTCGCTATTTTCCTTTCTATCTCATACGTCGTCATCTCCACGGCATCGAAGTGGAACTGCAGCGAAAGGTACTTGCGAAAAATCATGGAAATACCGAAGACGAATTCCTCGATTCGTCCTTCATCAATCAGCCGGCTGCCGTTGAATTGTTCTATCTCCTTTAAGAAAATTTCAATGGGCGGTATTGTAACCCCGCGGCCTTCCCGATGCGTGCTGATATAACGCCATGCGAAGAAGGCTGCCACTGCAACGGCAACGACTCCCAGCAGGAGGAAGACCAGGCGCCAGTAGTTTCCCTTCAGATCCAGGGGCGGCTCGATTTCCTGCAACTGGCCCTCCACGTTCACAGCACTGATCTCTACGCTGGGGACCTTGTACCCGATCCTTATGCCGTCAGAACCTTTTATTTCGATCTCGGGCAGAGCCCAGGTGCCGGGGCGGTAATATGATATCTGCATTGTGATGGCGATATCGGTGATCGATCCATCTGACCGGTCGTTTTTCTTTATTGAATGGATCATATACAGCGGCACGAACCGGAAGGGATCACTCTCATGCTCATCGTTGTTCCCGGCCTTTATTGCATCGTTTGTATTATTAATTTCCGGATAGTATTCGCGATTCTCCGACGGCACAACGTTTAACGCAGACAATCCCTTGCCCGCGATATTGATCCGGTATTCAAGGAGGGAGCCCACTGTGGCCTTTACGGGTTTTATCATGGCCTTGATCCTCGGCGCTTCCATTCCGTCATTGGCGTATGACATTATGGAGAACAGTGCCGAAAATATGTTAAGCACAATAATACAGATGTCCTTTCTGATTCTGTGATTCATAGTATTACGTTTATGCTTTATGATATGTGGAATCTGGCCATTAGAATTTTTGCAAAACTCAATAATCAATGATTTTAAGGAGGATGTCTAATAATTCAGTTAGGATACAGCATCCCCTCCCTCGATGGGAGGGGACAGGGGAGGGTGATTCTAACGCCTGATGCAATCAGCAGTTATTCACCCCCACCTAACATCTGCCGGACAGGATGTCCCAATGCCGCGGAGGCCACGGATGGCCGAGAGCGGCCCCCATCAAGGGGAAGGGATAATTGATGAATATTCGGACTTTTCAGACAACCCCGAAAAAATGAATATTAAACCCTAGTAATATGCGTTCTATTTCGTTTCTCGAAATACTTCAAGATAGGCGTCTCTATCGGTTCAGCAGTGCTCAGGGCTATGGAATTGAACTCGGATAGCACAGGGAAATTCCCCTTTTCAGGAATCGCGTCAGATAGGAACACCCTACCGGTTTCAAGATCGACGAATTCGGTAAGGCCGAAAAAGCGCTGATCCCGCTCCAGGGGGTCGGACACCTGAACCGGTATAATGTCGTGCTTACGGGCCAGGAGCTTCATCTTTAAGAGATAGCTGTCATCTGAATCGAGGAAGTCCGATATGATGAAGATAATGCTCCGCTTTTTCAACACCCGCTGGATAAAGTCGATCCCCCGGGATATACTGGTCTTCCTGCTAACAGGTTTGCATTTCAGTATCTCATCAAAAACCTTTAAGATGAATTTTCTTCCCTTCTTGGGTCTGATATATTTTTCCACCCGATCGCTGAAAATGCAGACGCTCACTCGATCGTTGTGAATCTGCGCCAGGTTCAAAAAAAGCGTCGCTACTTCAAGAATGATATCTAACTTCCGTCTTTCGCCGCCGAACTCGGTGGATCCGGACATATCGATCATGAGGACAACGGACAATTCCCTCTCCTCGATATACTGCTTCACGAAGAGAGTCCGCATCCGCGCCGATACGTTCCAGTCAATACTTCGTACATCGTCACCGTACTGGTATTCCCGCACCGCGTCGAAGGCAAGACCATGGCCCTTGAAGGCCGAGTGGTACTCGCCCATGAACAGAGTGTTCAGCTTCTTGCCGGGTTGGAAGCGTATTCTTTTTAAAAGGGAAAGTTCCTTGGTATCCACCTACGGGACCTCTATGGAATCAAAGAGCATTTTGACAACGTCATCGGCCATTTTTCCATCAGCCTCCGCCTCGTATGAAAGAATAATCCGGTGGCGCAGAACGTCGGCTCCGATCTCCTTAATATCATCCGGTGTAACGAATCCCCTGCCCCGGATAAAGGCGATGCAGCGCGAGGCCTTCATGAGCGCGATGGAAGCCCGGGGGCTCGCGCCGAATTCGATATATTTCTTCAGCTCCTTCCGCGTCGGATTTCGCGTTTCGCCCACGATGGTGACGATGTAATCGATGAGCTTTTCATCAATATAAATCTTCTGGACGATATCAGCCTTTTTGGCGATTCTATCAGGCGGCATTACTTTATTTACATTGTTAACATTAATTTCACTGAATCGGTTCAGTATCTCCTTCTCTTCCTGGCGAGAGGGATAGTCCACCAAAACCTTCATGAAAAAGCGGTCAAGCTGCGCCTCCGGCAGGGGATAGGTGCCCTCCTGTTCGATGGGATTCTCCGTAGCCAGCACCATGAACGGCTTTTCCAGGGAGTGGGTCTCCTCGCCGATAGTGACCTGCTTCTCCTCCATGCACTGCAGCAAAGCCGATTGTACCTTTGCCGGCGCGCGGTTGATCTCGTCCGCCAGGAGCAGATTCGTGAAAATGGGCCCCTTCTTGGTGAAGAAATCCAGCTCTCTGGGGTTGTAGATGCGGGTTCCGATAAGGTCGGCCGGCAATAGATCCGGTGTAAACTGCACGCGCTGGAAGGATGTATCTATCGCGCGCGCGAAGGCCCGGATGGTGAGAGTCTTGGCCAGGCCCGGCAGGCCTTCCAGGAGAACATGCCCTTCCGATAGGTAGGAAATCAGTATCCGGTCAATGAGGGCCTCCTGTCCAACGACCACCCGGCCGACTTCCGATTTTATCTTCCCCACGAAATCATTTTCAGCCTTTACCGTATCAGTAAGTCTTTCAATCTCGTCATAATCCATAGAATGTCTCCGAACATGAAAAGTAACTGTTTTTTATGTAGATGTGAAACATGAAATTAATATTATGAAAATAACATATACGTGCGTCAGATACGAAATTTAGAGATTTATATTTTTTGTCCACAAGAAAATTTATTACACGGCGAGTCCTCTCATTATAAATCCGGACGGCATGCAGCGTATTAATCAAATAAGGGTGGGTGAAGTGTTGATTGTTACAATCGGTGAAAATGCATGATGAACTTGCGGTTATGGCTAGATGAATATCACGGTTTACGCCCCTTAGGACATCCTCCAACACGTCACATGTGATCCTCAATTAATTAAATGGATCCTATAACAACAGCAGGCCATTAAGAAACGATTAAACCAGTATTTGTGCTACTGATATTCACAATCCAGTATTTATATATATCGGTGATATAACAAATAGCCAAAAAATTGCTATTCATGCCGTTAAAAATTAACTTGAAATATAACAAAACCGGACGCATAGTGTCATAACTACACCAGTCTGTTCTGGCATTTTTCATAGTTCCAGTTACCACACCAGTATGAGGAGGTTTGGCCATGTCACAGTATGATAAAGACTTTAAAAAGGCACTCGAGGTGGGACGTCCGCCCAATATAACCAAGCTCTTTCCCAATTCTAGGGCCCTGATCGTAAGCGGAAAGGCCATCGACCGGGGTATGATCGCGAAGGGTCACGCAATCGCCATTGCGGCCAACGGGCGCAACAGCTTCGTCATCCGCGGCGCTCTCCGTGCGGCACAGCGCGCCAACGCGGTTATCATCCTTGAAATAGCAAAGTCGGAAGGCGGGGCCAAGGCCTACTGCGCCGTCAACTACTGGAACCTTGCAACCTACGCCGATGCCGTGTGCAATGAATTGGGCATCACCGTGCCAGTGACAATCCACGCGGATCACTACGCTATTCAGAACGATAAGGACATCGCCGCAGCCAAGATTGAGATCCCCAGCATGTTCGATGCCGGTATTACGTCAATAGCAATCGACGCGTCGCACCTGCCAGACGACAAGAATCTCCTGGCCAGCATAGAGCTCAATCCATTCGTGCCGACATGGGCCGGTCTCGAAACCGAAGTAGGCGAGATCAAAGGCAAGGAGGGGCTTTCAACCCCGGAAGAGGCGATCTTCCTGATCCAGGGCCTCAACGCACATGACATCTTCCCGGACTGGATCGCCCTGAACAACGGCACCACTCACGGCATAGAAGAGAGCGAATCCGGCATCCAGGTTGACCTGACCGCGCGGATACATAAGGCCATCGAGAAATACAAGGTCTCCGGCGCCCAACACGGCACTTCCGGCAACAGCTCCGATCGGCTCCGCCAGATCGCGCAGAAGACCAATACTACCAAGGCCAATGTAGCAACAGCCCTGCAGATGATCTCCTGGGGTCTCGAGGTGAACGATTATGGCAACGCCATTATGGATGAGAATAAAAATTTCAAAAAAATAAAGGGAGCGGGCATGACCGAGGATGTGTGGGAAGAGATGGCAAAGTATGCGTCAGAAAAGTCCCTCAAAGCGGGCGATTTCAAGAAGCTGAACCTCCCCTTTGAAAACAAACTCACCGGCCTACCAGCCGACGTGCGGGAGCGGATGGTCAAGGCCGTTGAAGACTTTGTTTACAACATGATCGTGAATGTGCTCAATGCCAAGGATACGGCGCCGCTGGCAGTCGAAGCGTTGCTCAAAGCCAAGTCCTATGATCTGGGCCCAAAAGCGTCGAGAATTGACGACCCGAAAGAATGGACGGTGGAAAAAATAACGACAAAAGCCAAAGCATTTGTGAAATCACCGGACACCTCCGGCAAGGACCATGGTGATTAATCATAATCCCTTGCCTTAAAGTCGTATGATAGCACGGCACGGGATTATTACCTGTAACAAAATCCGCTTTCATTTTACTTATTCATTCAATGTCTAATTTTCGGGGTGGAGAAGTGAGTTATTTAGTTGTCGGTGTTATCATAGGCCTCCTGATCATGGGCCATGAACTTGGCCATTTTCTCGCGGCGCGCGCGGTTGGTGTCCCTGTTGAACTATTTTCTATAGGGTTCGGACCTGCGATCTGGAAAAAAAGGTTTGGCGGTACTGAATTCCGCCTGTCGCTGATCCCCCTGGGAGGATTTGTTCTCCCCGCGGTTACGTGCGAAGATGACTTTTTTCGCATTCCCGTACATTACAGAATCATGTTATTCCTCGGCGGACCGGTTGCGAACCTGGTAATCGCCCTGATGCTTATCAGCATATACAATGTCCTCACCGGGGGCTTTTCCATCACCGGCGCATTCATAGAGCCCTTCCGGCAGACCGCTTCCATGATGCATACGATTATCATCTCCATTACAAACCTTTTCACGCAGCCCGGAAGCGTATCCGGCATTGTAGGCATTCTTCACCAGGGCGGGGGATTCGTCAAAGGCGGTGCCCTTCATGCAGTGCGGCTGGCTTTCATACTGAGCGTCAACCTCGCGGTCTTCAATCTGCTGCCGGTGCCGGTACTGGACGGAGGGAAAATATTCCTGTTCTTCCTTGAAAAAATTAATCTGCGGTTTCAAAAAATATATGCGCCGATCATGGTGGCCGGATGGCTGGTTATCATCGGCTTGATTATATACGCGACGGCCCTTGACATTGGCAGGCTGATGCACACTCCCTCCTGACAATTGTAATCGGGAGCTGCATAACAAAATTTAAAAAAGGACAATTGATCTGACATGAAGGCACGAGGATTACTCCCGGTTATTATCGCAGCGTTATGCACCGCGGCAGGAGTCGCCATCACCCTTGACTTCAACGGGAAATACCGGAAAAACCCCTCTCTCAACGATCCGTGGTGCGGAAAATCCATTGAAATTACTAAAATACGGTTTAATAAATACAGGATAGTATGGGAGCTCATAACCGGTGAAAAAACGGTTGTGGAGCTGGTCGGGAAGGTCGAGGGAGACATGATCGATTTCCGCAAAGCGAAGGGGAAAGAGCTATACGGCTACACCTACGCGCTCATTGAAAATAAAAACAAATTGGTCGTTACCCTCACCGTTCCTGACAAGTCCATTGTGTGCCGATTCACCCGCGTACGAGACAGGAAATAAGCGCCCGGCGTACACTGAGATCAATTCATCAGGCTCGCTATGTGCTTTACCTGAGCCGTCAGGTTGGTAATATATGCATTCCGTTCCTGGTATATGGTTCCTTTCTCGTCGTATTCTTTCCGCGCCATCTTCTCGATTGCCCTGTCCAGATCCCCCTCCGCTGCACCGATGTAATCCTCGATAAGCTTACGGTACCTGAATGTGGCATCGCGGGACTTTCGTAAAAATTCCTTCGCGTCCTCATCGGTGAAGACCCAGCCATGGCCAATGCATATCAGCCTCGGATCGAGGGATATCATCTTCTCAAGCGAGGCGAGATAATCGTTGTATGATGACAGGAACTCCACCTGGGGCTCGTTCCCGTCTTTCCCCAGCGGCACGCCCGCAGCCTCGCCGGGGAAGAGCGCTCCCATTTCAGGTATGAAGAAGGCCAGCGAATCCCTTGTGTGGCCGGGCACCTCGTACACCCGGCAGGTGAGACTGCCGATATCGATCTCAAATCCTTCCCTGAGGTTATAATCGAATGTCATGGGCCGGATGCTGAGGTCCTCGTCGCCGACAATATCCTTAAAAAGCGGACGCTGGATCTCGCTCAATCTATTCATCATCGCGAGAACCGATTCCTTCTGCAGCAACCCGGCCACCCGCTCATGAGCTCCTACCTTCAAACCAGGGATATGACGCTTCAGGTAGCCGGCCGCCCCCAGGTGATCGTAGTGCGAATGGGTGATGAAGAGGTAATTGAGCTGATTGCGATCCCCCAGGATCTCTTCGATAGAATGGAGATACCGCGGTCCCAGGAGATTCAAACCTCCCTCGATCATAAGGTTCTCCCTGTCGCCACTGATTACATAACCTGGATAGGAAAGGCTGGCTGCAACGCTGATGCGTTCGTTAATCCGTCCGCTGGCGTACTGTTTCATGGTGCGCTTCCTCACGATATATTCATCGCTAGTGTAGGATTACTTCAAATCAAGCGTGGTTGTTGTCAAATGATTTTTATCCTCGCTGCAGCTGTTATCGCGTGATCAGCGTCAATCGTGGACATAGTACCGCTTGACCGTTCAAGCAGCACCGGAGCATTCCCCAACCCGAGTCATATTCCTATGCGACCAAACGATGTCGAGGATGTCAGTTGCTTTAGAGCCCTGTATCGTACGTCAAGCGTAGGAAAAAATTGATAGTGCGACAGGGAGATCAGGTGCCCTCCCCTACCGGAACGAAATTAATGAAGTAAACAAATAGTGGCCGCCATACGATACCGATAGTTATCGGTCGAGGGTAATGGGATTACCCCCTCTCAATCATTCTTATGACCGCCATGGCATTAAGCACCGCTTTCGGGACAAAAGACGAAATAATCGCATACTCCTGCTCTTTGCTGCCGTCCGGCGTGTGCTCGGAGCAGTGAGGGTTCCCGCCCGAGGGCCCGAGACCGTCGATGGTGGGAACGCTGTCCCAGGTGAAATTGCCGTCGGAAAGCCCGCCACGTTTTTCCCGAATGACCCTTATATTCAGAAGCTCCCCGGCTTCCTGCCAGTATCGTACCAGTCCGGCCGAGCCAGGGTTCTCCGGCCAAGCCGGCACCTGGCGTAACAGCTCAACCCCGGTTCTGCAGGCAAACCCTCCGTCAGCGCTTGCAACGCTGGAAAAACCATCAAGAGTTAGGATGTCCCGCAGGGCTTTTTCGAACACATCAGGTGCGAAAGCTCGCATCTCTGCGTGAGCCTCCGCATAATGCGGCACGCGGTTGATCTGGGAGCCTCCCGAGACCCTGCCTACGTTCACCGTGAGTTCATTTTCATAATCGGTAAAAGCCTCGATCCTGGCAATCACCTCCGCAAGTTGCCTGATGGCGCTTGCTCCCTTCCGGTGGGATACTCCGGAATGCGCGCCCTTTCCCTCGACAGCCAGGCGGAACTCCGCCCTCCCTTTCCGCGACGTCACCACAGAATATTCATCACCGCGTACCAGGCCGGCCTCAAAGACCAGACAGGCGA
>MIBH01000042.1:51449-54310 GCA_001829455.1 Spirochaetes bacterium RBG_13_51_14
TTTCAGTAAGTCGCTCACGGCACAAGGAGCCGAAGTCATCGGATTCCATTTCCTCAGACGCGTCCATGAACAGTATCCACGACGCGCTATCAAAAATTTTCGGCGCGGCATGCATCAACGCCTCCAGAGTCATGAGCATGACCACGGTGCCGCCCTTGATGTCGATGGTGCCGGGTCCATATGCGCGATCTCCCTCGACGCGCCAGGAAAAATGGTTCCGCATCTCCTCCTCAGGAGGGAAAACCGTGTCAAGATGTGATATACAACCGATGATCCCGTTCCCATTCCCGCCGCGGTTGAGCACCAGGTGTTTCCCGTATAACGGATCGACTGATTGGATCCTCTCAGCCGCGAACCCTATATCATTGAACACACCGGCTGTGTAGTCGGCTAGATGGTTCACGCCTTCCCGGTTCCCTGTGAATGAATTGATCCCAACCATGTCACTGAGAATACCCAGGTATCGAGAGAGACCTTCTTCAAGGTATTCCCCTATCTTTCTTTCTGTTCTTGTATCAAAACATGACATTGTAACGAGTTTGTTCACTCCTGTCCTGTTACTTTAAGAATTACTTCTGTTTATTGTTACTCTGACCCCTATTTTCTGTCCTACCTGTTGCTCTTGCTCTGACCCCATAACCCTTGCTCTGACCCCTATCTTTCGGCAAGAATTTTATTGAGGTCAGCGGCATTTTTCACCGCATAGCCATGATGATCATTGTTAAAATAAATATATATAGTTTTTGCACCTCGCGATAACATCGATTTAATATGCCCGGCTATCTCAATAAGTTCGGCATCGGTATACAGATAGTCGTAGCATCGGCCTCTTCCTTGAAGCCTCACATACGCCCTCTCAGCCGTGACCCAATCATTCAACCGCATCTCTGGCGAAGACCCGGCGCAGATCGCTACTCCCCGCGTGCGGAGCAGTGAGAAAGTATCATCCGTGAACCACCTTCCGTCACGGAACTCAACAGCGATCCGCGCCGGGTCTTCGAAGGACGAAAACGCTTCCTCCAGGAGAGATAGATCAATCGGAGTACGCGGTGTAAGCTGGAGAAGAATGAGTCCGAACCGGTTCCCGTCAGAGCGACCTTGCGGTCAAATTCCCGAATCTCCTTTTCCACAGTTGACAGATATTTTCGGTGTGTGATGACGCGCGGCGCCTTAAACACGAAGCGGAAACCGGATGGAACCCTGGCGGCCCGCTTCTCAAAAACATTGTCCGCAAACGTTCGGTAGAATGTGGCGTTTATCTCGACAGTATTGAAATGATCGCTGTAGTATTCAAGCCATCTGGCACGGGCCAGTTTCGGAGGATAAAAAACGTCCCTCCAGTCGTCATAGTGCCAGCCCGATGTTCCGATGAATATTTCAGCCTGATTCACAGTATCAATAACGGGACTACCAACGGGGTGTATTCCCGGTAGAGTTCGCCATGATTCCGTTATTGTCAACAACTTTCAGATAATCTCAACAGATAATTATATGCTCTGTTTGTTCACTGTGAACTTACGGCTTTCTGCATATTTCTTGACATATAATAAAATCCCACCAGATAATGCCTCCCAGTATACGATATACTCCATGCTCTGATGATTGTGAAATGACATGAAAGCAACAAAACATTCTGGCCTGAAACCTGTTCATATCGAATCCACAACCCTGCCGGACGCGTGGTTCCAGGCCGTGTACCGGTGCCTGGAAACCGGCAGGGATTTCATCATCGATCGAGGATCATATGCCGGGGAGAAGCGCCTGGAGTTTGATTATATTACCATACATATCAAAAAACCGGGCGAACGACCTCTCCTGCCGCAGATCCCGTCACAGTACAATCTGCCCAATCCTGTTGCTGACGATTATCTGGCCGATTACCTTCCCTACCTCATGACCGGGGAGGCGAAGCCCGGCGAATCCTACACCTACGGTCAGAGAATCTGCAAGTACCCAATTCCCCTGGGTGATCCTTCATCATATTATAATAGTGATTTCAATCACATCCTCATTCAGGACCGCGAGATCTGGGAGGACCGGAAAATCATTGTTGAGGAAAACGGGCGGTTCTTCATCAACCAGATGGAACTCTGCATCTGGATGTACCGCAACCGGGGACACCGCAACAACCAGATGGTACTCCAGGTGGCCCATCCGGCCGACATGCTCCTGGTCGATCCGCCCTGCCTCCGCTCCATCGACACGCGGATTCAGGACGGCAGGATCAACTTCATCATCTATTTCCGTTCGTGGGACCTCTGGGGCGGGTTTCCCGCCAACCTGGCTGCCATGCAGATAATGAAGGAGTACATAGCGTCGGAAGTGGGTGTCGATGACGGCGAGATCATCGCCACTTCCAAGGGACTACACCTGTACAACTATGTGTGGGAGCTGGCAGAATGCATCCGGGGAAAGACGATCGAGGAATTTCGCAAAGGCTGCTGAACGAAAAAATTATAAAAAATGGAATTTGATAAGAATCTGAAGCCCTCCCGGTTCCATTATCTCCTGCCTGATTACGACAGGTCGGTTTTTAAGCTGCCGGAAGAGTATTGGCCGAGAATCATAGCAAAGCTGGTATTTCTCTACGGCACGCGGAGGGCCGAGTATTGCTTCAAGGAAATAATCAGGATTATAAGCGTTTACTACGCCCACAAGACGCCGGAAATGATTCAATGGGAAAAGGGATTCGTTCCATCCGAGCGCTTTACCGAAAAGGATGTGGTCCTTATTACCTACGGCGATCTGATCCAAGATGAAACGGAGCGTCCCCTTGAGACCCTCGCCGATTTGAGCAAACTTTATTTGAACAGCGTGTTCAACACCATCCATATCCTCCCTTTTTTCCCGTACTCCTCAGA
>MIBH01000042.1:54352-59719 GCA_001829455.1 Spirochaetes bacterium RBG_13_51_14
GCTCGGCACCTGGGACAACATCCTCAACATCAAGGACGACTTCAAGCTGATGTTCGACGGTGTCTTCAACCATATTTCATCCAAAAGCGAGTGGTTCCAGGAATACCTGAACGATAACCCTGAATACCGCGATTTTTTTATCGACTTTTCCACTAAAAGAAAACTGTCGCAGGATCATCTCCGCATTCTTTTCCGCCCGCGAGCCACTGAGGTCCTCACGCCGTACAGCACCCTGAACGGCAAGAAATTCGTGTGGACAACCTTCAGCCCCGATCAGGTGGACCTCAACTATCACAACCCGCATGTTCTCATAAAAATGATCGAGATTCTCCTCCTGTACGTCCGGCGGGGAGCTGACATCATCCGCCTGGACGCCGTGACATACCTCTGGTACGAACGCGGCACCAGCGGCGTCCATCTGCAGCAAACACATATGATCATCAAGCTCTTCAGGGATATCCTGAACGTTGTGGCGCCCCATGTTGCCCTGATAACCGAGACCAATGTCCCCCATGCGGAAAATATCAGCTATTTCGGCAACGGACACGACGAGGCCCAGCTGGTCTACAATTTTGCCATGCCGACTCTGGTGCTTCACACATTCAAAACCGGCATCTCGGCCAGGATGACGGAATGGGCGTCAGGACTTTCCCCTGTATCGGACACGGCCACCTACTTCAACTTCCTTGACAGCCATGACGGGATCGGCGCTCTGGGCGCGCGGGGCATACTCAGCCGGGAAGAAATTGAAAATATGGCGCGGGGCGTTGAGGACCACGGCGGATTTATATCATACATAAAAGAAAGCGACGGCACGTTGAGTCCCTATGAGTTTAATATTACTTTCTACAGCGCTCTCAATCGGGAAGACGACGGGGAAAACGTCGATTTAAAAATCAAGCGATACCTTGCGGCCCGCACAGTACCATTGGTGCTCATGGGAGTGCCGGGGATATACCTGCACGGCCTCCTGGGCTCCCAAAACGATATAGAGGCGGTCAGGGCGGGGAGCGATAAGAGAAATATTAATAGAAAAAATATCAATAAGCATGATCTTGTCATCGCATATGAGAACCCGGATTCAACAACTCACAAGATAGCATACCAGCTCGGAAGGATGATAATGAAGCGCATCGCCGAAAAGGCCTTTCACCCCAACGCGCCGCAGATGGTCATCAATTCCGGCGATCAGTTTTTTACTGTGCTGAGGACTTCGGTGGACCGCAACGACCACATTCTAACATTAATTAACGTGACCGATCGAGATCAGTCATTCAAATGCGACATTAAAGGACTGGGACTTACCACCAGTGTCTGGTATGATATTCTCGCCAAAAAACAAGTACAGACTGATTCAGGCGTTATATCTTTCATCATGAAACCTTATGATGTGTGCTGGCTTAAGGCCACCGGGAATGCCGTCAATATCTGATTTGACCTGATATACATTTCCGGTAATGATGGATACATGAAATTGTTTGTTGGGGAAAATGTTTACTCTGACCCCACGCCAGTTGCCCTGACCCCTGCTAGGCTAGTTGCTCTGCCCCTGGATCAGTAAAAATGATTTGACAAGTCCTTACGTAATATTCCACAAACGACTGGTTCAACACGATATCATTAACCATGCACGCAAGGCACTCATGAACTACCTTCACGAAATTATTAAATGGATAAACGGTTATCTGTGGGGACCGCCGATGCTGATCATCCTATTCGGAACACACTTGTTTCTCACATTCCGTATCAAATTCATCCAGCGTTTCATCGGGCTTGCCATCAGGCTTTCATTCAGCAAGGACACCTCCGGCGAGGGAGACGTGAGCCACTTCGTCGCGCTGGCCACTGCCCTGGCGGCCACCATCGGCACCGGCAATATCGTGGGCGTTGCCACGGCCGTGGCTCTGGGCGGCCCCCGGGGGCCGTTCTCTGGTGCTGGCTCACCGGCGTTGCCGCCTTCGGAATCGGCAACATGGTGCAGGCCAACTCGATATCAACCCTGGCGAAGGAGACATTCGGCGCGCCCCTCTGGGCCACGGGTATCTTCACCACGATCATCACCGCCATCGTCATCCTGGGCGGCGTGCAATCCATCGCGCGGGTCTGCACGCTCCTCGTCCCTCTCATGGCGGTCTTCTACATCATCGGGTGCCTCATCATACTCGGCATAAACAACGAGGTGCTGCTGCCCGCGCTGGTCCTTATCGGGAAATCGGCCTTCACCCCCCAGGCCGCCGGCGGCGGGTTCATCGGCGCCTCGGTGATTATGGCGGCCCGCTACGGCATCGCCCGGGGCCTCTTCTCCAACGAGGCGGACCTCGGCTCGGCGCCCATCGTCGCCGCAGCAGCGAAAACCAAGAACCCGGTGAAACAGGCACTGGTATCCGCCACCGGCACTTTCTGGGACACGGTGGTGGTGTGCGCCATGACGGGCCTCGTGCTCGTCAGCACCATCATGCGGTACCCCGGCGACTTCGGCGCCATCAACGGCGCGGTCATGACCAAGCGCGCTTTTGCAGAGATACCCGTGGTGGGCCCCACTATTCTGACCGTGGGTCTTCTCACGTTCGTCTACTCCACTATTCTTGGGTGGTCGTACTACGGCGAACGCTCGGTGGAGTACCTTTTCGGCAAGAGATCGATCATGCCGTATCGTGTCGGAAACGAGGAAATATCTCCGGGAGGGGAACATCAAAGAACTCAACACGCACCATCCCCCGGGTGCTTCTCCCGGAGAACAAGTTTGAGAAGATGATCCTGTATACCCTGGAGCGCTGCAGACTTTAAAACAAGATCTTCGACGACCCTGAAAGCATAACGCAAAAATTCATGCGCGGATTCCTGGGCGGTATTAAGCCCGCTGTCGGGATTCGGCTACCCCGTGGATCTGTTCGGCTGCACCGTTTTCTCGGCTTCTAACCAATCTGACATTTCGTTGCCGGGGACGTTTCTCTTCTGCCGCTCAAGGAAATTGTAATACGCCCGGAGTCGCACAGCATCATACGTCCTGCCGTTATCAACTCTGGCGATGTTGCCTTTTTTCTGCAATACCTCGGCTTTCGGCGTGGTTTTTTTGGCTGATTTAGGATTCGGCATATTCTCCCTCCTTTCCTTTTTTGAATTGACTCCTCTACCTTGCGCCGCATTGGCTCAATGGTTGTTAGAGCACTGAACAACACCTTTGTATTTATAATAAAACATTTTACATTAAAAATCAACTTTGTCAACAGAGAAATTATAATCGGAACGGTGGAAATTAAATATTCGCTAAAAAAACAAGAAATTAACCCATGACACGATTCTAACAAGAATCTCGCGTTATGTGTCGCTCCGCGACAGATGCAATGGATTATCCATGTTGATGATCAGATAATATTTAAGTATTTTACAAAATATTGTATATTCAATTTCAAATCACTTCCCGTTGAATTATGGAACAAGGCTGCATCCGGCATAATAACAAGATAGGAACCTATTTCTGTTCATAATATACAATATATCTCTGTTAAGATTGTCTATCCTGCCAGGACACCAAGGGTTACTGCAAATTCAGACCCTCCTGTATGATCAATGAAATCATTAAGCACAACGCTCCGGGAAAACAGTGCGCTTCTGCCGGCCCGTCGATTCAATCCGATTGCGATACCATTCCGAGTTTAAAAAAATTTCTTGAAAAATATCTTCATCATTCCACAGTGAACGGAAAAGAATACATTGATACGGGGAACGACCGATACCGGGTATCATTTGACGACGGCGACGAGGTTCTATTATAACGGTGTATTGCGCTTACATTAAATCTGACCTTAGCCGCAGAGAAATCAATGATTTTTGACAGTATCTCTATCTCGAGGCGTGGAATACCAAAACAGGCGAATGCCGCGATACTGCCGAATCAAGCCTTGACAAGCTTATCATATGGAACAAGATCGTGGATCCCTATGCGGTAATGAGTATCAATAAACCGAAAGAAACCCTTGACTGAAGAGCGCAGATATTGTAACGGCATTAACCCGGCGTGCAGCCGCCTGTAGCAGCGGCGGCACATCGAGTCCTAGTAACGGTATGGCGCAAAACAGCGGTGTTGAATATGAAAACATAATAGTGATTATCATTTTATGCGCATTGATGCACTG
Source organism: Spirochaetes bacterium RBG_13_51_14 (assembly GCA_001829455.1). Lineage (GTDB taxonomy): Bacteria > Spirochaetota > UBA4802 > UBA4802 > UBA5550 > RBG-16-49-21. The sequence goes on from MIBH01000042.1 coordinate 58,489, forward strand.
CGGATGCAATCACCAGAAACGGGAGGGCCTGTTATCACAGTTTGTTCCGGCCTGGGAATCATCCAGGCCGGCGCTCATGGGCTGACAGCTGAATGAATCGAACACCGACTTTGCCGGCGTGGGACACGACAGCTCATAGTTGGAGCTCTGTACCCCAACCCCGCCAGCCGGACGAGACGGACAGTGATACTGCAGACACCGGAGACAACCGCGTCCTATGCTTCAGCGTGAGCCACCCGCAGCTGGCTGCTTTTTTCCAGCGCCAGAAAATCCTCGTCAAAAGAATACCAGACCACCTGGTAATTTTTCCGGAAATCCCTGACATCATCGCCCATGAACTTGCCGTCTATCAGACAGCGCTTCATGAGCTCGGCGATGGTCTCCATTTCCTTTTCCATCATACCGAAGCGGGTCATCTCCTGCACGCCGATGCGGATACCGCTGGGATTGCTGACCTTGCCAAGCGGGTCAAACGGGAGAAGGTTCATGTTAAGGATGATGTTGTTGTCCTTCAACACGCGGGCGACCTCATCGCCGCCGCCCATCGCCTTCACGTTGACGGCCACCTGGTGGCTTTCGGTGTACCCGAACTCCTTGGCCTCAACGGAAAACGAGCGCTTCTCCAGGGCTTTCGCCAGCGCCAGTGCGTTCCGGATTACCTGGTCTGCGTAGGACTCCCCGAAGACCATGAACTCGAATGTCGTGACCGCCAGTGAAACCAGCGTGTCCAGGTGGTGGTTACTCGAGCTCCCGGGGAACGCGCCCTTGTCGATCCTCTGCCAGTCCGCATCTTTCATGTTGCTGTAGATGATGCCGCGCTGGGACCCGAAAAATGTCTTGTGCGTGCTGGCGACCACCACGTGCGCGCCTTCCCGCAGGGGGTTGTGAAACCGCTTTCCGGCGATGAGGCCCAGCACGTGGGCGGCGTCGTAGATGAGGGTGATGCCGTTGTCGTGGCAGATGGACTCCAGCTCATTCACCGGGTCCGGGAAGAGGTAGAGGCTCTTGCCCATGATCATGACCTTGACCGGAACTTTCTGCAGTATGTTAATCGTTTCCTTGACGTCGATGTGATAGCCGTCCGGGGTGAGCGGAAAATTTATGATGTTCGCCGAGTATTTCCCCACCGACCCGTTGCGGTGATGGCTGATATGGCCGCCGCCTGCAGTGGAATTCACCATAACGATATCCCCCGGAAGGATGTACCGGCTGAACACCGCGTCGTTCGCCA
>MIBH01000042.1:59727-75742 GCA_001829455.1 Spirochaetes bacterium RBG_13_51_14
GACACGGGCCGGACGTCAAGGTGCTTGCAGTCCAGGAGCGACTTGAGGTGCTGCTTCATCCGGGCCTCGATCTCGTCGATGATCTCAGTGCCCTGGTAATACCGCTCGCCCGGATGGCCTTCGGCGTAGCGGTGACAAAAATCCGAGCCCATGACGCCCCGCGCCCTTTTGCTCAGGACGTTCTCGCTGGCGATAAGATTGATGGTGCCCATGCGCCATTCGTTCTGGGCCTTCACCAGCTCTTCAATGCGCTCAATGTTTCGTTGATATATCATAGCGGTCTCGCTTATTGTAGTATGCAGATTCAAGGAGTACGGTCGATACGGGGTACGTTATCAAGAATGCCGTATATAATGTCAATCAGAAAGAAGCAGTTAGTGAAAAATATCCAACCGCTCTACCGCTTCTGTCGGAAATGTCATTAGTACCGATAGTTATCGGTAAACACTCGATAGTTATCGGTCGCACCACCGATAGTTATCAGTCATACTCCGATAGTTATCAGTCATATCACCGATAGTTATCGGTATTCATTAAATCGATATAATGAAAATCAATGTTTTATGAATCCATCCCACATTTTTTTTATTGACAGCCAGCGATCGGACAATTAATAGATGCATCACAAACGGGCAATTAGCTCAGTCGGTTAGAGCGCCTGCCTCACATGCAGGAGGTCGATGGTTCGAGTCCATTATTGCCCACAGAAAAGAACGTTTTTCGAATCACAGAAATCAACCTTTATTATTTACAACCGGCTTATGAAAAAATGTTCCCAATTGGGGAATTTTTGCCTGACTCCACATGACCGAAATATTACTCGCAAAGTGACCTTGTACCAGTCATTGGCAGCAGATCCAAGGTATTTGAGATTTTACCCGGTTGAAGAGGCCTTTCGATTCGGATGATACGCGTACTCTATGACTTTCTGAAGATTCCTGCCGATGTGCTGATCCAGGTAAAATGATCAATTATCAACCTTTCATAATAAGTACATCCCTAATAACCACGAATTTTTAATGCGAAATCAGACTAAACCGTTTTTCCAGTAAAAACTGTGAATATTTTTTTCCCAAAACGATATCAGCATCGTCTAATATAACATTAAACATCAATAGCGGTACTATTGACATTTCACAACGTGATCGAATATAAAAGTAATCGGGATGCCACATATAGTGCATCCCAAGTTTTGGCATGCACTTGTAATAACGCTCAATATAAGGTGGGTTATCAATATCCAGTCTTTAAAATAAATGAGGAGAAAAAATTTATGAAGGGTTTAACATTTATCCTGTCTTGTATGACGGCACTTTCACTGATGGTTGCATGTGATACGCTGTCCGATAACCAATCTTCAAAAACGGCTACGAGTCTGCTTGCAATGTCAGAGATGCAGAAGAAGGATCAGGGAGCGAAGCTTTCGGCTGTTTTACTTAATGACGTATTCAGTGATGATAGTCTTAATGCCAATGTTTTTTCTAACGATCTTTTTAAAGACATTATTTCCGGTTCATATATTGACTTAAAGACTCTACTGGAAGATCTGCTTATAAAGGGGCGGATATTAATACACTGGCAACCCGGTCTGTGTGTCTATATTTCAGCAAATATCGTACCGCCGTATGGAGTCAAGTTTGAATTCATATTTGATAACTACTGGAGCCCTCATTTGTTGGGGCCTTTTGAAACATGCAGCGGGACGCTAGTTACCATTGTAGGGACTTCAGGATTAAATTTTATCCTAACCCTTAATGGAACATTGACATTTAAAAACACCGGGTTAAGCATAGATCCCATAACACTCAGCTTTCAGAATGTAAGGCTTGGTTTCGATGTAGTTGGGGGGATTATCACGAAAAGCCCTATTTTTGTCATGGATGGAATGATAGAAGTTGACGGCATAATTATTGATCTTGATGCAGTCAGGCAGGAAATAACGGTCCTGGCTGCAACAGGATAAAATTAATAATATCAGGCCGGATTGCCGTATAGTTGGCCCGAGCCCTGGATGAAATACAATCTCAAAATATATGGATGGGGAGTTTGAACGATATCCGGAAGCTTCTTTGCCGGAAGCGCGAGGGTGTCGATCAAATTCCCCTTTTTCGGTGAATTCGCCTGCAAGATGCGGCCTTTCTTTCACACTGCGCACGGCATACCGTCGACCCTCCCCTTTTCTAACCGATATCAATTACCGGTGCTCCCGAATAGTTTCAATATGGAAAGTTCTATTGAGTCTGAAAACAAAATCAAAGTACCCCGGTTGTGCATCACAGCACTTAATATATTTTCCCAAAATGATATACGCTTCGTCTAATATTATAGCAAAGCTAAAAGACTATAATAGTCACACTTGTAAATTGAATGACTCTAAATAATCCATCGATGAAAAGAACTAATATGTCATCGATACTAATTCATCCGGATTTTCAGAAGGGAAGCTCTCTCTGTCCGGTTTGTAACGATAAAAAAAGTGAAATTCGGCGAGATAACCTTAAGCTCTGTTTTGATTGCAATAAAGCTGCTGTCAAACAAAACCCGAAGAGTGAAATGAAGCTGAATGCAATAATCAATTGCTTGGTCAGGAATGTTTTGCTACTGACCTTAAGGATAACAGTCATACTATTTTATATTGGATACGGTATACGCAATTTCTTCCGTGTTATTAGGAATTCAGTATATAAGGGATTCAGTAAATGAACAGTGGTATTCACCTGACAGTCACCTGAAAAATAAAGTCGGTCATTGTCCCAATGATGCAGATCTGTACGAGTGCAAAATATGAGTGGCTTTTACTTACATGCCTATATAAAGAAAGGGGATTTTACAAACAGAGCACTATTACGGCTTGAAGCCATGTATTCCAATAATTTTATCTTGACAGGGGTTTGGGCTATTACCAAAATAGTTTTGATTTTAATATCAATTATCCTAAAACTATCCACATTTCAAAAACAATGTGTCCAAACGCCTCCTATCAGGAACCTGGCTCCCTTGACAACCAGGAACAGATCAGAACTCTTGCGGACCATGTGATACTCAATATTCTCTACCATACCTACGGCAATTACATATATATGCTCGTTCGAACGAAAATAGAGTCTGCCGGGCTCTCAGAAGAGGATGTCAACGACTGCTTTAGTCATGTCATTATGAAGTTGGCGGAAAATAATTGCAAAAAGGTGCGCCAGTTCAGGGGAGGATCCACTTTTAAGACTTTTCTAATAGTGATATGCGGAAACATAGTAATCGATTACGTCCGGTCTGAAATCAGAAAGAAGCGGTTGACTATGAATATTGAGAATACTGCGGAGCTACAAGGCCTTTCGGCCGAAGTCCGCGGAGCTGACCTGTTCGCTGACGATCCCGCGCTGCAATTCATCAGGAACGAGCAGGCCTCCCTCATCACAGAAGCCGTTGAAATAATTTCAAAAGAGATCGGCAGACTCGACAAGCAGGAACGGTGTATATTCCGGCTCAGAATCGAGGAAGGCAGGAGCTATCGCGAAATAGACGAATTTCTCGATATCGACAATTCCAAGTACCTGTTCTCTAAAATCATTAATAAAATCAGGAGCTCAATCGATTCCTCAGTACGCAAAAAGATCGAAGATCTTCTGGTGGAGATATGAAATGGGTATAGTAAAATATATTAACGCATGCCTCGATAAAAAAGAAAGGCCCATCAGCATCGGGGGGTCTGATGAGATGGTCACTTTCATGGCTCTTGCGCAGTACGCAGATAAAAACAGGATAGATGACGTGAATATGAGCTTCAAGGGAGGCTGTCTCACGGACCATGAGATGGCCGACTTTATCGAGTTGAAAAAAAAATATTCGGATTATGACCGTGTCGTTCGCCATATGGCCGACTGCGCACAATGCCACTGTAGGGCGTTTGATCTGTCCAAGCTTGCCCTGTCAGAAGAAACAGCAGAAAAAGGGTGCCCGCCGGTCGATATCATTGAAAGGGCCTTTGCCGAAGCCCAGTCAATGACAATGGAGCGGAAGCGCTCATCCGACAGGCGCATCTTCCTCCCTCTTGCTGCCGCGGCAGCCGTTGTCATCGCTCTTTCCGTCCTTCTTTATCAGGTTTTCAAACCACATCCCGGCGCCGCTTACATAACTTTCCTCGCGGGCAACGTCGAATTGATTCACAACGGAAAGCAGGTTGCACCTTCCGTCAAACTATCGCTCAATGACGCAGATTTGATCAAGACAGGTACGAATTCATTTGTTCTTTTACAGGTTGAAGAAATGATAGTTATTAAGATCGCCGAGAATTCAACAGTCGCCATGAAGTCAATTCTGGACGGAAGAAAGCGCGAGATTTTCACAGACAGGGGAACGGTGCTTTCAAGGGTGGCGAAGCTCCCCAAGGACAGCATATATAAGGTCGGTACGCCTACAATTGTTGCCGCGGTGAAGGGCACGGAGTTCAGTGTGAGTTATAAACCGGGGACGACGGTTCTGGCAGTGCGCAGTGGAGCGGTTGGGGTCTCAACTGGAAAGGGAAGGAAAGAAACAATGGTGCCAGCAGGAACGACTGCGACGTTTACAGACAAAGAAAGAAGACAGATGATAAGCAAATCAGAATCGCATCAGCTTGAAACTATTTCAAAAATTCCCGTCATACGAGACATAGAAACTAAAAAAGAAGCACAAATAAATGATCTTTTTGAGCCTCTTTTAGGCAAAGAGATGATACACCGTGCGGTGCTGGAGCAGATGAAGGCTAAATATGGTCATATCCATACTGTTAGTCTATACAACGGCAAGGTGATAGAAGGCGTTATTCTCTCCAGGGGCACAAATTATACTATACTAACCCCGAGAGGGAAAATAATTGTTCCAGAAAGGCAAATACGCGCCACACGGGCGCGATACGTTCAAGACTAGTTAATTTAAAAAATCATTACAGCTAATTATTGTTATTTATCGAAATTGTGTAGGTTGCGATGCCTCGCTTTACTATTTTTATATTGGCTTTGTTTATTTTGCTAACTTTATATGGGAAATTATCGGCCGAATACATATTTCTCAAAGATGGCTCTATCGTCGAGTGTAAGATATTGGATGAAACACCTGATGTGTTCACGGTGCGTTTGAAAGACGGTAGAAAATTAGTATTTTTAAGGAATAATATCATACGCGTTCTCTATACTAAGTTTTATATGGGCAAGGTATATATTTACAAGATGAACGGCAAAGTACTTGAGGCCTACATAGTGGAAGAGGACCAGGAAAATTACACCGTTCGCACAAACATTAGTAAACCCGAAGAGTTCACGATTAAACGTATTGATGTGTTATTCATTGCAAGGAAAAAACCTGCAGGTCTCGAGGGAAAATTTTCGCAAAATGCGCGATATGATAAAGAGCTGCCCAAAGACAGTTCCATGGATTCTAAAAAGCTTATACGATATCTCAAGATAACGGCAAAGGTGGGCCTTCTTGTACCCGTGGGGGAATTTGCACGGTTCTATGACTACGGAGGTGGAACCGTTCTGTGCATTTCAGTTGATAATCTTTTTTACCCCGGATTCGGCATGGGAGTCGAGTCCGGATATTCATATCTGCACGGCAGTACGGATAAGTCAAAATATACCCGTTTTATCCCGTTTATGGCGAACATGACCTATCTGTTTCAGGTCCGCAGATACTTGGCCATTGAGCCGAAAATCAGCCTGGGAGCGTGTTATAATACAATGAGTATCTCAGGGCCGATAGCGCTATACTTCAAACCCCGGTACATGAAAAAAAGCGCAGTTGAATTCATGTTTTCTGGAGGAGTATGTTTTTCATTTATCATCAAAAATCTCGTGTTTCTGGGGATTGAAGCAGACTATAGTGGGATCGTTGAAAAATCAAGGATGTTGGGCTTCCTTTCAGCACACATCTGCGCGGGTGTTAGAATATAAGGGAACCTCGAAAAATCAAATTCGGATGGTTCCCTTGGGCACTTTTAAAGTAAAAAACCGCTTTTTTTCAATATTTTCAAAATGAATAAAGCAGTTTTTAGATGTGCCCATAATAGAAAACAGCTAACGAATGGGGGTTTTGTTATGAAACAGATAATTAAAATTTCAATAATAATGCTTATGGCGATTACGTCGCCAGCATGCAATTATTTATATACAGAGCTGTTCGATCAAAAAAATATTCCAGTCATACTGCAATTGGGTCTGTCTCAAACCGCCAAACGCGTGTACGGACAGTCTGGCAGTTTTACGGCGAATATGCCCAATAATGACGGTGTTAGCGCCGATAGTTTGTTTTGGCCAAAAGGAGTTGCGGTTGATGCAGGCGGGGTGTATATCGCCGATTATCAAAACAATCGCGTATTGTATTATTCCGGTACGAGCACGACAGCATCGCGCGTGTACGGACAGTCCAGTTTTAGTTCGAATGCCTACAATAACAACGGGCTCAGCGCTGACAGCTTGGCTGCTCCTACTGGAGTTGCGGTTGATGCAAACGGGGTGTATATCGCCGATTATCAAAACAATCGCGTATTGTATTATTCCGGCACGAGCACGACGGCAGAGCGTGTCTATGGTCAGGGCGGCAGTTTTAGTACGAATACTTACAATAACGGCGGTGTCGTCAGCGCTGACAGCCTGGGTGGTCCTGCTGGAATTGCTGTTGATGCAAGTGGGGTGTATATCGCTGATTCCACCAATAATCGGGTATTATATTATTCAGGCACGAGCACGACGGCAGAGCGTGTCTATGGTCAGGGTGGCGGTTTTAGTACGAATACCTACAATAACGGCGGTGTCGTCAGCGCTGACAGCTTGGGTGGTCCTGCTGGAGTTGCGGTTGATGTAGACGGGGTATATATCGCCGATTATCAAAACAATCGCGTATTGTATTATTCCGGCACGAGCACGACAGCAACGCGCGTGTACGGACAGTCTGGCAGTTTTACAGCGAATATGTCCAATAATGGCGGTGTTAGCGCCGATAGTTTGTTTTGGCCAAATGGAGTTGCTGTTGATGCAAACGGGGTGTATATCGCCGACTCCGGCAACAATCGGGTATTATATTATTCAGGCACGAGCACGACAGCATCACGTGTCTATGGTCAGGGCGGCAGTTTTAGTACGAATGCCTACAATAACGGCGGGGTCAATGCCGACAGTCTGAACTCTCCTCAAACAGTTGCGGTTGACGCAAGCAGGGTGTATATAGTTGACGCAGGAAACAATCGCGTTTTATGGTATTGAAACAACCGGAAATATACTTATATTATTTTGAGTTCATGTGATATGAACTGCGTTTCTTGAAAATCCTGATTTTGATGTACGCCACCCGCGCAGTTCACAAATCCATCTCACATCAACCGAGCTTCTTGTATGTCCCCGGTAACCATTCCTTAATCCCCGTTTTATACCAAGACGATGACCTTCGGTCCGAGATTCCGCCAGATATGCAGGTGTGTATCGCCTCCGTGGACATATCGGCAATCATCCTGCACGAGGAGCTGAACATGGTGACCCTGCATGCAGCGCCGTACCGTGATGAGCGCTCCTTTAATACTTCCAGGGCTGTATTTCTAATACTATGCCATTATGTCAAGAATAAAGTATACCAAATTCAATGGCCATATCAACCAGATAAATATATAAAAGCCAACAAAAGATTCTGACAATTGAAATCTTCTCCTTGGATAAACTTCCCGTTATTTTTTTGCCGAGAACTGTTCCCAAAGGAGCTCCCACAAGCGCGAGAAATGTTGCCGAAATATGCAACCAATTCATGGATGGATCCAAGGTCCTAATCCAATAAGCATTACGAAAAAGATCAAGTTTATCAAAAATGGCAGGCATCCCCAACGGGAGAATAGCAATAAAATCGAAAGCAATGAATACAAGAATTATTTTTTTTTCATTGTGGAATTTCCCGTGAGAAGACGGGTCAGATAACACCGTAGATTTCAATAGATCGTCAATGAATTTCATCGAAACCACCTCCCAACGCGATCTGGCTCCTGCCGATTAACTATCCGGTTACTGAGTGTTTATTCCCTGATAAAGAGAAAACAATAACCGCAGAATAACACTACCGGTAACCGTTTGCATCGAACCGCTTTAAAGAAAGGGGTTGAATATTTTCTTCATCGATCTGCTCACGGTGTTGATGGCCCGGCGCCGGGAAAACAGCCTGCCCATCACGCCGTACGCAAGCCGGTTCATGCTTCCCGCTATCCGGCTGGGATGTTTACCAAGAGATTTTAATGCCTCGGCGACGGTCCGCTCCACTCCCATCACCGGAACGAATGTACCGGGCTTCGGATTATGCATCTCAAATCCGGGGGTTTTTGTGCATCCGGGCATGAATCCGAGAACATCGACGCCGTGATCCTTAAGCTCATACCACAGGCTTTCGCCCAGAATTAAATTATAGGCTTTTGTTCCCGCATAATTGGCGGCATAGGCGGTTCCGTTCATCGCCGATGCCGAAGACAGCATGATTATTCCTCCTCTCGTTCTTTGCGCCATGAGCTGGCCATAATGACGGGCAAGCAGGAGAGCCGCCCGCGCATTCACGTAAAACTGCCGTAATAATTCATCTTCATCCTGATCTAAAAACGGCCGCACTGAAGAAATCCCTGCATTGCAGATCAACAAACCGACCTCAAGGTTCCTGGTTATCGGCCTGAGAACTTTCAGTATGTCCTCCCGGGCAAGATCTAGCGTGACTGTTATAGCTTCAATGCCGTATGTTTTTTCGATATACTCCTTCTGCTGTTTCAACAAGGATTCATTTGTCGCAATGCAAATCACATTCAGACCGCGTTCTGCGCACTGCCGGGCAAATTCAGCGCCGATTCCTCTTGAAGCGCCGGTGATGAGAGCCCATGGCCCATATTTTGCTTTAAATGAATTCATAGTTTTATCATCCTAAACCTACAGGAGCGCGCTTCAAAACAGAGTATGCGCTCCCCGTCATAATAGGTGATTCATATTTACCCTATCAACCTTTTTTTATATGAGCTCATTACTTAGAGTGCATCCCGAATTTTAGGATGCACTCTTAAAAAATGTAATATACTTTTTTTATGGTATTCCCACTATAGCAGCCACCATCACAACGTGTATCCATGCATTATCGCCTTAGAAAGGAGCGATGACCCCATATGGAGAAAAACGTCTTTGAAAAACTCACCTGCCCTGCCTGCGCAGCGAAAGAATCTTCTGTGCACCGCTTGTTTGTACATAAAGCGGACGAAACCGGGCAGGAACCCGTTTTCTTCTGTCGCACCTGTAAAGCCCGCTACCGGTTTACAGCCGGATGTATCGATCTCGCGGATAAGACCGCAGCCCCGAGAATCCTTTCATCGCAGTGGGCGATGGAGTTCAGGCCGATAATCGTCCTGTATGAACATATCTGGCGGCCGCTGGTGACAAAGCCCTTTTCCGACCTCTCCTGGGAGATGGATACGGCGTTACAGTTGCTTGAACTGTCGTCCGGACACGATTCGCAGAAAAATCAGCCGTAGGTGAGTATTATCGTGATTCGAAAAAGCACAGAATCAGACTACAATCGCATGTACGATATTATAAATGACGCGGCAACAGCCTATCGGGGCGTCATACCGGCTGATCGCTGGAGAAATCCCTACATGTCCCGTGAGGAGCTGGATCATGAAATCCGTGACGGCATAATATTCTGGGGATATGAGGAAAACGGTCTGCTTACCGGTGTGATGGGAATACAGGACAGGGGGGACGTTACCTTAATCCGGCACGCCTATGTCGCCACAGAACATCAGCGGAAAGGAGTCGGCGCTTCGCTCCTCTCCATGCTCCTCGGGCAAACGGATAATCCGGTGTTGATCGGGACCTGGGCGGATGCGTTCTGGGCTGTGAAATTTTACGAAAAGCATGGATTCCACACAGTGTCGCCGGAGGAGAAAGACAGGCTCCTGCGGCGATACTGGAAGATCCCGGAGCGGCAGGTGGAGACATCGGTTGTGCTGGCTGATAAAAAATATCGGAACAGTGTTCCGCATACGGGCAATTCGGCGTTCAGGAACATCCATGCGTAGCAATCTTTGCAGTGCGCCGCCTTTTTCTTGAGATACGCGTCGCCGGTCAAACCATCGAGCGGCGCGTGCCGTTCACAGCTGATACCCTTGCAAAAGGTTCCTGATTCATACTTCTTTTGCCTTCCTGCCCTCCCACGGAAATATTGTTTCTTATCGGTGTCATCAGCGCCGGCCGTTGTCTGTCGCACAGTATCCCGCCTCCGCCCGGCAACGGCTTGACTTACGGGGCGGCACCGTACCGCGCCAGTGCCTGCTCCAGCACATGCGGCTGATATCCCACATAAACGCTGTCCCCCAGGACAAACACCGGCAGCGGGACCTCTTTCTTCACAGTGGTCGTTTCCGACAGTTTTTTGATATAATAGGGCACCCCGTTCACCAGGGCGAATGCATAGGGGGTCCGGTTCTCGTATATGAAAGGCTTCCCGCCGAGCCGCGAGCTGATCCGCTGCAGCATCGAAACCAGCATGTTGATATTCCTCCGGTTTGTCTCTGTGACCTGGTTCCGGCTGTTTCTCACTTCATAGTGCACCAGCGCGATGCGCGGATATCGCCGCACTATATCAGGAAGCTCCCGCTCAGCGCGTCCGCATACCGGGCATACCCCACTCTTGAAAAAATGGACCGTGAGCCGTCCCCCGTCCGCGGACGCCGGGATGCCGCGCGGCACTGCGGAAAGCGCTATCAGAATAACTATGGCGAGCTTCTTCTTCATGGCATTATCCTCCTGCGCCGTCATTCGGGATGGATCAGGGTTTCGCCCGGCTTCCACCCGGCCGGGCAGGACCCGCCCCCGCCCGCGCGCACCGCCGCTGCTGCGGATACCGTGCGGAGCAGCTCGTCTGCGTTCCTGCCGATCGAGTCATGGTGCACCTCGTATGCCATGATGGCGCCCTCCGGACTGACGATGAAGCTCGCCCTCAGGGCTGTTCCCGCTTCTTCATCGTATACGCCCAGCGAGCGGCACAACCGGCCGCTCCGGTCAGAGAGCATCGGATAGGTCACCGCCTTCACCAGATTGTTCTGTCCGTGCCAGGCCCGGTGAACATACACGGAATCGGTGCTGACACTTGCGATTTCAGCGCCCACCTTCTTAAATTCCGGGTAATTATCAGCCAGCTCTTTGAGTTCGGTGGGGCATACGAAGGTGAAATCGGCCGGGTAGAAAAAAAGCACCAGCCACTTCCCCCGATAATCGGAGAGATTGATCCTGGTGATCCGGCCGCCGTAGTACGCCTCAAGCGTATGTTCGGGTATCGGGCGGTTGATGAGGGGCGCGGTGTCCCGGCCCTTCCGGTCGGTATGGGGAGCGCCTCCGTCAGGATATTTCGTGCAGGAGAACGAGAGAGCGATAAGGCAGAATGCGAGAATGAGGAATCGTTTCATGGCGCTTCACCTCGATGGTAGTGATCTTACAAGCCTTCAGCAGAATGTATGCAGGCTGGCTTCAGGTTGAACCGATGCCGCAGCTTTGAAAACATCATAATTCATGAACCCGGGCTGTCAAGTCACAAGTAATTATTGTTCCTGTCTGATTGGAATTGCCAGCTTCAGTAAAGACATTAAAGACATTTTCTAGTGATCACGATTGTTCTTTTTTGTTATTATAAGTAATTATTTTCAAGTTATCTATATATAGCATTAAATATCATAAAAAAAATCGCAATCAGAGATTATTGATACCAGATCATAAGAAAAATATCTTGCAAATTTTGTTTAAAAAATAAATTATACATCGACCTGAAGCATTCAAGCTTCACAGTCATAGAATTATCATTCAGATTTCATACATATCTTCAAGGAGGTGTTTCATGCCTGTTTCCCGAAGAGATTTTTTGAAAATCTCGGGAATGACCACTGCGGGAGTATTCATCGGCGGCGAATCATTTCTGAGCGGCTGCAAGCCGTCTGACAAGTTGTGCGGAACAAAAGAATCCACCACCATATGCCCTTACTGCGGCGTGGGGTGCGGGCTCATCGTCGCAGTCAGGGACGGCAAGATAGTCAATATCGAGGGCGATCCAGACCACCCCATAAACCAGGGCTCTCTCTGCTCAAAAGGGAGCGCGCTCTACCAGGTGGCCGTGAACCAGCGCCGGCTCACCAAGGTCCAGTACCGCAAGCCATACGGTACCGACTGGGAAGAGATATCCTGGGAAGATGCGGTCAAGCGCATCGCCCGCCGCGTCAAGGATACGCGTGACGCGACCTTTCAGGAAAAGGACGGCGCGGTTACCGTTAACCGTACCCCGGGCATCGCGAGCCTGGGAGGCGCCGCCCTCGACAACGAGGAGTGCTACCTCCTGACCAAATTCGCGCGGGTCCTCGGCGTAACCTATCTCGAACACCAGGCCCGTATTTGACACTCCGCAACTGTCGCCGGTCTGGCGGCATCATTCGGCCGGGGTGCCATGACGAATCACTGGATAGACATCAAAAACGCGGACGTAATATTCATCATAGGCAGCAACGCTGCCGAGAACCATCCCATTTCCTTCCGCTGGGTGTTGAAAGCCATGGAGGACCGGGGCGCAAAACTCATTGTGATCGACCCCCGCTACACCAAGTCCGCATCCCTGGCGTCTCTGTACGCGCCCATCCGTCCGGGGACCGATATCGCCTTTCTCAACGGCATCATCAGCTACGCCCTGGAGAATAGCCGGATACAGAAGGAATACGTGCTCGAATACACCAACGCTTCATATCTGGTCAGTCCCGATTTCGCCTTCAATGACGGGCTCTTTTCCGGTTACGACCCGGGTAAACGCAATTACGGCGACCGGAAGACCTGGGCCTACCAGGCAGACGCCAACAAGCTCCCGAAGCGGGATAAAAGCCTGAAGGACCCGAACTGCGTGTACCAGCTCATGAAAAAGCACTACGGACGGTACACGCCTGAAAAGGTCGAGGCGATTACCGGGTGTCCGAAAAACGTATTTATCAAAGTGGCCGACTTGTTCACATCCACCTGCAAGCCCGACCAGGTCGCGACCATCATGTACGCCATGGGCATAACCCAGCACACGGTGGGGACCCAGAACGTGCGGGCCCTCGCCATACTCCAGCTTCTGATGGGCAACATGGGCCTGGCGGGCGGCGGCATCAACGCGCTGCGGGGCGAATCGAATGTGCAGGGCTCCACGGACCATGGACTGCTCTTCCATATCATTCCGGGCTACCTGCCGGCGCCCAGCGCCAAGGACCACCCGACCCTGGAAGCGTACAACAAGACCACGCCGCAGACGGCGGACCCGATGAGCATCAACTGGTGGTCCAACCGGACCAAATACCTGGTGAGCATGCTCAAGGCCTGGTTCGGCGACGCGGCCACCACGAAGAACGATTTCTGCTACAACTGGCTTCCAAAGTTCGGCAAGCCGTCCCCCTTCATCCTCCTGTTCGAGGACATGCTCAAGGGCGTGATCAAGGGCGCCTTCTACATGGGCACCAACCCGGTCGTGGGCAGTCCCAACGCGAACCGCGCGGCCCAGGCGATGGAAAAATTGGACTGGCTCGTCGCGGCCGACCTCTGGGAAACCGACTCATCCATCTTCTGGAAAAGGCCGGGCGCCAACCCGAAAGCGATCAAGACCGAGGTGTTCCTCCTCCCTGCGGCCGCCTCAATGGAAAAAGAGGGCAGCATTTCAAACTCGGGGCGATGGGCCCAGTGGCGCTACAAGGCGGTTAACCCACCGGGAAAGGCCAAGTCGGACCTTGACATCATCGACCTGGTATTCAAGGAAGTGAGGAGCCTTTACAATAAGGAAGGCGGGAAGCTCCCGGACCCGATCCTGAAGGCAAACTGGAGCTATATCCCTGAAGACGGGCACGAAGCGTCTCCGCACCTGGTGGCCAAGGAGATCAACGGTTACACCTGGCAGACCAAAGACCAGATGGGAACCTTCATGGACCTCAAAGACGATGGATCCACCGCGTGTGGCAACTGGATATACTGCGGCAGCTATCCGGGCCCGGGCAAGAACCTGATGGCCCGCCGCGGCGCCGATGACGCACCAAACAACATCGGCATGTTTCCGGAGTGGGCGTGGTGCTGGCCGTTGAACCGGCGGATCATCTACAACCGGGCGGCGGTCAACCGGATGGGAGAGCCCTGGGCTCCGGACCGCTGGGTCGTCAAGTGGACCGGCGGCACGTGGAAGGGCGATATCGTCGACGGCGGACCGAAGTTCGGGCCCGACCAGAAGAACCCCTTCATCATGAACAACGAGGGCGTCGGCCGTCTCTTCGCGGTCGGCAAGGCCCTAACCGACGGGCCCTTTACCGAGCACTATGAGCCTATGGAAACGCCGACGCGAAACATCATGAACAGCCAGAAGGTGAACCCGGCCTCGGTCATCATCAACGAGGTGGCCGGCCAGTTCGGCAACGTCGGCCAGTACCCCTACGTGGCGACCTCCTATCGGGTGGTTGAGCACTGGCAGGCTGGCGCCATGACGAGGAACCTCACCTGGCTCACGGAGCTGGTGCCCGACATGTTCTGCGAGATCAGCCCCACGCTGGCCGCAGCCAAGGGGATCAAGAACGGCGACCGGGTGGCCATTTACAACGCCCGGGGCAGGATAAAGGCATACGCGCTGGTCACCGAACGGGTCCAGCCCCTCAAGGTCAACGGCAGGATGGTGGAGTTGGTCGGCATGATCTGGCACTTCGGCCCCGGCTGCGCGGCCACGGGCGATGCCTGCAACCAGCTCACCCCCTCCATCGGGGACGCCAACACCATGATCCCTGAGTTCAAGGCGTTTCTGGTGGACATCAGGAAGGAGGCATAACATGTCAGGAAAAGCGTTTTTAGTCGATACAACCAAATGTTCGGGGTGCCGCTCGTGCCAGGTGGCGTGCAAGCAGTGGAACAACCTGCCCGGCGAGAAGACAACGTTCTTCGCCGGGCCGGAGTACACCAACCCGGCGGAGCTGTCCGCGATCACCTTCAACCATGTGAAGTTTTTCCCGATCGACCGGTCATACCCGGACAAACCGCTCTGGACGATCATGCATAAAAAATGCTACCACTGCGAGCAAGCGAACTGTCTGCGGGCCTGTCCCGTCGAGGCCATATCGAAGCAGAACGGCTGGGTCGTCATCGACCAGTCGAAGTGCATCGGGTGCGGCGCCTGCGAGAACGAGTGCATCTACAAGGTGCCGCACGTTCTGGGCGAAGACCTGAAGAAATACGGCTCTGAGCAGCCGCTGGAGAAGGACAAGTCGTATAAGTGCCACGCCTGCACCGTGAACAAGCGGAAGATGCCGGCCTGCGCGTTTCACTGCCCCACCGGCGCCCTCACCTACGGCGACCGGGGCATGCTGCTCAAAAAGGCCAAGGCGCGCGTGATACAGGTGAGCGCCGATTATCCGCACGTGATGCTCTACGGCGAGGATCAATTCGGAGGCCTCGGGGTCCTGACGATATTAAAGGATCTGCCGGAGAAATACGGGCTCCCGCTCAGGCCGAAACCGATCGACATCAAGAAGGCGGAAGCGATACGCGACACCTATCACCTTCTCGCGCTCTTTACCTTCGGGCTTCCCTCCCTGAAGAGAGTTGCCTATAAGATTTCCCGCTCGATGGTGGGATAATCGTTTCTATTATTGCGTCAAACCCGCCTCACGGAAGGGTTCGCCCTTCCGTGAGGCTTTTTAACGCGCGAGCAGCGCGGCATCACATGCTCGGTGCCGGAAAAGCGCAGTATTAATTATTCGGAAAATCGATGGACGCGCATGAAATATCGGCATTCATCATCGCGGGAGGCCGGAGCAGGCGTTTCGGGGAGGACAAAGCCCTGTTCGACTACCGCGGCATGCCCCTGATACAGCACGTGGCGGAATCGATAAAGCCGGCAATCGGGAAAATCGCCATCGTGGCTGACGACGCGGAACGGTTCGCCTTTCTCGGTATCCCCTGCTATCGGGACATCATCCCCGGCATGGGGCCCTTCGGCG
>MIBH01000042.1:75754-86380 GCA_001829455.1 Spirochaetes bacterium RBG_13_51_14
CTCTTACAAACGCCGATACCGTGCGGATCTTCGTATTCGCCTGCGACATGCCCGGCCTCGATGCGGACCTTATCCGCTACATGGCTGCCGAATCGGAACAATATGACGTGACCGTTCCGTATATTGAAGGCAGGTACGAGCCCCTCCATGCCGTATATTCAAAATCGTGCCTCGCGCCAGTAGAAAAAAGGATACGCGATGTAAACCGCCGGATCATAAGTTTCTACGGGAATGTATCGGTCCGGCCGATCCTTGAACAAGAAATCCTGAGATTCATCGATCCGAAACTGGTTTTCCGCAACATCAACTACCGCCATGAAGCGGAAACCTGATCATCACGAAGGAGCGATCATGCTGAATCATGCGGCCTATTTCAATGAACGCGCGGGCAAACTCGTCAACGACGGCATCGTGACCCGCGAAACGATCGACTTTTACCATGCTCTCTTCGAATACCACCTCCGGCAGTATGAACGATATGCTAATGATCCGAATCCGCCCGAGCTGGAATCCACGGATCTTCCCATCGCGAAAACCGGGAAAAATATATTCCTGCATGATGATGCTCTCCGCCTGCTCCTCCCCGGCCTTGCGCCGCTCATCGAGCTTGTGGCGACCCATCATCCGGGACTCGTGTTCAGGGCGCTCTCTGAATCACTGGCTGCGGACCCCGGGGTCATGAGAGATGTTACAGGGGCCCTGTTCGAGAATGACTCCGGAAGGCTCGGGGAATTCGCCCTGAAGCACAAGACTGGCGCCGAGGAAGCGGTCTTTGTCGTAATAAACTGGTTGAAGCCGTTTCTTGTTTTTTTACGGGGACGCAACCGGCACATGATACCCGGCGGTGTCACGAAACAGCGTTGCCCTTTTTGCGGCTATTACCCGGCCATGGCCGCCATCATCTCCGGGAAAGACGGCCGGCGTTATCTGCAGTGCGCCCTGTGCGAGCACCGGTGGCAGTACCGGCGCATCGCCTGCGCCGTATGCGGCTCCGAGGAAGCGAAGGATCTCGAATACCTTTCATCGGAGACAGATGCCCGCTACCGCATCGACGTGTGCCATGAGTGCAGAGGGTACATAAAAACCGTACGGATAGAATCGGCCGAAGAGCTGGATGAATGCGACCTGGCGGTAGAAAACGTACTCACCCCGCACCTTGACAGCGCGGCACTGCGGCAGGGGTTCCGGAGGCCGTAGCCGTCAGCGTATATATTCAGCTCCATGGTGAATGAAAAACGCGTCCTTTTTCACGCCGGTAATCAGGATGATGTTCAATTTCCGTACGAGCTCCACCGCCATGCTGGTGGGCGCCGCACGGGTCACAATGGCCGGGATGCCCGCCGCAGAGGCCTTTAATACTATCTCGCTCGATATCCGTCCCGTGCTGAGGAGCATCGCCTGGCCCATCGCCACGCCGTACGTCAGGGCGAACCCGAGGAGCTTGTCCACCGCGTTGTGCCTGCCGATCTCATCGTAAAAGGCGAGCCGTTTTCCCAGAATGTCGTACAGGGCCGCGCTGTGAACGCCGTGGGTGAGGCGGTACATCTCCGAAAGGCCGAGGAACTCCTTCATCGACGATACAATGACCGCCGGATTGAGAAAAGGGAGCTCCCCCGACGCCGGTTTGCCGCCGTCGGGGCCGGAACCGGAACCGGCGCATCCCGACACCAGGGTGCGTATCTTTATAAGGCGCCCGAAGACATCGGTCCCGGCCGCGAATATCACGTTGACCGTCATCCGCTCCTCGTTGACTTCGATGCGGTCGATTTCATCCTTTGAAAGAATGATCCCCTCGGACAGCAGGTGGCCGGCGGCGAGCATATCAAGGTCGGAGCCGGAGCAGGCAACGGAGAGGCACGGCCGTCCGTTCAGGAGCAGTGTCACGTTATATTCGGCGCTCACGGAGAGGTCGGCCGGCTCAATGCCGGCCGGCGTGTAACGATGGGCCTTGACGGTTATGATTTTTTGAAGCATGTTGCATACCCTGCGACGATCATATCGGACACATTGAAGAACTATGGACCTGGTGTCAGGTCAAGAACTTTTCTCCCTGTTCATAATTCGGGAAATACGTATGATTGATGACCGGTTACGCGCACCGGTGCGGTTGATACGCCATAACGGCGTGAACATTCAAATCTGATATTGAAAAAATTATTGATTTCTCAAATGACTTAATCTATATTGCCTATAATACTATAACGCGTGAGGACGCCATGCCATCGCCATCAGAACCAAAAAATATTCCCAAAAACCTGCCTATCGGCATGAAGCCAAACGGCGTCCCGTACACCGTGTTGATCATCGACGACTCAAATATGGCGCGGGAAATACTGAAGCGGATCCTTCTGTCAATGCAGTTTAGAATCCTCGATGAGGCGAATAATGGCGAGATCGCGTTGAATAAAATTCAGGTTTCAAAAATAAGACCCGATTTCATCTTTATCGACATGGAGATGCCCCTGATGGACGGTGTCGAGACCATTAAACAGATCAAGCCCATCCTGCCAAACTCCATAATCATTATGGTCACCTCCCACAGCGAAAAGGATATGGTGATGGAGCTGGTGAACCTCGGCGTTAAGGGCTATGTGAAGAAACCGTACGACCGCGATACCGTTGTGAAGAAGGTCGCCTCGATACTCGGAAGGCCTATTCAGGAATAGCGGATCGCCTCCGGCTATCCCCTGCCGCCCGCGGCACGAGCCCTATTAATACCAATTGCATTCGCTTCATGAACATTATATTTAACTGTATCGATACGGGCAACCGACGAATCATTTCCCGCCATATCCGTGATCGCAGCTTTCATGACCATCTTTGTCGAACGAGTAAAAAGCAACATCGGAAACGCAGTCGTAATCAATCGATTGAAATATTGTCAAAACCCAGGTAAATATCTACTGAAGAATACCTGTCGTATAAAATACCACATAAATAAAATATAATGAATTACATGTATATAATTCAATATGCGATTGAAGCAGTTCCGATTCAAAGATACATTAATTGTAACTATAGAGGAAATTTAATGATTTTGACATTCAATAAAACAATGCAACTCTAATTTCCCTTGCCGCCTTCGGCGGCGGGGGAAATTATTGATCATAATCTTTATAATGTTAAATCATAAAAACATGCCGAATAGTTTCCATTAATTAAATTAATGGTATCTGAGTGATGGTGCGGGGTTATTGCCTGAACGTAACACACAGTTGGAAATAATATTCTCCGTTAACAGTCGATCGAGGATGCATATGCTGGACGAATACGGTCGTGATATTAATTATCTGAGGATTTCTGTTACTGATAAATGCAATTTAAATTGCACCTACTGCCGCCAGATTGGAGCCGAAGCAGTGCAACCGCTTTCAAAACTATTGACCTTTGAGCAGATAGTAATTATCGTCCGAGAAGCGGTGGCTATAGGAATAAAAAAAGTGAGGCTCACCGGCGGCGAACCTCTCATGCGGAAAGGTGTCGAGTGGCTTGTTAAATATCTTTCGGCCATTTCCGGGATTCAATATGTCGGAATCACGACCAACGGGACCCTCCTGGCTCAAAAAGCGGTAATATTAAAAAACAATGGCTTGAGCGGTATTAATGTTTCCCTTGACACACTAGATCGCAATACATACAGGGAAATTACCGGCGGAGGTGATATCCATACCGTATTGCGGGGAATCGATGCCGCGAGGAAAGCCGGCCTGCCGGTAAAAATAAATATGGTGGTTTCAACATCGCAGGAAACTAAAATTCAAAATATGAAAAATTTTTGTTCATCTCAGGGACTTGAATTGCAACTGATCAACCGTTTTACCCTGGGGGCGAGGAAGAACGACACACATAATTTCGACAGGCCGCTCAAATGCGCTGACTGTAACAGGATCCGACTCCTTGCCAATGGAATAATAAAACCCTGTTTACATTCGAATGCAGAATACCGTATTGATTTCAATAATATTAGCAAAAGCATTGAACGGGCTATAGAATCAAAACCGGCACAAGGAACAGCCTGTACAAACCGGCAGATGTTTCAGATCGGAGGCTGATGTAACCTGATCTATTATGCCTGCATCCTGTCAATTATAATGTCTTCATTCATAACTTTTCGGAGGCAAAATCATGATAAAATTCAAGGTGCTTTCAATTAATATTTCAGAGGAAAAGGGGCAAAAAAAAAATCCGGTGAAATACGCCGATTTTAAGAAAGATTATGGAATTCTTGACGACGCCCATGCGGGGAACTGGCACCGCCAGGTTTCCCTGCTCGCTCAGGAAGATATTGAATGCGTCATTGCAAAAGGCCTAGAAATCCAGCACGGCGATTTTGCGGAAAATATCACGACCTTGGGAATCGATATGTCTTCTCTCCCCATCGGCTCGCGCCTCTTCATCAATGAGGTTGTGCTCGATATCAGACAGATAGGCAAAAAATGTCATCACGGCTGCGCGATATATAAATTAATCGGTGATTGCGTCATGCCGAAACATGGCGTATTCGCGAAAGTCCTCCACGGGGGGCATATAGAAGCCGGAGACACCGGATATTATTAGTGATGAAAAACCGCGATAATTACTAATGATTTCCCCTCCCCGCGTCCGTCACATTTTCCCAATTCGGATCGAATTGCAACACCTTGCGTGATGATCCGGCATTTCAGGATGCCGCAACAACGCGCTCATGCATTTTCGCGGCATCCCGGGCGCATTGTAGTGTCGCCATCAGAACGTTACTTCGGCTTTTACGTATAACCGTTTTGCATTATTGGGGTTCTTGGACCCGAGAAACGTGCTCGTTACCGCGCCGGTCCAGATGTCGGTCCGGTGCCAGTCGGTGCCGGACGCGGCGCTTTCCTGATATCTCCAAAACACGTTCTTCTTCACGAAAAACCTCTGTATTTCTCCGCCGATCATTATCCTGAAGTTTTTGTTGAACTGCCACCCGACGCCGAAGCCGTAGAGGTCCGTATTTCTTGTTTTGGCGAATTCGGGGTCGGTAATCTGCTTCTGGTATGTTTTACGCTGGAGGCCGTGAACATACCGGCCATTGATGAGAAGGGGAACGGTAGAGACAACGGCGCCGAGGTTGAAATTCAGGTACACGTCGAGGAGCTCGTATCCCTGCCACCGCTGCGGGTAGATATACAGCTGCTGGGTGCCGAAGACAAACGCCGGGTTGAACGCCGATGCGAGGCCCACCTGCCTCACATACGCAAATATGTGGTTGAATCCCACTTTTATCAGGTCCGTGGAATAGTGGACGCCGTAACCGAAGAATTCGCGTTTTGCTTTCTTTCCGGTCCAGTCGTACTTGTTGGTGATCTCGTATCTTCCCATCCCGATGAAATGAAGTCCTTTGATCGCTTCGATCGGCGCGGGGTTGACGTCCACAAGAAAGGTAATGGCTTTTTCTGACAGGTTCTCGTTGCTCTTGTAACCTTCGCCGTTGGTGAAGGAACCGGTCAGGGTGACCCACTTCATCATCCCGATTGAGGCCTTGACTCCCAGGTCGGCCGAGTTGTCGATGCTCGTGTTGTTCAGGACGACCTTGGCGTTGTCGATATAGTTCTGGGTGATCCAGCGGTAATCGCTCAGCTTGTCGATGAACCCGATAACGGGTGTCTCGATAAGGCCGCCTGCCGCCGAGAGCATCACGGGGCCGAAGTCCTTTTTAGCCTCGATGTAGGCATACTTCAAATATATATGGAACGCGGCGTTCGACGCGCCGGTAGGGGTGACCGTTGCGTCGACGTCGGTCGTGAGCCTCGCGCTCAGGACGTCGTGTATCTTGTATTTGACGTCCAGGTACGCCCTGTTAATCCTGAAGGAGTTGCTGTTCTTCGGGTTGATGTCGGCGAGGGCGGTTCCCAGCCCGTTCGACCACCGGTTCTTATACTTTCCGACACGGTCATACGCAGCATTGTCCCACCCCCAGGCGCTGTACCAGTCCATGTATATCTTCACGCCTATGCTCAGCCGTCTGTAGATGTCTTTAATTCCTTCCATTATTTTTCTGTCTTCATCAGCTTTCTTCTGTTCATCAGCGGCCTTTTTTTCCGCGTCATTTTTTTCATTTTGATTTTCCTGCGCCGTAACCGACGTACCGGCAAGGATAATTAAAGCGAAAGCGGTTATACAGAGTCTTTTTAACATAAAAACCTCCAAAAAATATAATTTACTTGATGCTTCAATTACAAGAATAACCGCGCATTTTTACATGAAGAATCTATAAAGATCGTATTAATATTTTGACCACCCTTATGTATAAATCTTCACACAGCACTCCTTGTGAAGCGCCTGGCCAGACATCATGCACGATTTTGTCGGCCTCAAATCGCTGTCGCTCGTGCCGCGGTCCTTTGCTATTTTTCCCAACGCCCAGTGGCCGAAACCGTGCTGAAGTCCCACAACCTCGGGATGAATTCCCTCAGTGAGCCTGGCCCTCGCCCTTACTTTACCGTAAGGAGACTCCACCCAAATCCTTTCGCCGTCATCAATGCCCAGTCTTTTTGCGGTTCTCGCGTTAATCATGAGCAAATTCTCGCTCTTAAGCTCAATAAGATACGGGTTGTTCTGAGAGCGTGTGTGGGTATGAGAGGCCTCTTTCCAGTTAATCAAATAGAGGGGATATTTATTGTCCGGACGCCAATCCCTCGGGAAATACTCCGGAAGCGGCGTAAGAGGTTTACCGCTCGCGTCTTTCATCTTTAAATGTTTTTCTGCGAAAAACTGAACCTTGCCGGACGGCGTAAGAAAACCACGCGTTGGCACCCCGTTTTTAAAGAAGCCGATCCGTTTATCCTTCTTTCCGTCCGGCATTGTCGTGTATATTATTCCATTCTCGACGACCGTCCCCGCCAGCTTTTCAGGCTTCAATGCCTCTCTGAACTTTTCATATTTTGTTCCCTTTTGGGATATCCAGACGGCGCCCGGAAGCTTTTTCAGCTCATCCAGGCTTATCTTGGGCTCGCCTTCGATGAGCTCTCCCGACAGAAACTCCTCATACCATTTTGTCTTATCCTCGACCGGCTTTTTCGATATACGGCCCGATAAAAATACATCCTTTCCGTCGTGATCCTTTATGCCGATTCTTCGCCCGATCTCGCATACGAATTCATATTCAGCCGGCTGGCCGAACAAAGGCTTGACGACTGGCTGTCTTAGGCCAAGCACTGGCCAGTTCACCCAGTGCGTATTCAGATCATACCTTTCGAGATATGACGTGCCGGGAATGACGATATCGGCCATCATCGCCGTCTCGCTCATATGAGTGTCGACAACCACGAGAAACTCCAGCTTCTTCAGCGCCTCTATGGCATTCTTTGAACCCGGCAGGGACATTACCATATTCTGAAATACTATCACCCCGATTTTCGGCTTATACGGGCCCTTGCCGTCAAGCATCCTGTTTACATATTCCGTATAAACGCCTGATTTATGGAAATAAGGGAATTTGCCCTTGCCTCCGTCTATCCTCGGCTGCTTCAACCCCTTTTCAGCCGCTGAATCCGGGTGAAGATGAATATGCTTGTTACCCTTATTACCGGGTATGACAATGGTGCCCGGCTTATCAATCTGTCCGGTAAGGGCGGCCAGCAGGCTGATCGCCCATCCGCCGTATACCCCATTCGAATGCTGTCCAGGCCCGGACCAGACATCGACAACGGCGGGTTTTATCGAAGCGAACTCAACTGCCAGCCTCTCTATTGTTTTGGCGGGAACGCTCGTGATTTTCTCGGCCCACTTGGGAGTCTTGTCCTTCACGTAATTTTTATACTCCTCGAACCCGACGCACCATTCATCGATGAAAGCCTGATCGTGCAGATTATTTTTTATTATGACATGTCCCATCGCGAGCGCCATGGCCCCGTCCGTGGAGGGACGTATCGACACCCATTCTTGCGCTTTGGCCGCGGTTCCGCTTAAATACGGATCCACGACGACAAGTTTCGCGCCCCTCTCAATGGCCCTCGGTATCAGACGGGCGAGATGGCTCCACTTAATCGCCGACAGCGGATTCCATCCGAAAAGAAGAATGTATTGGGAATTAATGAAATCGCAGAGCGGTCTTTCGTCACCCATTGATATGAGGAAGCTCGCCTTCCTCGCGGTATCGCAAAGATTGGAATGATTTGAATAATTGGGGGTTCCGTAAAGCTCGCAGAAATCCCCCTGAATGTGCGTGAATGAATGATCCTCCGAAAACCAGATCAGTTTGTGCGACTCGCCCGCATCGCGTAATTTTTTCAGGCTGGACGCAATCTCATTATAGGCCTCGTCCCAGCTTATCTCCTTCCACAGGGGATCTACATCTTTGCCTTTATCGGTGTTTGTCCTCTTCATGGGTCTTTTGACCCTGTCGGGATCGTAAAGGGAAGCTATTCCCGCGTTGCCCTTGGGGCATATCAGGCCCCCTTCGGCGATATGGTTCTTAAAAAAATCCTCTGAATTATTAGAAAAATTGTTGGGATTATGCGGATTAGGCTCTATTTTTACGGCCTTGCCGTTCACCACGCGTACCAATATGCCGCACTGGCCGCCGCACATGTTGCAGCAGCTTGGCACCCACTCTTCTTTGTAATCTCTCTTCGCACCCTTATCATCAGCCTGGGATTTGGATTTAAATCCCTTCATAGCCAGCAAACCAGCCGCAGACGATACGGCCGCGGCGAAGAATTTTTTTCTTGTGAAGGACATACTACACCTCTCTGCTCTATTTTGTTTTTGATGCGCTTTTAGATAACGGGACGTTGTTTGTCTCAAAGTAATATTTTTCAAAATAAGCGTACACCAAGACCACAGAGGCTATCGCGCCCAGAACGATAATTGTTTCGGTAAAAGAAAAAGACAACTCGTGATAAAGCGGTCTCTCTCTATCAATAGCCTCTATTGGAACAATTAATCCCGCGTAAACGCCGTTGATTTTAGTGAACAGCATGCCGAGAATGCTCATTGCCGACGCCACGAACATCCATTTTCTTGTATGATACCTCGGATTCAAAAACAGGATAACGGGCAGGATCGTACCTAAAATGATTTCAAATAGCCAGAACAAAACGCTCAACGGTCCCGCGACTATGGACAGAGCAGCGGCGGATTTAGCCGGATCCGAAGCATACACGCCTGTTATGATCTTCCAGAAGGCGAAAAAAAAGTTAACAATCAATAAAACCGCGAGTAATTTCCACATGTTATCAGTCAGTTTTTTATCAACATTGAATTTCTTATAAATCGAGGCGATTAAAAGCATTATGGAAAAACCGAGTATCCACGCGTGCAGAATAAAATCTATCGGCATATACGGCCCGTACCAGAATGGCCTTGCCTGCAGGAGGCCAAAAACAGAGCCGACCGTGCTGTGTGCAATCAGGGCCGCTATAAATGCCAGGACGCCTGCTGTTTTTATAAGCCGTTCCTTTCCGTTTTCAATTGCATAGTATTCCAACGTTATGAAAACCAGATAGACGAGATAGTTGAATCCCATCCACCATATTGGCGATTTCAGATTGGGGCTGATCAAATACTGAATGAATATCCTGAAAGGCATTCCGAGCTCAACGAATATGATCAGCATACCCACAACAACGATAAGAATCGCCAGAAATAAAGCCCTTGTCGTCACAGCCTTGTAACTTTCCACCCTGAAGACGCTCTCAAGGGAACCGACAAAACAGCATCCGACGCTGCTGACAAAAAAGGCATAAGCCGCGATCAACACTCCCCACGGGACCGTATTGTCCACGGCAAAGGAGCCGTGTCCGGCTATTAATGTGTACAGGGCCGCGGCGGCACCGGCGAGTATTAGAGTGCCGGAAATATAAATTAACAGTTTTGCGTTGCGGCCTTCCAACCTGATGTTACTTAACAGATCTCCAATTCTAATGTTGAAAACGAATTCCTGAATTTTCATAATCATTAAACCTCTTGGACTAATAATCAAATGGACTTAAGCCAGAAAACCTTCGGATTGTGACCGAGGTGCTCCTTCAACGTGAACGACCTGTTCGTGCGTGCCAATTTTGATACCGTGCTTTCCGGATCATTGAGATCACCGAAAAATCTCGCCTTGCCCATGCAGGTTAATACGCATGCCGGGACTATCTCCCCGTCTTTAATCTTCCTGTTTTCCTTCCTCGCTTTCTCCTCGGCCGCCCTGATTTTATGTATGCAGAACGTGCATTTTTCCACAACCCCGGCGTACCTCCCTTCAACATCTGGATTCAAAGCACCTTCTGATATATTAGTCCCTGACGGCTTCCTCCAGTTGAAGGACCTCACGCCATAGGGACAGGCCGCCATGCAAGATTTACATCCGATGCATTTCCCATAATCTTGTAAAACCAACCCTCTCTCCTCGTCTTTATACGTGGCCTTAACGGGACACGCCTTGACGCAGGATGGATTCTCGCAGTGAAAACAGGGCCTTGCCCAATACGTTCTTTTGACATTTGGATGATCTCCCCTCTCCTCGGTGATAACCCTGTTCCATAATATACTCCTCCCGTCTCTTTCATAATTGCCGTTGGGAACATTGTTTTCAACCTTGCATGATACGCTGCACGCCTCGCAGCCCACGCATCTTAGAAGATCGATTACCATCGCGTATCTCCTTTTTTCTCCCGG
>MIBH01000042.1:86457-86546 GCA_001829455.1 Spirochaetes bacterium RBG_13_51_14
GATGAACACTGACGCTGCAAGCGGGACAATCGCCGCCATTTCCTCGAAACTGAAACCCTTTGACAACTGACCGCAGATGCCGGAAATAG
>MIBH01000043.1:0-136 GCA_001829455.1 Spirochaetes bacterium RBG_13_51_14
TGTGTTAGGCGTTGTGTTTTTTGAGTATTAAATTACTTTAGTTGTTCGAAAGACTTTGCCCCACGTTCCGGGTGGGGAAGTCGGCCATCCTGGCCGCCTATGTTTAATTAAAGTAAAAATAATTGACAAGACATAT
>MIBH01000043.1:222-17507 GCA_001829455.1 Spirochaetes bacterium RBG_13_51_14
GAGGCAAATGTAAAAATATTGATTTCCAAAAATTCTTATTTTTATTTAACGAAATGTCATCAAAAAAATATTTTTACTTTGTTCCATATAAGTATGGATGCTTCTCTTTTCAATCTTACTCTGATAAACGTGCATTAGCTAATTACAATATTTTAGATAACAGCGATTTCTGGCATATTAAAGATCAGACAGATTATATATCTCAGTTATCTGATGAAGATAGAACCACCTTGTATAATTTTAAAAATAAATATTTCCATCTAAATGGGTCAAAGCTTATAAATTATGTCTATAAAAATTATCCATATTATGCAATTAATAGCGAAATACTCAATTTACATCTTAGTATTGATGATATTGAGAAAATAAATGAAAATAAAAATATGGATGATTCAATTATATTATTTACTATAGGATACGAAGGTAAATCAATTGATGAATATTTAAATCTATTAATTAAAAATAATATTAAAATACTATGCGATGTAAGAAAGAATGCTCTTAGCATGAAGTATGGATTTTCGAAAAATCAACTCAAAGACTCGCTTCATAAAATTGGAATTAATTATATTCATATACCAGAACTTGGAGTAGATTCAGCAAAAAGGAAATCAATAACAAATAATTTAAATTATAAAATATTATTCCAAGAATATCAAAAAGAAATTATTAGTAGTAAATTATCAATTTTGGAAAGCCTAAATAATATTTTTCATTTAAATAGAAGAATTGCTTTAACATGTTTTGAATCAGATCATAACAGATGCCATCGGCATATTTTAGCAAATGAGGTTCTTAAATTGAATCATTATAATTACAAACTATACAATATATAAATGCTAACAAAGGTTTTAATAACAGTCAAAACCTACCCAACACTATCTGATAAGTATGGGGAATTAGTCTGCACAGCAGGTTTTAAAGAAGATGGGAATTGGATAAGAATCTATCCAATACCTTTCAGGAAGCTCGATTATGATAAAAGATACAAAAAATATCAGTGGATTGTAGCTGATTTAGAAAAAAATTTAGCTGACCCTCGTCCCGAAAGCTTTTATATAAAAAATCATGACAATATTTATTTAGGTGATGTTATTGATACTGAAAAAGGAACATGGCAAACACGTAAAAAATTTGTTTTAAATAAAGTCTATTCGGACATGGATATGCTTATATCTGAATCTCGTGATAAGCAAAAATGTACCTCTCTTGCTGTTTTTAAGCCTTCAAAGGTGCTTGATTTTGTCATTGAACCTTCAGAGAAAGATTGGGATCAAAATATTTTATCATCATTGGATCAATTAGATTTATTTCAGAAATATGAAAATCCTTTTAAAGTTGTAAAAAAATTACCATATAAATTCTCCTACATCTTCGAGGATCACAATTGTAAAGAAATTAAAATGATGATAGAAGATTGGGAAATCGGACAATTATATTGGAATTGTTTAGAAAGAAAAGAATCAGAAAAACTTGCGCTTGTCGATGTTCGAAAAAAATATTATGATGACTTTGCATTGACTAAAGATTTACTTTTTTTTATTGGTACAACAAGACAATACCATTTTATTGCCAAAAATCCTTTTATAATAATTGGAACTTTTCATCCAAAATATTCTAGCTAAAGCCTAGGCAGTCCATAGCCTCGGCACCTGGTTGTTATCATGAGTGGTAAAGCGATTCGCATAACACTTTGTAGTCGTTTCATCGCTGCGCTCATCGGGCTTCGCTTTATCGCGCCCAAAATACTAAGATGGACGCGACGCCGCAACCACGGAAACATTAGGCGAATTTTGCCTGTTTATCAATTTATCTATGCAAAAAAACGCCTGAGTCTAGTAATTAATTCGACTTAGGAGATTTTTATTCCCCTCCCTCGATGGGAGGGAGGCCTTATTTCAATTTTCGCCTAAGTCGAGTAAATTATATACGAACAGCTCATATGACACGAAAACTCGGATATGGCGATGTACCTGAAGGCTTTGACCGGTACGAGAACGCGAAGATCGTAATGGTCCCGGTTCCCTATGACGGAACCTCCACCTGGCTGAAAGGGGCGGACAAGGGACCGGCGGCGATAATAGAAGCGTCGCGGAACATGTATCTGTACGACATAGAAACGGATTCGGAGGTGTACACCTGGGGAATATTCACGGACGAGGCTGTACGGGAAAAGAAGACCCCCGGGACCATGGTGGATGCGGTGAAGGCCCGGGTGGCGACGCATCTGGTGTCGAACAAATTCGTGGTGACCCTGGGCGGCGAACATTCCGTCTCCATCGGCTCGGTCCGGGCCCATGCGGAGGCGTACCGGAACCTTTCGGTGCTGCAGCTGGACGCGCACGCAGACCTCCAGCAGGAGTTCAACGGGTCGCGGTACAACCATGCCTGCGTCATGGCGCGGGTGCGGGAGGTGTGCCCCGTGGTGCAGGTGGGGATCCGGAGCATGGATTCAGGGGAGATGGCGGCAGTGGATCCGGAACGGTTATTCTTCGCCGAGCGTATCCGCGGCGACCCAGACTGGATGGAACGGGCGGCTTCCCTGCTCACCGACCGGGTCTACGTCACCATCGACGTGGACGCCTTCGACATTTCAATCATGCCGGCCACAGGAACGCCGGAGCCGGGAGGTCTCCTCTGGTACGACGTGCTTGAATTTCTTCGCAGGATCACCGAAGACAGGCAGGTTGTCGGATTCGACGTGGTGGAGCTGTGCCCGAACCGGTACAGCAAGCACTGCGATTTTCTGGCCGCGAAACTCGTGTACAAGCTGTTAAGCTATATCTTCACGAAGAGGTAATGATGACCCAGCCGGGACCGGACAAAGGTTTTTGCTAAGAAACGGTGATCTTTTTAACGATGAAGGGCATCACCACGCCCAGCGCGATATATTTCTTCTGCACATCGGGGGGCAGGTACTTGAAGTCGCGCACCACTTTTCTGCAATTATGCCCGCCGCAGAGGCATTCCATTTCCCAGCAGTCCTCGTCCATGGTCGTGGAGTAATCGAAGGAGAGCTCCTCGCCTTTGACAATCTCCCGGATCGCGATCAGCTTCACGATGCCGTCCCGGTAAACGAGGCCGCAGTTGGGATCGCATGAATGGTTGATGAGATCGTCCGCGTTATGGGACGGGCCCATGAAGCGGTCGTCGTCAATCTGCAAGAAATGATTGTTGCTGGGGTCGTGGAGCTTCTTGTATTCGTCCATGGTGTAGGTCGGGCCGGTGAATTCGCAAATGAATCCCCCCTTCCGTATATCGGCATCGGCGAAGACGGCCTTGCCCTTTTCGGTATCCCGGATCAGCATACGGCATGATTCCATGTGCATCCTCTCAAAAAGAGTGCGTCCAACAAACCACATCCAGCGGTCTAGAAACGACTGCTTTTGGAAGCAAAGCTCCCGGTTGTCTACATTTTCCCCAGCATTGCTTTGGAAAACGACGGTACATCCTGTACCGTGTTGAGCGCATCCCATGTTTTGGGATTTGTTCTCATTGATTTTCGGCTGTTCCGGCAGCGGAACAATGGCCATTTCCGCTCCCTGTTTTATATTAAGAGATAATTCATATTCTGCAATTCTTTTTTTATCAGAAAATCTCCGCGGATGGGGTTTTTCAGAAAACTGTGAGATCATCCTGGCGTTAAAAACGCATCCGTCGATTCAGAAGCGAGCCCCATTTTTACACTGATATGGACGCGACCGTTTTCATCAATGCTGAATGCTCCCGCGGGTCTTTTCATCGATTATTCGCAGCTATTTTTCGGTTGACAGGTATAGTCTCTCTGTTTTTTGTATGTTACTATATCCTCCGTCTTAGAAACTTCGATTATTAAAGAATAATAGGCGCGATATTGCTAACTATCCTGATGAGGAGTATTCCGGCGTTATGGCATTAAAGGATTCTAACTTTATCATCTTAAAAGATACTGACACGCAATGGAAAAAATTCGGGAAGTCGATTCCGTATTTCGGCGTGCTTTCCAACCAGAAGTATAAAAAGAAAACGTTAAGCGAAGACGATTTCATTGAATTCTTTAAAAGCGGCGAAGAAGAGATGAGGGATATCTACCGTTACATTAAAAAACACATCAAGCCCGATTTTTCCCCTAAAAGCTCTTTGGATTTCGGATGCGGCGTCGGGCGTCTGGTGATACCGATTTCAAAAATCAGCACAAGGGTCTGCGGTGTGGACGTATCCGAAGAGATGATCAACGAAGCCAGAAGGAACTGTGACCGGTATTCGGTGAAAAACGCCACCCTGTTTCTGTCCGACGATACCGTGTTCTGCCTGCACGAAAAGTTCGATTTCATCAACACGAGCAAGGTGTTGCAGCATATCCCGGAAGAGCGGGGGCAAAAAATTTTTGCGCGGATGCTTGAACTGCTGGACGTCGGCGGGGTGGGGGTCTTCGATTTCTGTTATTACGGTGCACCCCGGCACTCTCTTATAAATCAAATAAAGATGAAGCTCAACATATATTTAAAGAACGAGCCCCTGATGCTCATGCATAATTATAACCTGAATGAGATATTCCATCAGATTCAAGAAAGCGGGATAACCGATATGCATGTATTAATGAGCGACAAGGGCCACAAACATCTGGGCATTCGGATTTTTTTGGCGAAATAGTCCGCATCACGCGATGAGGATCATTGAGCGCCTTCTTTTATCGCGGGAATTTTCAGTTTCTGGCCGGGAAATATCACGGTCGGATTTTTAATGATGTCGCGATTGGCCTTGTACAGTTCCGTCCACCGTGAGTAATGGCCCAGGATTTTTTCACTTATGGATACCAGGTCATCCTTCGTCTGTACAATATAATACTGCGCGTTATCTTCCTGCTTTTCGACCGGTTTTTGCTCTGCCGTAGATATGTCTTTTTTTGCTTCGACGGTCGGCTTTTTCGGTTCCATTCCCCAATCGGCTAATTTCTTATCGA
Organism: Spirochaetes bacterium RBG_13_51_14; assembly: GCA_001829455.1. GTDB lineage: Bacteria > Spirochaetota > UBA4802 > UBA4802 > UBA5550 > RBG-16-49-21. The sequence continues at coordinate 5,165 of MIBH01000043.1, forward strand.
GCGCATCACAGGCGGAGCAATACTTTGCTATGTATTCCTTGCCTCTGGATGACAGGAATAGACCTATGATGATGAGGGCGAGGATGACAAGTATAATCGCCGCTATCTTCAAGAAGGATCTCCTGCCGGGGGCGGAGCTATCTTTCACCGGTGTCCGGTGGATCTGAACCGCCTGTTCTCGAGGAGAATGTTCATCACTGATTTCTATCGCAGGAGGCTTTTTCTTCTCCGGTCTTTTTGAAGCTCTGGGCGCTTTTTTCTTGATGGAAATCCTGGTCGCAGCCCATGTGCGTATCTCTTTGCGAAACCACCGGTCCGCCTCCGGAGTGAAACTGTAATTATCGCGTATGTATCTTATGGTGTTTTTTTCGATATCCGTATAATCAGCGGAATCCTTCACCGTACCCAGTATTATTTTCGCGTCTTTTAACGAAATGCGTCCGTCGCCCTTTTTTCTGACCGATGATTTGGCCCTGGCGATAAGCTTTTTATCGTAGTTTTTACCTTTGATCTTTACATAGTAGGTTGCCATAGTGAAGCCCTCCTCTTATACGCGGCGCTCTATTTTTGACAGGGACGGTCAACCGGTGCATGAATTCCGCTTCTCCGGAGTTTCTCTAGCATACGCGTTGTAATTTGTCAAGAAACAATATAATGAAAATTCGCCGCCTCTATTTCAATCAGTCTATACTTCTTCATCTATTGAACTGCGACCGCGATATTTGATTTGACAGGGTGGTTCGGATGATGCACGGTATTACACATATAGATGATGGAAATTATATCATTGCAGATCAGGCCGGAACTGGCGCCTATAATGGCGTACTGGGCGTACCTGGAATGGTACCAGGAACGATCGATGGATTTCGGCTTAATTCTGAAAGCCTTTATTGAACGGGCGAAAGACGATTCCCTCCCGCAGTGCTTCGTGGCCATGGAGGGATCTTTGCCGGTGGGCATGGTGACCCTGAAGCTGGATGATCTCTGGTCGAGAAAGGAGCTCAATCCCTGGCTGTCGTCTCTCTTCATCACACCCGGAAATCGTAATAAAGGAACCGGCCATGCGCTGGTGCGCGTCGTCATCGCCCGGGCCAGAGATCTCGGCTACCCCTTTCTTTACCTGTTTCTGGGGCAGAAAGATCCGGAACGGCTTGAAGGTTATTACCGTAAACGGGGCTGGGAGGTCATCGGGACAGATGTGGATAATGACGGACTCGAAACGAAGATTCTGGGTTTCAATCTTCGCTAGCCCTGGAATAACGTGAGGAACGGATGGAGCGCCGTAACTGATCGCCGGTGCATCCTGACGCGGGCGGTCATATCATCCGGTAGTTCAATTCCCTGAAAAGCTTTATGCATATCTCCACGACATCCCGGTCAAACAGTATCCCTTTTTTATCGATAATTTCGGCGAGCGCATTTTCAACGCCCAGGGCGGCGCGGTACGGACGATCCGACGCCATCGCCTCCACCACATCTGCAACGCATATGATGCGCGCGCCCAGCAGGATTTCATCCCTGATGAGACCGCGGGGATACCCGGAACCGTTGAGCCACTCATGGTGCTGGTACACCATCTCTGCCAGGGGCCAGGGGAATTCAATGGTCTTCAGGATGTCGTATCCGATCTGGGGATGTGTTTTGATGAGATCGAATTCTATGGGAGAAAGCCGTCCGGGTTTGCTCAGGATTTCAGAGGGGATGCAGATCTTGCCGACGTCATGAATGATGCCGGCCATGAAGATGCCTTCGATCTCTTTTTCCTGAAGATGCATCTCCCGGGCTATCGCCTGAGCTATATCGGCGACCCTCCGTTGGTGGCCCGCCGTGTAGGGATCGCGCGTTTCCAGTGTCTGCGCCATCGCCCTGATGATGCCGTCCACCGCTTTCTTGATCTGTATATAGCTGTCCTTGAGCTTCAGCTCGGAGCTGACACGTTCCGTGTCGTCGCGGAGAATAATGACTGATCCGGACCGCAGGCCGTTAAAGTCGATGATGGGGGACATGCTGAAATCGACGGGCACTTTTTTGCCGCTCTTCGATATGAAGTAATTGAAAAAGATATCTTCGGTCGCGTCATCGAGACCGCTATAGACGCCGTCATACTGGATGTTCATGACATCGGTGAAGCGCCTGCCGATGAGCTTGTTGATGGTCGTCTCCGTGATTCGTTCGGCTATCGGGTTCACGTACGTTATCTGGTCGGCGGTGTCCATAACGAACACCGCGTCCCCGATGCTGTTGAGTATCGTGAAAAACCGCAGCTCGCTGTCTTTCAGTTTTTCCTCCATTTCGTGTCGCAGCAAGGCGAGGTCGATGGCCGATTTCAGCTCTTTCTTGTCCGCTGGCTTTACGATATAGGCGGCCGGATTCGTGGCAAGCGCGCGTTTCAGAGTGTCGCTGTCCGTGGAGGAGGTTATGTATATGACCGGTATCCGGTAGCCTTCATTGATCTGCCGGGTCGTATCGATTCCGTCGATTTCACCTCCAAGCACGATATCCATCAGTACCAGGTCGGGGCTGGTTTTGATGACTTCACGGATTGCTTCCTCGCCGGTGGCAACGGTTTTGACGATATGGTACCCCAGATCCTCAATGAATTTATGGAGCAACAGGATCGTCGTCTTATCATCTTCTACAAGAAGGATCTTTTTACTCATGGGGCAATAATCGCACATTAAATAAAAAATTCAAATTAATCTTAAAAAAATTACAAAAATAATTTGCTCAATTTAGGCGAAAATTGAAATAAGGCCTCCCTCCCCCTTGAGGGGGGAGGGTTAGGGTGGGGGTGAAAAAATTTACTGTCAAGCAGTTAAGTGTAATTTGTGAGGCAATTACGAAAGAATCAAATTCCTTTTTAATCACCCTCCCCTGTCCCCTCCCATCGAGGGAGGGGAAATGCTATATCCTAACTGAATTATTAGACAGCCCCGAGTTTTTAATTCAATTTTCACCACATAATGATTGACTCATTAGTTTTGGCAGAAATGGCGATTTTTTTATACAATATGTGCCAGGCTGTGTAAAGAGTGGCACTATTTATGGTATATATACTATTAATTTGATTTATGTCCAAAATCTTTATGGACAAAAAAAGCATTGGATATATGTATAGGCAGATCCTAAACTGCTTTTTTATAGCCGAATCATTAAAAAAGCAGTTTTTTTGTCTGTTTTTTTCACACGGAAGAAAAAAAATATAAATGGACAATTGATCTGTACGAACATAATCGGAAAATCCGGGAGGCTTTTTCTATGCGAAGTCTTGGTATCAATATAGGTTCTTCAAGCATAAAGGCCGTCATGCTTGAGGACAAACAAATCCTCTGGAAGCAGATTGTCGCCCATGAAGGGAATTTCATCGAGGCCCTGAAGCATATACTCCAGGAGCAACATCTGCCGGCCGGCCTGCTTTCTCTCGTCACCGGCACCGAGGGCCGGTATCTGCTGAACATGAATAACGTGCTCGAATCGATCTGCATCGAAGAGGCTCTTGCACGGCTGGATCTGTCGGTAGACGCAGTCGTTTCCCTGGGGGGAGAGAATTTCGTCGTCTACACCATCAATGAGGGCGGCAGGATCATCACCAGTTTCTCCGGAAATAAGTGCGCTTCCGGCACCGGGGAGTTTTTCAAACAACAGCTGGGCCGGATGGACCTCCGGCTCGTTGATGTGCAGCACCTTCCGGAGAGCGCGCAGGTGTGCCACATGTCGTCGCGGTGCTCCGTGTTCATGAAGAGCGACTGCACGCACAAGCTGAACAAGGGAGAAGCAACCAAGGCGGACATCGTCCTGTCGCTGACCGATGTCATGGCCACCAAGGTTTCGGATTTCCTGAAACGGGCACGCATCAAATCCGGCAGGGTGCTGCTCGCCGGCGGCGTTTCCCGGAACAAATACATCATCCAATTTGTGAAGGATAAACTTCCTGATATTGAGTTTATTGTTCCGGAGGTGGCTTCCTATCTGGAAGCATTCGGCGCCGCGTTCCTCGCACAAACGTCGGGAAGCCCGCTCCCGCCGATGGACAGACTGATCAAGTCACAGGAAATTGATTTTGCCCGGTACGAGAGCCTCGAAACTGCTGCGAGCAGGGTCACCTACCTTCAATCGAAGCGCGGAACGGCGAAAACGGGCAGAGAGTATATTCTCGGCGTTGACGGCGGATCCACAACCACGAAGGTGGCCCTGATCGACATTGAGACCGATGAGATCGTCGCATCCTATTACGGAAGGACTCATGGAGATCCGGTGAACGCCCTGAGGGAATGCCTGGTTGAAGTTAAAAAACAGCTCAAGGAGCAGATCGGTGATGCGAAAATCAGCATAACCCTCGCTTCCACCACCGGATCGTCGCGCGAGATACTCGGCGTGTTTCTTGAAACGCCGGCCGTGTACAACGAGATCATCGCCCACGCCGTGGGTACGACCTACTTCAAGCCCGATATCGACACCATTTTCGAGATCGGCGGCCAGGACGCCAAGTACGCGCTCCTCAAGAACAGGGTTCCCATCGATTACGCCATGAACGAGGCCTGTTCCGCCGGCACCGGCTCCTTCCTGGAGGAATCCGCGTCCGGCGACCTTAACATAACCAATGTCCGCGATATCGGGGATATCGCGGTGCGGGCGCAGGGGCCGCTCAAGTTCGGCGAGCAGTGTTCCGCCTTCATCAACTCCGACATCCGCAAGGCCATCCAGCTGGGAGCCTCGCGGGAGGACATCACGGCCGGCATCATCACCTCGATCGTTTCCAATTACCTCAACCGGGTCGTGGGAAACCGCACCATCGGCGACAACATCGTGCTCCAGGGCGGCGTGGCGCTCAACAAGGCGGTTCCCCTCGCCTTCGCCATGCTCATGGACAAGGATATCACCATCCCGCCCGATCCGGAGCTTCTGGGATGCTTCGGCGTCGGGATACTGGCCCGGCAGAAATTCGAGGACGGGCTCATCGAGAAGAGAATTTTCGATATCGACGAAATACTCGCCACGAAGATTATTTACGAGCGGGAATTCAGGTGCAAGGCCTGCGAGAACGAATGTCCTGTCCGCGTGCTGAACGTGAATGGCCACAGATACATGTTCGGCGGCCGGTGCAACAAGTACGCCAACTTGCGGAAAAAGAACACGATCGACGAATCGAATGTATTCAACTATATCGAGAAGCGGGAACGGCTCATGTTTCATGAGTGCGCCCCGAAAAAGGAGGACTTCGTTAAAAAGCGCGATTTCGTGGTGGGGATTCCAAAGGCATTTTCCGTGTACACGCTGTGGCCGCTCTATTCGTGGTTTTTCCATTCCCTTGGCGTCGAGGTGAGGCTGTCGGAGAAGATATCACACGACGGCGTCGCCCGGACCGAGGGGTCGTACTGTTTCCCCGCGGAGATAGCCCACGGCGCAGTCCAGGACAACCTGAATTCAGAGCTGGACTATATATTTGTGCCACATTTCCGCGATCTGGAGAGCTATGTGGACGACGTGCACGCCAATTTCTGCCCCATCACGCAGTCGCTTCCGTATTACATCATGAAGGCGTTTCCGGAAATTGACGAGAGGAAATTCCTCGCGCCGATTGTGAGCTTCAAGTTCGGTATGGAGAAGGCGCTTGAGGGATTCATCTGCATGGGAGAACAGCTCGGGATCACCGAACGCGAGGTACGCCAGGCCTTCGACATCGGATGCGAGAAACAGGAGGAATTCTGGGACAGATACCGGCAGATGGGCCAGGAGGCGTTCAGCCGGGCCGCGGCAGCCAATCATCCGGTCATTGCGATTCTGGGACGGCCCTATAACGCCTTTACGCGCGACGCCAACATGGGCATACCGCTCAAGTTCACGACCAGGGGATACTCGGTGATACCCTTTGACATGCTCCCCTTTGAGCAGGCACACATATTCGACAACATGTACTGGTACTACGGACAGCAGGACATGATGGCGAGCGTGCTCCTCAAAGACGAACCGAACATCTTCATCACCTATATCACAAACTTCTCCTGCGCACCCGACTCCTTCATGCTCCACTACGTGAAGTGGATCATGGGGACCAAGCCCTTTCTGGTGCTTGAGCTGGATTCGCACTCCGCCGACGCCGGTATTGACACCAGGGTCGAGGCGTTCCTGGATATCATCGAGGGATACCGGTCGAAGATCGACCTGATACGCGAGGAGCGGTACGACAACGGTCTCCGCTTCATCAATAACGGTGTTGATCCGCTTCACTTGATGGACATCCGCCATAACCGGAGGATTGAGATCTTCGGAAACAAACGCGTCATAATGCTCCTCTCCAATATGGGCCGGCTCTCGACGGAACTGCTCGCCGCGTCCGTGCGGGTCACCGGCATCAACGCGGAGGCGATGCCGCTTCCCGACATATACACGCTTCAGATGGCGCGGAACCATATGTCAGGGAAGGAATGCCTGCCCTCGCAGCTGGTCCTGGGAAGCGCGCTCAGCTATTTTTCTTCGGACAAGTATAAAAAAGAAGAGATATACCTTCTCTTCGTGCCCACAACCACCGGCCCCTGCCGGACGGGTCAGTATTTCGTGTTTTACGAAAATTTATTTAAGGACATGCGGCTCGAGAACGTCGTGGTGATCACCATGGATTCGGATAATTCGTACAATGAGCTGGGGCCCGATTTCAGCAAGAGCGCCTGGTGGGGGCTCATGGTCGCGGACTACATGAAAGACGTCGAGACATCGCTCCGCACCTGCGCCGTGGACCCGGTCACCGCCATCGCCAAATACGACGAGCTGTGGCAGGAGCTTATCGAGATAACGGAAACCGACCGGGATCAGGTGCTTCCGACCCTCAAGCGGATCGCGGCCGAGATCGCCAAGATCCCCCTGAAGCGGAAGGTCGAGGAAACGCCGAAGGTCCTCATCGTGGGCGAGATCTACGTGCGGCGGGACGATTTCGCCGTTGACGAGCTCATCCGCATGTTCAGCAAGCGGGGCATCATCGCCAAGGTCTCCGGGATCACCGAGTGGATCTACTACTGCGATTACACGAGGAAGCACGACATCCAGAAGCGCCTGGGGCTGCTTCCCTGGTTTAAGAAGCCCTTTTCACGGGAGCTGCGGGATCTCGTCTACTGGAAGCTCGAAGAGGCGTTCAAGCACCGGGTGGATACAAAGATCAAGAAGGCGCTCGCCGTTACCGGCCTGGTTCCCCGCACGCCGCACGACATGGAGCAAATCATGGCCAACGCGCAGGAGCACTTTGTGAGCGACGAGCTGTATTCGGAAATCACGATATCGAGCGGCGTCGCGTCCACTGCCATGATGGAGGATTATTCCGGCATTGTGAACATATCGCCGTTCGCCTGCCTCATCGGAAGGGTCATCGAGGGGCTCATCACCCCCTGGTCGCGGGAACGGCGGTTTCCGGTGATTTCGGTGGAGATCGACGGAGATATCCTCCCGCCCGGAATCGTGAACAAACTCGAGATCTTCATGCTCAACGTTCTCAGGTTCCGGTACAAGCCGGATGTTTCGGACCTCGTTGAACGGGAAGGGGACGAGACGGTCACGCTTGACCGGAAGATAATCAAGGCGTAACAGTTATTCGCGAAGGCGCGGTCTCGAGACAGCGCCTTCGCGTTAATTATTTATTTTTCATCATCTCAACGATTTTTTTCACTTCCTGCGAGGAATCCTTGTCTATCACCAGGATTTCCCGGCCCGCCTCGACAACCACGATATTGGAAAGCCCCACGACCGAAACCCTGCAGTTTTCCGTGAACACGGAACAGTTATTCGCGTTAAGAAAAATTGCCCGGGCCTTCTCCGGTGACCGGTTGCCGTCGGGATCGGCAGGCAGGATCTCGTCGATCGATTTCCAGCTCCCGAGGTCGGTCCAACCGAAATCTCCCGGGATGACGACCCGGTTTTCGGCGCGCTCCATTATGCCGTAATCTATCGATATGGATTCCACCGCGTCGTAGATCCCCCTCTTTACCTCCCAGGCTCTTCCGTCGTTTGAAGCGATCTCGCGCGGGTCGAGTGCCGACAGCGGCTCGAAAGCCTTTTCGTGGGCCGGCAGGAGCTTCCGGAATTGATCCAGGACGACCGATGTTTTCCATATAAAAATACCGCTGTTCCAGAAGTATTTACCGGACTCAAAGTATTGGCGTGCGCGCTCGATGTCCGGCTTCTCGACGAACGCGTCAATGGTAATAACGGGGCCGTCTGCGTTCCGGGCCCTGATGTACCCGTACCCGGTCTCCGGGTAGGTGGGCTTTATGCCGATGGTGACGAGCCGGTCTTTCTCCGCCTGCCGGATCGCTTCGCGTAGGATGCGTGTGAATTCATCATTGTCTCGTATGTGATGGTCCGCGGGGAGGGATATCATGATCGAATTCTTAAAGAGCTTGGCTGCGTACAGGGCAGCGTACAGGAGCGCCGCTGCGGTGTTTCTCGGCCGCGGCTCTGACAGCACGGTACCCGGGACGTTGAACTTTTCAAGTTCCTTCCGCGAGAGATCCCCATGCATCCGTGACGTTACGATGATGATCTGCTCCGGACTGAGCGGCAGGAGCCGCTTTATGGTTTCCTCGAGGAGGGTTCCACCACAGGAGAGATTGTGAAACTGTTTCGGCTTGTCGTCTCGGGAGAGCGGCCAGAGCCGGGTCCCGGCACCGCCCGCAAGTATAACCGGTATTACGTTCATTCTGTTACCATGGTGTTCAGTATTTTCTGGCGACATGAATATGACTTTCCAACAGACATTTATGTCAACTATTATTCGATTGCCCGCCCGCTCCCTCCGCCGGGGCGCCGTGATGCCTCTCCACGCTGCCCGACGGCGCTGTTATGACAAGCGAATGATGGTGCGCTACGGCATGACGTTCTATATCGATGTAAGATTAATGCAGATAAATGACGATAAATGCACCAGGAGCCCGGGATTCAATAGTTTTTTTATTGAAATTAAAATGGGAACATGCGTATACTATACCTGTCCCGACTCCTAGTTACTTTTTATAAAACCAGAAGGTTAGCAATTTAATCGAAGTAGACAAAAATCGGATTATGACCTCCCTCCCCCTTGAGGAGGGAGGGTTGGGGTGGGGTGAAAAAAGTTAATGTCAGAATTATTCAATTTCTGTTCTAATCACCCTCCCCTAACCCCTCCCATCGAGGGAGGGGAGCCTAAGTCGAGTAATTTATAAAAATAGGGATGAGGAATTGGCTGAAGAAAAGAGTTTTTTACAGACCATTAAGCTTGAGATCAGCAGAAGCTTCAGGCTTGTCCCCTATGAAAGGCTTGCGTTTCATAAAATATTGGGGATTCTGAAATCTGATGTGGGGAAGAGCATCCTCTTCAAGGAACTGGACAAGGGACCTGATATCCGTTACAGCGCCATATCCGTGCTGGTCGATTTCGATTATCCGGACGTACTGACGACCCTGGTCTCGTGGCTCGGGAAAGACGTCTCCAACGAAGAGCAGGTTATGATTCTCGAACACGTTAAGCGGCGTGCTGGAACGGCAAACGTCAAGGACATTATCGGATTCATAGATCAGCACCAGGGCCAACAGGCGTCCCGGGAGGTTACCACCAAAGCCTTCGACGTTCTTAAAGCGATCGGGGTCGATTCCAACGAGGTGCTGAATTTCCTGGTGTCGAAAATAAACTCCGACCGTGTTGATCCCCATATCAGGTCACTGGCCATCGAATCGCTGGCGTCGTTCAAGTCGATATCGATTTTCGAGAATCTTTTAAAAAAGGGCGATGACGCCTTCTGCAACGCGACGTACAAAGCCATATACAGCCTTGCGTCTGACCTGGTGGACCGGTCCCGGCAGATGAAGACCGAAGACGAACGACTGTACACCTATTCGCCCGACAGCGAAGACAAGATCGTGCTGGACATCAGGGTTCTCCTGGGAAAGATGACGCACGCCTTTGACGGCTATTCCAGCCGCACAAAGATCGCCTTTATCTGCGCCATGATAGCCTGCAACCACCGGGAATACCTGATCTATGCCATGAAGGCGCTCACCTCAAACGATGTCGAACTGGTCAGCATGGTTCTCTATTCTTTCTACCAGAACATTGAGCGGCTGCGCGATCCGGACAAGCTGTTCCGGAACCTTATCGCCATCTCCACAGAAGTCCCGCGGTTCAACGATATGATCGTGGATGTCTTTGTAAAGTACTTTAGCATGCCCGTGAATACCCGCTCCTTCAATCTGCTTAAGGATAAACTTTTCAGCTATATCGTCGTAACCCTGGAGACCTATTTCGAGAACTATCGGAAGGAATTCATGATCACGGACGTCATTGAGAAGGGGCTTCCTGAAGGTTTCCAGAAAATCAGGAAGTTCATTTTAAACAACTGTACGCCGGATCTCAAGAAGGATCTCATCGCCTTTCTCACCCATGATGACCCGACGCAGCTGAAGCACCTCATCGTCAGCATGGCCCGGCGGATCACCTTTCTCGAAGAACAGGGCATCGACGATCTGATGCTCCTCATCGAGGTGCTGATGGACAAGGACCGGAAATCGCGGGAAAATTCGTCGTCGCGCATAGAGGATCTGAATTTCGAAAAGCTCTATCTGAGAAACCGGATCGTGAGGCTCTGCCGGATCATAGGACTGCTCCGGATCGACGAGGCCGCGTCGGTGCTGGTGAACATCTACAACTATCTGAAGAAGTATCCCGACCGGGAAATCCTGGAAGCCACGGCTTATACCCTCGCCAAGCTGAATTACTCGTATATCCTCGGTGAGATCGAGGTCATGCTCACCACCGGCAGCGAGGAAGATCAGAAGAGCGCCCTGCGGCTGCTCTCGCTCTTCACGGAGCAGCGTTCGCTCAATATTATCTTCGAGTTTCTGAAGAACCGGCTGGCCGACCAGTCGGACATTGTGAAGTCGGCCGTCGCGATTCTTCTCGAGCGAGACATCACCGGCAACATCACGGCGAATCAGATATTCAAGGGAATTATTGCGAACAACCCGGATCCTTTAATCCGGAGTCTGGCTGTCCTCGGGATCGGCCAGTGCCGACTCGACACCGACATCGATTATCTTGACGAGCTCTTTTACAAGATGGGCCAGGATGCATCAAAGGATGTTGTCGTACGGGCCATCGCCAACATCATCACGCACAGCGCGAGCTTCAATAAGCGGCAGCTCATGCGCTATCTGCAGGAGTATTTAAAAGATCCGGGCATCAAGGTGCGTATCTATTCCTGCCTGCTCCTTGCCCAGCTCGGCAACCGGGACGCGCTCCGGTCGATCCGCGACATGCTCGTGATAAAGAACAAGGGGATTCAGCGGGACATCCTCACCATTCTGGGAGACCTGAAATCCATCGAGTTTTCCTTTTTCCTGCTGTCGCTCCTCAAGGAGGAATACGGGATATCCAAGGATATCATTCCGGTGATAGCGAAATTGCCGGTGGAAGACATGAAGGAGATCGACGGGTTTGTGGTCAATATCTTCCGGAAATACGAGGCGCCGGTCCTCGAGGGAATCCAGGCGCAGCCGACTGAGTCCGGCGTTATCTCCATCAATGGCCTGAAGAAGGACCGGATGACGATTCTGAATATCGTCGTTTCCGCGGACAGCCTGCGATTGCGTTCCACCAGCATACCGGATCTCATCGATTTGAATCTCAGGATCAAATCGCTTATCGCATCGGCCATCGGGGAGCGCGGCGGCACCATCACCAAAATGTCCAACACCAGCGTCGTCTCCTATTTTTCGGACGCCCGGTCGGCGGCGGCGGCCGCTCTGCTGATTGAGAAAAACATCGCCTCGTTCAACGCTCTGCAGATCGCGGAAAAGAATATCGACATATATCTTCAGCTCATAACTGAAACCGTGAAAATCATCAACGACGAGATCATAGAGTTTCCACTCCATCTAACCGAGGGATACGAGACCCTCCCCGTAAAGAACAGGATCGTCATAGACCGCGCCACCATGGAGCTCGTGGCGGAAGCCTTCAGCCTGCGGGAGATTCCACAGCTGGTGCTCACCGTGAGTGGGCACGCGGTCAGTTATTTCGAGCTTCTCAATCCCATCAATTTCATCCAGGTTTCAGATCAGATAATCAAGGCCATCGGGGAAGAGGAAGAGAAGCGGGAGCAGATGCAGCAGCAGGTCGAAGCGGAGATGAGGAAGCTCAAGCGGGGAAGCCGGCCAACATCATCGGCCGCGATGGCCAGGGGGCTTGACGATCTGGGGCAGCAGCTCCAGAGCCAGCTCGATGAAATTGACCGGTATGTTCAGAAGCGGTCAACCGACCGGGAGCTCATCAAGAACGTCCGAAAGATGCTCATCAACGTGAACAACTTCTACCGGGTGGAGATAT
>MIBH01000043.1:17522-27839 GCA_001829455.1 Spirochaetes bacterium RBG_13_51_14
AATAGGGCCGATGATCCGGATTAATCATAGGATATCGTAACCCCCAGCATGATCTCGAATTTAATGCTCCGCGAAGAATAATTATCGAGGTCCCCCAGCAGGTTTAGACGTTCCACTCCCGATGGATATATCAAGTATCTGCCGTTCATGCTGCTCTGTGCGCTGTAGGCGCGCTGGGGCAGGAACGCTCCCGCGGCGACGAGGAAGATCGTCAACAAAAAAATATGTGTAACACGGTTCAGGGTCATGGGTGTCAGCGCTACGAAATTATTTTTCGATAAACCGGTTACTCAGGTTGAGCTTGTGCTCGATCAGCGACACGGAATTGGTGAGGAAAAAGCGGTCGTTCCGGTTTTCGAGCAACCGGGCGTAATGCTCGCTCGCGGCCTTGTAATCCTGGAGCTTGAAGGAGGATTCTGCGTAGTAGAAATGATACGACCTGTCATAATCATCGCTGGTGTTGATCGATTTTAACACGACCAGCGCCTTGTAGTATTCGCCCTCCTTGAAGTGGATCTTGGCCCTGCCCAGGAGGCCGTTGTTGAAGCGATGGTTGATCCGGAGGGACTGGTCGTAGTACTTTTTGGCCAGCTGCGCCTGGTTCCGGTCGAAGAAGAGGTCGCCGATGAGCACGTACGTTTTTAGCTCGTTCCGGTTCCACCGGAGGGCCTCGCGGTAGTTCTCGATGGCGTCGTTGACCCGGTACCACCGCTGATAAATGGATCCGATCTGGATGTAGGTGCCATAGTACTCGGGAACCACGGCCTGGGCCTTCTTGAAGTTAAGGAGCGCCTTTCTGAGATCATTGAGATGTGAATAACAGGTGCCCAGGTTGTACCGGAACGGGAAGAAGAGGGAGGCGTTCCTGATGGCGCGCAGGAGTACCTCGGCTGCCGTTGAGAAGTCTCCCGCCTCCATGTGCCGGGCAGCGGTATTGTTTGCCGTCGCCAGATCGCTTTCCCCGGTGCAGAACACGATGTCGTTTGTAAAATAAATATGGTCTTTCGGTTTGGCGACTTCAGGGTTCTTTTCAGCGAGGCGGAGAAGGTGCTGAAGTCGTGTGAAATCATCGGCCGGCTTGCCGGTCGAACCGGGGATGAGCAGTAAGCCGGCGAGGCACAGCAGGGCTTGAAAATATGAATGAAATGATGCGCGTCTCATAAGCGAACAGGCCTCAGTACAGATGGCAGGCTACCCGCGCATGTTTTACTGTTTTCATGTCCGGATACGTTTTTCTGCAGATGTCCATAACGCTTGGACAGCGGGGATGGAAATGACATCCCGGCGGCGGGGTTTCCGTCGATGGTATTTCACCTGCTATGGCGGAGAATCCGTGCTTGACCGGGGAGACCCCGGGTATGGATTTCATAAGGCTTCGGGTGTATGGATGGAGGGGGCTCGCGTACAGGTTCTTTTTCTGGTTTTCCTCCACAATCCTGCCCAGATACATCACCACGACCCGGTCGCTCATGTGCTCCACGACCGCCAGGTCATGGGAGACGAAAAGGTACGTGAGCCCCAGCTTTTTCTGGAGATCGCGGAGGAGGTTCAGGATCTGGCCCTGGATCGACATATCAAGAGCGGAAACCGGTTCGTCCAGGATGATGAACGTGGGCTCGAGCGCCAGGGCCCGGGCGATGCCGATCCGCTGGCGCTGACCGCCGCTGAATTCATGCGGGTATCGGTCGCGGTGTGATTCTTCAAGGCCCACCAGCCGGATGATCTCCTCGAATTTCCGGCCGATCTCCTGATGCCTCATGCTGGTGTGGATCCTGAGCGGTTCCGTGATGATCTTCTCAACGGTCATCCGCGGGTTAAGCGAGCTGTAGGGATCCTGGAACACGATCTGCATGTTTCTCCGGAACGACCGCAATTCCTTTTTTTCCATCTCATGCACGCTGGCGCCGTTTATGATGATGTCGCCGGCGTCGGGGTCAATGAGCCGCAGAATAGACCGCGCCGCGGTGGTTTTTCCGCTCCCGCTCTCGCCCACCATGCCCAGGGTCCTGCCTTCGGGGATGGAGAAGGAGATATTGTCGACCGCCCTGATTATGCCGGGCCGCTCGAACAATCCCGCCTTGCGGGCCGTGTAATATTTCGCGAGCGCCCGCACAAGAACCATGGCCCGGGGTGAAATCTGTTTTTTATCCATTGGCTTCCATTAGCCTAAAACAAGGAAGGGGCGCGGCGCACCCCTTCCTCAATATGCGATCGTCGTCAGTCTTGTGCGGCATGTGCGGCATCAATGGCATTCCTTGCACTTCTGGGGCCCCTCCCTGCGCTTAATATGGCAGTTGACGCAGAGGCCGTGCATGGTTTCGTAACCATTTTCTCCGTAGTGGCATTTTGCGCACTTTTTCTCTCGATCGGGATTGTTCTCTTTATGATGGCATTCGACACATTTCACGCCTTTGTCCTCGTGGGCTTTGTGAGACATCCGCACCGCGCCGACCTGGCTTTTATATACGGGTTCCCCGGCCTTCTCCGTGCCGTAGGCCCTGGTCGTTTTGGTAATCGTTACGACGTCAGTGGATGTTTCGCCGGTTGACCGTGGGTCGAGTTTGCAGGAAGCGATTATTCCCCCGATAATAACTGCGATGGCTATAGGAGCAATTTTCTTAAATTCCACCTGTCTCCTCCTTACTGGTATGATAATCGACAACACAAGATGGTTTGTGGAACGCCCGCGAGGCCGCATGCCCCGAGATCAGCGAATGCTGAATAAATACTCGGTGGGAATATCGGCCGAATAATTAATTGTGTCAACAGTAAATTTTTTTTTTGTATATTATTCCTTTCACACTGGCGTATTTTCTCTTTTTACAGACGGTTCCGTTTGCGATCCATGATGAATAAAAGTTATTTTTTAATTGATTTTTTTTTGCATGAAATATGTATATCAAACAATTCAATCATGCCCGGCATGTCGCCTGCATCCGCGGCTGAACACAATATACCAGGTGACCACTGATGAATGATTTTACCATAATATCATATCCCGGAACAAGGAGCGACCTTCTTCTGTCGCTGACCGAATCGAGGTCGCGCTATATGCTTCCCATCGGCGGAAGGTTCAGGGTGGTCGATTTCACCATCCGGAACTCCTTCTCATGCGGTGCGCGGACCACTATCATATATAACAACCGGGACGATGACCTCGACGCGTATGTGGAGCGCTACGGCCCCTTCGGGGACATGAAGTTTCCCCCCATCAAAGTCATAACGCGCGAGTATTCCGACATCAAGGTCTGCTACAACCTCATATTGGAGAGCAACACCGAATACTACGCCATTTACAACGGGGACAATCCCTCAATTATAGATTTCCCGGGCATCATAAAGAAATATAAGGCCCGGCGGACCGGCGCGGTGCTTTTCAGGCTGAACCTGGACGGCAAGCCGACTATGGCGTACACCGTGCTGGTATCGGACCAGAAGACACTGCTGAACGTGGTGCGGGGGGCCATCAGGGAAAAACGGAGCGCGCCCAACCTTTTCGAGATGATCATCAACATACTCGTCAACACGGGCATCTCCCGGAGCAGCTTCGACGCGTACTACTGGCCCATCAAAAACGTTCCCGAGTACTACGCCCTGAACCGGGAGATCATCTGGAACCCGGAGGTTTTCGGCCTCCTCTACCGGGACGAGATCATCAAGAGCCAGATCGCGGCCGGCGGCGTAGCTCATATCGGCCGGCACGGCAGGATAGTCAACTCGTTCGTGTCGGATTTCTGCAAGATAAACGGCACGGTCGAGCATTCCATCATT
Source organism: Spirochaetes bacterium RBG_13_51_14 (assembly GCA_001829455.1). Classification (GTDB taxonomy): domain Bacteria; phylum Spirochaetota; class UBA4802; order UBA4802; family UBA5550; genus RBG-16-49-21. The sequence continues at coordinate 21,294 of MIBH01000043.1, forward strand.
TATCCCGGCGTTGAGATCGGCGACCATTCGGTCGTAAAGGATTCAATCATCCTTCCCTACAACCGGATAGGCCCCGGCACGCGGATCACGCGCACGATTATCGATGAGCGCACGGATCTGGCGCCCGAATCCGCGTATCTCAACATCGGCGGCTCCTGCCGCATCGGCTCGGGCGAAGAGTATATCAAGAACGCCGATTATCCGCAATCGCTTTTTTCCAGCATCACCCTCATCGGGAAGGACTGCCGCATCGCGGACGGCGCCCAGATCGGGAGCGGCTGCTACGTCGCTTCCGGCATGGGCGGCGAGTTCCAGGGATCGAAGAAGTATCTGTACGACGGAACGTCGCTGGTCAGGATCGTGCCGGAAGGCGCCTGAGGGAAGCGGCGCCAGGGCTTCGAAGCATCAAAATTAATTTCCGCCGGGCCCCAATTCTGACGCATGAATGGGGCCCTCATTTACGTTTTTTCTAATTGACTTCAATACTTTATCTGCAAATATTAATCGTATAATTGTAACGGTCATGTATGAGCGATTACATAGTGCTTATTAAGCAAGTCCCGGATATTTCACAGATTACGGATAATGCATTCAATCCTGAAACAGGCACGCTTATTCGCGGCAGGCTGCAAAATGTGATCAATGAACTTGATACGGAAGCTCTTGCCTTCGCGCATCAAATGAAGAAGCTTGGCGGAGATGGAAATGACAGGATAATTTGTCTAACCATGGGGCCGCCAATGGCGGAAGAAGTTCTTCATTATGCGTTGAGCCGTTCTGCCGATATCGCCATTTTGCTTACAGACCGCGCTCTGGGGGGCGCGGATACCGCCGCTACCGCAAATCCTCTTGCTTATGCGATCCGTAAAATCGAGCGTGAAATATTAAACCGGAGTCGTGATTATTATATCATCACAGGCATGCAGTCGGTGGACGGAGATACCGCCCAGGTGCCGGCGCAAATTGCCGAGGAGCTTGACATCGGTTGCGTGTCTTATTTGACTGAAGTAGCTTTTGAGGGCGGCAGATTTGCATTTAATAGGATCATAAGCGGCGGAAGTCAGGTTGTGGCTGTGAAAAAGCTTCCCGCTGTGCTCACTGTCGCTAAATACGAATATCCGCTTTATGCAAGTTTTTCAGCGACACGGCGCGCAAATAGAACAAAAATCATACAATGGGGTGCGAGCGACATACACGCCACGCAAATCGGGGCAAAAGGGTCAAAAACCCAGGTGATAAGGATTTTTCCGCCTGGAAAAACAACACGCAAGTGCCGGCAGGTTAAAGATGCCCAGGAACTCGCCAATGTCATTTTTGAAAATTATTATAGAGACGTTAGCAGTAGTGCCAGAGGAGCAGCGAGCGCAACTAATTATATTTTGCCGGGCAGGAGAAGCCGTAATTTTGAGCGTAACTTCGAGGGCCTTGAACGGGACAATCAGAACTTTACAATGCTGGCCGATAAGATGCATGAGCTCGGGCTTGAGGATTTTTATGAAATTGATGAAGAATCGATGTCCGGGCTTATTGATGCGTTTGTCGACCAATTCGGGAAAAAGGGAATCGAAGACATGATCGAGGGCATGAAGCAATTTAACCCCGCTTATCAGGGAGATGTGTGGGTTGTTGCCGAATATGGTGAGGGAGCGATTCATCCTGCCACGCTCGAGTTGATCGGCAAGGCGCGGGAGCTTGCCGATTCGTTGGAGGTCAAGGCCGGTGTGGTGCTTGCAGGCCATGGTCTGGAGGACCTGTCCCGGCGATTAATAGCGTACGGCGCTGACAATATCTATTATATTGAGCATGAACTCCTCGGCCATTTTGATCCGCTTCCGTTTCGTAAGGCTGTCGCAGATCTTGTTTCGGAATACTGGCCCCAGATCGTGCTTTTCGCCGCAACGCCGGCCGGCAGGGTATTGGCGCCCATGGTTTCTTACCGGCTGAAGTGCGGTCTTACCGCAGACTGCACATCTCTTGATATACGAGACAATACTAAAAAGGGGCAGGTGGCTATCCTCCTGCAAACAAGACCGGCACTCGGCGGGAATGTAATGGCTACAATAACCTCCATTAATTCACGTTCGCAAATGGCTACGGCACGTCCCGGGGTCATGAAAAAAGTAATACCGGATGAGTCGCGCACCGGGTCCGTATTCAGACATGAAATTGATCTCACGGATGCCGATCTTTGCATGGATGTCCAGAAGTATGAGGTTTCATCCGGAATGGTGAATTTTGAAGTGGAAGTGATTGTCAGTGGGGGCAAAGGCCTTCAAAATAGAGACAACTATGAAGATTTGATAAACTCCCTATGCACTATCTTACAACAAAAGCTCGGCACTAATGTGGAAAAAGGTGCGTCAAGGGCTGCAGTTGAAAGGGGCTATATAGGACGGGCGCACCAGGTAGGGCAAACTGGCACGGCTGTTGGGCCAAAACTTTATCTGGCTTTGGGTATAAGCGGTGCGATACAGCATATGATAGGGGTTGCAAATACTGAAACCATCATAGCGATCAACAGCGATCCCAATGCCCCGATATTTAAAATGTGCGACTATTATTTGATCGGCAATGTTGAGGAAATAATTCCACAGCTGGTAAAAGGGCTTGGAGCATGATACAATAATGATACAAGAAAAATTTAGCAGAACATCTGTATTGGTCGTCGGAGCAGGGCCGGCAGGACTGGCGTGTGCAATATCCGCAAAACGTAAAGATCCCCAACTTGAGATATGCGTTATTGACAAGGGATCTGATCCGGGGAATCATAATCTTTCAGGCGCCGTGCTTGAGCCCGATGCCGCGCGTGGATTGATAGATGTATTAAAGGAGAACTGGCAGGATGATGAATTGTTTATTGATGTATTCAATAGAGCAGTGGAACGTGACGACATTTTATTTTTTCTCGGAAAGAAATGTAAGCTCAATATCGGTCCGTTGATACGTTTTGCAGGCATGTGCAAACTTCCCATTGGCAATATGAGGCATGATGGGGATTATATAGTTTCAATTTCCAGACTTGCAAAATTGCTGGGGCGGGAGGCGCGCAGGCTCGGCATTGAGGTATTATTCGGTTTTCCCGCTGAAGATATCATTTTAAGCGATGACGGGAGCAAGGCCATGGGCGTTAAGCTGGTCGATCAGGGCCTTGATAAAGAAGGCAATAAACAGCCGAATTATTCTGCTGGAGAGATAATCGAAGCTGATGTCATTGTTCTGGCAGAGGGCTGCGACGGTCTGGTAACCGAGCGTTTTATTGAAAAGGCGTTGCTCAAAAGAAAAACGAATCAGCTTTATTCGATCGGAGTGAAAGAGGTCATAAAGGTCAGCGAGGAGCAGTATGAAAGATTCGGGGACAACAGGGTCGTTCATGCTCTTGGATATCCTGTCTGGACTCCCGTTCTTGGGCCCGGCATGTTTGGCGGCGGTCTAATGTATTCATACGGCGATAATTGTATTGCGGTTGGTATGATCGTCGGGCTTGACTGGAAGGAATTCGATTTTAATCCGCAGGATGCGCTCACACACTTTAAGAATCACCCTTTTGTGAATCAGTTTATTAATGACGGAAAGGTCATTGAAACCGGCGCAAAGATGATTCCCGAGGGCGGATTTTATGCTATTCCGCGCGACAGCGAGACGAACAGTATAGGAAAAGGAAACGTAATAATCATCGGCGACGGCGCGGGTTTGGTAAATATGCTGAAAATCAAGGGTCTTCATAATGCGATACATTCCGGACTCATTGCCGGTGAAGTTATTGCCGAGACCATCAAAGTTCCTGTAACAGCCGCGCAAAGATTCACTGAAATTATTGATCATTCAATAACAATGAAGGAGATGAAACAGGCCGGTACGTTTCGTCAAACGATTGCCAAGTTCGGGAACATGGCGGGTTTTCCCCTGTCGGTTTTTGGAGGGCTGCTCCCGCTTTTCCGCACAGAACCTGACTACCGTACGATGAGGAAAAAGAAGTATAAATACAAAGGGAACAGGGAATTCGACAAGGACACATTTACGGCGCTGGCCCATACGGAGCATCGCGAGGATCAGCCTTCCCACCTTACAATTTTGGATTCAAATATATGCTCTACAAAGTGCAAACCGGTATTCAGGGAACCGTGCATTACGTTCTGTCCTGCCGGCGTATACGAGAATATTATGGGCGTGCTCAAGCCGGCCAATCCTTCAAATTGTCTGCACTGCAAGACATGCCAGCGCAAGTGTCCGTTTGACAATATTCGCTGGACCGTTCCTGAGGGAGGGGGAGGACCGAGGTACACGTTGATGTAGATGGGAAACATCCGTTTGTTTTGATTATTCTGCGAAATTTTAATATCATCCACGGGAATAAATACTGTAAAAATCGATTGTTTTGTTCGATTATAAGAGTGAACATATGATAGTGTATTAATAGAACAGGTACTGTCAGCAATGTCTTTTTTACGGGACACACCCAGAAAAATACGAAACGCCGCAGAGATCGACGTAATAAACAGGGTGCTTGAAAAGTATGTTGATTTTAAAGACCTGTATCTGCGGGCCGAATTCGAGAAGCGGCCGGTTGAATTTCTGGATCATCCGGATGATGACACCCTTGTTCTCCGGTTTGACGGGCCCCTTGAAGAAGAGCGGATAGAAATTTACACGGTGGTGCGGGAGCGGTATATTAAATTCGATCTTGAGCTGGTTTCCGAAGCTGAGCCACGGCACCCCTCGTTCAGCTATCAAATGAGGATTAAAAACTGCTCCATCGCCCTGGATAAACGCGAGCACGAGCGGATAAAATTCAAGGAGGAGCAGCCCGCCGTGACCAACATGGCGACGATAAAAGTGCGGGAGCGGGAGAGCGACTTCCAGAAATCGTTGTTCGTTAAAATGATCGCGGAGGAATTCATAAACAAGCTTGACGGCGTCGATTACAAGAAGATTATTTTCAAGGATGAAAAGGAACTGCCGCCCCCGGTCCAGTACGTCATTGAATCCGGCAAGACCCTGTATATCAAGAACATCAGCGACGCCGAAGGCTTTTTCGCTGAGAATGAAGCATATTTCCAGGAAACAAATTCCCTCGCCCTGCAGGAGGAGCTGCACCGCTGGGTGATGAGCAACGAGACCTCCATAAAATCGGTGCTGGTGCGGCCCATTTCCTTTTTCCCGCTCGTCGGGAACGAGTTCCATCTCGGATATCTGAGCGTGATCAATAAAGATCGGGAGATAGAAGCGGGCCAGGTCGAGCGCCTTGACGCGTTCATTCTCGATCTTTCGGACCAGATACGGAGCGGGAACCTGATTGAATCAAAAACCGTTGGAGTGATTTACGATGTTTCGCCGGGCGGCGCGCGGATCGAGCTTTCGGATACGAAGCTGATTGACAGGCTCGCAACCCAGAATGTCATGGTTTTTGAAATGAACTTCAAGGAGAACAATCCGCTCCTCATCTCGGGCAGCATCGTGTATGTGTATAAGCGCGCCGACGGACGCTGCTTCGTGGGTGTCGACTTCAAGGGCTCCCGGTTCGGGCCGAGGATCAAGAACGTGCTTCCGATTCATATCAAACACTTTCTCTACCATAAAAAGCGTTGAGCGGGGCTTACCGGCATGAGGCTGATCATTACTATTTCCATCGGGCTCTGCGTCCTGTTCGGCCGTCCCGCGTATGCCGAACTGGCCGTAATCCCGTACAGAATTGACAATTCTTCCGCCGAGTTCCCTGAATCGACGGGCGGGGAGTATTCCCGCCTTCTGTCGGTGGCGTCGATCATCGCCAAAGACAATATAGAGGTTACGCCGCCGCGGGAGATAGATCTGGACCTCGAGCGGATGAAGCTGTCCCCTCAAGAGGTGATCACCCAGGATGATCTCGATCTCCTGGGGAGAACGCGGCGGATCGACTACTTCCTGCTCGGCGGTCTTGCCCGAAAGGGGGGCGGATACCGCTCCGAGAGCGTGCTCTATTCGGTCAGGGATCAATCGATCATCGTCCGGACCCGCGTGGAGGACGTAGACCTGTTCGGGCTGGCCGCGAAGGAGATGCGTGAGGCGCTGATATCGTTCCGGAACAAAAACACGGGGCGCGAAAGCCGTGGAAGCGTCTCCATGATGGACGTGCTTTTTCTCCTGGATCTGTCGTATCGGATGAACGCGGACTGGGCGTCGGTGAAAAACGCCATTGCCGGGTTTTCAGCGGATCTCATCGATACCCGTCGGGTCGACACCCGCGTCTATATCGTTCCTTTTTCCGACCGGGCGACCTATCCGTCAGGCTCCGTGTCGATAAATTCAATCACGGCGGTCCGGAGCGAGCTGGACAAGCTGAAGCCCTCGGGCGGGGCCGGACCGGAGAATTTCATCAAGTCTCTGCGATATGCGGTGAGCTCCGTCCGGTGGCGCGCCGGCGCCAAGGCGATGATCGTCATATCGAATTCCAGCCTCACGGCGAGTAACGCTGAGCAGTACGCCTCCATGGCGCGGAAGAAAGGGATCTCCATTCACGCGATTTCCCTCGGCCTGATCCCCGGCGATGACAGTGAACTTCTCGACCGG
>MIBH01000043.1:27846-36667 GCA_001829455.1 Spirochaetes bacterium RBG_13_51_14
CAGCCGGCGGCGGATCCCATGACCACGCGGCCTACCATCAGAAGCTCTTTGACGCCGGCGGCGAGCGGGTCGACGTGTACATGGAAAACGGAAGGCTCTTCGCTTCCCGGTTCCCGGACAGGGAGTGGAGAAACGGCCTGTATGAGGCGAACGGTTCCGGGCGGGCGTACGGGAAGCCGAAGTCATTTGTCGACGAGCTTTTCTTCAATGAAAAAAACATGCCGGCCACCCCCTATGCCATGCCGCAACTCTACGCGCGGATTACCATGAAACGAATCATCAACCAGGAAGAGCCGGAGAACAATATCGGCGAGCTGATGAACAGGCTATTGAGAAGAAGAACAAAGCCGGCGATGGAGGAGCACGATGCAGCCGGCAGGGCTCTCGTTTCAGACGGCAGCGTGTCGTTCTGGGTCCGGGCGCCGAACGAAGATTACATGAATTATTTCGTGAGCAGGCAGAAGTCCGGCTCCGTAGCGCATCTCGGGGTCACCGTGAAACGGGACGCAGCCGCGGTCTACGGGATAGCGCTGGTGCCCCTGGTGAAGGATCTCTCGGCGGACTATATACCGCGCTGTCTGAAGGTGAGCCTGGGCGATATCGTCAAGCGCAGTGAATATTACATGACGAAGGGGCTCCTCTATCCGCCCGTCTGGTTTGTTTCGGTTAAGGTTGATTCTGCCGAGAGGTCGCGCCGCAAGCAGGATATCAGGAATAAATAGGCGCACCCCGCGCGGCGCCGCTGCGCTAAACGAGCTTCGTATTTTCGTATTTAAGCTTTAGTTTTTCGTGAAACGCCTTGAATTTATCAATATCGAACAGATTAAACCGCTCGAGAATGCTTTCCTCGATATAATAGTAGCTGTACTTGCGGTCCTCAATTCCCGCCAGTATGTTGGCGAGGTAGATAATCTGAACGATCTCCCGGTATTTCCCACTGCTGTTCAGGGGCGCGTGGTGGTGTTTTATGGCTTCGATGAGGTAGTCCGGGAAATTCCATTTATTCGAAATCAGAGCTCCGATGGTGGAATGGCTGATGCCGACGGATATCTCTTCCAGCGTCGTTGTGGTGATCTTCCGGTTGTTGACGATGTCCGCTATCGTCCTGACGAGTTTTTTGTCCGTGGCCAGAAGAATGATTTTCCCCAGGTCGTGAAGGAGACCCGCCATATACACGTTTTCAATGATCGCCGTCTTACGGAAGCTGAGCGCGATGTTCCGGGTGTAGAAGGCCACCCTGTTGCAGTGCTCCCATATCAACTCGAAACTGCTGTAGCGCTCGTTTAATATGCGCCTCGCATTGCTCGCGACCAGGATCGCATTGAGATTCTTCATGCCGATGGTGACCACCGCCGTCTTGATGTCCTCGATCCGCTTATAGGGCGCGATGCCGGCCGAATTCGACAGCTTGATGACATCTGAGCTCAGGGCGGGATCGATCTTCAGTCTCTTTACTATCTGATCGATGGATGACTCAGGATCGTTGCAGAGACGCTGGAGCTGCACGATGTTTTCCGGGAACGTGGGGATCCCGTCTATCTCGTCCATGATTTTCTTTTTCACCTTGGTGGTTATTTCGGTAGGCTTCAGGAGGGATGGAATCGTCAGCGACGACCGGGTGATTTTGCCCTCCGGAGTTATTTTATAGTTTTCCGGTTCGATGCCCATGCTTTTCATCAGGAGAATGGTAAGCACGATTCCCAGGCCGGCGCCTTCGGAATCGTCCTCGATCTCCGCGTAGGCCTCGGAGAAGTCATTGTAGGCGATCGCTTTCTGGATCCTGAAATTAATACGCTCGAGCTCGACCGGCAGTATGGGCGAATTGTTTGTAACGGCGATATGAATTGTATCCGAATCGACGTTAAATGTTATATGAACATAGAAATCGCTCCGCCGCAGGTCCTTCTCAATCGACTCAAATTCTCCCACGACATCCTCTTTGAACTGTTTCATCCCCTTCCGGTACTGGGTTTCGCTGTTGATATCGATGTTGTTTTTTAGGAAGAAGATGCGCTTCGCGTTCGCCTTCAGGGCGTTGATAATGATTTCACGCAGAATGGTGATGACTGAATTTAAAAGGAAAATCTGGTCCTGTTTCGAGAGAATCTTGGCGAGGATGCTGTTGAGAATCATGAGCACTTTTTCATTGACGTAATGAAAGGACAGCTTGATCGGTTCTCCCTTTTCAATTTTTTTGGAGATGATTTTTCTGTTGGTAATGTCATCCATTGCCGGCGGACATAACGTATATAAATTTATGATTATACCCGTAAAAAAGTATCGGCAAGCATACTATTGTGAATAAATTCGTATAGTCAAGCAATTAATATCAATCTCCGTTTTCCGCTTTTCGCCGTTCCAGGATTTCGCGCGCACGGCCGATCAGTACGTTCCGCTCGTTCAGGACGGGATTGTCCAGAACGAGTTCCAGAAGTTCGTTCAGGATTTTGCCGATGAGGGGGCCCTGTTTCAGGCCGAATTCGTCCATGATGATGTACCCGTTGATGTTCAGATCCCGAACCGAAAACGCGTTTTCCTGTTCAATAACGCGCTCTATCCGTTTTTTCAAATGTTCAATGGGCGCCGGGAGGCCTTTGCGGGCTCCGTTTCCCTTCCGGTCGGCCATGCGCAGGGTGAACAGGTTGTCGATATTTTCCAGACCGACCTTGCGTATGAAGCGCCGAACGGCGCCGTCGGTCCATTCGTCGGTATAGTGGAACATGTGGTTCAGTATCAGAATGTTGACGGCGTCAATCTGCTCGTTGGAGAACTTCAGCCGTTTCATGATTTTTTTGGCGATCTTGGCGCCGATAACCTCGTGGTTGTAAAAGGTATAATCGCCGTCGTCGCCGGGCTGTTTCGTCGGCACCTTCCCGATATCGTGTAAGAGGGCGGCGAGCCGGATCATCGGGTCCTCTTTCGGCGCGGCGTCGCATGAGTATATGCTGTGGTAATAGATATCGTAGATGTGGTACTTGTTCTGTGATATGGCATGGCACTCGGCCAGCTCGGGCAGGAACAATTCCAGCAGGCCCGATGTGCGCAGGTATTCAATGCCGACTGAAGGCTTTTTGGATTCGAGTATTTTGATCAATTCGTCGCGGACGCGCTCTTTGGAAACTTTCCGTACGATGTCGAGTGTATTCGGTATGGCCCGGAACGTGTCTTCATCGATTGCGAAGTTAAGTTTTGCGGCGAAGCGGCAGGCGCGGACGGGCCGGAGGCCGTCCTCCATGAAACGAAGAACCGGGTCGCCGATGGTCCGTATAATCTTATCTTCGATGTCGCGGAGGCCGCCGACGTAGTCCATGACATCGCCGCTCAGCGGATCATACGCCAGGCCGTTGATGGTGAAATCCCTCCGCTCCACATCCACTCTGAGCTCGGCCGAGTACGAAACCGAGGCCGGGTGCCGCCCGTCCAAATATACGCCGTCTGAGCGGTACGTGGTGATCTCGAACTGGTGATCGTCAACCAGCACCGATACGGTGCCGTGCTTGATGCCGGTCGGTATTGTTTTCCGGAAGAGCCTCCTGATGTGCTCCGGCAGCGCGTCGGTCGCAAAGTCATAATCGTAGATTTCATTGCCGAGAATCAGGTCCCGCACCGACCCGCCGATAAGGTAACATTCATATCCGCGGTCCCGGAATCTTTTTATAATGCTGATAACCGCGTCCCGCATATCATCGGGGATTTTGATGTCGAGATGTCTGCTGTGCATGCGAGGTAGTTCCGAAGTTTTTATAATTGAGCAATGATCACTGGATTCAAGCGTTCTATCCAGGGTGCCGATTCGATATACCGGTTTTAAATCAACTGCCTGATGAGGCAATTAGGTAACAGGCGCGATATTAGTCAATAGATTTATGAAACATGGAGATGCCTTTCGCCGCGATCCCATGCCAGATCGGGAGGTGTTATAGTGCTGCGGATTAATCTCCGGGTCTCATTCCTTCATAAAGATAGTCAAATTAAAACGTGCCGTCAATAATTATTCAAAGTCGAAGGCTCTGTCGTTGAGGCAGGACTGGGGATGCGCATTTAAATATGGAATAAACCAATAGTAACCGATACCGGTCATCGGTGAGCAAATAAACGGCGGCTATTTAATTTCCGAACCCGCATAGGGTCGCGCGTTCACCGGTTGAGACAACTCGGATTCGTGGTTGTAAGGGGTGTCCGGCTTGTAAGAGTCATAGGCGCTTACGGATATATAGTAGAGCACCGTATTCTGGATGAAGGGGAACGACAGCTTTACCCGGGCATCCAGCGATTTGTTTTCTTCAATCACGCTGTTGCTTATTATCACCTGAATATGATCTCCGGTGTTTATGCCGTTGGATATTCTGGCGCCGTTGATCGAGGTCAGTATGCCGTCATACCTGCCGGGCGAGGTGCCGTAATAGATTTTATAGCCTGCGATGTCGTGGTCCACGTTTTTTTTCCACTTGAGAGTGATGAGCCGGTCACCCGCGGCGGCCACCTCAAGAAGCTGCGGTGGATTGGGCGGCAGGTCGAGCTGGTAATCCAGCCCGATACCGTGAAGACGGGGTGCGCTTTTTCCGTCAGGCGATGAGACGAGATGCGCGCGCCACTGGTAGTTTCTGCCGCGGAGATAGTCGCCGTCATGGTTTTTTATCAGATATATTTTTTTCTGATTATTCGCCACGCGGTACCATCTGATGTCGGTATCGTTTTCCGCAAAACTTCGGTCGGATATCCTGAACTGCATCCAGATGAAGGTATCGCGGGGGAGCTCTTCCCTCCATCGGAATTCCATGACCTTGGTTCCGGTTTCGGGAAACCGATACACCGGACTGGTGATGACGCCTTCGACGTTAAAGGGAATCCGGCCGATCCTGCCGACGGCATGATAATTCCGGTAGGCCAGTTCCGTCCTTTTTTCCAGGTCCTCGAAATGACGGTAGGATATCCTGAACTCGTCCAAGAGCCCGGAAAAGTCCTTCCCGAGAATGGCGGCGGGCGAATCCAGGCATATGAGCCTCCCGCCAGCGTTCCGGTATCCGAACGATGGGGCGTACACGCCGTTGAAAGCATCGCCGCTTTCGGTCACCAAGAGCACTTCTTCTTCCTCCCCGTCAAGGTATTTCGCCAGTTTCCCGCTGATGCGGTCGAAGCTAAGGCTCACGTGATACCATTTCATCTTCGAAAGCGGCCTGCCCCGCCTGAGCACGATATCATATTTTTTCATCGTGGGCTTGTCGAAAATGCCGAAGAGGGCGGCGATGACCCTGCCGTTCTGGAGCGTAATTTCGATTCCCCGCTTCGATCCTGAGAAGTATCCGACCCGCGAGAAGAGAACGCTCCCATCGCGGAGCTCGTAGGGGAAGAACCGTAACTCGATGGTAAATGAGCCAAGATCCTTGCAGGTGCCGAGCCAAGCGTTCTTCACGGTCTCTACGACCACGCCGTCTTCTTTTTTGAAAAATTTTGCGCAGCCGTTCCCCAGAGAGCCGTTGCCGCGGGTGAAAGTGTAATCGCTGCGGGTTATGCGGTAATGCTTGGTGTCGTCGCGGCGCAGCTCCGTCGAAGGAGCGTTAAAAGAAAGAACGATGTCGGTGATAAAAGGATCGCTGGCGTTTTTGTAGGTCAGATCTTCGAGGGTATACAGTTTCTCGCCGGATGCACCGGCAATGATTTTCACGTTGCTGAGGCACGGTTCCGGCACTAGGGGGAACGTTATCGTGCCGCTGGCATCGGGACGGGGAGAGATCAATAACGCGCAGAGCGGGGGCAGAAGGAGTTGCATACATTTTTTTTTGGACATCACGCCTTCACCGGGGTTTCCGCTGAGCGGTTTCAAGCTCGCGAATTTTATCGATCCTCAACTGATGCCTCCCTCCTTCGAAGGATGAGCTCAGCCACCGGTCAACGATTCTGAACGCCAGCTCCTCGCCCAGGACCCGCGCGCCCAGAGCCAGCACGTTTGCGCTGTTATGCCGCCTGGCCATTTCCGCCATGAATTCGTTGCAGCAGAGCGCCGCCCTGATTCCCTGGATTTTATTAGCCACTATGGAGGCGCCGATGCCGGTGCCGCATATAACGATACCGTATTCCAGTTCCCCGTTCTGAATCTTATAACAGACCTTAGAGATGTAATCGGGGTAATCGCAGGATTCCTCGGTAAAGGTTCCGACGTCATCGAAGGTGATGTTCGTGAAGCGGCGGATAATGGATTCTTTTAATTTATATCCGCCGTGATCTGAGGCGATTCCGATTTTCACTTGTTTCCTCGAATGGGTTTCCGATGCTCTTACTGATGTGACATATGCCGGAAATTTTATCAATAATATTTTATGTAAATATCAAAAAATGAGACACGAGGCAGTACGTGCCGGCATCGTGTATCGAGATCGGTCTGATCAGCGCGCTTTTTATTCTTACTCTGATTGATTCATGCTTCAACACATCCAGTTGCCTGTAAAAAAATGCCGCGCGGGCGCACGATTTTTGCACCGCATGCTTATGCCGTTTCATTCGCCGCTTCGGTTCGGAAGTATGATGTCCTCGCTGAGCATTCCGGCTGATGAAGCGGGAGCGTGAACGCGATCGGAGATGAGTTCAGCCGGGAAAAGAACGAAATGCCGGCGTGGTGTTCAAAACTCACCCGTGATGAAGATGCAGAATCCCCTGCCATCGGTATTTTCAGAATTATAGGGGCGGGAAAAAGTTCGGAGATAATCTGAAAATCACGGCACCACGAAAATGTATCCTGTTCCAGTCTGCCGACTTATCCATACGTTATCAACATGCCGCAGTATATGACGGAATAGATTGATCCTTCCGGACTGTGATGAGACATAACGCAAATCGTATCAGGTTTTTTCAATCTCACTTCATGTCCTCCGGCCAGATGTGGATATTGTTGATAACTTTGTGGATAAGTCGATTATTTTTCTGCTGTCGCCATTTTTTTATTGTATATTTTTTTGTTATTTTTAGTTTCAATTCGTTCTTACAGATAATATAGTATAGACCTGTTGCTGAACTTACATAATAACTGAATTTTTTACCACCGCCTGCAGCGGCGGGGGTAACTGTCGATTTTTTATTTAGAAATCCAACAGGCCTTATGAAATTTTTTGCTGACGATTGACGGATGTCGAACGCTCGCCATGAGGTTGATTCAGGAGTGACGGGAATGGAATACGTATTTTATCAATTGGAAAAAAAAGCTCCGATCGCGTGGGTATATTTGAACCGGCCTGAGAAAAAGAACGCGATGAATCCACCGGCGTGGACCGAGCTGATACCGATAATGAAAGATTGTGATGAGGATGACCAAATACGCGTCGTTGTCATCGCGGGAAAAGGATCGATGTTTTGCGCCGGCATAGACCTTGTCGGCATGATTCCGGAATTGCCCGAGCTTATGGAAAAAGAGCAGTTGGGCGGCGTCAAGCTGTCGCTGCTTCAGAAAATTCTGCGGATGCAGGACGGCCTGTCATGCATAGAGCGGTGCCGGAAACCGGTTATCGCCGCCGTCCACGGCAAATGCATCGGCGCGGGGCTGGACCTTGCGGCGACGTGCGACATCCGGGTCTGCACCGAAGACGCGTCTTTTTCCCTCCGGGAGGCCGCCGTTGCCTTCGTCGCAGACATGGGGGTTCTGCAGCGGATTTCAAATATCGTGGGGCAGGGAATCGCCCGCGAGATGGCCTTCACGGCCCGCGACATTCCCGCGCGGCGGGCCAAAGAGATCCATCTGGTCAACGAGATATTCAAAAATAAGGACGAGCTTCTGAGAGGCGCCGAACGGCTGGCGCTGGAGATCGCCGACAATTCTCCCGTTGCGGTGAAGGCGACCAAGGTGGTGCTGAACCGGCTGGTTGCGTCCCAGGTGAATGAAAACCTTGTGTTCAATGCGGCGGTGAGCGCGACCGTTATTCCTTCAAATGATCTTATGGAGGCGGTTGCGGCGTTTACCCAGAAGCGGAAACCCCGGTTTTCCGGGACGTGATGATGGGTGGTGCGCATGGCGCCGCGGGCGACCGGCGTATATATAATAAAAATTTCTTGTAAAAAAGAGTTAACTGTTACATATGTGCAGAGGGCGGAACGGTGAATACGTATGAAGATTAAAATCAGGCAATATCAGAGCTCTTTCCGGCTCAAATTCTTTGAGAGCTATTATGTCTTTAAAAAGAAATTTTTAAAGCTGTGGGAAGGCTTCATCGAGAAGGGTCATGAGAAGATGACTGTCATGTTTATTCCCCACAATGAGCGGAAGATATTCAATTTCCAGATTTCGAAATTCACCATATTGTTTTTTCTGCTTCTCTTCACGGTCATTCTGGTGACGTCGTCGTACGCGGTGATCCGTCACACAGCCATCAAGCGGGAGGAGCAGCGCCTTCTGATGACCTACGAGGATATCCGGTCCCATCTTCTCCGCTTCGAGAAGCTAACCAACAGCATCGCCGATGAGATGCAGGAAATCAAACCCGACGTGGAAGAAGTGTATGAGCTCACCGCCGGCCCGGAAGACGTGGATCAGATCTGGGATATAGACGAGATAGACAGAAAGGATTATGAAGAACTCAAAAAACTGCAGAACATTCTCCCCGAAGAAATATTTACCATCAAAAACATTCAAAAAGATATCATCTGCACCACCAACACGATAAAAACCGTGAAAAACTTCGTCGATGTGCGCAGCAAGGTCGTTCGGGACACACCGTCCATAGTGCCGAACCCCGGCCACATCACCTCTCTGTTCGGCTGGCGGCGGTCGCCTTTCGGGCACGGGAGGGATTTTCATTCAGGCATCGATATTGCGGCGTCCCCCGGAACGGAGATC
>MIBH01000043.1:36758-42315 GCA_001829455.1 Spirochaetes bacterium RBG_13_51_14
CGGTTTACGCGCACTGCCAGCGGGTGACCGTCTCGCCGGGTCAGAACGTCAAAAAGGGGGAAGTAGTCGGATATGTCGGCCAGACGGGTAATGCCACCGGAAACCATTGTCACTATGAAATCAGGCTTGGTAATATACCAATTAATCCATATCCCTACATGAGCAGGATATGGTAATTATACCAATGGCACCCTCATTACAGTATGCTGAAACATCTGATGACCTATTTACAGTCCGCGTTTATACTCGGAACGGTCTCGGTGCTGGTCATCGCCAATTCAAAGGATCAGGGTTTCAGGCAGAAGCTTCTCGATTATATCGATGATAACACGTTAACTGAAGAAACAAAGCTCCTCGTCCGCGAGCCCTCCGCAACATCATATATTGACGAGAAATACGATTACTTCTCATACTGGTCGGGAGACTGGGAGGATTATATCATTGCTTCCCGGTACAATAACCTGGATGAAAAGGAGAAGCGGCTTTCGCTGTACGAGAGCGACGATGTAAAAATCAATTCTTACGGATCCCTTGACCTGGAGCTCATATACGGCAAGTCGATTTTCACCCGAAAGCGGTATCAGGAATTCGATGAAGACAAGCCCGTTTCTCAGATCATACCGGAGGGGTTCCGGCCGAAGCAGGACCTCCAGCTGCACATCGAGGGCACTATCGGCGACCGGATGACCGTCTACATCGACCATGACAGCAGGAAGAAGGATAACCATTATCTGTTCAATTACCGGGCCGTCCGCGACGACGAGTTGATACGCGAGCTGAACGCGGGAGAGATTGACATTAACTTTCAGGGATCGAAGTACGCGGTCTACGACAATAATACCGCGAAGGGGCTCGGGGTTGACATCACCCTCCAGAAGGACAAGTTTAAATTCAAGGCGTTCGGGAGCGTTACCCGGGGCAACACCGAAGTCGAGGTCTTCCGGGGGAATTCGACGCCCGGCAACGTCAAGCTTTCTGAATTCCAGTTCGTCCGCGGCTCGTATTACCAGATCGAGCCGTACCTCCGCTACAACAATATCCTGAATCCTCCCTATCCCGCCAACTACGCGCTTCAAGCGGTCAACATCAACCCATATGGATTCGAGCTCTATCTGGACGACCAGAACCCGTACAACAACACCAACGCGATCCAGCTTTCCGTCTACGGCGGGTTTTACACGAAAATGCAGGCCGGGATCGATTACAAGATAAACTTCACAACGGGCCTCATACAATTTCTCAAACCGGTGCCGGAAAGCGCGCGGATTTTCGCGGTCTACACGCTCCTGGGCGCGTCAACCGATCCCCACGCGCTTCCACCCGGCGATCCGCGGCATCCCGGCGGCTCCTATTCCGGGAAGATATTCGTCTTTTTAAAGTATGGATACTCCCTGGACAACGACCCGGTCCCTCCGCCTGATCATCCGGCGCCGGACGTGTACGAGGTGCGGTCTTTTTATTCAATAGGCGACCGGTATATCGTTCCCAACAACTTCAGCATCAGTTTTTTCCTGGAAAACGGCATCATGACGCAGAATGATATTGCCAGTCTCGGTCGCTATTCGGTCGATTACACCAACGGGACCATCGAATTCGTATACCGGGAGCCGTTCAAGCAGCTCCTCCTGGCCAGCGGGACGTCGTCGTATATCTACACCGAGCATCAGCCGGATAACGTGTACGATTACTCGCGCTACAAAATAAAGATCGATTACTACAAGGATGCCCGCAGCTTTCAGCTCAATCACCTGAACATCATACCCAACAGCGTTGTGGTGAAGGTCGACGGGAGGATCATTTCGGAATCGCTCTATACGGTCGACTATACGGCCGGCTATATCACGTTTAACAGTCCCAACAATCCGCTCATCGGACCGGAGACGATCATTGAAATACGGTACGAATATTTGCCCTTCCTTGCCCAGGAGCAGGAATTCGTCGGCGGGTTCAGGGCGGAGTACGAATTCAGCCGCGATCTCAAGGTGGGCGGGAGTCTCCTCTATTCCCGATCATCCGGTGATGAAAAGGTT
Organism: Spirochaetes bacterium RBG_13_51_14; assembly: GCA_001829455.1. Taxonomy (GTDB): domain Bacteria; phylum Spirochaetota; class UBA4802; order UBA4802; family UBA5550; genus RBG-16-49-21. Next base: position 38,789 of record MIBH01000043.1, read on the forward strand.
CCCACGGTCGGGAGCGAACCCACCCAGACGATTTTTTTTGAGGGCGATACAACCATCCACCTTGACGGACGGCGGCTCGCCCAGATCGCCAACATATTCACGCGCCGCAAGAGAAAATCCGTCCCGCTGGAAATCAATGGTTACGCCGAATACGCCAAGAGCTACAAGAACGTGAATACGTTCGGAAAGGCACTGGTGGACAACATGGAGGCGGTTGAGGACGTGACCGTACTGTCAATGAACGAGCGCGACTGGATTCTTTCATCGCGCCCCACCTGGGCCCCGTGGGCGACCGACCGCGGCCTCCTCAATTATTATTATTACCGGGACCTGAACAATCCCGGGATCCTGAAGGGCCTGTTGTACCCGGCGCCGAAGATAGATTACGCAATCAAGCCGGGTCCATACAACGTGGCCACAGGACACGTTTTCGGAACCATCATCAGCCAGGCCTCGCAGCGGTCCCTGGTGCTTGATTTTGACGATAATCCGATTTCCGCCAGCAGTGATTTCGTGTCAATCGTGACCCGAAGCCTTTCGAAGGAGGCTGTTGACTTTTCGGACGTGCAGTATGTGGAGATTTCGTACCTGTACGACGGGACCACCGATGTCGATCTTTATCTTGATGTCGGCAAGGTCAACGAGGATTCCGATGGAGACGGGGTCCTCGATACTGAGGACATAAACCGCAACGGCATCATAGACAGCGACCCGAATACCGGGATCACCGAGGATATCGGATATGCCTACAATGAGACGGGTCACCCCAACACCAGGATCGGTGGCGGCCCGGGCCTGAACAGAATAACCAGGGGAGACGGTGTGCTGGACAGCGAGGATCTGAACGGGAACGGCGTTCTTGACACCACTGACGGCACGTTCAACCTCCAGAATCAACCCGTCACCCTCAGTGCCGCCGTTCGATCATGGCAGGTGGCGCGCATCTACATCGATCACTCCACGCTGTCGGCAGCTGAGATCAACCTGCTCAAGCAGGTTGAAGCGGTGCGCTTCTCTGTCCGGACCGGCGGCGTTTCCGGCAGGGTGTACATTGACGGCATCAGGTTCGTTTCGCCGAAGTGGCGGGATACGCGCGTGGACGCGAACCCGGCGACCCCGGACCAGTTGAAAGTGACGGCGATAAACACCATCGACGACAGGGATTACCAGCGTGAGTCTTTTTCGATCATCGTGCGTGACGTTTACAAGGCCATGTACGGCGTGAAGAACAATGAGGACCTTCTGAAAGAGCGTGAGACTGCGCTGAAGCTGGAGTATGCCGTCCCGGGGGGGGCTACCAGCGTATCCGCCACAAGACGTTTCCCGAAGCCCATGGATTTCCGGAATTACAAGACCATAACCGCGTGGATGAATTTCAGGAGCTTTACCCCCGGGGACTCGGTCGGAATCGTGCTCGGATCGTCCGATACGGATTATCTCGTGTATAAGATGAAGATTGATTTTCCCCGAGTATGGCGGGAGATGAAGATGCGCCTCAAGAGCAATTCCGGCGGGTACGTATTCCCCGGTTCGATGTCCGGTCGTCCCGACCTGAAGCGGATCACCATCATGAAGATCGTGGTATATTCCGCGGCGCCGCCGAGCGTCGGCTCCCTGTGGGTCGATGAGATTTACCTTGAGGAGCCGGAGGTGCTGGAAGATTCGGCGCACTGGTACGAGGGGGAAATAAAAATAACGGAACCCTTCTACCGGACGAAAGGGGGCGTGCCGATTCTGTCGGATTTCAGCGTCAAGTACATTAACAAGGGTCATGGCTCGAAATTCAGCACTATCGGGAAACCGGATCAGGATATTGCGGAAGAGTACGACCAGGTGTTTTCGTCGTTCAGCATACTTCCGAACTGGAACATGAAGATAGATTATATCCGGGAGCAATCGGAAACCGACAGCCTCAACGAGGAAGTTGAGGAATCCCGGCGCGGGGATACGAATAAAAACAGCGTCATTTTCGTAACCGATTATACATCGGACGTAAACGGCGTGCCCAGCATTAAATTGATGTACAAATATGACGATTATAAGAACAAGATGGATGAGCGGATTACGAATTTTGACGTTAAACGGAAAAAGACGCAATTCAATCATGCCCCGGTCATCCATTATCAACAGACAATAGACAGATTCCTCTGGGGTCGGCTGAGCGCCGAGCTGCTCCTGAATATGCTGTTCAAGAAGGAACAGATCAACCGCTCATCGTTTGAAGTGATACCGACGGATCTTGCCGCCATGACGTCGCTCCTGGAGATTGAAAAGCGGCAACGAACCGACGCCAAATTCAACCTCGACTACAATCACCGGGTATTCTATTTCCGTCCGGGATTGCAGGTGAGCTCCGAAGAGGTGGTGGCCTGGCTTGGCAAATCAGGGGTCAATAAAACGGAGATATTGTATAATCTGAGCGGTGATTTTCATTTTCCTTTTGTGTATAACAAGAACTGCAAGTTTGTAGAGCGGAACAAGAACCTCAGCGTTGCGGCGGGGCTCAACGATTTCAGCTATATCGCGCCCGGGTACAAGGTGGACATACAGTATTTTGAAAACAGGTTCCATGACTATGACCTGATCGTTGATCCACTGCGCGGATTCAAAAGGGCCAGAGACGCCCGGACGCTGGTATCAACGAATTTGGACATCCCGGTGTATTTTAACAAAATTAAAATTCTCAAATTCATCAGGACGTTTTCACTTTCTTACAATCGGTCGCTGTATTTCACCGAGACGAACGTTCCCTTCGAGGGTGAAAAGAAAGACCCCCTGGACGAGCGGTACGGCATGTCGCGAACGATCAGGACTCTGGCGAGTGCGTCGCTCAACATATTCCAGTACTATCCTTTTTACTTCTTTATCGGCAGGAAGAATTATGCCCGCGGGCGCGACTATGTCTTTACGACCCTGAATATGCCGATCAACTACGCCAATGGCAAGGTTGTGCCCGATTACAATAACACCCTGCGGCTTCTTGATAACTTCACGTTTAACTGGTCGATTGACCTGAGCAAAGTGACGGTGACCTCCAACGGAGGTCTGCATCAGATCTGCGAACGGCAGAACGTGTATGGCGTTCCCAACCAGGTGGTAACCGCCAACTTTGAAATCAATGTCAACTTTGATCTGATGAAGCTGCTCCACGTCTGGTTTTTCAGGCCCAACCGTGAAGAACTGCCCTACCACGCCGCTTTCATGACAGCCGGATATAAATTCGAAACCAATATGCTCATCACGCAGAACATAGAGGAGCGGATCAACACGCCGACGGTAGGATTGAGTTTTAAGCGCGATCGGGCTAGCCTCACCGCTGAGTTCGGAATCAATATCAAACAGAGAAGAAGCAAACCGTACATCACCCTGAATCCTCTGAAGCGGTCATACAAGGACCAGAAATATATCGATAACATGCCCCGGTATTCATATTTCAGGGAAAAGGACACCGGGTATACATTTTCCCTGCTCTTTGAAACGGATGTGATATGGATATATAAGTTTTTTTCGCTCTTCTATCGGCTTGC
>MIBH01000043.1:42331-54208 GCA_001829455.1 Spirochaetes bacterium RBG_13_51_14
ACGCTCGAGTATTCAATGAAGATGAACCGGTATGACTACGCCTTCACGGTATCGCCGGAGCCGTATGATCTCCATCTCATCAGCAGCAAGCTCACCCTTGACCTTCACAAGAACGTCCAGGGCGGATTCAACTCGCGTTTCGCCCTGGAACAGTACCGGAATCAGTATACCGGCAACATAAAAAAGGAAATTTTCTCTTTCGAGGTAGGGGCGCATTTCACCCTTCTCTTTTGAATCCGAATCACCCGAGATAGTCTCGTAATCTTTTCCTAAGCTTCTGGTAGAATCCCTTCAATTCCGTTATATACAGGTCATCCCTGTTCTGTTTGAGCAGCTCGATCGTGGTGCATTGAAGCACTTCCCAGAGGAGCTTTCGATCCGGGCAGTGTTTGAAGTAGTCGAGGTCAACCTGATAGGCCCCTTTATATTTACGGGCGCCGCCCTGCGGGGTGATCCTTTTTATGATATCATTCAGGTGCATGAGCTCGCTCGCCGAACGGAACGACGCGTCGAGCGAAAGCCTGTCCCGCCTGCGGTCTTCTATGGCGGCGAATACGATAACCGCGGGGAACTTCTCGCGCTTCAGGAGGAAATCCGCGACGATGGCGATGCTGTCCCTGCTTGAAGCGTCGACGTATCCCACGCCGGCGATAAGCCAGTCTTTATACACCACCTTGCCGGCGATCGCGGCTTTCAGGATACGGAGTGTTTCTTTCGACAGGGGGATGTTGCTGATTTTGTTGAACGCCTCATGGTCTGAATACTTTGCGATATAATCAAGCGCATCGTAATCGAGCCTGCCGGCGTGCGAGTATTTATCCGTATCCGTGTAAATACCGTACAAGAGGGCGGTGGAGATCGATGCCATAACGGCGGATTCCAGCTCCATGTCCAGCTCTTTTAACAAGAGTGCCATGAGCGTGCTCGTAGAGCCGGCTTCCGTGTTTTTCAGAATGAAATCGGCCCGTATTTCCTCTTCGGACGATTCATGGTGGTCTATGTATGCCGCGCAGGGAAGCGCGCCGGCCAGCTCTCCTCCCGCCGGGGACTGGTGGTCGGTTACGATATAGGCGTCGAATTCCCCGATGTCCGGTATTGAAGGAGCGAAATGGATCGGTATGTCCAGTATGCTGACAAAGGCGCGGTTTTCAGGAAGGGAGAGTTTCCCGGAAGCCACAATGGTGCTGGACACGTTCAGTTTCCGGCAGATGACGCTCATCGCATACGATGAGGCGATCGCGTCGGGATCGGGCGAGCCCTTGATAACGATGAGGATGTTCCGGTATTTTCCGATGGTTGCCGCGAACGCGTGCGGGGATGAGTCCACGATGTTCCCTCACTTGAATTTAAATATTATAACGCTGACATCATTGGTCTGCTTTTTGTTTTTTATGAAGCGGTTGAAATCGTCAAAGATGTTCCGCGTCAGGTCGGCGGGGGTTTTGTTTTTTCCGTCCCTGAGAAGTTCTTTGACCCGGTCGAATGCGTATGGTTCCCCGTCCGGGTTGATGGCGGATACGAGGCCGTCTGAATAGATGATGCCGGTGCTCCCCGGCACGAGGCGGGCTGATTTTAATTCATACTTCGATGCCCGGTCAACGCCGACCGGCACACCGCTGGCGTTGCAGGCGGTGAAGGCATCGCTGCGGGGGTTGAATATGACCATCGGATTGAATGACGCATTCGCGTAGGACAGTTCGCCGGACGAGGAGAGAATCGCGCAGTAGGCCGAGGCGTACTTCTTGGAGAAACGCGAGGTTGCGATAACCCAGTTCATCGTGCCGAGAATCTTGTCAGGGGAATCCAGAATCTTGGCGGGGGTGTGCAGCACCGCGTACACTTCCAGTGATATGATTGCAGAGTCGATACCGGAATACGACGAGTCGGACATGAAGAGCGCGATCGCGTTCTCGTTGATTTTTACCGAATCAATATAGTCGCCCCCGTACGGAGAGTTGTTGATGTTGAATGAGCTCATGCGGAAGCCGTTCATCTGGCTCATGCTCTGCGGCATGATCTTTTTTTTCACGGCGTTTACCACCATGAGATCATGGTCCAGAACCTGAGTGGCACGCACCTTCTCGAGCATCAGGGCGTTGGCAAGGTTCTGTTGGAACTGTATCCGGTACAACTCGAGCGCGGAGAGCAGGCTTTTGGAATAAATCCTGTTCCTCGCCAGCTGCCCGAGAGCCAGCAGGCCGATGATCTGATTTTCCGGATTCAGGAAGGGCAGTATGATCTCCAACCGGTTGCGTTCGAAGTATTCGAGAACCGCGTTCCGATGCTCGCCGGGTTCGGTTTCTGAGTAAACGGCATGCCGATAGAGAACGCCTGGATTCCTGCCGATGAATTCCACGAGCGGGCCCGAGAGATTGATTTTGGTGTCGGATATGTCCGCTCCGATGCTGTATGTCACCGTGAATTTTTTTTCCCGATGGTAGTAGAGGTAAAAATAAGCGCTTGATATCTCGAATATTTCGGTGAGTCCCTTCAATATCACCTGGAGAAATTCCTCCCAGACGTTTTCCTGTTTGCTCGCGGTATGCTGGCTCCTGAACAGCTCGTCCACCAGCGCCACGAGATTCCGGTACTCCCGCAGAAAAAGGCTCTGGATGCGAGGGTGAAGGTATTTGAACACCAGGAAGAGATAGGCGAACAGAACGAGGGCAATCCACAGGGGAGGTATCGGCTCCTTGATATATTGTTCGCTGTTGAATTTCAACAGCAACATGGACGGAACAATAAGTATGGCGAAAAGAATGAACCAGTATATCACTGTGAAGAAGAATTTTTTCAGGTCAATGGCTCTTACATTGGTCGCCGCGTAGTTCAAGGTGATGAGGATGAGCGGAATCGGGACCAGGATGCCGATAGTGCTGAACCGGCTGATCCCCCGGAAGGAGGGGAGATACAGAGAGAGCGCCAGGAAGGATACGGACAACAGACCCGTGCCGATGCACAGGTAGATCAGGTCGTTCCGGAGCGCCCGGTTTTCAAACCGGAGCGCCTTGAATCCGATGACAATGAGAGACAGGAGCAGGAATGCAGATACGGCCGCCAGGTAGATCGGGTATCCGGGGCCGCGCGCAAGAGAGGCGGCCTCGCCTCCGGGTGCCTCGGAAATGAAAGTATCAGTAGCCACGATCCCGACGCACAGGAGCAAACCCGTCAGAACGGACGCCATGGCAAACACCAGGCGTTTCGGCCTCGGGTACGGATACAGGAAATGAAAACCGAGGATCAGCGCGGATATCAGGAGGAGCAGGGCTGAGACCATCCGGTGCATTATAACCGGGGGGATGATCCATGTATTCATCAAGTTGATGAGGATTATCGTGAAAAGGAGCGTCGATGCCAGGGAAACAGATGAAAGCATCAGGTTTGCGGCGATACGGAATCTTTTAAAGATATTATAGAATACCATGGTCAAGGATACTATGGCCGCGCTACCAGACAGGATTATTTCAAAGTAATACAATGCAACTCCGTAATGTTCATTCGTGGCTCAGGTGAGATTTAACCGTGCCGCTCCTTTCCACAGGAGGAGATACTACCGGTATTGAATTTATTTTCAAGTAATTATCTGACGGAGCATGAATTTTTAGAAAAATTTTGTTCTAATATTAACCGTTCCCGCTACTATACTATATATCAGCCTCTGTGAATGGTTAACGGCGGTGGAGTGAACACATCCTGCGTAGATATGACAATCGTGCGTTGTGCGGCTATCCTGGCTGCAATCCAGCTCATGACCGCGGCATGCTCATCCAATTTTTCCGGAAAAAGCATGCCACTGGCGATCCGGGGCGTCATGGATCTCAGCGACTGGAATTTTGAACGGGACGGACCGGTGGATCTGTCCGGGCAGTGGGAATTTTACTGGCAACAACTGCTCCGTCCGTCCGACTTTCATAGAGCCGCTCGATCGCCGATCTATATCCAGGTTCCGGGAATATGGAACGGCCGGATCGTGCGGGGACATAAGCTGACGGGTGACGGATATGCGACATACCGTCTGAGAATAACGATGCCGCTGACACGCCATTTAGCATCCGGTGAAAAACCGGCGCTCATGATTCATGACATGGGTACGGCCTACTTGCTTTACGTCAATGGAGCCCTGGCCGGCTGGGGCGGCGCCGTTGGCGAATCGGCAGGAACGGCATTACCCGGTTACTGGCCCGATGTTGTTGAATTCATCTCGGATAAACCCCAGATGGATATCGTGCTGCACATATCAAATTTTCATCACCGCAAGGGCGGCGCGTGGGAGACGATCATAATGGGAGCCGGCCCCGTGATACGGGACATGCGGGAGAAAAGGCTGGCAGGGGATTTTTTTCTATTCGGGTCGATTGTTATCATGAGCATGTATCACCTGGTCATGTTCGGGATGCGGAAAAGGGAACGATCGTATCTATACTTCGGTCTGTTCTGCATCCTCATAGCCGCGCGGATTCTGTCGACCGGCGAGTACTACCTTATAAGGCTGGTTCCGCGGATTCCCTGGGACTGCCTTCTCAGGGTGGAGTATATCGCCTTTTACGCCGGCGTACCGGCCTTTTTCCTGTTCGTGCGCTCCCTCTTCCCGGATGAGTTTTCCGATACGATGCTTCGCGCCGTGCTCCTTTTAGGGGCTCTGTTCTGCTGTGCCGTCATAGCGGCGCCCGCGCGTATCTATACGCATACCATGCAGTCGTATCAGGTGGTATCGATATGCGTCAGCCTGTACGGCCTGTGGGTGCTTATCCGCGCCATTACCCGCAGGCGGGAGGGCGCCGTTCCGTTCTGTGCGGGCTTCATCATCCTCTTCATCACCGTGATCAATGATTTTCTGCAGAGCAACATGCTGGTGCACACGGGATATCTGGTGCCGTTGGGTCTTTTTATATTTATTTTTTCTCAGGCATTCCTCCTCTCCCTGCGTTTCTCCAAAGCCTATGGTGCGGTGGAAAAACTCTCTGAAGAGCTTGACCTGAAAAACAGGAGGCTCCTCGGTCTCGATACGCTGAAGGATGAATTTCTCGCAGCGGTATCGCATGAGATCCGGACGCCGTTAAACGGGATCGTCGGTATAGCAGAGTCGATGATTGACGGACGGCATGGAAAACAGACCAGTGAATCGAAATATAATCTTGGTCTGGTTATCGCCGGCGGCAGGCGGCTGGCGCGCTTGGTCAATGACATACTCGATTTCACCAGGCTTAAAAACCGGGATATCGTCCTCAGACGGGGCCCGGTCGACCTGAAGATGATCGCCGATGTCGTGCTTGCGCTGACGCGGCCGCTCGTCGGCGCCAAAAAACTGGAACTTATCAATGGCATTGATCCGGGCACTCCCCGGGCGTTTGCGGATGAAAACAGGGTGCATCAGGTGCTACATAATCTCGTCGGGAACGCCGTTCAGTTCACCGATGCGGGGCATGTCACGGTATCCGCCCGGATTGAACCGGTTCCAGGCGGCTGCGGTTTGATAGAAATTTCAGTTGCTGACACCGGCGTCGGCATCGCCCCGGAACGGCTGGGCGACATCTTCAATTCCTATGAAGAGGCGGCCTCCCCGCATGAGTGCCGGTGGGGCATCGGCATCGGACTATCAATTGCGCGTCAGATCGTCGAGCTGCATGGAGGTGGCATGCGGGTTGATTCTGTTCAGGGAGAGGGTTCCATGTTTTCCTTCACGCTCCCTCGATATCAGGACCGGGACCGAGCCCTGGAGGAAGCGGAAAATTCACGGCCGGTCCACCCGTTTCCGAGCGTCGGAATAATAAAGGCGCACGATGTACCGTCAAACCCTGCGGGACCGACTGCCGGTGTCAGCGGCCGCCTTCTGGTTGTCGATGATGAAATCCTCAATCTGCAGGTCATGCTGAATTATCTTACGGAGGAGCGTTATTCAGTCATGACCGCCGCGACCGGCGCGGAGGCCCTTGACGCCATCCGGAGCGGGACATTCGACCTTGTCCTGCTTGACCTCATGATGCCGGGCATGTCCGGATATGAGCTCTGCCGCGAAGTGCGCAAACGGTTTTCCCTGTATGAACTGCCCGTGCTCATCCTCACCGCCCGGCATGGTGTCGCCGATCTCGTCGCCGGTTTTGAAAGCGGCGCCAACGATTATCTGGTCAAGCCGATTCATCGCGGGGAGCTACTGGCCCGGGTGAGAACGCTGGTCGCCCTTACAAAGGCCGTCCGGGACCACGCCGAGGCGAAGTACAAACTCTTACAGGAGAGGATGAGCCCGCATTTCCTGTTCAACGCGCTGAACACGGTGCACGCCCTGATCGTCAAGGATCGGCCGCTGGCCGATCGTGCGGTCGTCATGCTGGCGGATAATTATCGCTTTTTGATAGAACACTCCTTTCACTCCCTTATTCCCTTTGACGAGGAATGGCGGTTCGTGGAGAACTACCTTGAGCTGGAAGAGCTTCGGTTTTGTGATTCCCTTTCGGTCAGAATGAATCGGCAGGGGGACTTCTCAAAGGTCGGCATTCCGCCGCTCACCATACAGCCGCTGGTGGAAAATGCGTTGAAACATGGAACGCGACGGATAAGCGGATGCGGAATGATCAGCGTGTCCGCATGCTTAGAAGGCGAACGACTCAAGATCATCGTACAGGACAACGGACCCGGGATCAATTCGAACGATCTATTTTCACGATCGCTGGGCAACATACGGAAGCGGCTGCGTCATTATTTCGACGACGTTGAGGTCGCGGTCGACAATGCAGACGGCGGCGGCGCAACGGTAAGCGTTTCGTTTGTAAGCGGATCCTCATAAACGGAATGAATCATGGCTTGAGACGACATATGGATTCCGAGAAAACATACACTGTATTTATTGCGGAAGACGAAGTGCCGGCCCGCGAGCTCCTCGTGGACTACCTGCTTACCCGGCCGGAGTTGAAACTCTCGGGCATAGCAAAAAGCGGCGATGACGCAGTCCAAAAGCTGACGCGGCAGGAATTTGACCTGGTCTTCATGGATATCCATCTTCCGCGGTTTTCAGGCATCGAGGTCCTGGAACGGCTGAAGAGATTCCCCTACGTGATCTTTACCACCGCCCATGAAAAATATGCGGCCCGTGCATTTGACGTCGGCGCGGTTGATTTTCTTTTGAAGCCGTTCACCCTGGATCGGTTCGACCGGTCAGTGGAAAAATTCTTGCGCATCCAGGAAAACAGCGCCCGGTTTGACCAGGCCGCCGGTGAAACCGGGTTCTCTTTCAGGGAGCGGGGCAGGCACTACATTGTGCCGTATCGCGAAATAGTATATATCACTTCGCACGGTAAGAACACGGTCATCCATACCGTCGCGGATGATATCCAGGCGCCCGTAATTCTGAAGGATATTGAGCGGAGGCTCCCGGAAGAGTTTTTTGCCAGAATACACAAACAGCATATTGTCAATATCAGATGTATTTCAGGCCTTGAATACTATATCGGCGGCCAGTATATCGCTTTCCTCAATGACGAGGATGAAACATCCCTTCCGGTCGGTAGAAAGTACGCACATATACTCAAGACAAGGCTCAGGCTGGATTGAGCCATTCAATGCTCCGCCGGCAGCCTGATATAATTTTTTCCAGAAAAAGCTTGAACTTTTTTAATAATTCCAACTCTAAATAGAAAGGCACGCATGTTATGCAATTTTAGCCTTTCTGGGGGTCATTCAATGAAAAAGATGCTTTTTATCGTATGTATGATAGTTATCGGTACAGTCCTTTTTGCCGATGAAATATATCTGTCAGACGGCACCGTCCTCAAGGGAAAAATCATCCAGATCACCGATACCGAGGTCGAATATGATCCGGCCGGCGACCGGGCCTTCGATGTTGTTGAAAAAAGCGACGTGGTGAAAATCGTATACGACAGCGGACAGATAGTCAATTACAAGCTGGACACCCTGTATCGCGCCGACGGCACGGTCGTCAAGGGCACTATTATCAGGGTAACCATGAATGATATTACCTATTCACCGGAGGGCAGTGCGGAACAGAAGACGGTTCCGCGCGGCGAAATAGTACGCATCCAATACAGTGACGGGAAGGAAATCGATGTCTCTAAAAAAAAGGAGGGAGGCGAAGGAGAGGCGTTCGAGGAGAAAAAGCAGACCGGGGGGTTCCTTGATTCATGGGTGCGCATCGCCGGGTTCTTCGCTTATGGTACACCATCGTCAGGAGTCTTTGATAAGGAGCGGCGCGTTTTAAACGCTTACAAGGCAGATCTCCTGAGGGCGTATGTTCTCCCCCGGGATTACCAGATGTACAATATGTTTGGGTCGGGCGGCGCCGAGCTGGATTTTATGCCGCCGGCGATAAAATTCGTGCAGCGTCGTGCTTTCGACTTCACCGGGATCAAGTTCGGCATTCGGGGGCGGTACGGATTCGAATATGTCGACAGCGTCATCGTTGATGAGAGCTCGTATTATGACTCGGTTGAAAGCTATGAGATGTTCCGCGGCAGGCTCATGAGCTACCACTACTGGGGCGCCGGCCCGGTCATGAACCTTATTCTCAGCCCGCGGAGCAACCTGTTTAATTTCATCATTAATTTCTACGTGCTGGGAGGACAGATATTCGATGGAAACATCAGGGCGGCTGCTGCACTCAGGAGCGCTCGGTTTCTTGCATTCGAGTTGCTGGGTGTGGCCGGACCGTATGGCGTGGCGCCGCTCCTCCCTGCAAGTATCGCCAATGTGACCAACACGCGTTATTTTAACACCGCCAGATTCACCGGCTATACCATACGGTGCGGTTTCGGCCCTCATTTTTCGCTGAACAGGTATTTTCCAATCACCTTCGGCGTCAACATAACGTACGCGTATTCAAACCTGAAGCTGGGGAGGGCACTGCCCATATACTATGACGGGAACAAGCGGGCCGCGCATCACGAAGTGGGCGGCGAGGTCACCGCTGGCGTTCACTTTTAATGTGTACTCCTGAAAGGAGCTGTCCCAGAAGTCGGAATTTCCCTCCCCCTTGATGGGGGAGGGTAGGTGGGGGTGATTTAAATGCTGATGTTTTCACGACTAATACATCACCCTCCCCAATCCCCTCCCATCGAGGGAGGGGAAAAGGTACTTATTAAGCAGCCCCTTCAGGGATGATGGCGCTCTTAAATTCCTTGACATAGACTTTCTTTCGTAACATTCCATACGTCCATGAGAATAGTATTAGTTCATCCAGCCGGGTCCAACTGGATCAAGGGGAAACAAGACCTTGCCGCCGTTGCCAACCGGATGGCGCCCATCGGCATTCTTTCCATCGCCTCGTTTCTTGAGCGGCAGGGGCATGAGGTTTTCGTACACGACTGCCTGGGACCACGAGCCGCTCCGGCTACCGATGATAACGTGAAGCTGGTATTGTCCCGTGAGCCGGATATGGTGGGCTTCTCCGCCACCACATCCGGATTCATGGACGGGTACCGAATGGCCGTTCGCATCAAACAGGCCCGGCAGCGCGCCATTACCGTTTTCGGCGGCGTGCATATCTCAGCTCTGGGCGGAGCGCTTCTGGAGCGGTTCCCCGGCATGGATTATCTCTGCATCGGCGAGGGTGAGGCTACCCTGTCGGAGCTCGCGGACGGCCGCAGCCCCGAATCGATCGAGGGCCTGGCATGGTACGACGGTAATCGCATCGTGACCAATCCTCCCCGGAGACAGATTTCCGACCTTGACGCGCTTCCTTTTCCGGCGTATGGTAAGCTCGAAGGCTTCCCCCGGGGTTATAATCTTCCTTTGTTCAGCTACACGCGGACTCCGGGTGCGACCATGATAACGAGCCGGGGCTGCCCGTACCAGTGCTCCTACTGCGACCGGTCGGTTTTTAAAAGAGGATTTCGATACAATTCCGCCGGGTACATCTACGACCATATGAAGCATCTCCGCACCCTCTTCGGCGTGCGACACGTCAATATCTACGACGACCTCTTCACCCTGAACCGGGCTCGTATCGAAGAGCTGTGCGGGCTTCTCACGTCAAGGCCCCTTGGCATGAATTTCAACTGCGCCGTGAGAGTGGGACACGCGGACGATGACCTGCTCCGCATGCTGAAAAGCGCGGGGTGCCTGATGGTCTCGGTGGGGATCGAATCGGCGGATTCGGAGCTGCTCAAGCGGCACAAGTCGGGGGTGTCGCTGGATGAGGTGCGCGACACGGTGGCGAGAATAAGGCGACGGGGCCTGCGCGCGAAAGGACTCTTCATGATGGGGCTCCCGGGCGAAACCGAGGATTCGGTGCGGCTGACCAGCGATTTCGTCATGTCCCTCGGGCTTGACGACATGAACATGGCGAAGTTCACGCCCTTTCCCGGCGCGCCCATCTGGGCCGGTATTGAAGAGGAGGGCACCCTGGAGAACGACTGGCAGCAGATGAACTGCCTGAACTTCGTGTTCATCCCGCGGGGCATCGCTTCGCGGGAGCGGCTCGATCAGCTCTACAACGAGCATGTGAAACGGTTCTATTCGAGTCCCGAGTGGCGCAGAACATTCGCGAAGCGTCTCTGGCAGCACCGGTGGAGCCTGCTCTATCTTGTAAGACATCTTCCCTCTTTTGCGCGGGCAAAAAAGAACTTTGAACCGGCTCGACAGTCATTATCCGGAAAACAAAAATATTCTTGATAATATGACGGGATCAACGAGTATAGCAGATATGATAGATATAGAAAAGCTCATCGGCCGGGTCCTGGACGGCCCTGCCGTACCGGAAAAAGAGTACGTCGTTGACGGACATACCTATGCGGATGTGTACGCCATGGCAGCCGGCATATGTGAAAGGTTCTCTTCTCCGGATTCGGCCGGGGGGCCGGTCTGCATCTGCACCGAGGACAAGGGGATCATAGCAGCGGCACTGCTCGCGTCGCTCGCCGGGGGGCCGGTCTTTATTCTGCCCTCTTCCCTGTCGCCGAAGGTTCTGTCGGAGATCCGCGATATTATGCAATTCAGACACGCCGTTATCGACAGCCCTTTTGAACTGCCGGACGGCGTCAGCGGCATCATCCCCGAGCGGGACTCATGGTCTCCGCCCGGGCCCGCGCGGGCACGGGAGCTGAATTCGGTTTTCGTCAAGCTCTTCACCGGCGGCTCCACGGGTAAGCCGAAAGTCTGGTCGAAAACCCCGGTGAATCTGTTCGCCGAGGCTGGCTACCAGGCGGAGCGGTACGGCTACTGCGGCGAAGACTGCGTGGCTGCCACCGTGCCGCCGTATCATATCTACGGCCTCCTCTATGCGGTGATGGCTCCCTTTCTGTCGTCCGCTTCAGTGCTGAGCGGCATGTATCATTTTCCCCAGGAGATCGCGTCTGTTCTGGTTGAATATCCCGTCACGGTGCTGGTGAGCGTGCCGGTTCATTACCGGGTTCTGAACGGCGTCGATATCAGCGCTCCGCGTCTCAGGCTCGCCTTTTCGTCCGCAGGGCCACTGGATCGGGATGACGCGATCGCGTTTTACCGTCAGACCGGCGTCGGCCCTGAAGAAATGTACGGATCAACTGAAACCGGAGGGATTGCTTGCCGTTCCGCTGCAGTCGGTCGGGAATTCCTGGAGCCGTTTGACTGTCTCGAATGGCGGATCAAGAACGATTTGCTCAGCGTGAAATCGCCCTACGTATCCCCGGATCTGCCGGTGGATTCGAGCGGCTTTTATATAACCGGGGACCGTGTCGCGCCGGCCGGCGACAATCGCTTCACCTTGCTCGGACGAGCTGACAGCGTGGTCAAGGTGGGAGGAAAAAGAGTCGATCTGAGTGACGTGCAGGAAAAACTAAAGCGGATTCCTAACATTCGCGACGCATTCCTGTTCTCCCTCAATGGCAGAAGGGGGCGGGATACCGATATTGCCGCGGTCGTTGAAGCCGACATGGATGAAGCCGAGCTGCG
>MIBH01000043.1:54228-65708 GCA_001829455.1 Spirochaetes bacterium RBG_13_51_14
TGGAACCATACGCCATGCCCCGCCGGTTTCGGATAGTCGAGAAGATGCCTACCACGGACACCGGCAAGTACGACAACGAAGCCATCATGAAGCTCTTTGACGCGGAACGGGAGAGAGGGTAAGGACATGGGCGGAGCAACAGTCTATATGTTCCCCGGCCAGGGGTCGCAGTCGGTCGGAATGCGGGGCGGGCTCGGCGCTATGACCACGGAGCAGAAAGAGCTCTTCAGTTCGGCTGATGCCATCCTCGGCTTTCCCCTGAGCGCACTCATCGACGCGGGGCCCGGCGAGGAGCTTACCCGCACCTCCAACACCCAGCCGGCACTGCTTGTCATGGGGACGGCCTTCGCCGCCGCGCTGGACGCCCGCGGGCACAGGGCGGACATCGTCATGGGCCACTCCCTCGGCGAATATACCGCACTGGTTCACGCCGGCGTGATCGATTTCAAGGACGCGGTCAGGATCGTGCGGAAACGCGGCGAGTTGATGGAGCAGGCGGTGAAGGACACGCCGGGCACAATGGCGGCGGTCATCGGCGTGGAACGCGCGCGGCTCGAGTCGGTCGTTCAGGTTTGCGTCGGCAGCGGCGTTATTGAGATAGCCAATTTTAATTCTTCGACGCAGATGGTGATCTCCGGCCAGGCGGCCGCCGTCGACGCTGCGGCGCGCATGATCAACGACGGGGGAATCGGCAGGGCGGTCGCATTGAACGTGTCGGCGCCCTTCCACACGTCCCTCATGAAGCCGGTAGCGGAAGAGTTCAGCAGGTTCCTCTCCGAGTTCGAGTTCCGGCCGCCCCGGGTTGAATTCATCGACAACGTGACCGGCCGCGGCGAAAAGGACCCCGCGAACATACGGGACAAGCTGGTGTTGCAGCTCTACAGCCCGGTTCAGTGGGAGAAGTCGGTTCTCACCGCAGCGGACGCGGGCGCCGGCACCTTTATAGAATCAGGACCGGGGACCGTGCTATCGGGCCTGGTGAAGCGCATCGTAAAGGACCGGAACATAATCTCCGGGGAGAAGCTTTTGAAAGGCGGGTGACGCGCGTTTCACTCAGTCTTCTTCTTGATTGTCCTTCCCTGTTTCCTTTTTCTGCATGAATTCCGTTATGTTTTTATAATGGCCGTTAAGAATAAAGAGCACTGACAGCACGGTGCCGATGATGGCCGCGAGCTCGAACCGGCATGCGATAATGGCACCGAATCCCAGAATGCCGATCATGACAAAGGAGGCAATGAAGGGAACCCGTTTTATCAGATATGCAGCCACCCACGCCAGAGCGGCTATGGCCGCGCCGACGGGCGCGACTGCCGCGGTAAAACCAAGATAGGTGGCCACGCCCTTGCCTCCCTGGAACCGGTGGAAACAGGGGTAGCGGTTCCCGATGATCAGGGAGAGCCCCACCCACGGCACCTGCCCCGGCACGAGAAGGTACCGGGACAGAAGGGCAAGCAGGACGGCGCGGCCAACGTCAAGGAGGAGCACAACGGCCGCCCACACCGGGCCGGCAATCCGGTACACGTTGGTGGTGCCGGCGTTGCCGCTGAAGCTCGCGCGCGGGTCGTCTTTGCCGAGGAATTTGAACAGGAGAATGGCGAAATTGACCGAGCCGGCCAGGTAGGCGATTGCCATGAGAAAAATGAGTTTCATAATTTTTATAATTATTAGGTCAATAAATATAGCAAGAAAAAATTTATTCATAGTGATGAAATATAACAATTGTATTTTTGGTTTTTCAAACTATAATAGTTTATTAAGGATAAATATTTTATTACAGTATATAAAAACTGCTTGATTAATAATAACAAACCAAAATACGATATCATAATAATAATTATTTGGAGGAATGTATGAAACGTGCATTCATTATATTGCTTATTTTAATTTTTATGACTGGTTGCGGGAGAAAATTTCTTGTTGTGGTTAAAGATGATCCATTTAAAAAAGCTACCACTGTTACTGCTGACATGTGGCATACAGTTTCTGATGGTAATCTTGATAATATGCGAGCGTTATATACAAAAGACATTAAGAACGGTATTGCCTCAAATCCTGAATTAAAGCTGGAATTCAGTGGATTGTTAGGAACATATACCGGTTATCAAGGTGAACAGCTTGAAAAAGAAGCATATATATCAACTGATACAAAAAGTTTTAAAGTTTTTTTGGATGATTTAACCCAAAAAGAATTTAAAGATACACGCAGCAGTTCTGATAGCTCGTTAGATAGTAGTGGTTTTAGATCCAGTTCTTCAACAAGAACATGGCATACAGCACATATGACAGGAACGATAATATTAACTCCTGATATTCAGAAGGCTATAATAGATTCAAAGAGTTATATGATTCGTGTTTATGCAGGTAAAACGCCTACAACTCTTACAGCTACACCGGCTCAACTAGAAGCATTAAAAAAGTTTTTACAATTTGATGCGACAAACACCAAGAAATAATGGGCTTTAGAGGTTAAAAATCTTTTTCATGTATATACATATATAACGGAAATAGAAGATTTTTTATAAGTGATTCAAATATAAATTATTAAATCAATTTAACGAAAGTGAAAACATGGCCGTCCACAGTTGCGTGGATGGTATAATGTGAAGCGGCATCGATCCTGATGTCGCTTTTTTCATTCCCGATTTCATACACGCGCGTTTTTCGCCACCCCTCAGGCAGGCTTATGCCCAGGGCCTTGGCTACCGCCTCCTTGATTGTCCATACCCTGATCGAAGCCTCCATTGTTCCTAGGGGATGATTGTCCGCCAGCGCGATCTCTTCCTCATGCATGTACAGCTGACGGCCCTTGAGCACGCGCTCAGAAATCGCCTCGACGTCGATTCCTATCCGGTGCTCTGACACCGCTGCGACAGCGAAGCGCGAATCGTGCGACGCGGTGCAGTAGAGCGCACCGGAGCCGTTCGAGAGGGGGCACAGCGGCAGACCGTCATCCGTGATGGTCGTTATCTCGTGGGATGGAGTATTCATGTCGTTCCCCGGGAGCCGGCGCGAGAGCTTTTTCAGTGCCATCCGCGCGGCGAGAAAGCTCACGCCCCGCTTTTCCCGCATGCGCGAGAACCGCTCCCGCTCAGGACCGGACAGTATGTTTTCGCATGGCTTCGTTATGGTGGCGAGCTCGATGACCGACAGGTCAGCGCATCGCGCCCTGATCGATTCAAGCAGATCAGTTCCGTCAGCACGTATCCAGGGAGGAGGGAGGATTGTTCCGTCGCTGACGTCTTTCATGTGGAGGCCGCGGACCTCCTCGAACAGTTCGCCTGCCGTGTCGTAAATCCACAGGTCAAAGACAAGGAGGCCCGCGGCGGATGAAACAGGGATTATCCGGGCCATATACGATTCGCCGGCTCTTGTCCTGTTGCGAATGATCCGCCGGTCGAAATGTACGGGAAACCCGACTATTCCACAGAATCGCTGCCCCCACACGCAGGCCGCGTGGAACGAGGCGTCCAGGGGGAAGGGCGATCCGAGCGGTCCGCCGGGCGATTTTGCGGTACCGCTGTTCACCAGCGCGAGCGCCCCGTGCTCCGACACCCACATTTTTTCGATATTCCGGTACGCGTTTTTGAACGGGATCAGATCGCCGTATACGCGATCCCTGTCAAGGTCGAGGCACACGCCTTCGAGGCCGAGCGTGACGTCAAGGGGCGGCATGGCAGTCGGCCCGGCGCCGACGTCGAATGTGAGCGACGCGTGCTCCAGTCCGCGGCTGATGGATGTTTTCCCGGATTTTCTGACGGTAATCAGCTTCGAGCGTATGGCGGTACCGTGCGATTCGATCTCAGTGAACGCTTCGATCGCTGCGGCGCCGGGTTCGAGATTCAGGAATCTGGCGAAATCGGCATTGATAATGGTATGCGTGTTGCAATCGTCACGGAAAGCTGTGGCTGACTCGGCCAGCACCCGCATGGCTTCAACGGCCGGCAGGACCGCCTGGCCCCTGAACTCGTGGTCGCGGAGGTAGTCGGGAATGCCGATAGTTATCGGTATTCGTGACGGGCGATTTATTTTGGGAATGTCTTCCATAGGTGAACGGTTTTTTCATCCACCGCCACGGGCCTGCCCGCCTTATTGAGGGCGCAGTGCCGGGTGAATCCGCGGCAGATCAGGCTATTGGTCTCGGCGTGCGTGATGAGATAGTCGAACGTGAGCCGCACCCGCTCAAGCTCGACGGGGCGGGTGTGGATCCATATCGGGTCGTCGTAATAGAGGGGGCGGTAAAAGGTGATGCCGAGGTCGATGATCGGATAGACGTATCCGCTCGCCTCGATCTCACGGTAGGGATAGGACGCGTCGCGCATGAGCGAGGTCCTGCCGAGCTCGAAGTATCGCAGGTAGTTGGAATGATACACCACTTCCGAGCGGTCGGTGTCGGCGTACAGGGTCCGGTGCCGGCAGCGGTGCCATACCGCGCCGGTGGCAGCGTCGCGGACGAACCGCTCGTCGTTGCTGTAGACCTCGGGTTTGAAGGGTTTCGGTTTCATGTCACGCGCCCCGGAACACGACGCAGCAGTTGGTGCCGCCGAAGCCGAACGCGTTGGAAAGGACCAGGTCGTGGCTCTGGCGGCGGGCCTCGTTGGGGACCACGTCGATGCCGGCCAGGTCCGGGTCGGGGATATGGTTCACCGTGGGGAGGATGATGCCCTGCCGCATGCCCTCGATGGCGAAGGCTGCCTCGATAGCGGCCGCACCGCCCAGGGTGTGGCCGATCTGCGATTTGTTGGAGGATACCGGCATTTTCTCGAGATGCTTCCCGAACACGGCCTTGAGGCACTCGACCTCGGTCAGGTCCCCCTTGGGGGTCGACGTGCCGTGCGCGTTGATGTACTGCACGTCGCGCGGCTCAATGCCGGCGTCCTCGATGGCCATGCGGATGGCGAGGATGACCGTCTCCCGGTTGGGCCTGGTGATATGATACGAGTCCGAGTTCCATCCCACGCCCAGCACCTCCGCTTTCGGTGTGAATCCGTAAGATGATACCATGTCATCCGCAGCCAGGACCAGGACTCCCGCGCCCTCCGACAGCACGAAGCCTTTCCGGTCGATGCTGAAGGGCCGCGACGCACGGCTCGGATCGTCGAAGGCCCGGTCGCCCGGCTTTATCTTGATGGTCGCGTTCATGTTTTCAAAACCGTGGATGATCTCCGGGATGATGCAGGTGTCCACGCCGCCGGCGAGGACGAAGTCCACGTCGCCGTCCCTGATCATCCGCGCGCCGATGCCGACGGCGTGGTTGCCCGAGGCGCACGCCCCCTCGGGCGAGAACACGGGGCCCGTGAATCCCAGAAGCATTCCCGCCTTGCCGGAGGGGAGATTGGCGCACAGGTTCGGAAGGAGGTAGGGGCTCACCTTCAGGGGGCCCCTGTTGAGGTAGCTGTCCATGGCCTTCCGAAAGGCGTCCGAGCCGTTCAGGGCCGAGCCGATGAGGCAGGCGGTCCGCGGTCCGGTTTCGCCGTTGATTTCAAGGCCGGCGCTCCGCACCGCCTCCTGGCACACCGCCATGGTGAGCAGGACGAAATCCGCGTTCCAGTTGTATATTTCCTTCTCGTCCGTGAAATCCAGGCCGCGGGGGTCCCAGTCCGGTATCTCCCCCACGACATCGCACGCGGTTTTGACCGTGCAGCGCGTAACCTTCCGGAAGCCGGCCTCGCCCCTGACTGCCCGGGCCCACGACTTTTCAAAGGTGCTTCCCAGGGGCGTTGCAGCGCCGTATCCTATCACATAGACGCGCCTGTTTTTTGGTGCTTTCATTTTATTTTGTTACTATGGCCTGCTGAGAATTGCATATCAGAAAATACTCTTTTTAAGAAAAACATGCCATTAATAGGAAACGAGGGAATATTTAACAACTAAAATTTTAAATTCGACTAGGGCCCTGAAGTTTGACATTATTGCGGCACCGAAATGACGCCGTCCGTTGTTTACTCATATTTCGCCGAAAGGGAATGGAGAAAACTCTGGAAGACCCACCTTCTTTATGGCGGATATTTCAGGATGAAGCGCGGACCGTAAGTTTTTTTCCAGCTAAGTTGACGTAAAAAATCAGTTTTTTTCTTGATAGTTAAGCTAACCGCTGTTATCATATTCCGCGTATGGGGTATCTATTCACTTAAGCCTGTGATTTTCTCGATTTTCGAAAGAAACGATATTGTCAATAGTGAATAAAGAAACAGGCGTAATCGTATATCCAAGCACTAGGGACCGGGACATAGATCTCTATTTCGGAAAAGACGGCGCAAAATATCTGCTTATGGTTTATAACCGGAAAACCGGCACGATCGTGACCGTCAGGAACATGAGGCAAAAGGAAAAAGATATTTTTAACGAGGTAATGGGCCATGAAAAAGAGTAAACAAATCGACGCATCGTATTATGAGAATAACGATCTGTCCGGCATGATGCTGCAAGCCGGCAGGAAAAAGAAGGTATATAAAGCCAGGACAAAACGGGTCACCATGAACATCACCCACGAGGCCTACGAAGACGCCCATGACCTCGACCGGTTCATGGGAATGGGTTACCAGAACGTGTTGAAAACCGCCATTGTCCTGGGCCTGAAAGACCTTCATGCTATCGTCGTGAGGGAAAAGCAGAAGAAAAGGCGGGCGTGAAAGGGACAGGGGGGAAAACGCGGCAGTTGTCGATTATACGGATTATCACTGAAAGCTACAAGTATTAAAACCATGAATGTAATAAAAAGAAAACCCGTACATCCGGGGATCGTGCTTCTGGAAGATGTGATAAGACCCCTTAACTTTTCCATTACCAGGGTGTCGGAATACATGAGGATATCAAGAAAAGCACTATCCGAATATCCCTTGAAGTCAGCACATCGTAAAATGTGTTGAATTTCATTTCTCTCTGAATTACGAACATTGATTGTTGCGTTTCGCTTGTGAAGATCTATCCCATGAAACCGTTTTCATTTGTCCCGGGCGATTGAGAACAGGATACAACCATTCCCTGATTCTTGCAACACAGTATCAAGTTCGTGAGGCAATCATAACAACCTGGATAGTTAAGATAATATTTATCATTTCTGTTTATTGAAATAAACACGCAGGAATTCTTTTGGCGTTACAATCCGTTGATTTTTAAGAAGGACAAAATGCTTTTTGTTACCTGTTACCAAATAATCGGCCGCGGAAGCTTCCAGCACTTCGTAAAACATGAGATCGCCGGGGTCGCTTATTTTAACGTTCAGGGGAATCGTGTCTGTGCGTTCGCCGATATGTTCAAGGTACGACAGGAGGTCAGTCACATTATCAGAATCAAATTGAAACTTGTCGCGTTTGAGTACGCCTTCATATTCACTGAGTATCCGGTCGTCGTAGCATATAATGATCTCGTCATTAATAATGAGATTCAATATATCACCCGGCGGTCCTCCAGGACTCAGAACAGCGGAGACAAGAACGTTGGTGTCCAGTACTATTTTCATTTACCTGAACGGTGCTTTTTGACCTCGGTTGTGATCTCGTCCAAGGTCATTGCGGCGGCGCCGGTCATTGCCGCTTTACGCCTCATTGCGCCCAGTGCTTCGGTCGCCCTCGCCTTACGGATGACACGGAGCGTTTCTTCCAGATTGCTTTCCGATAACGGCGTAAGAAGCGCAATTGGCTTCCCGTTGTTGGTGACTACGAGTTCGTTATCTTTTTTGAGATCGCGCCAGACGGATGCCGGCCTGGTGCGAAGGTCCCGTACGCTGATGAATTTCATGTTTATCCTCCGTATACATAAGGTACTAAAATGTCACCCGATTGTCAACAAAAACATGTGTTATTTTATAGCTCCAATGAGACATAAAACATTTAACATTAATTACCCAATTATATAAATGTTGAATTAATAAATTTTAAGGCCCTGTGCCAGTCGCTTTAACGTTCACAGGGGCATTATCTGGTAATGGGCCCATTCTGATAAGCTAAGTATGTCTCTTGAGCCGGTACCGAACAGGTGCATTTTCCTGATAGTAAACTGTATAATGCGTTGAATTTACTATATCTACTATACAGGAAACTGCGCCTTAATCAGTACCAGCTCAAGAGACGGAATGAATCTTATAGGTGCCGGTTTTTGATGCCATGCGGTCCTTTGCCATGGTTACATGGCCCGGGAACATGCTCTTTAATGTTCCCCATGTTACTTTTTTCCAGGTCCAGAGCGCGGGCATTTTTTTCGTATATTTCCCCGGGTTCATAGATCCAGCCCTGCGCGAGCCGTTCCACTTCCTTCCGTATCGTATGCAGAATATAAAGTCCCATCACGGGCGCTTTGATCCGCGTTTTCAACCCGAATTCAGCATAGAGCTCGGCGAGCAGCTCCTTGAGGCGTTTGAGCAGCTGCAGGTCAGTCCTGAACCATCTGGTCATGGCCCAGATAACGCCGGAAAGGTCGCTGTCAAGCCCCCTCCTGTTTGATTTAAACCGCTGTGCAATCCTTGGGTTGGGATGGTTTTTATGCCTCTTCCAACCCATCAGTGTTGTCCTGATAATCCGGGCAAGGCTGGGCCCGTTAACCCTGAAATCCTCCTCGAAGGACTTCAGCAGGTAGCCTGTTTCCAGACCGTTTTTGATATGAGGGTGTCTGAAGTTGAAGTGTTTTTGGCCGTGTGAATCGCCGACGGGACATTCTTCCTCAGGGATGAGTTTATTGTTTTTTTTAAGCTCCTGATACAGAGGCGTGCCGGGAAGGGGCCAATAGAGCATAAACTGGTGGAAATCTGTTTCATGACTCACCGCGTAGTCGATGACCGCGCCGATGTTTTCGGATGTATGATTGTCGAGGCCGATGATAGTAGATCCAAGAACTCGTATGCCGTTCGATTGAAGATTTTTTACCAGTTGGCGTGTGTCCACACCGTCGAGTTTTGAATAACTGCTATTGCGTCCCTCGATACCGAGCCATACCCAGGATATGCCCAGGCCGATAAGCTGGTCAATCGAATACGATTCGAGGACCCGTGCGGAGCTGAACACGTTGAAATCCCAGCTCTTGCGGTGTTCCTCCATAAGCTCAAGGAGCCTGAGGGCCCGCTCCTTGTTGAGAAGAAAGTTTTCATCCATGACAAAGAATGAATCGACCCCGAGCTTCTCTTCAAGCTCGCAGAGTATGCTGAAGAGCTCATCGCCCGTCTTGAAGAACACCACCGACTTGCCTTTGCCTCCGAATAATGCCGATGTGGAGCAAAAATTACATCCCAGTGGGCAGCCTACCGAGGGGATCAGGGTACCCGCGGTCTTTCTGTTGGTAGTAATCCCGAGTATCCTCGTCCCGAAACACGAGGTGACCGACGGATGCTTGACTGGAGCACTCTCGTCCTGCCCCAGAAATTTACGAAACCATTGAATACCATCGCCTTTGCAGATGTAGTCAGTGTCGACTACGTCACTGAGGTCCTCTCTGCTTGCAATGTGGCCGCCCACCACTATTACCGCGCCCGGGAGGTGTTTGCGGATCTCCTCGCACATCTTCTTGACTTTTCCGGTATTTGTATATATCGAATTGATTCCCACCACGTCATAAGAATTGTTCTTCAACTCATCGATGAATCGGTCAAGGGTAGCGAACTCGAGTATGGTAGTGGGGGCATCGATGTTAGCCTCTATCATCAACAGGCCGAATGTCCTGTGGAACATCCTGAGGGAAAAGGGGCCCTGTACCCGGGTTACCTGGTTGTTATAGAGTTCCATGGGGTTGTCCCATCGGCTCCCATATTCGTCATCCCGCGCGTATGGGCCAAATACGCCGGTGAGGAGTATCCTGGTATTTCTGTTAAAAGAATGCTTGATTTTTGGGTCATTCATTATAAGTACTCCATTAATAAATTATTCAACTTAGAGACTGTTTAAACTAATTGGATTTGCAACTTTTACCACAGGAAAATCCGCCCTATTCAGAACCTGCACTGCACCACTAAACTGTAAACTCTTTTCAAGATTCGTTTTTCTTTCTGCCAACGCTGCCAACATATTTTCAAATTCTACCGGCGATAATCCTCCGACTGATTCTTTTTGTCATTCCAGTTTTAGGGGTGCAGTCCGGATTTATTGCTGTTAGTTCAACGTATAGGAATAAACCTTGTCTTCTATATAGATAGTATGGGTGTGACCCTCAAATTTTCGTGTGCTAACCAGAATAAGTAGCTGGCCAGGGACACATACTATGATATTTTCATAGTAGCAATACATTAAGGAGGATCACACCCGTGAATAAAAAGATTGCATACGTTGGAATGGATGTCCACAAAAATTCGATCACCCTTGCGCTTTTTGTAGAACAACAAAAAGAGGAAAAGTTTATCAAAAAGATAGGCCCGGACAGGAAAGTGCTTCTAAAGCTCTTGAATAAACTATCCGTAGTTGCCTGCGTTATTTTTTAGCGGGTCGGCCTACGAATCTAGTAGGTGCCGGTTTTTGATGCCATGCAGCCCATTGCCATGGTTGCAAGCCCGGGGACATGCTCTTGAAATTTCCAGGTACACGGTGGTACTTACGAACGGGAATGTCTCATCATGAAATAATAATGGGAAAATTAATGAATTGAATATACAACCCGCCGAAAATACTTGTCAATATGAAATTCCCCCCCCAAAAAAAATTGTTCTATATTTAAAATTTTTTTGTAGAATTGCAAAGCAGGGAAGACGTACTGGTAACATGGAGCTTGAATAATGCCGAAAGAGCTTATCGCGATCATAGAGCCGCATGGCGCATATGCGCTGGACTGGCAGGAAGCCGAAACAGAGGCGCCAAAGATTTGCCATGACGTCTATAAACGCTACGAACGCGATCCTCGCGGCGCGCTGCTTTTTCTTGGATTTCTATCGTCTGAATTTTTATTTTCTTCATCGGTGCTTTTCCTAAAAAATCTCACATCCGCGTTTGTCCGCTCGCTTGCGCGAACTCCCGATCTTGAACTATTGAGAGAAACAGTCACGGTTGCCGGTGATGAAAAATTAACTCAGACATTGCTTGAAACAGCCCCGTTCATGCCGGGGGACGAGCATCTCACAGAAG
Organism: Spirochaetes bacterium RBG_13_51_14; assembly: GCA_001829455.1. Classification (GTDB taxonomy): domain Bacteria; phylum Spirochaetota; class UBA4802; order UBA4802; family UBA5550; genus RBG-16-49-21. The sequence continues at coordinate 65,265 of MIBH01000043.1, forward strand.
ATTGGATTCGTGTTGCATGGAGAAATATGAACGAGGCTTATGCGCGGGCGATTGGATCATTCAAGGGAAAGGTTTCAGAGTATTTTTCATCCCAGAATGCCGAGATACATTGCGCGGGCAGGGTGTATTTTCATCTTGTAGAAAACAAATCGGACGATGCTCCGTTCGCGTTTCTGGCGACCTATTCAACGCACGTTTCCGAAACCGGCAAATCGAAACATGTTCCGCTTAAGCACGCGTTGATTGAATTCGGCAACGACGGCAAAAAAATGCTTGAGCTGCTGGTGACGGTGCATACAGCGTCGGAGAAAAGCGAGTTTGTGGCAGCCATTCTTGAATCGCGGGAGATATTTTATCCGCTCAAACTTACCGCCGCGGAAGCCTATACCGTGCTTAGCGAAATTCCGCTGTACGAAGAATCGGGAATTCTCTGCCGCATCCCCA
>MIBH01000044.1:0-18085 GCA_001829455.1 Spirochaetes bacterium RBG_13_51_14
GCCCACGCCGGTTTCGGAAACAAGCTTCACGCTGATGCGGGCTTTTGGATTGGCGTTCTTTAGGTCGAATATAAGCTGCGCCAGGTCCTCGATGGAATAGATGTCATGATGCGGGGGCGGCGAGATGAGCGTCACGCCCGGCGTGCTGTGACGTGTTTTGGCGATGATTGTGTCCACCTTGTGGCCCGGGAGCTGTCCGCCCTCGCCCGGCTTGGCGCCCTGTGCGATCTTGATCTGCAATTCGTCGGCGTTGGCCAGGTAATTGCTGGTGACGCCGAACCGGCCCGAGGCGACCTGCTTGATGGCGCTCCGTGTCCAGGTGCCGTCGGGACGCTTTTCAAACCGCTCTGGATCTTCCCCTCCCTCCCCTGAGTTGCTCCGCCCCTGGAGTCGATTCATGGCGGCGGCTATGGTCTCGTGCGCGTCTTTGGAGATTGAGCCGAATGACATGGCTCCTGTGACGAGCCTCTTTAAGATGTTTTTCTCAGGCTCGACCTCATCGATGCTGATGGGTTTCTGAGGTTTGAAGTCGAAAAGGCCCCGGATGAAGTGGGGCGTACGGGTTTGCTCGTTCATGAATCGCGAGAATTCCTTGTATATGCCGTAGTCACCGGTTCGCGTTGCCCATTGTAGCAGGTAGATGGATTCCGGGTTCCAGGCGTGCCGTTCCCCCCTGTTCCGGTACTGGTACACGCCCGGGGATTCCAGGAGTTTCGGCCTTTTCTTGTATGCGATATCGTGCTGCATCAGCGCTTCGCGCTCCGCCTCCGCGAAGCCGATCCCGCCGATGCGCGATTCAGTGCCGGTAAAACAGGTATCGATAAGTTCTTTTCCAAGGCCGATCGCCTCGAAAATCTGGGAGCCGCGGTAGCTCCGAAGCGTTGAGGTTCCCATTTTGGAGAGGACTTTCAGGAGTCCCTTGTTCACTGCTTTGATAAAGTAATCCTCCGCTTTCAGATAGCTTGTATTTCCTAATTCTCCTCTGTTCACCATGCTGTGGATAGTGGCAAAGGCGCCGTAGGGATTCACCGCGCTTGCGCCGTAGCCGAAAAGGAGTGCGAAATGCATAACTTCGCGCGACTCCGCGGTTTCGATGATAAGCCCGATGAGCGTCCGTTTCTTGGTGCGTATCAGATGATGGTGCACGCCGGCGCATGCTAACAATGACGGGATGGGAGCGTTGTCTTTATCCGCTTCTCTATCGGAAAGAATTATATATCTGTATCCGCTGTCGATTTTATCCTCAACGGCGACGCACAGGGCGTCCAGCGCCCTCTTCATGCTTCCCGGCGCGGTCTTCACCGGGAATGTCATGGGCAGGGTGATGGTTTTTGATTCAGTTTTTTCATTTTTTCGGATATTTTCGACTTCCCGGTTTGTGAAAATGGGGCTCTTCAACTTGATCATGCGGCAGTGCTCAGGCGTTTCGTTCAATAAGTTTTTCTGTTCACCGATGTAGCTGGTCAGGGTCATGACCAGCTCTTCCCGGATCGGGTCGATGGCCGGGTTGGTCACCTGGGCGAAGCACTGCTTGAAGTAGTTGAACAGGCGCTGGGGCTTGTCCGAGAACACCGCCAGCGGCGTGTCGGTCCCCATTGAGCCGGTGGGCTCCTGCGCGGTTTCAACCATGGGCGTGATAATATCTTCCAGATCCTCCCTCGTGTATCCGTACAGGAGATGCATTTCATGAAGCCTGTCTTCATCGATCGCAACCGGGACATCCCCTTGTATCTCCAGGTCCTCCAGGTTCACCCGGTTGAGCTGCACCCAGAGACGGTACGGTTTTTGCGTGTAAATCCGGCGCTTGATCTCCTCGTCGGGGATAATGCGCCCCTGTTCCATGTCCACCAGCAGCAATTTGCCGGGCATGAGCCGCCCCTTGTAAGCGATTTTCTCTGCCGGAAAGGTCTGGACCCCCACCTCGGACGCCATGACGATGAGGTCGTCATGGGTGATCACATAGCGCGAGGGCCGGAGGCCGTTCCGGTCCAATGTTCCGCCCACGTACCGGCCATCGCAGAAGACCATGGAGGCAGGTCCGTCCCAGGGTTCCATGAAGGTGGAGTGATATTCATAGAAATACTTCAGCTCTTCGGGGATGGGGTTCTTCTCATTCCACGATTCAGGGATGAGCATCATGAGCGCGTGCGGCAGGGAGCGGCCGGTGAAGGAGAGCATCTCCAGCGCGTTGTCGAAGGACGCCGAGTCGCTCTTATCAGGCTCGATGACCGGTAGTATCTTTGTTATGTTGTCTCCAAACAGATCGGACTTGAAGGACGACTCCCGCGCCGACATCCAGAAGCGGTTTCCCCTGATGGTATTGATTTCGCCGTTATGGGCCAGCAGCCGGAACGGCTGCGCGAGGTCCCAGGAGGGGAAGGTGTTGGTGCTGAATCGCGAGTGAACCAGGGCAACGGCGCTTTTCGTGCGCTGATCGCGCAGGTCATGGTAATAATGCCTGACCTGGTTCGGCATGAGCATTCCCTTGTACACCATCGTCCGGGAAGAGAGGGAGGGCACGTAAAACAGGTGCTTTTCCTTGAGGGAAGAGTTTCTTATTCTGTTTTCAATTGCCTTCCGGGCGATGAAGAGGGCGCGCTCCAGGGTTGACGGATCCTGAGGATTCCTCTCGCCGACAAAGATCTGCTTCATGACCGGTTCAGACGCCCGCGAGATTGCGCCCAGCACCGAGCTGTCCACGGGCACAGGGCGCCATCCGAGGGTTCTCATTCCCTCCTCATCGATGACCCGCTCCAGCTCCGCTATGCAGTATTCTGCTTCTCGCACATCTCGCGGCAGGAACACGACACCGGTGCCGTAGTGTCCCGGCTCGGGAAGGGAGGGGAGCTCGTCCTTGTACAGGTTGTGCGGTATCTGCATCATGATTCCAGCGCCGTCGCCGGTCTTGTTGTCGGCGCTCTCCGCTCCCCGGTGCTCCATGCGCTCGAGAACCTCGAGACCCCTCATGATAATTTCATAAGAGGGCGCTCCCTTAATGTGCGCGACAAAGCCGATGCCGCACGAGTCGTGCTCGTATGAGCTGTCGTAGAGACCCTGTCGCTGCGGCAAACATCCTGACATGCGGTAATCGCTCCTGATTGATACTGTGCTGACCGGCTTCGCACCTGTCATAAAAACGTCACTGAAACCTATATGCAATAATATATTAAAACATTTATTACATTAATGTAAAATTTTATTGAATCTAATAAAATTGTAAGTATGGCTTAAGGCTGTTGTTATATATTGATTATATATTGCGGTGCATCACATACCATCGATCACTTACATTGTCTTATTTACTCGAGTTAGGCGAATTTTTTTATTGTAGCTGTTTAATCAGTCAACGTGGATGCAACATCCCCCTCCCTTGATGGGAGGGGATAGGGAGGGGTGATTGTAACGCCTGATGCATTCAGCAGTTATTCACCCCCACCACTGACCTCACCTGCCGTACAGGACGTACCAATGCCGCGGAGGCCATGGAAGGCCGAGAGCGGCCATCGAGGGGGAGGGATAATTGTTAAATATTAGGGCTTTTTAGACAGCCTCAGGTCTTGAATTAAATTCACCTAAGTCGAGTTATTTAGTTCACCGGACTTCCGGATACCTGTTGAGTTCATTTTGCTGACGGAGGTTTCTTCTATGATTAGCACCGGACTGACATACCTGGATACCCTGACGGGTGGATTAAAGCCCGGCGATAATGTCGTCTGGCAGGTGTCGGACGGTGTTCCCGTCGAGCACTTCATCAGGAGCTTTTTCAATAAAGCGACGGAATTCAATGATAATATCATATACGTGAGCTTCAACTTTTCCCCCCATACCATCGCGCGGAGATACGACTATCTGTTCCAGGGCACCAATGCGATTCTGATCGACGCATTCACTCACGGGAAGGGGAACGGCGACCCGGTATTCCTTGAGTTTTACCGGAGCGGCGATCACGATCCCGACCGCTACCGGTGCGTTGAGAATCCAAAGAGCATATCGTCATTTGTGAGCATGATGAATGACATTGAAATGCGGAACCGTGAGCGTACCTTCTATATCTTCGACAGCCTCACCGGAATGAACGAGCTCTGGAAGGACGAGCGCGCCGCGCTCGATTTTTTCACATTCACCTGTCCGAAGCTGTATGATCTGAACACGCTTGCCTACTGGCTCCTGGGCCGAGAGGCCCACACCCGGGAGTTCATCGCCGGCATCATGCAGGTGACGCAGATTGTGTTTTCCATCAGTTCATCCGACATGGATTACTATGAATTAAAGGTCCACAAGCTGGATGGCCGCACACCGCTTTTCGGAGTCCAGCCGAATTACTTCAAGATAATCAACCAGGAAATACACTTCGAGGAAAAGAAAACCCCCGAGATATTCCGGATCGGGGAGAAGGTGAGAAACCTCAGGAAGGAATCACGCATCACCCAGGCCGAGCTGGCGGGGTCCCTCGGCATGACGCCGGGCGCCGTTTCGCAGATCGAAAACGACATCATCATGCCGTCACTCTCCACCCTGGTGCAGCTGGCGTCCATTTTCAACAAATCGCTTGATTACTTTATCGGCGGCCCCGAAGCCGCACGCGGCTCGAAGGGACATGTGGTGAGCAGGAACAATCCACGCGTATCGTCACCGCACCGTAATGTAGAAATACACCGGATGATGGAGCCTGATGATCCGGTCATGAAGCCCTTCATGGTTACCATCACCGGGGACCGGGCGGTTGATGGTCCGGTTATATTCCATAAGGGAAAAGAGTTTATCGCGGTATTAAAAGGCTCAATAAAGATCACCATTGACGGTGAAGTACAGGTTCTCGATCAAGGTGAATCTCTCCTCCTGACCAACTCCATTATATCCCGGTGGCAGAATATGAGCGATCCTGAATGTAAATTTCTGTATATTCTTTATTAGGCCGGCAGGTATAAAGCATTAAACAGCGTTATATTTATACGTTCAGCACCGCGCATTTGTAAAAATTCCCGCCTTATATCTTCCCATTTCAACCCTTAATGTTACAAATATGTAAACTTTTCATTTCTCTCATTAATATAACTTAATTATATGTTGTTTAATTTAAGCAATACTTAATTATAAGCAGACTCGTAATATAGTATAAATTAATATCACAGCATCTGTCACTAATATATGGGAGGTAATCAAATAATGATCCAATGGAATAAAACCAACGATGCCCTCGGTACCGTAAACAGAGGCAACCCTGCCGAGTCGGGGCTCTGCACCCTCTGCCGGGCCGATTGCCAGGGCAAATGCGAAACCTGGGTGTCCAGCATGAAAGGGCGGAAGCTCCTCTACCCCAGGGATTTTGGCTGGATAACAGCCGGAAGCGGGAACACGGTGCATGTCGGCGTCGCGTATAATAACATCAGAATTCACGGCGGCCTGTACGGCTCCTACGGGCTTCCCCGGGGCCTGACCAATGATCCCGACGACTGCATATTCCCCAATGTAACCCTCGAGGGCTCCTTTGGGAATAAATCCAAAACAAAGTTCAGAATTCCCATCATGACCGGCGCACTGGGATCCACCTTTATTGCAGCCCGGTACTGGGAATCCTTCGCCGTGGGCGCGGCGCTGGTCGGATACCCGATCGTCGTCGGCGAAAACGTTGCCGGCATTGACCGCGGCGCAGTCATTGAAAACGGCAAAATAAGCAAGGCCCCCGAGCTCGACCGCAGGGTGCAGACGTATCTCAAATATTTCGAGGGATACGGGGCGATCATCGTCCAGATGAACGTGGAGGACACCCGCAACGGCGTGGCTGAGTATATCGCCGATAAGTTCGGCGGCGACAAGGTCATTCTTGAGCTGAAATGGGGACAGGGCGCCAAGGATATCGGCGGCGAAATACAGGTAACCGATCTGGATTACGCCCTGTTTCTGAAAGACCGCGGCTACATAGTCGATCCTGACCCGCGCAAGCCAGAGGTACAGCAGGCCTTCAAGGCCGGCGCGATCAAATCATTCGCCCGCCACAGCCGTCTCGGCTACACAAACCTGGCCAATACCGACAAGGTAAGCCAGAATTTCATGAGCGCTGTTCGCCACCTGCGCAGCCTGGGCTATACCCGGATTACGCTCAAGACGGGATCGTACGGCATGGAGGCCCTTGCCCTGTCAATCAAGCTCGCAACCGAAGCCAAGCTTGACCTCCTGACCATCGATGGATCGGGCGGCGGCACGGGCATGAGCCCCTGGAACATGATGGAAAGCTGGGGCGTTCCGTCCATATACCTGCACTCGAAATCGTACGAATACGCGAGCATCCTGGCGGCAAAAGGGCTCGATGTGGTCGACATGTCCTTCGCCGGCGGTCTGGCCCGCGAAGATCATATATTCAAGGCCCTTGCCATCGGCGCGCCGTACACCAAGCTGGTCTGCATGGGTCGCGCGCTCATGATCCCGGGATATATCGGCTCCAATATCGAGGGCGTGCTCCATTCCGAACGGAAGCAGAAGGTCAACGGGCACTGGGACAAGCTCCCGGCCGGCGTAACCGAAAACGGACACACGGCCGAAGACATCTTCGCCGGTTACTACGACGTGCAGAAGAAAGTGGGGAAAGACGAGATGAAGAACATACCGTACGGCGCAATCGCCGCCTGGACCGCGGCCGACAAGCTTGCCGCCGGTCTCCAGCAGCTCATGGCCGGAGCGCGGAAGTTCTCTCTCGACCAGATTTCCCGCGACGACATCTGGGCGGCCAATCGGGAGACCCAGGAAATCACCGGCCTTTCGTTCATCACCGAGGCGGGGGACGAGTTCGCCAAGAAGATACTGAACGGCTAGCACCGGATACGCGGCGGTAAAAATAAAAGTATTGATTTTTCATGCTTCCCTATGATAGTGTGCGCATTCTATCGCTATCTGAAAACAGTATACAGGAGGGGGACATGGCGAAAAAATCTGCCGGATCGAAGTCATCGAATCGGTTAAGAACTTCTACAGAAAAAAAATCGACCGGGATGAAAAAGCGACCGGCAAAGCCGAAAAAGCAGGCGAAGAGAAAAACGTCGCGCAAGGATAAAACGCTCCGGGACCAGCTGATCGGGCAGGTATCGGCGCTTACGGCGACGCTCGACGAGGAGAGCCTCAAGAGTCTGGTTCAGGACGCGGCGATACTCGCGCACAACGAGCGGGTGCTCAAGGATTTTGCCGAGCGGAAGAAACGGTCCGGACCGCCTCCCCCGGTAGTCAGGGCCGCCATAGAGGAGGACACGGCCGGCACATACTTCATCATCACGCTAAACGGTTTCCGCAATTTCTTCGCACGGGAGGAGATGCGGAGGCTCGTAAACCTCTGTCATGGAGCCGAATCCGGCGCCGGCGCCGCCACCCGGCTCTATAGCTGGTTTGAGCGGGAACGCCTTGATGTTCTTAAAAACTCGAAGATTGCCGGCCATGCGGACCCGTCGCTTCCCGCGCTCTGGGAAATGGTGGTGAGCACGTACAAAACCAAAGGCTGAAGGGGAGACCCCCGGGATGAGCTACTGTATCAGTTTGCTTTCCAGGACTGATATGGTTGATACGATCATGGTGTCCGGGTAGAATATCGGCACCCTGATCCGGACATGCACCGCGCCGGAGCTGACCACGGGAACGCCGTCAACTGATCCCGTATTCAATTCAATCTTGAAATATTTCATCGGAAAAGACAGCTTCGCCAGCGTGCCCTCTATAAAGACCGCCTCCAGCGTATTCACCGCGAAGTACATATTCCCGCTGAAGTAGCGGGATGTTTCCTCGCGCGGCATTACCTGAATCCGGTAGCATTTTTTCCCGTTGATGGTTTTTGTATCGGCGACCCTGATGTCATAATGCTCTCGGCCTTTTTCGTCGAACACCGGATAGGTCGGTATGCTTTTCATTATGCGGGCATGAGACGGCTTCATATCGGTACCGTCTTTCCGGTATGCTATCACGGTGACGTCCGGCTTCTCATAATAATAGTCTTTGCGCACCGTGATAATTTCCGAGGTGGTTCGCAGCGCGTTCGTTTCAGGATCGAACTCCTGAACGACCTCTTTTCGTCTGGATTCCACGCCGCGGTACTTTTTATAGATATCAATGCTTCTTGAAAAGATCAGGTTTAAGATGCGCTCCGATTCCTGCGGCGATACAGTATAGGGATTTCCGCCGTCCGTTCGGTGCAGTGCCATTATCGCCAGCACGGCGCAGAGCGATATTGTCAGGCATTTTTTCACGCTTTATGTTTTTCCTCTCAATCTGTTACTTTATGTCGAAGGTGATCGTGATTATGCCTTCCGAGAATTTCGAGGCGTGCTTCACATTGATCTTCTCGAAGACCGACAGCATCTTCTTATTTTCCGGCAGCACATTGGCCTGGAGCGATTTTATGCCGCGCTCCTTGGCGATCTTGAACAGATATCCGGCCATAAAGGTGGCGATTCCCTTTCCCTGGTATTCCTCGTCAACGATAAAGGCGAGCTCATGTACCTTTTCTTTCCCATAGTATGAATAACGGCCCTCGGCGATTATCTCTTCGGACCTGTTTCTGGTTATTATACCGACAATCGACAGGGTGTCGATGTAATCGATATTCACGTACTTCTGCATTTCCCGGTGGGGCATGATTGATACGCGGGCGAAATAACGCAGGTACTTGGACTCGTCCGAAAACTGGTAGAAGAGCCGGCGCATCATGTCTTCGTCTGAGGGCTTGATGGGTCGGAACTTTACCTCCAGCCCGTCCTTGAAGGTTTTCACGGTTTCAAGCTCAACCGGGTAGTTCTTTGCGTTTTTTATCACATATATCTGGTCCTTGTAGAGATAGCCGCGCCGTTTCGCCTCCTCCAGAAGAAGCTCGCGGTGGTCCGGGTGCGCGATGTCGATCAGGGACAGGACGCGCTCCCTGACAGATTTTCCGAAGAGATTGGCTATGCCGTACTCGGTTACCACATACCGGGCTATCCCCAGAGTGGCGCGCACCCGTTCCGTTTCCTTTTCATGAGACAGGACAATGTTGCTGTTTCCGGAAGGGTCGATCGATCTGAGGGCGATGATGGTTTTACCCCTTTTGGCGAGGGCGGCTCCCATGGCGAAAATGAACTTGCTTTCGTATCCGGTAAGGAGGTTGTCACCCGAATGAAATATGACCGACTCGCCCGATATATCGATTTTTTTGACGTTCATGATGCTTATGAGATTGGGGATTCTTCGAATGACGTTCGGATTCGCCAGCCGGGCTATGGGATAAAACTCAAAAATCGGGTTGCGGTCAACGTAATCGTACAGCTCTCTTGTGCCGTAGCAATAGCTGGTGGTTATCTGGCCGCCCCGGTACCGGCTGCGGTTGAACGGAACCGCGCCGGATTCGACGAGATCAATGGCCCAGTCCGAGATCACGTTGGTATATATCCCCAGGTTGTGCTTCGATTTCAGGTGTGAGGCGATGGCGTCGAACATTCTCCCGACATGAAGCGCCACGGTCGAACCGTCCTCGATGAGGTTGGAAATGTGCCAGCCGATCTTCTCCAGCTGGTCGTCCCACATCTTCCAGGGCCGTTCTAGAATCGGCCTGTCGCTTTCTATTATATGATTGACCTGGTCCAGATGGATCATGGTCTCGCCGTATGTCACCGGCATGGTAGGATTCACCTCGACGATGACAAGCGGCGCTTTTTCAATCGCGATATTGGACACGTCGACCGCCACGCCGAGGCTCATATAGCCGTTGCTGTCCGGCGGCGACGCCGTTACAATCGCCGTGTCGATTCCCACTGCGCCGCTCCCCAATAACAGGGGGATTTCAATAAGGTTGGCCGGGATGAAATCGACGTGCCCTTCGCGGAATTCTCTGCTGATGCTTTCGCCGATATTGAAGGTTCTCAGGCGGTATTTCATCTCCCGGTCCGGGTTCTTTGAGAGATATTCGCCGAGCGTGATGAGGTGTATGAGTTCCAGATCCTGGACATTCCGACTGTCCGAATTGATGATTTCTGTTACAGAGCGTGCCGGTATTGCGACGCCGCTGCTCAGGAAAATTCTGTTCCCCGGCTTGATGAGGTCAAGCAGATCCTTGGGTGAAATGAGCTTTTGATGGTATGTATTCCGGGCTTTCATGGTTTCGGCCGACTGCGTTTATGAAGGTTGACGGCATCACGGGCGGATGACGATCGATTTATAAATATTTCGGATCATCGCTCTTTTATCAGTATCCCCTTGATGGATTTCACGGGCACTTCAATTACGCCGTGTATGGTGTGGATCCTGGCGATTCTTCTGTCCTGATATATCACCGCTCCGATAAGCCGTGAGCCGTCATCGAGATTAACCTCTTCGAGCTTGTGATAATAGTCCTTTATCTGCTCATGGGTAATGAGGACGGGCGCGCCGTTATCCGCAACCGCCCGCTCCCGTTCTTCTTCAACCTTTTTCGATTCAGAGATCTTTTTCTTAATGTACAGTGCCGCCTTGTAAGCCCCGCCCGCCGATCCGGTTGACACTGCCGCGGCGGTTACGCCGGCTATAATCTTGCTCTGCACCAATGAAAGGTTGATCCCCATTTTTTTGAACATGGTGCTGATCCCGACGACGATCATGATCAGGACGCTGTAGGCTCCCTTTTTTTTCAGAAGTATCTTCAGGCTGGCTTTTCTTCGTTTGAGGATATACCGCTGGTCGGCAAGAGATATCGGTCTCGAGAGGGCGTATTTCGCTATCAGATTATTAAACTGTTCCGTGTTGGAGATCATAGCAATTCCGCAATGTCCTTTATACCCTTCTGGCCGAAATAATCCAGTATCTTCTTCACCAGCATGCCGTATTTATACTCAACCTGGCGGCGTGATAATCCAAGAATCTCGCCCACGTGCCCGTAGCTAAAATTATACGTGGCCACGAGCTCAAGAATAATTTTTTCTTCATCGGCGCACGCAATATTCGCAATTGCTTCGTTAATGACAATTCTGGTATCGCGAAATCCGTTGGTGAAGGTAAGACCGATATCGTCGAAATCATCGCCGATATTCACGGTTTTATTTTTTTTCCGGTAGTGGTTGTACAGCACTTTCTTCATGGTGCCGTACAGCCAGTTGCGCTTGTTTTCAATGGCGTCAAACTTGTCGTAAAAAATTAAAAAAATTTCCTGGCAGATATCATCGGCGTCGTCCCGGTTTCCCAACCTGGTGAGAATGGAGCTGTAAATAACCGGGTATAATTCCATGTAAGACAACGAAAATTCCTCTGCCTTTTTTCTGGTTGAAGCCTTTGGTAGCACAATATCTGCCCATTAAGTAAGTAATAATTGCGGGGTAAATACACAAAAAAATTTAATTAATACTGAAAAATTTATTTTTTTGTCAAGTACTATTATCGTATTTCGGAGTCCATGCCGGCAATCATGATCGAGGCGGACCGCATAATTTTATTCTGCTCTCTGTATTTTAGTTGAATTTTTTTTATCATTGCGTGTATATTCAGAGGTTGAATAGAATCTTTGAATCAGCGGTGCGTGTATTCATTGGAAATTCCATTCATTCATACCAGAAAAGAAAGGCAGATGACGATATCCCATCCGTCCCCGCGGATAATGCGGAAGGCAACCGCTATTATCAAATCAGGAGGGATCATCGCCTTTCCCACCGAGACGGTTTACGGCCTCGGTGCCGATGCCTTCAATCCCCTTGCCGTGGCCCGCATTTTCGAGGCGAAAAACCGTCCCCTGTTCGATCCGCTCATCGTGCATATTGCCAATTTGGCACAGATGTCCCAGCTGGCATCACGCGTGGACAAACGGGCGGGGAGGCTGGCGGGCAGGTTCTGGCCGGGCCCCCTCACCTTGGTTCTGCCGAAGAACGAGCTGGTGCCGGATATCGTCACGGCGGGACTTGACACCGTGGCGGTTCGCATGCCGGATCACCTTATCGCACTGGACCTGATACATCGTTCCGGAACGCCCATCGCGGCGCCCAGCGCGAACCGCTTCGGATACATCAGCCCCACCAAGGCGGCACACGTACTGGAACAGCTGGGCGAGCGGGTGGACATGATCATCGACGGCGGGGACTGCACCGTGGGCGTCGAGTCAACGATCGTTAAGCTGGACGGCGACCGGAATATAATTCTGCGGCCCGGCGGAGTGCCCATCGAGGAAATCGAAGCCATGATCGGTCCGGCGGAGAGGGTAACGGAAACCGAGAAAAAGCCCGAGGCGCCGGGTCAGTTTCCCTCACATTATTCGCCAACCGTGCCGGTGCAGCTTGCCGACAATATCCGCGATATCGATTTTTCGCGCCCTGACGCCGGGTTTCTCCTGTTCCGTAAGCCGGATTTCGATGTTCCGCTCGAGCGGACAGAGATCCTTTCGATTGACGGCGATTTGAAGGAGGCTGCCGCGAACCTGTTTTCGGCGCTTCACCTGCTTGACAAGATGAAGATACGGGTCATAGTCGCCGAACCGGTGCCGGAGAACGGACTGGGCATAGCCATCATGGATCGGCTCCGGAAGGCCGCACGGAGAGAGATCGGCGGCGTGGATTATTCTTCTTGACAGGGGTCGTAATGATGAGAGCGCTGATATTCAGGAATGACATGAAAACCGGGGACTCCTTCTTTAGGGGGTTGACCGCAGCCCTGTATTCATTCAGCATCATCCGCGGGCATAAGGGGCTGCTGAAGTATCTTATCATACCCTTTCTCCTCAACATCTTCATCCTTTCAGCCATATTCTTCTTTTCTTATACCTCTCTCTATGATCCGCTCTTCAGCCTGGTGAAGGGAAACGCCTGGTACAACAGGCTGCTTGAGACAGTGCTCGCGCCTCTCCTGGTCCTGGTCATCAGCATCATCGTCGTCCTGCTTTACTCCATCATCGGGAGCGTCATTACCGCGCCCTTTAACGATGTTCTGTCTCAGAGGGTGGAAGAATCACTGACGGGCGAGCGCCGGGAAGATGAATTCGGCATCTTCGGGATCGTGAAGGATATCCTCCGAATCATCAGAAATACCGTCAAGCTGCTCGGCATTATTGTCCTTATCAACATGCTTCTGCTGTTCCTGAATCTGATCCCGGCGGTCGGGAGCGTTATGTACGTGGTGCTCGGTTTTCTATCCGCGTCGTTCTTTTTCGGGTTCCAGTTTTTCGATTTTCCCCTTGAGCGGCGGCGCTTTGAATTTCGCGACAAGCTTTCAGTAACCTGGCATTTCAAGAGAATGGTCGCGGGGGTCGGCGCGTCTTTTTTTATCATGACATTCATTCCGTTAGTCGGATTTCTCGGCATGAACATCGCAACCGTTGCCGCGGCAAAGCTCTTTATCGATCATATAAAACCGGCCCTGCTCTCGGAGCGTCCCGCCACGGCGGGAATGCCGGATTCCGGAACCGGGATGAGCGGGTCATGAAACGGCGTCTCTTCATCGTGTTTGAGGGAATCGACGGGTCGGGGAAATCCACGCAGTGCGACCTCCTGTTCGGCCATGTTGTGTCGATCGGGCTTACCGCGGTACGGCTGGCGGAGCCCACGGACGGCGTGTGGGGCCGCCGGATCCGCAACATGCTGAAGGAGAATGAAATGGCTCCGGCGGAGGAGCAGCTACGGCTGTTCCTGCTGGACCGGAAGGACGACGCGGAGAAAAATATCATCCCCGCCCTGAACGGCGATGCGATCGTAATCATGGACCGGTATTACTATTCCAATGCGGCGTATCAGGGCGCGGCGGGCATACTCCCGGAGCGCATTATCGCCGAGAACCGGAAGATGCGGTTCCCCGAGCCGGATCGCGTATATTTCATTGACGTTCCGCCCGAAGTCGCCATATGGCGTGTTTCCGGGCGAATGAGCAAGGGTAAAGAGGTTTTCGAAAAGGAATCGTTTTTGCGAAAGGTCAGGGAGATTTTTCTTTCACTCGCGGATGAGCGGTTTATCGTAATCGACGGCACACGGGATATCGGGGAGATATTTGAGATAATAAAAAGGGATTTCGAGAAATTATGAAATCGTTGAATCCGACCTTCGCAGGCCTGCAGAGCACGCCGTCTCGCGAAGATCGATGGATATTATGAGACGGGGAAGCTTCCTGACGAGCGGGGGCTGCTCTTACCCGGCGGTATTTATTTGATTGACAAATTATTGTCATTGAATTATTATTATGCGGTTTCCGTGGCCTCGCAGACGCACCGGAAAACGCGTGAGAACAACCATTAATAACGAGCCGGCAAAGACGACGGGAAAAGCTCAATACCCTGCTTGTATAGGAGTATCGGTATGAACATCCTTTTAATCAATAATAACCAGTCCTTCTATAACGCCGTTATCAGCTCGCTGAAGAGTTATAAATCGAAGATCACAGTATCTAAAGGAATAGATAATGCCCTTGTGGATATACAGAAGCATACCATACATATCGGCATTATAAACTGGTCGCGTGGCGATTTTGATATTGAGGCGCTGTGCAGTCGCATCAGAAAGATTAAAATGAACCGGTCTCTTTTTTTATTGGTGGTGGCCACGCGAGACCGCGAAGAGAAGATCGGAAAGATCCTGGAAGCCGGTGCCAGCGATTTTATCTTCAAACCCTTCGGTACGCATGAGCTCCAGTCGAGAATTAAAATCGCCGAAAAGACCATCAGGCTTGAGGAAGATTTACAGAAAAATAAGAGAAAGATGATGAAGCTTGCCAAGGAAGATCCGGTCACCGGTCTCTTCAACCGCCGATCCCTCCTGGATGAAATAATAAAAGAAATGGGAAGGGCTTCGCGTGAGATGAAATTCATATCAGCGCTTATGACGAGCATAACCAATTTCAAAGAACTGGTGGATTTACACGGCATGACCGCGATGGATGAAATCCTTGACGAGTGCGGCCGGCGGATGAAAACGTCCTGCCGACCGTACGACAAGGTGGGCCGTTACACGGTATCTGACTTTCTCCTCTTTCTGCCCGATTCGGGAAAAAGCAACGCCGAGAAGGTGGCGAAGCGGATCATTTCATCCATCGTCAAAAAGCCGTTATACGTCAAAGATTCCAGAATGAATCTCACGCTGGCCATGGGCATAGCCGAGCTCGACCCGAAACAAATTTCTAAAAATAACTCGGTTGACAGCAATCTCTTGAACGACCTGATTCTGGATTCGCTCATAAAAAAGTCGGAAATGGCGGTGAAAAGGGCAATGAGATTGGGCGTTAACAGGATCGAAGTGTTCATAGAATGACGTGTTTATTTCCCGCCGGAAATTTTCTCAGGTGACCACCTCGCCCCGCCGCAGTATCGACAACGTACTGCGGTTTCAAACTGTATTTTTATGCATCTCCCTGTTTACGACTCGAGCATCATAACAGTGGTAACCTATGCGGGGACGGGCACTTACATCACTCGGAGGGATGATACCAGCCTCACCGGTTGAGCAGGGATGATCGTCTCGAATGGGCGGAGACTGAACTGCGGTAATGATAAAAAGGGCGGGGTTTTTTTACCCCGCCTTTCAAAACTTATTTTTTCTTTTTGGTTGTCTTTTTAGCAGATTTTTTTGCTGCTTTTTTGACGGTCTTTTTAGCGCTTTTTTTTGTTCCCACGATTTTTTTTACTCCTTTTTTTATTTTAATTTTTTTGCGCCCCTTTTCGGGGGAGCCTTTTTAAATTTTTTATGTGCAGCTTTTGCAGCTGAAGACTTGGTTATTTTTTTTATCGGTTTTTTGGGTGTCTTTTTTTTAGCATGTTTTCTCAGTTTTTTTCTGCCGAATAATTTTGTTATCCATTGTGTAATCATTTGAAGAACCTTCTTATTTTCTATTTCGTTCATGGTTTCATGATAGAAACCATCGTAGATGCGCAATTCTTTCTCCCGCGATGATGCGTTGTTGAACAGCTGTTCGCTTCCCCGGTAATCGACAATCCGGTCGTCTCTGCCGTGAAAAATGAGAAGCGGTATCCTGAGTTCAGCTCCCCGACTGATGCACTCTTCGCCGTTTTTCGCAAATTCAGTGTACAGCCTCGTCGACATCAGGTCATGAACCAGGCGGTCGTTTTCATACGCTTCGATCACGTACGGGTCATGGGAGAGGTCTTTCGTCGGAAGTCCGGTGGGCATGGCGAGGCCGGGAAGGTATTTGGATAGGAAAATCCCTATTTTTTTCTTCCACTTCGGCGCAGTTCCGCCAAAAATAAAGGCAGGTGATGAGAGAATGAGGCCATCGAGATCTTCAGAATAGGTTATGGAGTATTTGCAGGCGATGGCGCCTCCCATGCTGTGTCCGAGTAATATGAGGGGAACGGTGCTGTTTTCTTCTTTGATGAGATCGATAAAGAGTTTTAAATCGTACACATAATCCATGAAGGAGTCGACGCGGCCTCGCTTGCCGCCGGACCTCCCGTGTCCACGGTGGTCAAGCGCGTAGATCGATATTCTATTTCCTTTCAACGTGTTGATAATGTTGTCGTACCTTCCCGAATGCTCTCCGAGACCGTGAGTGATAACAATGACTCCTTTCGGATTATCGACGCACCAGTTCTGGAAAAAAATTTCCGTACCGCCTTTACCAATGAACGTTCCGGTGTTATGCGCGTACGAACTCATTAATTCCTCTCATTTTTTCCAACTTATGAACATAATATGATATCATTTTAGTATTGTCCAGAAAAAAATTGTTTTATGCACACTAAATTCATTTACATTTTTTTTCCTGCTTTCTCCAGCGCACGATTTTTTTTCAACGCGGACCAGCGTGCCGAAATATTCGACAGGAATCATGTAATCGTTCTGCGTGATTGAATGCCAACGGTCGTGCGTGCGATCTTCCGACGAATAAAATGATGCCAAAATCTTTCTGTAGTAATCCGCACCGGCAGTATTGCCGATTGCAACGAATCCGCTTATCAGGATGAATCGTTTAGAGTACTTGAATCGGGCCATATGCCCTTCCCTCGATAAATTGTTTCACGTACAGATTGCCGGTGTTCTTGAAATCGCCCGGGGAACCGGTAAAAATGATTTTTCCTTCGTAGAGCATGGCGATCCGGTCGGCCAGCCTGTATGCTGAACGCATGTCATGGGTCACGACGACCGATGTGATGCCGAAGGAGTCCCGCGTTTTTTTTATAAGCCGGTCGACGGCGCCGCCGGTTATGGGATCAACGCCGGTTGTGGGCTCGTCGTACAGCATGATTTCCGGCCGGAGCGCGATGGACCGGGCCAGGCCCACCCGTTTCTGCATACCGCCGGAAAGCTCGGACACGCGTTTGGTTTCGACGTCCCGGAGCCCGACGTTTTCAAGCATCTCAGGGACGATATGGCGTATCGTATCCTCGCCGATGTTTTTTCTTCTCAGCCCGAAGGCGACATTGTCATAGATGTTGAGGGAATCGAAGAGGGCGGCTCCTTGAAAGAGAATTCCGTATTTAGACAGGATTGTTCGGCGGGTCTCGGCGTCGGCGCCGGTGAATTCTACACCGTTGATGAATATGCTTCCACTGTCCGGCGTGAGAATGCCGATGAGATTTTTCAGGATGACGGATTTTCCAACGCCGCTTATGCCGATGATGCAGAGGATTTCACTTTCGAACACGGTAAGATCGAGCCCGTCGAGAACAATCTTGGGACCGAAAGACTTATGAAGATCATGTATGACTATTTTTTCATTCATTCTGATAAATTATGAAAAATAATAACATGTATCAAAAAAATGTCAATTATTTTATGGATTATGTCGCTAAAAGTTTATTCTTCCGTATGGCGTTATGTTCGATTCACGGCATGACATACTATGCTCCGATCGCTGCACGCGTTATTATAATAATTTATTTCTTGAAATTTTCTTTTCCAGTTCGTATATTCTGAGCTGCCGTATGTGAGCACAAGGTCTGAATTTCGAGATTAGTAGATATCGGCATTATAAGCCATCATGATACTGCTGCAAGAGCCTCGCGTAAGCGTCATTTCTCCCTGCACCTATGTCCCGGAGCGGATGTGGCGATTCGAATATTTTTTTGCGCAGAGCATCGGCTACCGCGAGCTGGATGAGCTGCTCTGGCGCGGGTGGAGGAAGTTCGGCGAATATTATTTCCGGCCACGCTGCGGCGGTTGCGCTCAATGCATACCCATACGGA
>MIBH01000044.1:18105-19611 GCA_001829455.1 Spirochaetes bacterium RBG_13_51_14
CTACCTGAACGGCGAGTTGATAGCTGTGGGATTCATCGACATATCGCGAGAATCCCTGAGTTCCGTCTACTTCGTATATAAAACCGAATATGAACCGTACCGGCTGGGCACGTTCAGCGTCATCAGGGAGGTGGAGTATGCGGCTTCCCGCGGATTAACATATTATTACCTCGGATACTACATAGAGGAGAACCTGCGCATGGCCTATAAGTGCCATTTTCATACCCATGAAAAATACGACTGGGTCAGCCAGCGCTGGATCAAAGAAAATAAATAGACTTGTTGCAAAACTCAATAATCAATGATTTTTACCCCCGCCGCCGAAGGCGGCGGGGGTAAAAATGAATTATTATGAGTTGTTATCCAACAAGTCTAATAAATATATTGAAAATTGAGGATATAGTATATTGTGTGACCAGGAGATTGACATCAATGATTCAAGCTGGCGGAGAGAGGCCATGGGTGTATATAATTTTAATTAAATATGTGACAAAATCAGCATTCATTTGTATTATTAATATGCGAGTGCCTGTGTATTTGGAGGGGGGTCATGCCAGATAATTCAGGTGCCGGGTATCAGTTTGATGAAGACCTGAGCCTTAAAACTGAGAAGAAACTCGATGAGCCGAAGATGTTCCGGGTGGTTTTGCACAATGACCACTATACCACCATGGACTTCGTTATCGAGGTCCTCATGAAGATTTTTCACATGCCCGCGGCGCGGGCGGTGCAGGTGATGCTTGACGTGCATAAGAAGGGCGTCGGCGTCTGCGGCGTGTACACGTTCGATATCGCCGTCACCAAGGTCAATCAGGTCCATCAGATGGCGCGGCAGCGGGAATTTCCGCTGAAATGTTCGTATGAGGAAGCGTGATGGAAATAAACCATGAGTTAAACAATATACTGATGGCCGCCTTTCAGGAGGCCAAGATGAGAAAGCACGAGTATCTCACCCCGGAGCATATCCTGTACGCCTCCCTTCATAATGACACGGGCCGGGACATCATCCAGGGGAGCGGAGCGGACGCGAAGAACCTCATCAGCAAAATCGAGGAATTTTTCAACAAGCACATAACCACGGTGGAGCATGAGGAGCCGGTACAGTCCGTGGGCTTCAAGAGCGTGCTGGAGCGGGCCATCTGGCACACCACGTCGGCACAGAAGGAAGAGCTGGAAATCAGCGATGTCCTGGTGTCGATTTTCGACGAGTCTGAATCGTTCGCGGCATTTTTCCTTTTGGAGGAAGGCGTCACCCGGTACAGCCTGCTGAATTACATCTCGCACGGCGTGTCCCAGTACCCCTCTCAGGGAGAGCCTGATTCGGAATTCGACGATGAAGCTGAAGCGGAACCCGGGGCGAAGCAGAAGAAGACCCCCGGCCGAAAGGCGGTGGAGTCCTTCACGATGGAGCTCACGGCTAAAGCGCACGCCGGCGAGCTGGATCCTCTCATCGGCAGGAAGGATATCATCGAGCGGACGATACAGGTGCTGTGCCGGCGCATCAAG
>MIBH01000045.1:0-9077 GCA_001829455.1 Spirochaetes bacterium RBG_13_51_14
GACAACTCGAAAAAACTCAAATCCGAAATCGAGTTCTTCAAGCTTTCATGAATACGCCCGCCCCACGGCTTATCCGCCGGCGGGTGCCGGAACCCATACCGGGGATAAGAATTCACGAAATGTTGCATTACTGATATTGTTTTGCGAATTCTAAAAAAAATTTAAAAAGCAAAAAAAATTAAATAGACAATACGCGGGCAGAATATAGAATTCTGACAAGTGAACTCAGAAATACTGTATCAAGGAATTGCGAATTCATTCCGCAATTCCGTTGTGTCGATTTACATATACAGGCATCACATCGACACCCATATAAAAAAAATTTGATTGAATCTCCCATAACGCACCTCTTATGGAAAAGATAGCGGATTATACAATAATCGAAAAGATCGCTGAAACGAGGAGCTCGCTTTTATACCGGGGACGTAAAGAGGGCGAGCGGAACACGGTAGTGATCAAAGCCCTGAAGGCGGTATCTCCAACCCCTTCCGAGATTGCCCGGTTCAAGCAGGAATATGCATTAATAAAAAACATCGATCTCGATGGTGTCATTGAAACCTATGATTTAATAGAGTCCGACGACGGCTTCGCCCTCGTGCTGGAGGATTTTGACGGCGTTTCTATCAAAAGCATTCTGGAGAAAAAAAAGAGCTTTGATCTAACATCATTTCTGAAAACGGCGGTGCGGATTGCCGAAACGCTTGGAAACCTTCACATGAAGGATATCGTCCACCGCGATATAAAGCCTCATAATATACTGATAAATCAGAAAAAGGATGCTTTAAAAATAACGGATTTCGGCATCTCGTCGGTCCTGACCCATGAGAACGACGAGGTTTACCATCCGGATTTCATCATGGGCACCTTGTCGTACATGTCGCCCGAACAGACGGGGAGGATCAACCGTACTGTCGATTACCGAACGGACCTCTACTCCTTCGGCATCACCCTCTATGAAATGCTTACCGGCACCCTGCCCTTCAAGTCTTACGATCCCATGGAGATCATCCATTCCCACATCGCGGTGATGCCGATACCGCCCGTACAGCAGAACCCCGGCGTTCCATCGGCCGTCTCAGATATAATCATGAGACTGCTCTCGAAGACTCCTGAAGAGAGATATCAAAATGGATTCGGCGTGATGGCTGATCTCAGGGAATGCATCAGACAGATGGATAAGAAGGGGAACATCGAACCATTCGATCTTGCCAGACACGACATATCACACCGGTTTATCATACCCCAGCAGCTCTTTGGAAGGGAAAAAGAGATACAATCCCTTATATCCAGCTTTGAATATATAACCAGTCGCGATAGGGGCGCTTCGGTCATGATCGTATCGGGCGCACCCGGCATCGGCAAATCAGCCCTGGTGCATGAAATACATAAACCGATCGTCGCCACAAGAGGATATTTCATTTCAGGCAAATACGAGCAGTTCAGGAGGGACAAGCCGTACAGCGGATTAATACAGGCGTTCCATGTGCTCGTTAGACATATACTATCGGAAAGCGAAGAGATGATACGGATATGGAAAGAAGACCTGTTGAGCGCGCTGGGGACCAACGGACGGGTGATCACCGAAGTCATTCCCGATGTCGAGCTGATCATCGGCAAGCAGCCGGAGCTGCCGTCCCTGGGGCTCGAGGAGACGAAAAACAGGTTCAAATTTGTATTTGAAAATTTCACCAATGTCTTTACGGCAAGAGATCATCCGGTAGTCCTCTTTCTGGATGATATGCAGTGGGCGGACATGGCGAGCCTTAAGCTCATAAAAAATATAATAACGAGCCCCGATATTCGCCGTTTCTTCCTTATCATCTCATACCGCGATAATGATGTGGATGATACTCATCCCCTGATTGACTTTTTTAAAAAACTTGAAAAAAATAAAGTCAGGGTCGACCGGATAACGCTCGGACCGCTGACCGAAAAAGACATAAAGGATCTTATCATCAATTTCCTGAAATGCTCGGATGGGCGGGGTACGGAGCTGGCCGATCTGGTGCATAAAAAGACTGGGGGTAACCCCTTCTTCGTCAACCAGTTCCTGCACACCATGTACAACGAGAAGATGATCGTGCCTGACGAGAAGCTGGGGTGGCGATGGGACATGGACGCGATCAGCAGCATGCAGGTAACGGAAAATCTGGTCGATATGCTGGCCGGCAAGATCGGCAGGCTATCAGAACGTACGCGGGAGGTATTGAAGATATGCGCCTGTATCGGAAACAGATTTGATCTTGAGACCATGGCTTCGGTGCTCGGCACATCAATCGACCAGGCTCTGCATGATCTCACGAAAGCAATTCATCATGGGCTGGTGAGTCCGCTTGAAGATATGTACATCTTTCATCATGACAGGATTCATGAGGCCGCGTATTCCCTGGTAACGGATTCAGAAAAGTCCGAGCTGCACTGCAAGATCGGCAAACTGGCGCTGGAAACGGCTCGCGGAACCGATCTGCAGAACAAATTATTCTACATAGTTGATCAACTCAACCTCGGCGTTGCCATCATTACCGACGCCGGCGAACGGGAGGTGCTCGCACGGCTCAACCTTGAGGCGGGGAAAAAGGCAAAAGCGTCCGCTGCCTATACCCCGGCGTTCAAGTACCTGAATTCCGGCATCGGACTGCTGGAGGAGAATTCCTGGGAAACCCAGTATGAGCTGACGCTCGACCTGTATTCGGAATCCACCGAGACAGCCTACCTCAAGGGCGATTATGATACCATGGCAAGATTGGCCGAGGTCGTGTTGAATCATGCGAGAACAACGCTGGACAGGGTTAGGATCCTTGTATCAAAGATAAATGCCTGTATTGCGCGGGAGGACTTTCAGGGCGCGATCGATGTGGCGGTGCCGATCATAAAACAGCTCTCCAGCATTCGAATACCGGAAAAAATGACCCGCGCACATATCGGCATCGAATTGCTGAGAGTAATGATCTTGCTTGCGGGGAAGAAAACCAGCGACCTTCTGAACCTGCCAAGAATGACCGATCCTCATATGCTCGCTACCGGCAAAATACTGGCGAGCATGAGTATCGCCGCCTTTTACATTGATCCCAATAGGCTTGCTTACGGAATAATGGTTGCGCTCAAGATTGCCAGAAATTACGGCCACGCGCCAGATCATCCTTTCGCATACGCAGCTTACGGGATTGTTCTGGCGGCCGGACTCATGGATTTTAAGCGAGCGGCTAAATTCGGCAATCTGGGGATGCTCCTTCTGGACAAGCTGGACGCCCGGGATCAGGAATGCAGGACCTCCTTTATCTACAATGGCCTCATATCGCACTGGGTGGAACCGATAAAAGAGACAATAGCGCCATTGATCGAAGGATACCGGATCGGACTGGAAACGGGAGATCTCAACTATGCCGGCTTTAACCTCTTTTTCGCCGATGTGCATTCCCTCTTCGCCTGTATGGAGCTTTCAGAGCTCGAACGCATGATGGCCAGAAACAACCGGATCATTGCCGGGTTTAACCAGAAATATCTTTTAACGCTGCATTCGATTTCATGGCAGATAATTTTAAATCTCAGGGGAGAGTGCGGCGACCCTTTACAATTGACCGGAAAGGCTATTGACGCCGAGGCTTCCCTGGCGGCATGGATAAGCGCCGGCAACCGCGCCGCCCTGTCCGTTTACTGGTATGGAAAACTTACGCTCTATACGTTATTTAACGAAAATTCTCTCGGGCTGCATGCCTCAAATACATTTAAAAAGTATAAGGACGCCCAGCAGGGAGTAATAATAAATCGGTACGCTGTTTTCAATGATACCATAAACAGGCTTTTCCTTTATTCTGAGGCCTCCATTATAAAAAAATTACAGTACCGCATTCAGATCAAAATAAGCCAGATGATCATGAAGAGATGGGCGGACAGCGCGCCGACAAACAACCTGCATATGTTCCTTGCTGGCGAGGCTCTTTATGCGTGGCTTGTCCGCGGGGATATGGATACAGCGGAATATAACTTTACTTCGGCCATCCAGCTTTGCAGGAAGTACCGGGATGTCATCCATGCGGCGATGTTCAATGAATACGCGATGAAATTTTATCTTTCCAAAAAAGAAATGGAGCGGGCCAGGGAGCGTATGGCTGCCGCGTGTGTGAGCTATGCCCGGTGGGGGGCCGGCGGAGTGTTGAAAAATTTGATTAACCTGTATCCGGATATTGCTCCCCCCCACGCTCCCGGAAGGGATTTCTACGATATCATGACTGATACAGCCGTGACTGCGACAGGTACCGGAACGGGTGCGCTCGATTTATCCACGGTCATGAAGGCCTCACAGGCCATTTCCGGTGAGATACTGCTTGAAAAACTGCTGGCCAGGTTGATCCGGATCGTAATGGAAAATGCCGGTGCACAGAAGGGCCTCATGATACTCGAAGAAAAGGGCAGGTTTCTGGTCGAGGCGGAAGGGAAGGTCGGCAGCGACAATATCACCGTGCTCAGGTCTATTCCGATAGAATCGCACGACGGCCTATCCGCTTCCGTTGTCAACTATGTTGCAAGGACAAAGGGAACGCTCATTCTGAACGACGCGGCTTCCGAAGGCGAATTCGTCAATGATCCCTACATCATTAAAAACAGTCCGAAATCGTTACTCTGTTCCGCCATTCTGAATCAGGGCAGACTATCGGGCATAATCTACCTCGAGAACAACCTCTCATCCGGCGCGTTTACGCCGGAGCGGCTTGAGATTCTGAATGTTCTTTCCTCGCAGATAGCCATATCCATTGACAACGCGAAGCTGTATGAGAACCTGGAGGAAAAGGTCAGGGAGAGGACTGAAGAGCTGCGGACCGCCAACAAGCAGCTGACTATAACCAAGAACGCGTTATGGGGTGAGCTGGAGCTCGCCAAAAAGATCCAGACCGTACTGCTGCCGAAAAGACCGGAAGTGCCGGGGTACGCGGTCTCGTGGTATATGATGCCGGCCTCCGAAGTGGGGGGAGACTATTATGACTTCATACGTGTGGCCGGCAAGGATTGGATCGTGATAGGCGACGTTTCGGGACACGGGGTTTCAGCGGGACTTATTATGATGATGACCCAGACGGCACTGCATATTACCCTGTCCCAAAATCCGGACATATCCCCCTCGGAGCTGGTGGCGACCGTAAACAGGACCATCGCGGCCAACATGAAAAAAATCGATGAAGATAAATATATGTCAATCACCGTCCTGGCGGTTCATGAGGGCGGACGCTTCACCTTCTCGGGCCTTCATCAGCCCATCATGGTATATCGAGCAGACAGCAGCGACGTGGAGCTGGTGGAGACGAATGGAATTTGGATAGGAATTTTCGACGAGATACGGGAGAAATTATCAGATGAAACTCTTACCTTGCGGGCCGGCGATGTCATGATGCTTTACACGGACGGCATAACCGAATCGTGGAACAAGAACGCGGAAGCTGGAAAGAAACGCTCGGAAGAAAACATTTTCGGGGATGGGCGGCTTAAAGAGCTGTTGCGGATAAATGGCGGCAATTCACCGGAACAGATTCAAGACGCCATTCTCCGCGAGATGCGGAAGTACGAAACCAATGACGATATAACAATAGTCCTATTAAAAAGGCTCGGTTAAAAAGAGCGTCTGGCGGCCGTAAAGGAAATTCAAGTTTTCAGAGGCAACGCGAATCATGATATTGATGGCGATCATCAGGTGAGGGCGGCGGTATGACCGGACGTGCCATAAAAAGGAAAGAGATGCGATATGCCTGAACAGAAACCCCCCATGCGAATCACAAGACGCGAAGACAGATGCAACAGCTGCATGCTCTGCGTGCGGGACTGCGTGTCCGGCGTATGGCGCATCGTTGGCGGGATACCGGCGCCGGCCGAACCGGACCTGTGCAATCTGTGCAGCCACTGCGTGGCAGTGTGCCCCCGGGACGCGATACGCCATGACGGCCTCGACGCAAACCAGGTCGTCAGGGCGAACAGGAAGAATGTCCAGCCGAAAGCATACCGTGACATCGTGCTGTCCCGCAGAAGCGTCAGGCAGTACCGGGACAAGCCGGTGCCGCGCGGCGTCATAGAACAGATACTCGACCTGGCGCGGTACTCGCCCACCGCGAGCAACGACCAGAACGTGGGATATATCGTCGTCACTGATAAAAAGCTGATAGACAAAACCGCGAAAGATATTTTCGGATTCGCCACGCGGCTGTATGACAAAACGATAAGCGGTGTCGGGAAATTAATCATGAAATATGCCGGGCTGGCCGAAAACCGCTACCTGAAATTAATGGATTATATCCGGTATGAGCAGGCCGCATCAAGCCGGGACTACATCCTGCATGACGCCCCGGCGCTCATCCTTGTACACGCGCCGGGAACGGCCCGGTTCGGCTGCGACAACTGCAATATCGCAGCCGCGAACATAACCAATTACGCCCATGCCCTCGGCCTGGGCACCTGCTTCACCGGCTTTTTGACCGTGGCCCTGCGGTTCAGCAAAAAACTGCGGAAACGACTTGGCGTTCCCGCAGGCAGGAAAGTATACGCGAGCCTGGTGATGGGCTATCCCGCGTATTCGCACGCGAACACGGTGTCGAGAAAAAAGCCGGAAGTTACCTGGATAGAAAAATAAAAAACATCATACAATAGTATTGCCGCTCCCGGCATTCAACGAGCGCAGCGCCCGGCACTGACGCGGGCGCAATAAAGCCAGAATCATCACGCATGAGGTAACCGAATGGGTAAAAAAATCATCCTTGGAATTATTCTGTTTTTGGGCATTTTTCATATAACGTGGTATGCGGGAAGCTGCACCTATAAGAACAGGGGACTTCCAGATAACGTAAAAGCAAAAGATTATCAAGTTAAATTATTGAAAAGAATGGACATAAAAATCGACACCCGGACCATGGAAGAGACCGATATCGACGCCAACGGCTTCAGGATCCATCTCACCGTCTTTCCGGCAGGTAAAAAAGCTCCGACGCTTGTTTTTATCCCTGGCACCTCGGTATACGCCCGGTTCTACATCGAATTCCTGTATGACATGTACCGGCAGGGCTTTAATGTCGTCGGATTCGACCCTCGCGGCCACGGCCAAAGCAGCGGCCTCCGCGGGGACTATACCATCAATGAAATCGTCGACGACACGCTGGCGGTTGTGAAATACGCGCGGAAACGATTCGGCGGCACAGTGGCCCTTTCCGGGAGCAGCCAGGGCGGCATGGCCGCATTTTATACGGCCGCTCGGGACGATTCCATCGCCGCGGCCGTGTGCCACAATATCGCAGACCTCAACGGCAGGGATAACCTGGTGCTGTCACAGATCAGGCCGCCGCGGTTTCTCGTTCCGCTGGCCGAATTCATGACAGGTCTGTACAGGGGCTACTCAATTCCGACATCCCTGTATCTCGATCTTAAAGAAGAAAAAATGAAGGACGGCACCGATGTAATCACCTTCAGTGAAACCGATCCGCTGATGGTTCGCTGGATTACCGTGCGCGCCATGGGCTCCCTCTTGCGCACCGACCTGGCCAGGCCGGTGGAAAAAATCAAGACGCCCATCATGCTTGTGCATTCGGATAGAGACAGCATATTTCCGCAAGCCTACGTCGAAGAGATATACCAACGGCTTACCTGCAAGAAAAAATATTTACTGCTGAAGAATACGGAGCACCTGGTCATGACCAACAACGTGGACGAGATCGTGCCGCCGGTTGCGGCCTGGCTCAAGAAAGTCATGCGGTAACGGTTTTGTAGAAATCCGGGAGGGCGCCGCATGCTGATACTTATAACAGGTGCGGGCGAGGAGCGACACAGGTGAAAACCGGAAGAAATGAACGCCTCCTTAACACCATGGGAAGCATGGTCGACTCGTTATTCCTTGCGATCCCCAACTTCTTAGCTGCGATGAAGCCCATGAGAAAAATCGACCGTGACGCCTACGAACAGCAGCTTGATTATTATATCGACAACGGATACGCGGACAACCCGGAGTCATTTTTCACCTTCCCGTCGAAAACGCCGTCATATTTCATCATAGACCGGAAGCCCTATCACGACGGCGAAAGCCAGCTTATCGCCTATGAAAGCGGATACACGGCGAAAAACCCGCATGTCAGGGATCGATATCATTCATACGCCGCCAACAGGACCGGCTACCTTGTCAGGTGGACCCATGGAGAAAAAAATCGCAAAACAGTCCTCTGTCACCACGGATATATGCTGGGCGAGCCGCGGCAGGCGAGAAAAATGTTCAGGGTAAAGAACCTTTTCAACAGGGGACCTGACGTGGCCCTTTTCATCGCTCCCTTTCACTGGAAACGGGGCACCGGCCTGATGCGTCAGAGGGGGATCTATCTACAAAACGACGACGTGGTCATGACCTGCGAGTGCGTGGGACAGGCCATGCACGATCTTTTCAACTCGTTCCGGATTTTACGGGAGCTGGGAAGTTCCGAAACCGGCCTCATCGGCGCAAGCCTGGGGGGCTACAACGCCGCTCTCTTTGCGGGGCTGACCGATATCCCCTCCTTCGCGGCAATGATGGTGCCGGCCATCAACTTTTCCGGGTCTTTGGACCCGGATCGGGCGCGTCTCCCCTTCCCCGTCGATGAATCATTACGCCGTAAAATACGGCGCGTGTGGGAGCTCCACTCGCCTCTCAATTTCAGCCCGAAGATATCAAAAGAAAAAATACTTATCGTGGCTTCGCGGGGCGACCTGCTCTGCCCATTCGAATATGTTCAATCGTTGTGTAAGAAATGGAAGATTCCAAACAGCCGCTTCCTTACCGGCGGGCACTGGCTGATATTCAACGGGAGCGAGCGGGGCCGGGCCTGGTACAACTTTCTCATAGGTATGGGTTTTCTTCATCAAACTGATTGACTGAATCGCCCGACCGGCGGATACTTGCCGCATGAAGAAAAGGATACAGCCCCGCTATCAGGAAATATATCCTCGAATCTACCGGATAATTCTCCCCCTGGTCGGCGATAAGCCGGGTCCGGTAAACGCATATCTTTTTACCGGGAAAATCGTTTCCCTCATCGACACCGGCACGTTGAAAACCGCGCATATCCTCCGGGAGGCCCTCC
>MIBH01000045.1:9083-11206 GCA_001829455.1 Spirochaetes bacterium RBG_13_51_14
TGGGATTGAAGTTCTCTGACATCAAACAGATCGTCCTCACCCACGGCCATATCGACCACTACGGCGCGGCCCGGAAAATCGTCGATGGTTCGGGCGGCACCACCACGGTTGTCGCGCACGAGGAGGACCGAAATCTCGTGGAGCACGGCCTGGAGGTGCCGCGGGATCAGTTTATCAAGTACTACCGGCTCATGGGGGTCCCCCTGATCTACCAGCTTTCGCTCCTGGCCGTGCGATTTATTTTTGCCTCCCTTGCGGAGAACTGCCGCGTTGACAGATTCATATCGGACGGTGAAAAAATAATTCTGGGAGACTATGAGGCCACGGTCATAACCACGCCGGGCCATACCAGGGGGTCCATAAGCCTCCATCTGGAAAAAGAAGGGCTCCTCTTTCCCGGCGACCACATTCTCGGCCACATCACGCCCAACGCCTTTGTCATGCTGGAGACGGATTTCGATCTCCCCCGGCGTATGAGCCAGGTCGAATTCTACGATTCGCTGGATAAAATAGAAAAGCTGTCGCCGCGGATGGTCTATCCGGCACACGGCGACCCCATCGGCAACGCGGGTGAGATCATCGCCATGTTCAGGGATCAGTTCTCACAGCGCCAGAAAAACATCCTGGCCATCCTTGCGCACGGCGAATACACGGTATACCGGATCGGGCGGAGATTATTCCCTGACATCAGGGGCATGCGACTCCCACTCGAGATTTTTCTCATGGTGTCGGAGGTCTATACCCATCTTCAAGTTCTCCAGAAGGAGACCAAGGTGATGTCGTATGTGAAAGATGGCGCTTTGTATTACACTATAAATAGCTCGACTTAGAGACTGTTGGAAAGTTCCCCCCAACCCCCAAAGGGGGCTATTCAAGCCAAATCAGGGTGAAAAAGTCCCCCTCTGGGTGATATAGGGAGCTTGAGGAAAAGCCCCATTATGAATATTTTACATGCAGCATTAATTATATTTATTAATGAATCGAAAAATAAAAAATAGTAGCATAATCTATTTATTATTTTCAATTGCATGCGCGGTATTTTTTGCATCCTGCGATACCTCCGATTTTCCTGAAGATATTCAGGTTATCGATACCCTCAGCAACCTGAGTATTTTATTCCTGAAAGGCAAAGATCCGGAAATCATAGAGCCGGACGAGATGAACAGCGGGCCGGCCTGCGGCTGCGGTCATAAAGACTCGCAGGGCTCCGGCATGACCAATGCCATGGTCGCAGACGATGGAAGGGCCGTAAATGAAAGAATTGACGGCACCGCCTCATCAATGGATTCACAAAAGCCGTCCATTGCCCGACGAACTATTCCTGAAGGGAAGTCGTATAAAAAAACGAGGTCATAATAAAATTCAAAACCGGCATATCATCGCGGCAGGATAGGATCATAACGCGAACCCTCGGTCCGGTGAAGAGCCGTAAATTCATGCTTCGTGCCGGACGGGCGTCTGAGAGCCGGATCGCGGTATTACCTTCATCCATGACGGTCGATGACGCGGTGCGCATTCTCTCGAATGACCCGGAGGTCGCGTACGCGCAGCCGAACTATATCTACCGTATCGACGAGACCGTGCCGGACGATTACGAATTCGGCAGCCAGTGGGGGCTCCGCAACACCGGCCAGACGATCAACGGAATCACGGGAACCGCCGGCTTCGACAGCAACGCGGCTGAAGCGTGGGACACTGCCACAGACTGCGGCGGCGTCATAACCGCGGTGATTGATACCGGGGTCAATTACCTGCACCGGGACCTGAAAGACAACCTGTGGGACGGCATCGCCTGCGTGGACGCTGACGGGGCGCCGCTCGGCGGCTGTGTCCACGGATACGATTTCATAGAAAACGACAAGGACCCCATGGATCTGGACGGCCATGGAACGCACGTGGCAGGGATCATAGCCGCCCGGGGGAACGACGGCAAGGGCGTCAGCGGCGTGTGCTGGAGCGCGAGCATAATGGCGGTTCGCGCTTTTGATGTCAGCGGTTATGGCGACACGGCAGATATAGTATCCGGCATCAGCTTCGCTGTTCAAAACGGCGCGAAGATCATCAACGCGAGCTGGGGCGACACCGTTTACGACCAGGCCCTGTATGACGCGATTCAGGAGGCG
>MIBH01000045.1:11218-11688 GCA_001829455.1 Spirochaetes bacterium RBG_13_51_14
GGACTATTTATCGCGTCAGCCGGCAACTCGCACGCGGACAACGATACGCGTCCCCACTACCCGGCAAGCTTCGACCTCGACAACATCATAGCGGTCGCTGCCATGGACCAGCGGGGAAGCCTCGCGTCATATTCCAACTATGGCACCACGTCGGTTTTTCCCTCGGATTCAGGTATAAAATGTATAAGAAGCTCAAAGTGGAAAAGGACAAATCACTTGAATACGAGCACCAGTACGGCGTCACGGCCTCGGTGGATTATACATTTCACATCAAGTAATGATCACACGGTCACGTCGCTAATTCATCGGATACTCGCAATTCCCGTCGGTGAATGTATCAACTCTGCCCAGGCTGGCTTGCTGTTGACTCCTCCATTACCGTATCATATATCAATACCCAGTTGTCGTCAGAAGTCACGCCGAACCTCGGATAGTGTCATTAATCCTTCACGTAATTGTGCTTTTTCAGG
>MIBH01000046.1:0-19308 GCA_001829455.1 Spirochaetes bacterium RBG_13_51_14
CATGGCCCCGTATCTCGTAAGCGCCATCAGTCTCATCGACAAGCAGTTGTACTTATATTACCTGATCTTTTTCATAACCATCGTTTTTTCGATCGCGAACACCCTAATCATGTCGATCATGGAACGGTTCCATGAGCTCGGGGTCATGAAATCCATCGGCACCCGCCCGGCCCAGATATTCTTCATAATTATGTTCGAAGCGCTCAATCTCGGCGCCGTCGGTCTTGCCGCGGGCCTTGTGGTGAGCATCGTGCTGGTTAAAATTATGTCCGTTACGGGTATCGACTTCTCGGTCTTCATGGACGCCATGCGCCAGTGGGGGGCCGGCAGCATCGTGCATCCATTCATTTACCTGAAGGATTTCATCATAACTATTATTGTGGTGGAACTGACGACCGTCATTGCCGCCATCTACCCGGCCGTCAAAGCGGCGCGCATAAAACCGCTCGAAGCGCTTCACTACATCTAAGGAGGACGCCCATGGCCATCATCACCGTCAATAAGCTGGTAAAAATTTACGAATCGAACAAACTCGAAGTACAGGCCCTGCGCGGCATTGATCTCAGCGTGGAGCGGGGCGAGTTCACCGCGATCGCGGGACCGTCCGGGTCCGGAAAGACAACCCTTCTGAATCTCATCGGCGGACTCGACTACCCCACCAGCGGGACTCTGACCGTTGCCGGCAAGGAGCTCAACGGTATGTCTGCCCGGGAGCTGTCGGACATGCGGCTCAACAACATCGGCTTCATCTTCCAGGCCTACAACCTGATACCGGTTCTCACCGCGCTGGAGAACGTGGAGTATATCCTCCTCCTCCAGGGCGTTGACAAGAAAAAGCGACGCAAACGCTCGGTACGGATACTGAAAGAAGTGGGCCTGGCCAAGGAGATCAACCGGCGGCCGAAAGAGCTGTCCGGCGGACAGCAGCAGCGCGTAGCGGTGGCGCGGGCCATCGTGTCCGAGCCGGAACTGGTCCTGGCGGACGAGCCCACGGCGAACCTGGACCAGAAGACCGGGGCGGGCCTGCTGGATCTCATGCACAATCTGAACCATAAAAAGAATATCACCTTTATATTTTCAACCCATGACCGCATGGTCATGGATTACGCGGAACGGCTCATCAGCCTCACTGACGGGGCGATCGTTTCCGACCAGGGGAAAAAGAGCAGCCAGGAAAGCTGAATTAAGAAAGTGGCAAAGAAAGTAAAATAATCTGTCAGGAAAGTATACAGGGTGATGGAGCCGCCGGCACGCATGGATGGGCCCGGCATGAGAACAAGGCTTATCTGTTTCCGACTCTCCGTTCGACAAGATCGGACGACCTGTCAGCATAATGACGTCAAGCACACGGGAGACGGCTATGGACGTAAAAATAATAGGGCATATATTCAAAATCGCGCTGGCGGCGCTGTCCGCGGCGATTATCTCAACCGGTCTTTCCCCGGCTCAGATGAAAGAAAAGAGCGATAAGCCCGGCGCTTCCAAAGAAATCATAGAGATGAAAGACGATGACAATACCGTCACCATCGATGAAAAAAAGCAGGAGCCGGGTGCCGATACCGACAAGCAAGAACAGAAGGGCGATATAACGTCGGACGAGGCGCCACCCTCGGAAGAAGACGAGGGGGAGCTTGAGGAGGGCAAAAAAGGCCCGCGGTTCAAGTTCAAGGGCCAGGCAAAAAACCTCTACACATTCCACCGCACCGACAACTATTACGGCGGGAATCCCCTTACCATGTCGAGCAAAAACCTGTCGGCGGACCTGACCCGCGCGCGGCTCTCGCCGGAATTCCAGTACCGCGAACTGCTCACCATCAAGCTGGATTTCGACAACGAGCTCATCTGGAGCAACTACGGAAGGAGCCGGGACCTCACCGCCTACTGGCGGCCGTCCGAGTACAACGATTTTCTTGACCTGACCTGGGAGCCCCACCGGGGTCCGGACATCTATTACCGCATGAAGATCCACCGCGCTTACGTAAAGGTGAGCGTGGACAAGTTCACGGCCACCGTGGGGAGGCAGCAGATCCGCTTCGGCAGCGGCAAGCTTTGGAACCCGCTCGACATCCTGAATCCGATCTCCCCCACCTTCGTCGAAGGGGGCGACGAGCAGAAGGGCACGGACGCGGTGAAACTGGACTTTTATCCCGAAGACACGACCGAGATCACGGCCGTGGTGGATCTGAAGAAAAGCAACAACAAGATCGAGCGTTTCAACCTGCAGGACTGCAACTACATAGCCCGGGTGAAAACAACCGTCAAAGACGCCGATATCGCCATCCTCGGCGGATACGTTTCCCGGCGGGGCGTGGCCGGATTCGATTTCGCTGCCATTCTGTTCGACGGCTTGATACGGGGAAGCGTGATAGCCAGCCAGGCTGGGGATTCCTATATTTCGAAGAATGATCCGTGGTACCGCCAGTGGTACGCGTTGAGATACCTGATACCGGGCCGCGATATAAAACAGGGATTTTATTTTCAGGCCAACGCCGGGTATGAATATACGTTTAAGAAGGGTGTCTATCTGCTGGTGGAATATTTTTTCAACCAGAAGGCGCTCAACTACAACAAAGACGAGAAAATGGCCTCCTACGCCGCCCAGTTCAACGCCATGAACCAAAAGACCTATCTGCAGCTGGCGAACCAGTTCCTCACCGTGAACCAGCACTATGCGGCGGTCGCCATCGGCTATGATTTCCATCCGCTGGTGCGCGGCGAGCTCTTTACCATCGGCGACATCCAGGGTCACGGAATATTCTGGATGCCCGCGCTCAACATCAACGCGTATGAAAATCTGGACTTCACCGTCGGCATGATGGGAGCATTCGTGTTCAACGACACAATGTCGGACTTCTCTGAATTCCGGAAGAACTACCTGTTTTACGCGTCTGGCACGTATGTGTTTTAACGGGCCCGGCTGCGGACGGCCGTTACTACCGGGTCTTCTGGGCCTCCCAGGGCTTCCGGGCGCCGTCGATGATATAATGTCCCCGTATGAGGTTTCCGCTGCGGAAATACTCGCCGCTGTAGTTCTGAATGAAATACGCGTTGGCGCCGAGCCGTCTGAGCTCCTGCGGCGTTATCACCGAGCGCGTAAAGTAGAGCTTCCCGTTGACGATCCTCACATATTTTAGGTATTCGGTCACGCCCCTGCCCCAGTCCGGGAAACGTATCGATCCGTAAACGGCGCCGCCCGCAGCGCGGAGGGAGAGGTAACCGTGATTTCCCGCCGCGTTCACAACGTAGTCGCCGATATAATCCTTGAGCGTCGGCTGCCATCCTGGCAGCGCCTGCCCGCTCTCGTCCGGCTCGCTCAATACCTCAATAAACTGGATGTTTTTCATTAACATGAAATAAAGGCCGCTCCGCTCCTCCGCGCTCTTAAGCGCATCATTTCTGGTGTCGAAGTCCGTTTCACCGCGGCTGCAGATGAACACGGGCCCGGCGATGAAGAGAGAGCGCGCCCGGAAAAAGTTGCCGTCAATGTCCTTGACCAGCACCCGGCGTTGAGAAAAAGCCGTAGCGAGAAATATAACGACCAATGTGAACGCCATCCCGATGAACAGAGGAATGATGACAGCCTTGGCTCGTTCTCTGTCGATTGTGGATCTTTTATTATTATTTTCCATATATACAATCTACTACGTATCGCTGAAAAATCAAGCAACAAAAAGTTAAACGCCCGCCGGCTGCTACCATGCAACCGAAACGGCTTTTTCCGGACACACATCAACGCATTTCATGCATCTGGTGCAGAGGTCGATCCAGAGCGGCGTAACGCGCCATTTCTGCGGATCGTACGGATTATCTTCAATCGCGCCGATCGTCTCATGGAGGAGGAAGACTGCGGGATCGCATGCTCGCAGGCAGGCAGCGCACGCGCGCGGATCAACGCCGACGCCGTCGCCGCACCGTGCATAATCAATGGTTATTTTCGTTTTTCCCTTCACTGGAATGCGTCCGCCATCAGTAACGTTCCTCATAGCCCGGGAATTCATCCCGCGGCTTCAGGAACAGCGCCTTCTGCTTGCAGGCGTGCCGGCACACCCCGCACCCGAAGCACGCCTCATAATCGACGGTGATGCGTTTCAGCGCATGGTCGCACCCGATCGCCTTGAACTGGCACCGGGCCACGCAGACCCCGCAGCCCGTGCATTTGTCCGGATCGAAATCGACAATGTATTCCGCCTTGTAGATCGATGTAATTCCGTAATCGACGCGGGGCCGTATGCCGGCACACTCGGGGCTGGCGCATGAACAGAGATTATTGATGTACGGGAACGGGCCGAACCAGATCGAACCGATGTAGCCTTTTCTATTGTGCTCAGTGAAGCGGTCGATGGCCTGCTGGCGGGTGAGGAAAAACTTATCCTTTTCCGGTATGAAGCGCGGCAGCTTGTCCACGATCTCGGACATGACGCCGAAATTAATGCAGCACGCTTCTTTTACACCGCGGGACATGTAGCGGCACATGCAGTTCTTTTCGATGATCGGCTCAGCCGCGCACGTCCGGAGTATTGCGACCGCGTCCTCGAGCGGAACTATCTGTCCGATGTGGCCTTCCGCCCTGAACGGGTTCTTCGGCGGCCTGGTGCTGTGAAGCATCTTTTCAGCCGCGTATTTCACGATACGGCCGATGATGGGCATTTTCAATTTATATCCCATGCCGACCGCGTTGAATCCGTGGACTTTACGAACAGATATCTGCTCGAAATTTTTATACTGCTCCATCAGGAAATCGCGCAGATTGTATTTCTCCGCGATAGCCTGTGAATAATGTTCGGCATTGAGATACCACTTTCCGCCGGCGCCGTGTTTCATGCAGAGATCGCACATGGCGGTTACTGCACCACGATATTGACCAGCTTGCCCGGCACCACGATGATTTTCTTCACGGTTTTTTCTTTTACCGATTCCTGTACTTTTTCGTGATTTTTGGCCAGCCGCTCCATCTCTTCCCTGGTGATACCGGCATTGACCGTCTCTTTGCCGCGGATCTTGCCGTTCACCTGGAACACGATCTCTATCTCGTCGCGTTTCGCCAGGGCATCGATATAATCCGGCCAGGGCAGGTCATGAAGCTGCGCGGCGTTCCCCAGGATTTCCCACAGCTCCGCGGCAGCGTGCGGAATAAAGGGGGACAGCATCGGAAGAAGCTTGTCGAACATTTCCGAGAGGACCAGCCTCCCATTCGGCGCGGTGAATTCCTTTTTATCGATGAGATAGAGCGCGTTTACCAGCTCCATCATCCGCGCAATGGCCGTATTGTACTGCATCCGCTCCTGGATGTCGTGCGTCACGGCCTTGACCGTCAGGTGAAGCTCCCGGCGCAGCTTCTCCAACGCATCGCTCAGCTGCGCTCCTTCAGGCGTCCCGTTCGCCGTGTAGAGGTGCGCGTGCTTGTTGACGAACCGCCAGATGCGGTTGATGAACCGGAAGCATCCCTCAACGCCCTTATCGGACCACTCCAGCTGCTTGTGCGGCGGAGCGGTGAAGAGCATGAAGAGGCGCACCGTGTCGGCCCCGTACTTCTCAATGATGGCGTCCGGGTCCACCACATTGCCCTTGGACTTGCTCATCTTGGCGCCGTCCTTGATGACCATCCCCTGGGTGAGGAGGCGGGTGAACGGCTCCCTGGATTTGAGGAGGCCCATGTCGTGCATGACCATCGAGAAGAAGCGCGCGTACAGGAGGTGCAGCACGGCATGCTCGATGCCGCCGATATACTGATCGACCGGCATCCAGTACTCCACCTCGCTCCGGTCATAGATTTCCTTTGAATCGGGCGACGTGAATTTCGCGTAGTACCAGGAGGAATCAACGAACGTGTCCATGGTATCGATTTCGCGCCGGGCAGCGCCGCCGCATTTCGGGCACGTCGTTTTTGTGTATTCTTCCATGCTGGTGAGCGGCGACTGCGAATCGCCCTTAAAATCCACCTCCAGGGGCAGAATCACCGGGAGGTCCTTCTCCGGCACGGTCACAATGCCGCAGGCGTCGCAGTAAATGACCGGAATGGGGCAGCCCCAGTACCGCTGGCGGGAAATAAGCCAGTCGCGGATGCGGAAGTTCACCTCCCGCTTCCCGAATCCCTGCGCCTCGGCGAAGTCCGATATCTTGTCAATGGCCTCCGGGCTCGGTACGCCGCTGAACTGTGCGGAATTGACGCACACCCCCTCGTCCACGTAGGCGTCCTGCATGGTGTTCACGTCTATGGGCGAATCCGGATCGTCGATAACGAGCTTCACCGGTATGTCGTACTTTTTGGCGAAGGCGAAGTCTCGGGTGTCGTGGCCGGGCACCGCCATGACGGCGCCCGTGCCGTAATCCATAAGAACGAAGTTTCCAATATAGAGCGGCACCCGGTCGCCGTTGAAGGGATTGACGATCCTGAAGCCGGTATCGACGCCCTCCTTCTCCTTCTCGTCGGAAATCCGGTCAAAGGTCGACTGGGCCTTGAACTTGTCGATGAATGCCCACACTCCGGGGTCCGTGATCCGGTCCAGTAGCGGGTGCTCCGGCGCGATGACCATGAAGGTGACGCCGTACACGGTGTCGGGCCTGGTGGTATAGATGGGAAAGTCCTCACCGCTTTCCAGCCTGAAGTTGATGCGCAGGCCGTTCGACCGGCCGATCCAGTTCCTCTGCATGGTGAGCACCTGCTCCGGCCAGTCCGCGGCGAGCTCGTCATGCCCGGCGAGGAGGTCCTCGGCGTAATCGGTGATCGTGAAGAACCACTGCTCGAGTTCCTTCAGCGTGACGGGGCTCTCGCACCGCCAGCAGATGCCGCCTTCCGCCTGCTCGTTGGCCAGCACGGTCTGGCATGAATCGCACCAGTTAACCGGCGCCTTCTTTTTATAGGCGAGGCCCTTATCGTACATTTTCAGGAACATCCACTGGTTCCATCGATAGTAATCCGGCTGGTACGTGGCGATCTCCCTGGTCCAGTCGTAGGAGAAGCCCATGCGCATGAGCTGTTTTTTCATGAAGCTGATATTATCGGACGTCCACCTGAAGGGCGGTATGTTGTTCTTGATGGCCGCGTTCTCAGCCGGGAGACCGAAGGAGTCCCACCCCATGGGATGGAACACGTTGTAGCCCTTCATTCTTAAAAAGCGCGCGGCAAGGTCGCCGATGGTATAGTTTCGCACGTGCCCCATGTGGAGCCGGCCGGAGGGATAGGGAAACATTTCGAGAACATAATATTTTTTCTTCGACGGGTCCTTTTTACTCAGAAAAGACCGGGAGTCCGCCCAACGTTTTTGCCATTTCAGCTCGATCTCGCGAAAGCCGTACTCATTCTCCTTCTCTGCCATTGCGAACCTCGGTATGCGTCACTGACTGTTTTCGCGGAGTATCGTCAGCACGGCCTTGCTCCCTGAAGCATTAATAATGCTGTCCTTGACACTGTCTTTTTTTATAATGGACATGATGTTGGATAGAAGACGCAGGTATTCCTTGTGCTGCTTTTCCCCGGCCGCCACCAGTATCACCAGGTGGACCGGCTCGCCGTCCATGGAGTCGAAATCGATGCCCGCCTTCGATATGCCGATGGCGAACGCCATCTCTTTTATCGTGCCGATCTTCGCGTGGGGTATGGCGATGCCGAATCCGATACCGGTGCTCATGATCTCTTCCCGCTCCTTCAGGGCCTTGGTGAGGCTCTGGATGTCGCCGCACACGTCGGTATCCTTGAAGACAAGCGCCAGTTCCTCAATGGCCTTGAACTTGTTGGTCGCTTCCAGCACTTTAATGTATTCAGTTTTTGTAAAATCAGTTACGGACGGCATGGCGTCACCTCTCACCTCGAATGTACGGTATCATACACTTCATTTCGCCCGATCCTGTCAATAATAAATTCATGCTCGCCGTTCGCCCCGTTCATGCGTTAGCACCGATAAAGAAAGAGTTATGATTGAGATCACACCGATGTACGACTGGAGGTACAGGAGCGATTTATGCGTTGTTTGACTGGTTAATGGACCGGCACCGCTGATGGTGCATATAATGGCGATTCCCGAAACGAGGAAAACGGCCCCTGCCGAAAACAACCTCCCAAAACGGAATGCGATCCAGAGGAGAGGCGGGATGATCATGTACTCGAGCTGATAGTTGTTCCAAAATATCCATATTGAAAATACTGTCAATATGAGTAATACAATAACCGCTTCAATTAATTGTATCCCGGTAATTGTTTTTGGTGCCTTTTTTTTCAGCATAATGACTATCGGAGTCACGATCAATACCCCGGCGGCATCACCGAGCCACCAGGTGAGCCAGAGTTGGTCAAATAACGGCCATTCTTCTATAACAAAACAATAGCTGCCGACCCCGATCGTTGAGCTGATCATGGTGCTGGCGAGGCTTCCAAAAATGATGAAAACGAAGAGGCCCTTCACGGTATCAAAGGGGTTTTCTGTCGCAGCAAAGCGCCTGATGAGATATGCACCGATAATAGCCTCGAGCATGTTGCCAATCGCGGTTGCCAGAGAAGCTGCTATATAATAAGCCGGTGCGAGGCCGGAGCCTTTCAGGGCAAGAATGTTCGCGAAAAAGGCTCCGACTAAAATTGCCGGCCCCACCCGGTATCCCCAAAGCAGAATAACGGCTAGCGCTATGCCTGAAGGGGGCCAGACCGATGTAACGTTGGTGTTTCCGACCGCCCCATTTATAGTATAACAAGAAGAATGTATAAAGTAAAAATTTTTTATAAGATGAAAATATTTGAACCTTTTTATGCCCATCGACGTATGTATTACGATATATCCCCTGTATTGAAATAAAGACGGCTCAACAAGATGAAACTCAGACCGGTATGCTGCCCCGGCGATCGCAGAGATCCTGTTTTAACTCTTGACAGAAAGGCCTCCTTCGCTGGAAATATTCAGAATCATTCAATGGTGCGGGTATGAACAAGGTCGGCATACGTGAGCGTCTGAAACAGGGCGTGGTTCTCGGCGCGGAAGGATATCTATTCGAGCTGGAGCGCCGGGGGTACGTGAAGGCGGGGCCCTACGTGCCGGAGGTGGTGCTTGATCATCCGGAAGCGGTGAAGGAGCTGCACCGGGAATTCCTCCGCGCCGGGGCCGAGGTGATGGTCGCCTTCACCTACTACGCGCACCGGAGCAAGATGAAGCGCGTGGGCCGCGAGATCGACATCGAAGAGCTGAACCGGAGCGCCGTGCGGATCGCCGCAGAGGCGGCCCGGGAGGGGAACGCCCTGGTGGCCGGGAACCTGAGCGAAAGCTGGATGTACGACAGCCGCGATCCCGATCAATCCGACGCAATTGTCCGCCCCATGTTCGAGGAGCAGGTGCGGTGGGCGAAGGAAGAGGGAGCCGATTTCATCATTGCCGAGACCCTCGACTACGTGGGCGAAGCGCTCATCGCCCTGGACGTCATCAAACAGGCGGGCCTTCCCTCCTGCGTCACCTATACGCCGCTTCTGGACAGGTCCCGGGACGGCCATCCGTGGGACGAGGCGTGCAAAATCCTGGAAGATAACGGCGCCGATATCGTGGGCCTTAACTGCGGCCGGGGGCCCCGTACCATGTACGCCTTCCTGAAAAAAATCAGGAAAGCGGTTGCCTGCCACGTTGCCGCCCAGCCCGTTCCGTACCGCACCACCGGCAAACAGCCGTATTTCCAGAAGCTCGCCGTGCCGGGTAAGGGATGCGCTTTCCCGGTGGCCCTTGATCCTTTTCTGCTCACCAGGTTCGACGCAGCCGAGTTCGCGATTACGGCGCGCAATATGGGCGTCAATTATATCGGCCTCTGCTGCGGCGGCGCGCCGCACCACATCCGGTCCATGGCCGAGGCCCTGGGCAGAACGGTGCCGGCCAGCAGGTATTCTCCGGACCCGTCCGTCCTGCCGGCCGGCGGCGCGACATGCGACGCCGATTGACACGCACTCTAAATATTATTTGACACCGAGACGGTTAGGACGTATATATTTATCGTACGGACTGCAGACTCACCGCGGCGGACGAGATTCTCATGGAGCCCTCTATGCATCGTATCAGAATCATCGCAATACTCGCATCGATCATCGCGCTCGGGATTGTTTCATGCGCTTCCGGCGCTAAAAAGCAAGATGGCAG
The DNA here is from genome assembly GCA_001829455.1 of Spirochaetes bacterium RBG_13_51_14. Classification (GTDB taxonomy): domain Bacteria; phylum Spirochaetota; class UBA4802; order UBA4802; family UBA5550; genus RBG-16-49-21. Next base: position 10,101 of record MIBH01000046.1, read on the forward strand.
AGACAAATATTCGCTCGTCGGCGTCTGGGAGGGAATCGACCGTACGGGATGCCTGGGATCCTTCCATTTTTACGAAAATGGAAGGGTGATTCTTGTAATTGACGGGAGGTCCCTCGGCGGTTCTGAATCGAACGGCCTCGGAACCCTCAGATACAGCGCTGATTACTCAAAGAACCCCATTGAGCTCGATATCATTGGCGTCGATTCTGATGGAATTGAGCACGGCAGGATATTGATGATTGTCCATTTCCTGTCCCGGGACCAGATTAAAATACGGACCTTTTTTAACGAGATTCGTCCTGAGAATTTTGATAACGAAAACATAGACGATACCATCCTGCTTGACCGGGTGGTCGAATAGCGCGGCACCCGGCTAACCATCACCGAAACGCCGGTTAATTATTCTCCGGCAGAATTTCGTTGTGCTCAAGCTGATCATCAGGTTGAACAGCGGACTGACGATCGCCCTGCTGAAGAGCGCTGCCCTGCCGAGCCGTAAATTGAAAGCCTTTCTGCACATCGTTTCGTAATATGCGAGGGATTTCTCGTCAGGCGCGCTCCCGGAGCCCCGTTCAAAGGCCAGCATGACCGCGTCCGCGGCAAGCACCCCGCTTTCCATGGCGTACGATATCCCCTCGGCCGTTGCCGGGTTGCACATCCTTCCCGCCTCGCCGGCGCAGAGCATTCCGTTGGCGTACACATGCCGGACCCGGCCGGAGGTATTGATGACGTACGACATGCTGTTTCCGATCTGCGTTGCACCGGCGAGCCGCCGCGCATAGTATTTTCTCAGGAACATGTCAAAAACATCGGAAACATTTCTCCCCTTCAGCCGGTCCTCATACAGGCAGACTCCGATATTGACGACCCCGTTTCCCTCGGGAAAGACCCATCCGTAATGCGGCAGCATATCCCGGTCAAACACCATCTCCATGGTCCCGTCTTCCAGATCGAATCCCTTCCACCATCCGATCCGCGAATATATCAGCCGCAGCGGCCGCGTATCGGTCAGATATTTTTCCCTGAAATTCTTATTATGCCCGCCGGTCGCCAGTATCGTCACCGCGGCCTCTATGCGCCGGTCGCCGTCCGTGGCGCCGACAATCCTTCCCCGGTCATCCCGGATCAGTTCCCTCGCCATAAACCGGGGCACGAAGATCACGCCGCGCTCCCGCGCTATGTCCAGCAGGGCCGTATCGAATATCGTCCTGTTTATGGTCATGGCTTTCAGGTTGGTTGACATGACAATGCTCTGACCCCGCGGGCCGATAAAACGCATGCGCCTCATGACGGCGCCTGGCTGGAGCCCTGAAAGAAGATGATCCAGTCCCATTTTTTCCAAAAAACGGTGGGACGAAGGAGAGATACCGCCGGCGCATGGTTTTACACGCGGAAATTCAGAGCGATCGACAAGAATCAGATCCTTAAATCCCCTGCTCGCCAGCCGGTATGCGGCCATGCTTCCCGACGGCCCCGCCCCGATAATCAATACCTTCGTTTTCACGATTTCATTGTGTGCGATCATAGCGCCCGATGTCAAGCAATAGTATCTGCTTCCCCGCCGATGAATGCTCAACCCGGAACAGTCAGGACAACGGGAGTCGTACCCTAAAAAATCATTGACGTATTTAAACATCTCACTATATCATATGCCCAATCTGCTGGCATCCGATATTCCCGGCGGGACGCGGGCCGTACCCGCCGGGAATATCCGCTCAAGCAATAAACCGAGGGGTGTGACATGAAGGTTGTGCATGTACTAAAAAAAATTGAGGATATCGATCAGGATATACGGGAACTGAAAAAACTTGAGAAATCCGTGAAGAAAAACAAATCATTCACGACGCCCATCTACATGTCTATAGAAAAGCAAATTAATATCCTTCTCGGCGACCGTATCAAAATGCTCGAGCTGAAAATCGAAAATCCTCCCGAACCCCTTCAGAAAGAAATCGAAGGCGATGAGAAAAATGAAAAGCCGGTGATCCCGGTGAAAGCGGCGCCGGTGGCGGACAAAAAGAAAAAGGAAGTGAAGCCGAGAAAGATCGTCGATGAAGAAACGCCCGATGACGACACCATGCAGATGCTCACGCAGGATCAGATTGACGCGAAAATCAATTCTCTTCAGGCAGCCAAATCCGGCCCGGAGCAGAAGATGGCCGCCGATGCCGGCATAAAGATCCTGGATATCGCGCTCGAAAAAGGGACCCTGGGCGAAAGCGAAGAGGACAAGAAGGATAAGGATAAAAAAGTTAAATTCTTCCGCGATAACTTCCCGGGGGAATGAACTATTTCAGGTATCTATCCACTACCAATTCAACCTTGAATTTCTCGGAGAAGTATGGTGTGGAGCCGAGCTCGATATCACTTTCCTTTATATCGATAAATGAAATATCGTTGATCAGGCCGCATATCGAACCATCGGCATTCATCAACTGTCCCACATGCGAGGGAACGCGCTTCAGCGGCATATAAACCGCGTTCTCTTTCCCCCGCACCGATATATTATACAGGGTTTCAATGCTCTTATACTTTGAAACCCGAACCGTCAGCGGCTTCCGTGTCTTGTACTTCACCAGATAGAGCTCTTCAGCCCACTGCGTTCTGTTTTCAAACGTAAATTTCCCGAACCGGTCAACGGTAAGCTGGAAAAGCTGCGTCCCCTGATTGATGCGGTGGAGGCTGTCAAGGCCGTGTATTCTGTTAATCGCGTTCTGGCAGAAATCAAACAGAAATATGATGGCCTCTTCTTTCATCTTTTTCGGCTTAACAAAAGTAAAGATATTGTCGCGCTCATTGATAATGTACACCACAAAACGGTCTCCGTTATCTTCAAAGACCGCCGTAATGGAATTCTTTTTCCGGATTTTAAATACCGCATCCAACATCTGCAGCAGGGGATCGGAACAGTACCATGCATACATAATGTCTTTCCGGGGATTCAGCGATATCCTCGTCAGTGCATTGACGATAGCGGCGTCGATGCTGACGGAGACCGCGTCCCCTTCCTTCGTCACGGTCACATACTTGCCCCCGAGCCGCGTTAAAAACCTGAGCGCGTGTCGTTTATCAGTCCGGATGATAAAATCATACGCCTCGCGAAATATCTGCTCGATTTCTTTGTAATGCTTTTTAAAGGGCTCGGGGGTGATAATGACGCAGTAATCGTCAAAATTCAGCCGTGAGAGCACCCCTTCCTTTACGACGGTGCCGAGAATCGAAACCAGATCTTCCGTCGATTCATATTCATCAATGTACGACTCACCCCAGCTGGTTTGGTAAATGTGATGGATGGTCTGAATCGCATCGATGTTTTCGAGCCCGAAATTAATGATGATCATGTTAACCATGTTAAAGGAAGGCCGCAGGTAATATTCGTTTCTCAATCTCGACATGGTGCCGGAAAAAAGATTCGCTATCCGGCTGACGAGCTCCACCACCGCATTCTGGCTCACGCGGCTGTAGCCGGTCTGGAATTTGAGCCGGCTGAATTTGGGATTATATATCTGATTGATGGCCGTCCAGGCCAGAAGCCTGACAAGCCCCTTTTCTGTCTTCAGCACCGTGGATATGACTCTCGTATTTGCCGCTTTACTTTTTTTCAGCAGGCTCCACTCGTCATCATCAATGCCACTCCCGGCGGAAGGCTCCACATATAACATTGATTCATACGGCGTGTCCTTGAACGTGATGTAATGGTCGATTTTGTTGTTCTCATGGGCGAAATGGGATTTAATCTTCCTGCTCAGCAGCTTGAAGTCGGAATCGGATATTTTCTGTTCCAGATTCATTGAAGGAATCTGCGTGGCGATTTTCTGATAACTCAACAGCATGAACTTCTTCACTATGTTCCAGAACACCATGGTCTTTTTATAATCCCAGCTCTCGAAGTTATCCAGAGCCTGAATCTCCTTGCCGCTCCATCCCCACTCTTTCACGTATTTGAACATCACCAGCACCTTATAGGGAAGGCTCTGCCGGTCCTTCACCCCGATATAGCGGGACAGTTGCGGATTAATTTTAAGGTACAGGTTCTGGCGCAGAATCTTAAGAAGCGTCTGGTCAGCCACGATTGACTCATAATAATTATACACCTCTTCAAACATTAAAATGTATGAATCGATGATCTTGTTATCCAGATTACCGCGCAGGATGCACGATTTAACTTTCTGGCTCAGCAGAGGGGAATAATCCGGGCCGAATAGGTACTTCTCCAGAAGCCCCAGTTTGATTGTGGACTTAAACGGATTTCCCAGCGATTTGATGATCAGGAAAAGCGCGGCTCCGATGAAATCCTCCTTTGATATTTCATACAGGTTCCCCAGATCGGTAAAATACTCCTCCTTTTCCTCATGGGGGATCATCGCGTATAATTTCTCGTATTCACTGTCGCGCACAAAGCGGGGGATGACCCACCAGAAGGGTATCTTGCCGGCTATGATGACGGAACTCCGGAAAAATTCGTCTTTCAGCACGGCGCCGATTGTCGATCCGAACGCTTCCTCATTGCTTTCGGCAAAAATATTATTCTTGATGTCCCCGATGTCATTAATAAAAATATGGACCTCGATATTCATTTCCGCCATGGCCCAGTCCTGGACGGCATCAATCTTCCTCTGAAAGTTGTTCAGCTTTTCAGGTGAAACGCCGCGTTTGTCAATGCACACCCAGTAATCGAAATCCGAGTCCCTTGAATAGGCGATGGTACCGACGCTCCCCATGACCGCCATCATCTCTATGAATGGATTTGTATCGCGAAGGCCGAGGTCTTTGACATAGAACCGTCCCTGCAAATACTTTTTGGCGTCGACCTCCGACCGGAAATTAAATATACCGCAGGGCACATCGCCGTCGATATATCCGGGCAGGCGCTTATTGTTGACGCTTAAAAGAATCGGGATCGCATTGACGACCCGCCGGACATTCGGATTCCCGATGAGCTGCTGAAATCGCTTATACTTGGCGTCGTTGAACTGAAGAAACAGCTCCCGGTTTTTATGTATATCATCCAGGATTGACATAGTTTTTCATGTCTCTTATCGAATCGTTATTATTTCACCGACGCAAATCATGACAATTCCTCACGGCTTGGCACGTTTTAATGATCGGATGCAACAGACTGTATGATGAATACCCGTTATCGGCAATTGAAGCCAGCGGGGAAAAAAATATGAGCGCATTTCTCTCGACTACGCCCACTTTGAAATTTACTGAATAGTTAAAAAATTTCAAACTTTAAAATTGACAAATATTGTTGATTTCATTACAGTTAAACAGGAGCTATTTCTTAACACCATCAGCAAAAATGCAACAACAATCAGCAGTGGCTGATTAAATAGTCCTAAAACAGACCGGCGGGTTTCTCCACGCGTTTAAAGGAGCATCATGGATTTTGACGACATAATATTAGACAAAAACGACATGCCGATTGATACCAATCTGCTTGAAAGCGATCTCATAACCATAGACCAGGCGCTGCCTTCAAAGCTGTACATCATTCCGATACGGTATCGGCCGATATTTCCGGGGATTATCACCCCCCTTATTATTTCACACGGGCGGTTTACCGACGTCATCGATAAGGTTATACACGATACCCGCACTATCGGGCTTATCCTCATCAAAGATGACAATAAGGACGAAATAGCGGCGAGCGACCTGTATCATGTCGGCACCGCGGCTAAAATCCTGAAGCGCATCAACCTGCCCGACGGCGGGTTAAACGTCCTTATCAACAGCATCAAGCGGTTTCGCATCAGGCGCTTTATATCGGAAGAGCCGTATATTTTCGCCGAGGTCGAATATCTCGAAGACAGCGCCGTCGATAAAAAGGGCATAGAGTTCAAAGCCGTCACCCGGGAGGTGCTGAGCAAACTGAAGATGCTCACCGACAACAACCCCCTCTTCACCGAAGAGATGAAGCTCACCATGCTGAACGTTGACGAGCCGGGGAAAATAGCGGATTTCGTAACCTCCATCCTCAATATTGAAAAAACAGAGTACCAGGATATCCTGGAAACCTTGAACGTAAAAAAGAGGCTCCAGAAAGTGCTCAGGCTTCTGCATAAGGAGATTGAGGTGCTGTCAGTGCAGAAGCGTATCCAGGGGAGCATAAATGAAAAAATAGACAAGCAGCAGCGCGATTTTTTCCTGAGAGAGCAGCTGAAAGCGATCAAACACGAGCTCGGCATCGAGGATGACGAACGATCCCGCGAGCTGAAAAACCTCCGGAAGAAGATGCAAGAACTCGAGCTGGACGGCGAGATTAAGGAGCGGATGGAGGAAGAGATCGGCAAGATTACGGTGATGGATCCCACTTCTTCGGAATACGCGGTTACCAGGAACTATATCGATACCGTCCTCTCCCTCCCCTGGAACCGTAAAACCGTGGATTCGATCGATCTCGCAAAGGCCGAGAAGATACTCGATCGCGATCACTACGGCCTCGAAGACGTGAAAAAGAGGATACTCGAGTTTCTCGCGGTCAAGATACTGAAGCCCTCCGGCAAAGGCTCCATCATATGCCTGGTGGGCCCCCCCGGCGTGGGCAAAACATCCCTGGGCAGATCGATCGCACGCGCCCTCAATCGAAAATTCTTCCGGATCTCCCTGGGCGGCATGCGGGACGAAGCCGAGATCAAGGGCCACCGGCGGACCTACGTCGGCGCCATGCCGGGTAAGATCATCCAGGGGCTGAAAATATGCAAGTACCGTAATCCGGTGTTCATGCTCGATGAAATCGACAAACTGGGACAGAGCTTTCAAGGCGACCCGGCGTCCGCGCTCCTGGAAGTCCTTGATCCGGAACAGAATGCGGAATTCAGGGACTACTACATTGACGCGCCCTTCAACCTTTCCGACGTGCTCTTCATCACCACCGCCAACACCGTCGACACCGTCCCCCAGGTGCTGGCGGACCGTATGGAAATCATCCGCCTGTCCGGATACATCGCCAACGAAAAATATGAGATTGCCCGGCGGTATCTCCTACCAAAACAGCTGGAACAGCACGGGCTCCCTAAAAACGGCATACGGATCGACAAGAAAGGCTTCATGCATATCATCAACAACTATGCGCGCGAGGCCGGTGTCAGAAACCTGGAGCGGCAGATTGAAAAAATCTGCCGCAAAACCGCCACCTTCATGGCAAAGAACAGAAAGATTCCCGCCGGAACGCTGGAGCCGAAAACGATCCGGGAATACCTGGGAACGGAGCTCTACGCCGACGAATCGCTCATCAAGATCACCAAGACCGGCCTCGCCATCGGGCTTGCCTGGACGCCGCACGGCGGCACACCGCTGGTCGTGGAATCAATCGGCATAACCAACAGGAAAGGGGGAGGGCTCAAGCTGACAGGCCAGCTGGGAGATATCATGAGCGAATCGGCCACCATCGCCTACAGCTACGTCCAGCATCTCCTGAAAGACAGGGGCGATGCCGCCAAAGTCTTCAGCAGAAACCTCATCCATATTCACGTGCCGGCCGGGGCGACCCCCAAGGACGGGCCGTCCGCGGGAATCACCATGGCGAGTTCCCTCTACTCCATGGCAACGAACAAGAAGATCAGGCCCGGCATCGCCATGACAGGAGAGCTGACCCTCACGGGCAGGGTTTTCCCGGTGGGCGGCATCAAAGAAAAAATTATCGCCGCAAAGAAAGCGAATCTGAAAGAGATCATTCTTCCGCGGGAAAACAGCAAAGACCTGGATGACATACCTGATTACATCAAGAAGGGCCTGAATTTTCATCTGGTCGACCAGATTGAGGAGGTCATCACTATCGCTTTTAATGATAAGAAAAAGAAATCAAAAAAAGCAAAAGGGAGAGGGGGTTCATCATGCCGGTAACAAACTTAATGAAAGACATTGTTATCAATACCTTGGACGAAGTGCTGAAAAAAGAAAAAAACAAGGACATCGACGCTTCCAGCAGAGATGATATCATCGCTTACGTACTGAACCGTGTTCCTCCCCGATACGTCACCACCGAACGGGGCCTTCTGTACGGAATACTTGACGCCAGGTACAAGATTCAGCAGCGCATTGATCTCCTGTTTCTCATCTATGAAGCGATCGAAAAAATATCGAGCCGAAGGGATTCGGAGGGCGGCTTCAAAGGCGCCATAGATACTGAAAAAACATCATATCTGCCGCACATCGTGGGCCAGGTCCTGGAAGAATCAACCCTGTCCGTTATACCGGACGTCGAAGTGTCACTGAAGCGCGGCAATTCTCTGGCCCCAATGGTCGATTCCGATTGGGAAAACCCGTATACAACCAACCTGGCCACGCAGGGGCACTATCACTTCTGGCCGTTATACACGGAACGCGACACGGCAAAAGGCTCCTCGGTAACGTTCACGCTTACCTTCAGGCATCCGCGGTTTATCGAGCAATCCATGGATGTGAGCCTTGAAGTTTTCGAAAAATCCGATTTCGGCAGATCCCGTTTCATTCCCACCGTATTGATGATGTCAAAGGAAAGTTCGTGAGCGGATTATCCGTCTTGGATCACCGACTGCTCAACTCACGGGGGACAGGCATGGAACTCATCAGGCTCATCACCGATACCTCACCACGATGAACCCCGCCATGGCCGAGAACATACCTGAACGAAAAGACATTCCCGACCGGCACCGGTGGGATCTCGCTCCCCTGTTCGCATCGGACGACGCCTGGGAATCGTTATTTAAGGAAACAGAAGGAGACCTTGCGCGCTACAGCATCTACCGCGGCCGCCTTGCCGAATCGGCGTCCCTCTTCCGTGAAGCCATTGACTTTGATCTCGCCGTTAGCCGCAAGCTGGAAAAGCTTTTCACCTACGCTCATCTCAAAAGCGACGAGGACAAATCAAACCAGCGCTACCTGGGCCTCCATCAGCGCGCCCTGAACCTCCACACCCGGGCCGCGGAGCTTGCCAGCTTCATGACGCCCGAAATTCAATCACTGCCCGACGACGTGATCGGCGGCTATATGCGGAGCCCCGACATGCATCAGTACCGTTTCTACCTTGAGAACATTCTCCGGTATAAACCCCACACGCTTTCAGAAGAAAGCGAACAGATTCTGGCCATGTCGGGCGAGATGAGCCATGCCGCGGCGGAAATTTTCAGCCAGCTTGACAATGCCGATATCTCCTTCGGCCATCTCACGGACGAGAGCGGAAACGAAGTCGAACTGTCGCACGGCAACTTCAGCACCTTCCTCC
>MIBH01000046.1:19534-20943 GCA_001829455.1 Spirochaetes bacterium RBG_13_51_14
GGTGGACCGGTACGAAAACCGGGGAAAGCGGAGCGGCGCCTATTCCTCCGGCTGCTACGATTCGCCGCCCTACATTCTCATGAATTACCGGGACGACAACATCAACAGCCTCTATACCCTCGTCCATGAAGCGGGCCACTCGTTGCACTCATGGAACTCCAACCGCCACCAGCCGTATCTCTACCACGACTATGCCATCTTCGTGGCGGAGGTGGCGTCAACCTTCAACGAGGCGCTCTTGAGCCGCCACCTGCTCGAGCGCACCGCCGAAGAACCGCGGATGCAGGCCTATCTGCTGAACCGGGAAATCGACAACATCCGGGCCACGCTGTTCCGCCAGTGCATGTTCGCGGAATTCGAGATCCTGACGCACCGGCTCGTGGAGGAAAACCGTCCGCTCACGCTGGAGGCCATGCGGGATATCTATCGCGGCCTGCTTCAGGCCTACTTCGGCGACCGCCTGGTCATCGACGAGGAGCTCACGCTGGAGTGCCTCAGGATCCCTCATTTCTACTCGCCCTTTTACGTGTATAAATACGCGACCGGCATATCAGCCGCCATCGCGCTTGCCCGTAAAGTGATCGCGGAAGGCGCGCCGGCACGCGATGCGTACCTTGATTTTCTCAAACTCGGCGGGAGCAGGTTTCCGCTCGACGAGCTCCGCTCCGCCGGCGTTGATATGGCCGGGCCTGAACCGATCGAGCACGCGATTCAATATTTCAGCGATCTGGTGGACCGACTCGTCGGTCTCCATGGAAACCTGCAATAATACGGCGTATAAAAAAAACCAAAATCGAGTAAATATTTTTCAATTTTTCCCGAGAATAGATATATTACATAAGGCGACTACCAGCCGGAGCAACACCATGAGCGCGGCAGATAAACTGTATACGTATAACTATTTATCCGACGACGATATACTCCAGATGAAAATACTGGTCGATACGGTGAACAGGGATACCGCGTCGGCCATCTATGAAAACTCCAGCCGGGAGAAAAATCTTCCGCCTTTTTCGTACTTTATCATGGACGCCGCCACGGTCACCGAAATCAGCGATTCCGCTATCGGAATTCTGATGAAGGCCATGTCCACTTTGAAAAAGGTTAAGGGGTACCTGGTGCTGGTGATGACCGAGGAGTTTCTCCAGAATATCATGGTGCGGCATCCGGAAATGTTTAACTACGTGGCCGTGTTCCACAACCTTGAGGACGCCCGGGCATTTATCAGGCGGTCACTTACCTGATCCCTTCACCCGGGACGATACATGGCGCAATATCGTCATCGCCTTTTCCGCAAGCGGCACGGTGAGCGTCCCGCATCCGCAGCTGGGGGTGATGATCGACTGCCTGATGATATCTTCCTCCCGGAGGCCCCTCTTCGCCAGTCGCTTCACGATTGCGTTGAAATT
>MIBH01000046.1:20949-22119 GCA_001829455.1 Spirochaetes bacterium RBG_13_51_14
CACCCCCTCAGGCGTAGCAGCCTCAAGCTTGTCCTTCAGGGTGGGCACGATTCCCCAGGCGATGCAGCCGCCTTTTTCAAGGTAGGACACAACATTCCGGGCGTTGACGATCTTGTCCGCGACGATGTCATCCGATGCGTCGAAATTGATGATGTCCAGGTCCATGGCCAGGAGCTCGTCCCAGTCGGCGTTGCCGCAGCAGTGGGTGCCGGCGAGGGCGCCCTCTGTCTGAATCGACCGTATGATTTCCTTGAAAGAGCCGGCGACCAGATTCATATCTACAGAATAGAAACCGGAGCCGATGACCGACAGCGACGGCTCGTCGAAAAAAACGATCACCCGGTCCGAATATTCCTTCAGCTTCCGCGCCTGCCAGCGCGCGTTCATGGCGCAGTTTTTGACCACGGCGTCGAAAAGGTCGGGCTTGTAGAGCGCGTACTTTCCGTCGACGGCGTCGGTCATAAGCCCCAGGGTGAGCGGTCCGGTGGTCTGCCCCTTTAACGCGATCGTCCCGGCCGCCTTCCCGTTCCGCGCAGCGTCGATAAAACAGCCGAAACCGGCCGCGTGCGCGTCATCCAGGCCGAAATAATCCACGTCATCCGCTATGACCCTGGTGTAGAACCGCTCCAGCTCTCCCGCCACGTCGCCGGAAGTGTCGAACCCGATCTTTCTATTCACCGGGTCCAGCTTCAGGCAGGGAAGGTTTTTACTGAACTGGGCGTTCATGTCCTCGAGAAATTCCCGCCGGGGAAGCTGCGGCCACGCGGGTATATCCGGCAGGTACTCAAACACCATTCGACAAGCGTCCGCCGCATCCGTGTGAGGGAAGCTTCCGATTACCGTTGCCGCTCCTTCCGGTTTAAAGTTCATAGCTGTCACCTTGTAGTATGTAAGCTATTCGTCCCAGACGATTCCTTATACCCCTCCCTTGATGGGAGGGGCCAGGGGAGGGTGATTGTAACGCCTGATGCACATCCAGCAGTTATTCACCCCCACCCCAGCCCTCTCCCGTCAAAGGGGAGGGTGGTCTTGAATTAAATTCGCCTAACTCGAGTCAGATAGTTACCAAATTATAATAGACGCCGTATTTGTAAATAAAATTTCTGATTTATGACATTAATAGAAACATAAGCAAATGTTGTATGGTAATTCTTTTCTGTACCGTGATAA
>MIBH01000047.1:0-5647 GCA_001829455.1 Spirochaetes bacterium RBG_13_51_14
AATAAAGTCTGAAGATTGTCCTATTAGAGGAGGAAAAATGAGAAATGACGCCGACAATTGCGACAACCCGCGCAAGTTCCCATTTCCAGACAGGACGGGATTAGGAACTTTTGAGTCGATAAGCTCAGTTCGGGTAACTCAGTCTTGACAAATAACGAATTCAATTTATATTTCATATTGTAAGCATTTATGATAACAAAATGAAATGGATTGATTATAACGAGAAGCTCCTGGGATTGAATTTGCCTGTCTTCACTCTGCGCGAGGCGCTCAGGTTATCAGGCCTTAATTACGATACAGGGAGAATGCAGATTTCACGATGGGTGAAAATGCATCGTCTTGTTCGTTTGAAGAATGGCCTATATGCATTGAAAGGGCCATTGGACCGGGGCAAAATCCCGGCATTTTATATTGCGAACCGGTTGTACTCGCCATCATATATCTCTCTCGAATCCGCGCTCAGTTTTTACAGTCTCATTCCAGAGATTGCCTTCGCCTTGACCTCAGTATGTTCTAAACCAACAAGAAAGTTTTCGGTTATGCAGACCTCGTATGTGTATCGCAGCGTACAGCCGAAGTTTCTCACCGGTTATGTTGTTGAGAAGGAAATGGGGTTCAGCATCCGACTTGCAGAAAAGGAAAAAGCCGTGGTCGATTACCTGTACTTCACAATCGTCGACAAAACAGATCCATTGGAGCGGTTGGACCTGGGTGGTTTGGATCGAAAAAAAATGTATGGCTATGCGTCATTGTTGAAAGAAGAAAAATTGATGCCGCTCATCAGACGACTATGCTGACACGAGAAGAGTTGTTTAAACAAGCAGAGGCAAGGGGCTTGCCGGCAGTTAAAGCACGGGGCATTGTCCGTGAGTATTTTCATTATTTGATGCTCCATGGCATTAATACCCATACTGACCGGCTGATCTTCACCGGTGGCACTGCCTTGAGAATAGTCCATAATTTCGGACGCCTGTCATTCGATCTTGATTTTGACGCGAGCGATTTATCAAAAAATGAATTTAAGGATATCATCGAACGGATTCAAAAAGACCTCGTGAGATTAGGAGCTGAGGTTAAATCCGGCAGGTTGAAACAAAGGGGAAATATCCTGACCGCAGAGATCAAGATACTCAATGCGTTCAAATTATACGATATTACGACCGCACAGGAGCATCTGATGGTGAAGGTTGAGGCATTGAACGTAGCCGGGTCACGTCTTCGCCCGGAGATCAAATTAGTCAGGAATTTTGACGGGCAGACGATCCTCGTTAATGTGCTCACGTTGGAATATCTGGCTGCTGAAAAGACCGCTGCATTCTTTGAACGGGCACGGGAGCGTGATTATTATGATGTTCTTTTCCTTGTACTTAACAAAGCACCTATTGACCTTGATCTCTTGAGTACTATCCTAGTAAAAACAAAATTCACTGATATTCCGCATCTGCTTGAGAAAATAAAGACCAAATTCGAGCAGGCTGATCTGGCTAAGATTCATAAGAAACTTGAGCCCTTTCTGATCGTACCAGGACATTTGCAGGTGATCAAGAACAGTGTACAACTTTTGTCAGAACATATTAAGAAAATAAACCGTCTTTCCCCGGATGGATGATACAATTTCTCCTGTCATCGCGATCCCTTTTTTTCCAATGAACGTTGCCAATGGTAACAAAGATGATATTATCTATTATAAATAAAAAGATTGGAGGTGCACTTGCCTAAAATTGGACGAAACGATCCCTGCCCGTGTGGCAGTGGCAAAAAATATAAGAATTGCTGTTGGGGAGAAAATCAGAAAAAATTGCCTGGTTCGGCTGAAGAAAATCAGCTGGATTTAACTTATACAAAAATAGCAATGGAAAAGGAAATGACGCAATTCATGCATGAGGATATATCTCAGGAACAAGAACTGGTTAATGATGGTTGGGAGGCTCTTGGTGCCAATGATACTCAAGAGGCTAAAAGTCTATTCCAAATGGCCATAAAGCTTGCCCCAAATTCAGCCGATGCATATAATGGGTTAGCAGACATTGCGTGGCGAGCCGGCAATATGAAATCAGCAGAGGAATACTACCGGCAGGCTTATGAGAAGGCAAAGCAAAACCTGAAGACCGAGAACCCCAAAGCTTTTTACTGGTGGGGGGAGCTGGATACCCGTCCCTATATGAGGGCGCGGCAGGGATTAGGTTTTGTATTTTTAGAAACCGGTCGATTTGACCAGGCAATCCTTGAATTTAAGGAACTGCTTAAAAGGAATCCTAATGATAATCAGGGGATTCGCTATCTGGTTGCGCCGATTTATCTGTTAAAGGGTGAAACAAAGGCTGCACTTGGAGAGTATGAATGGTATGAACGGCATTATCGGAACGATGTGCCCGATCCTTATTATTTAGTAAACTGGGGACTTACCCTTTTTCTTGATAGGCAGTATGAAAAGTCGGCGAAAAAATTTCGCCTTACGATTTTCGAAAACCCTTATCTTATTCCTGTCATTTTAAAAGAGAAAACTAAGGTATTGCCGATATGGCATTCAAATAATCTGATGGAGATTGACTACGCCCGTGATTATCCAATGTGGTTTCGGGAATTGTGGAGTAAGCAAATTAGGGCAAAGAGATTCTTAGAATTCCTGTGGACGGACATTGAAATTCAAGCAGATTATGATAGATGGATTGAATATTGGACGGAACTTAATGGTCTTAAAGATATTGATCGACGAACCCGATTGCTTGACTTGTCTAAGAAAATAGTAAGCAAAAAACCAACAGCGAGTTTTCTGAAAAGACTGGGCGATTTTACGAGATAGGCGTTATTGTCTCTCAAAATTCAAGACTGACCACTACTTAATTCGCATACCGGCAAGCCGGGGAACAACTGCTGTTTGGGATTGCTGCGGGCTGCGCTTCCGCCCAAGGCGGACAGGTGCAATGCCCCGTTCAAAAAAAAAAGGTTAAAAATAAAATGGAAGCGGTCGGCTATGGTTATTCGAGGATGATGGCAGTTACAGCATGTTATTGGAGGTATTAGACGAGTATCTCAGGAAATATCAGGTTATGTAAAACTGAAGAAATTCTGACCCCAATCCGCCTCAAAACAATATAAACGAAAGTTTATAATCCGATTATTTTATTAGCCTTCTTTTCATGAGATTTATCGCGGCGATGAAGAAAACCGGCGCGGCTATCAATATCCAGCCCAGGTTGAACAACAGGCTTGAATTGATTCGGCCCAGGGCCAATGCCCGGCTCAGTGCCACGGCATGCGTCAGTGGAAAAAATATTTTCGCGAATATCTGTATGGGTTGGGGCAGGCCCGTTATCGTAAAGAATGTGCCGCTAAGAATGAACATCGGCGTAATATAAAGGAAAGACGGGTAATTGAACGAATCGATATTTGGTATTATCGCCGTAAAGCACATGGCAATGCTCGCAAATAAAATACCGATCAAAAAAGAAAGCGGCGGAATCAATAAAAATAGCGGACTGGTGATAAGGCCAAAAATCAAGACGACGACCAGCATGATCGATGAATTGATGAAGCTTTTTGTCGCCCCCCACAATATTTCGCCGGCAATGACTTCTTCTAAGTTCACGGGCGTCGCGATTATCGCGTTGAAAGTTTTTTGATAATACATTCTAATGAAGGATGCATAGGTGCATTCAAAAAACGAAGAATACATCATTGATACCGCAACCAATGCCGGCGCAATAAAGGCGATGTACCGGAGACCTTCTTGAGGCTGGACAAAACCCCCCAGCCCATAGCCCAAGCCTACCAGGTAAAACAATGGTTCAACCAACGGTGGAATAAAATTGACGAGATAGGTTTTCATGAAGACATCGAAATTTCTCCGCCATACTAACCACATGCGATAACTGAGTTTGGGCAGGTTGAAGATGGAGATCACGTACGCTTTTTCATTCACGCAACCTCCGTCCGGTCAGCTTCAAAAAAGTATCCTCCAAATTTGCGTTCCTCAAAATTGCACCCTTAAAACTAAATTTATCAAGAATTTCAGTGAAAAGACCCCGCGGCTGAGAACTGAAAACCTGGATCCGATCATTGACGATTTCCAGTTTGGCTTCGGGAAACGAACTTTTCAGATAATCCATGACTTTTTCATCATAAGCTACTTCCAGAACCTCTTCGCCCACATGTTTCTTGACCAGCGTTTCTGGATTGCCTTCTTCGATTATTTTACCATTATCCATGATCAGCATACGGTCGCAGAGATGGGCGGCTTCCTCCATGTAATGGGTGGTCAGGACTATTGTGACCCCTTGCTTCTTTAAGCGCTTGATTTTATCCCAGATTAGATGGCGCGCCTGGGGATCGAGGCCGGTTGTCGGTTCGTCCAGGATGAGAATTTGCGGTTGATTTATCAAAGCCCGCATCAGAATGACCCGGCGTTTCATCCCGGACGAGAGGTTGCCGATGAGCACATCTCTTTTTTCTTCCAGTTGCATGAATTTCAACAGCTGCCCGGCTCTTGCCAGTGATTCAGTCTTGGGAATATCAAAATAGCGCGCGTAAACGACCAGATTATACACAACCGTAAAATCCGGGTCGAGGTTATCTTCCTGCGGCGCGATGCCGATCATTGCTTTTATTTCCCGCGACCTTTTCGTCACATCCATTCCGGCAACCATCAGCGCACCCGCGGTCAGGGGGAGCACGCACTGGATCATTTTTATCGTCGTTGTTTTACCCGCACCGTTAGGACCAAGAAGCCCAAAGCATTCACCATTTGAAATTCCAAAGTTGATACTGTCAACGGCCGTAAAATCTCTGTATTTTTTGGTCAAGTTTTTCGCTTTGATCAACGCATCGTCAGTGTTTTGTGACACGCTTTAAGGCTCCCTTGAATCCAGTTTTGTTCTTATTTTATTACGCTCCATTTTGCTTAATTCAATACCTGCCCCAGATCCGTGCCTTTTTTCTATTTTCTTCCCCATAATCCAATAGTATTACCGCTGGGATCGGCAAAGAGGGCAAAGAATCCAAATTCCGGAGATATACCTGTTTTCCCTTTGATGATTTTAGCGCCGGCTGCTTCGATTTCCTTCAATTTCGATTCAATATCTTCAGCTTCGATATACACTATGACGCCTTCTTTAGATGGTTTGCTGGATGTAGTAAAACCACCACCATCATTGCCCGGCGTCGAGAACATAAGATAATCGGGATTACTCTCATCAATATTCCAGTTAAAGAGCTTACGGTAAAATTCTCCCGATTTTTTGGCATCCGTTGTTGGGATTTCGACATGACAGAATCCGTGCATATAACCTCCTTGTTTTTATCAAACTATAAGTTGAATTTAGCTATATTCTTCACTTATATGCCCTTTTAAATATTATAATTAGCTAAATAAGCCCTGTCCAGTGTTTTGAGGTTTCTTAACAAAACAAGACAGGCTGGTTTTGTTAAATTTTGCCTGTGGAAGTGAATAAAAATTTAAACAACAGATTCGAATTTCGAGGACTAACCCCATTTGTTTTCCCCGGTTATTACGATAGTGTCAGACATGCGGTGCTATTTATCACTTAGTGAATAGTGTCCTTTTAACGGACAGGGCGGAAATGCAGTGCGTGCTGGGATCGTGAAAGATCCCCGGCAATACCTCCAAGCATGAGTCGAAATGAATATC
>MIBH01000047.1:5662-11161 GCA_001829455.1 Spirochaetes bacterium RBG_13_51_14
AGGGTATAAGGAATCCGACCGATCCCTTAGGCGAAGCGTACGCGGGTAGGTTATTAGGTTCGGCCGGTTTTATTAAAGCCAAGCTCAAGGATCTGAAAGGTCAGATTGTCAGTTTGGAGGTAGCGAATAGAAGAGTATTATCCAATGATCAGGAGCGTGCCGATGGAATTATTCAAGCAGTAATAAAATATTTTCACACGCCCCTGGATCTTTTATGCAATAACAAGACCCGGCCGTTGCCGCATAAGCAGGTATTGATTTATTTGTTACGAAGATTCACCGGATTAACCAATCGGGAAATTGGGAATATAGTTGGTATGAGTTACTCGGCCGTAGGCAAAGCTGGGTTACTGATCGAGGAGCTCTTAAAAAAGAATAAGAGCACGCCGCGTACAATTAAAATAATAGTTTCCAGTTTCAAGGTCTGACCCCAATCCGCCTCAATGCGGATTCGAAGTTGTCGGTGATACGGATATTCATACGATCTTCCTAAGACAATTATTGCCATTATGAGTATGATGTCAAGAGATCAGCATTGTGACCTGTGAAGATTTGACCCCAATCCGTTCGTGCGTAATACTACCTAAGCGTTATTAGGTATGCTATCTTATTTCCCGGCATCCTACAAAAGTATATAATTTAACAAAGGAAATGCATGGCCGAAAAAGAGGAAAATATGAAAAAACCATCCAAACCCGCCCGCAGTAAAAATCAACCTGCCGCTGTAATCCCCAAGAAAATGCCGTTCCCACCGGCGAACACCGCGGGTAGCGCGCGCCGCCGCAAATTCCCCATCGTCGGCATCGGCGCGTCGGCCGGGGGACTGGAGGCCCTGGAACTGTTCCTTAAGAACGTGCCCGAGGGCAGCGGCATGGCCTTTGTCATCGTCCAGCACCTGGATCCGATGCACAAGGGCATCATGGTGGAACTGCTCCAGCGCACCACCCCCATGAAGGTCGTCCAGGTCAAGGATCGTACACGGGTCCGATCGGACTACGTCTATGTTATCCCGCCAAACAAGGACATGTCCATCATGCACGGAGTACTGCACCTGTTCGATCCGGTGATGCCCCGCGGACTGCGCCTGCCGATCGATTTCTTCTTCCGCTCCCTGGCCGATGACTCGGAGGAGCGCAGTATCGGCGTCATTCTTTCAGGCATGGGCTCGGACGGCACGCTGGGTCTCAAAGCCATTAAGGGAAAGGCGGGAGCGGTCTTCGTGCAGGAACCGGCCTCGGCCAAGTTCGACGGTATGCCCCGCAGCGCCATTGAGGCCGGGCTGGCGGATGTCGTTGCCCCGGTGGTGGAGTTGCCCCCCAAGATCATCGCTTATCTCCGGCACATTCCCCTCATTGTCAAGCCCGGACTGGTCGATGAGGACAAAAGCTATAGCGCCTTCGAAAAGGTCGTGATCCTGTTGCGGACGCAGACGGGCCACGATTTTTCCCTCTATAAGAAGAACACCGTGTATCGCCGGATCGAACGGCGCATGGGCATTCACCAGATTGACCGGATCACTACGTACGTCCGGTTTCTACAGGAGAATCCCCGGGAGCTGGATCTGCTGTTCAAGGAGCTTCTGATCGGGGTTACGAGCTTTTTCCGAGACCCGGCGGCGTGGAAAGTGATGAAAAACCTGATCATCCCGGCGCTGCTGAAAAACCGCCCGCACAGTCAGGCGCTGCGGGTCTGGATACCCGGCTGCTCGACCGGGGAGGAAGCGTATTCCCTGGCTATCGTCTTCAAAGAGGTGCTGGAGCAGCTCAAACCGGCCAGAAACCACATACTTCTGATCTTCGCGACCGACCTGGACCGGGACGCCATCGATAAGGCCCGCGGGGGTATTTTCCCAACCAACATCGTCGCGGATGTGTCGTCGATCCGGCTGAACCGATTCTTCGTCCAGGTGAATCACGGCTACCAAATCAGCAAGTTCATCCGCGAGAAGGTGATCTTTGCGCCGCATAACGTCATCATGGATCCACCCTTCACCAAGCTTGACCTGGTTATCTGCCGGAATCTGCTCATCTACCTGACGCCGGAGTTGCAGAAAAAAATCCTGCCGCTTTTTCATTACAGCCTGAATCCCGGCGGCATTCTATTCCTAGGGAACGCCGAGACCATCGGCAATTGTACCGACCTCTTCGCGCCGCTGGCGGGCAAGGAGCGGTTTTACCGGCGGCTAGATTCCATCCTGCATCCGGAACCGCTCGAGTTCCCCCCCTCGTTCACGATCCCCCGGATAGTGATGCCGCCGTCGCCAAAGGCGTTGAAACCGCCAGCCAACCTTCAGTCGGAGGCGGAGCAACTGCTCTTGCAGCGATATTCCCCGGCGTCGGTGCTTGTCAACGACAAGGGCGACATCCTTTTCATCAGTGGGCGGACGGGCAAATACTTGGAGCCGGTAGCCGGCAAAGCCAATTGGAACATCTTCGCCATGGCCCGCGAGGGCTTGCGCTACGATCTGACCGATACCTTCCGGAAGGCGCTCCGGCAAAAAGACGCGGTCACGCTCAAAAACGTGAAGGTGGAGTCCAATGGGGACGTGCAGGCGGTTGACCTCACCGTTCAGGCCATCCATGAGCCGGAGGTGCTGCGGGGATTGGTGATGGTGGTCTTTGCGGATGTGGCAACGCCCCCCAAAACCAAAGGGTCGACCAAAGCAAAAAGCTCCCGCGCCAGCAGCGCCCGGATAATGGCACATGAGCGGGACCTCGAACAAACACGCCACGATTTGCAGATCACCAATGAAGAGATGCAGACCTTCCAGGAAGAGGCCAAATCCGCCAACGAGGAACTTCAATCCGCCAACGAGGAACTTCAATCCACCAACGAGGAACTGACCACCTCCAAGGAAGAGATGCAGTCCATGAACGAGGAGCTGCAGACGCTCAACGCCGAGCTGCAGATTAAGGTCAACGACCTGTCCCAGCTCAACAACGACCTGAAAAACCTGCTTGACAGCACGGAGATCGTCACCGTGTTCCTAGACAACGCGCTCCGCGTACGGCTGTTCACGGTCGGGTCGAATCGGGTTTTCAAGCTCATCCCGGGCGACCTAGGCCGGCCGATCACCGATATCGTTATGGAATTAGTCTATCCCGAACTGGCCGACGACGCGCGCGAGGTGCTGCGGACGCTGGTCGTTCACGAGCGAACGGCCAGCGCGCGCGACGGGCGCTGGTACATGGTTCGCATCATGCCCTACCGCACCCTGGAGAACATCATTGATGGCGTGGTGATCACCCTTGCGGACATCACCGCTTCCAAGACGTTGGAGGGGAAGCTGCGGGCAACGCAGGTCAGCCTGGAAAAACACGTCGCGGAACAAGACGTGAAATTGCAGCAGGCCGGGGAAGCATTGCAGGAGGAAATACAACGCGAGCATGACACCAACAGTGCAACGGGATCTGCACCCGGGGAAAAAACCAAACCATGAAAAAGAACCAGGATCAGCCCGCGGATGCCGCCGAGCTGCGCCGCCGCGCCGAAGAGCGACTCAGCGAGAAGCGGAAAAGTCAAAGGTCGGAAGGCGGAGATCAGAGGATGGAGGAAGATACGGCGCGGCTCGTCCACGAACTGCAGACCCACCAGATCGAATTGGAGATGCAGAACGAGGAACTCCAGCAGGCGCGCGCCAAGGCGGGCGAACTCCTGGCCCAATACACCAACCTCTACGAATTCGCGCCGACGGGCTATATGATCCTTGACCGCGAGGGGGTGATCCGGCAAGTGAACTTGGCCGGCGCGCAACTGCTCGGTGTCGAGCGCTCGCGGCTGGCGAACCGGCGCTTCAATCTGTATGTCGCCGAGCACGACCGGAGCGCATTCAACGACTTCCTGCAGAAGGTCTTCGCGAGCGAGGCCAATGAATACTGCGAATTGACGCTTGCGCAAAAAAGTTCTCAGCCCCGCTTTGTGCGGATCGAAGGCACGCGTACCGCAGATGAGCAGGAATGTCGCGCGATGGTTCTGGATATCACCGATCGCAAGCGGTCGGAAGAGGATCTCAGGGAAAGCGAACGCCGTCTTAAGGAAGCACAGGTGTTGGGTCGGAACGGATATTGGGAGTATGATCCCACAAGACAGATGCTCCTCTGGTCGGATCAGATGTTTGTCCTCTATGAGCGCGACCCGGCATTGGGGGCGCCTAATCCGGAGGATGAGGCTCCATATTATTCTCCGGAACAAAGACAGACTTTACAGGAGCATGTGGTGAAAGCTCTCGAAACCGGGATAGACTCGCATGTCGATCTTCAAGCTAAATTGCCTTCCGGTAAATTGATGTATTACGCGGCGACAATGCATCCGATAAAAAGTCCAAACGGTCGGATTGTTAAATTGGTTGGTACGATTCAAGACATCACGGAACGAAAACAGTCGGAAATTACTCTTTATAAAGTCAACCGGGCAATGAAAATCCTCAGCGCGTGCAACAGCTGCTTGGTTCGGGCTACCGACGAAAAAGATTTTCTTAACGATGTCTGCCAGATCATCAGGAAAAACGGGGAATACTCAATGGTCTGGATCGGCTTCATCGACGCGGCGGAGAAGGATATTGTACGCCCCGTCGCATATGCCGGTACCGAGCCGGTAGATTATAAATCGGTAAAAATCGACCTGGCCGATCCGGACGTGTGTTATACGATGCTTCGTTCCGTGGTAGCCAACGGCGAGTTTCAGAAACGTCAGAACCTTCCCGGTGATTGCCAGCCTTGTTTTGGACCCCCGTGGCCGGCAAACCGACCGTGCCGTTCGATACTATCCCTGCCTTTAATTTTCGATAACCGTACGAAGGGCGCGCTAACGATCTACAGCACCCGCGCGGATACGTTCGACGAGCAAGAAACGAAATTGCTCATGGAGTTGGTAGACGATATCTCTTACGGCATCACGACCATGCGGATGCGCGTCCGTCACCTGCAGGCCGAGGAGCAAATCAAGATGAGTTTGATAACGGCTGAAACCGCCCTTGAAAGCACGGTAAAAGCCCTGGGAGTTACATCGGAACTTAGGGATCCGTATACCGCCGGTCATCAGCGCCGGGTGACCCAGCTCGCCTGCGCCATCGCCCGGGAAATGGGTTTTACCGAAAATCGAATAAATGGGGTTAGGGTTGCCGGACTGCTTCATGATATCGGAAAAATACTGATCCCGGCGGAAATCCTCACCAAGCCGTCCAAATTAACGGAAGTGGAATTCGCCATCGTTAAAACTCACTCCCGGGCGTCCTTCGATATATTGAAATCGATCGAATTTCCATGGCCGGTCGCCCAGATCGTGATCCAGCACCATGAAAAGCTCAACGGTTCCGGTTATCCATCCGGCTTGAAAGGGGACGAGATCATAATGGAAGCGCGAATCCTCTGCGTGGCGGATATCGTCGAGGCCATGGGTTCCCACCGCCCATACCGGCCCGCGCTCGGGATCGATGCCGCGCTGGATGATATGAAGCAAAACCGCGGGATCTTATATGACCCCGCGGTGGTCGACGCCTGC
>MIBH01000048.1 GCA_001829455.1 Spirochaetes bacterium RBG_13_51_14
AATATTTTATTGACATATACGGCGCATACGCCGGCATCGGGCATGATATAAACCAGCTTGGCGGCGGCGGTGCAGCCGGATTTTCCGTGTACCGCACCCTATCCGTACTGTACCGTGGAATGTACACCGTACTGTCCCGTCCTTCGGGCTTGATTGTCGGTCCCCGGCGGTATGATCACATGATGCATCTGGTCGGTTTTGAATACGTACTGCAGATTCCGGTGATCCACCTCGGCTGGCGAACCTCCTTCATGGCCGGCTATTCCAAAACACGGATCGACAGCGTCGATTTCAAAAAAAATTTTCTGGAATCGCTCATGCTCTCGCAGCTTCCGACACCTCCGCCTGACGCCATGCTCACGCTCAATGTGTTCAAAGTGAGGCACCTCCGGGATAACGGGCCCTCCGTGGCCCTCTGGACCGGGTTTCAATTTGCCGTGGTACCGTTTATCGCCCCGTTTGTCGATATCGGCCTGCACAAATCCTTTTATGATGAAGACCTCGGGGATAAAAAAATAATCGGATTTCATCTCATGTTCGGCGTCCGCTGGATATTCGGCGGCGGTGACTGGGATTACTAAAAGAGGGAATATTCTGTAGTGTTTCTATTTCAGCGTAATTTCGGTGGTCATGCGATTTATTAATGTGGCGCATATGGACGGTACGCCGCCGGTTATTCGAGCCTGCATCCATATGAGGTCTCTCGACCGCAGATCGAGACACCGGACCCACGCCGAGCTTCGCACATCATTGAATCCGATGATCATGATTTTGTCGATGTCGTGATAATTCAAAAGTTTTTCCAGGACGTTGAATTTGGTTTCCCGGTAGTCCAGGTCGAATATTCGATACGCCTCGCGGATGTAGCTGATTTCCTCGTAATACCTCTTCCCGGTCCAGGTCCCGTGTAAAAACCTGACCGCGCGGGGGTTGGAAACAATCTGATATGAGTTATCGGCCGCTGAAATACAAGTGAAATTATCAATCATGTCCGATGTGAGATTGTTATTCAGCGAGTTGCCTTGAATGCTGGCGACTTGATATCCGGCGGCCATGAATGCGTAATAGAGGTAATTGAGTTCGGCTCCATCGAGGTTGGTGAATATCCCTATCTTAGATCCCCTGGGTATTATACGCGACATGAAGAACTGTTCGCGACCGAGGAAGTTAATCATTATACCGGTGATCCGGTCCACCAGCTTGAATATCTCCGTCTCCATCCTGCCGACATTGATAAACGAAAATACCCTGTTGAGACCGTTGTTGTACATGTTGAGGCTGATTTTGATCCGATCGCCCGGCAGGAGTACGAACGTACCGTAGACGTAATAATCGGCCGAGATTTTATCGGTCAGCTCCATCAGCTCATGCGGCTGGTACTCCTTTTCCAGCGTGAGATTATACTTTTCAAGGATTTTGCCGATCTGGCCCGGCTTTAACACCTTCACCTGAAAGACGTTGCGGATAGAATTGGCGAAGGAGTTGGGGAAAATTGTTTCAAGATAATCATAGTTGGCGTCCTTTGATTTGTTGACCAGGTAGCCGAAGGCCATGGTCGGGACGGCTCCGGCCCGGGCTGATACCAGGAGGGTGAGGAGCAGTGGGATGGCTGCGAATTTCGTAAGCGATTTCATCGTTTCCCGGTCATGCTGTCGATGAACCTGTCAATGAGTTTCTCAGTGTCTGCGGTTAGAGAGACGCCGCTGTTTTCGATCCATACGATGTCGTTGGTCCTGAGATCGATTGCCCGGCCCCAGCCCCCACCGAAGCTTTTTACATCGAGAAGAATCAGGTATTGTACGTTCCACCTGTTTCTCATCTCCGCAAGAACCTCGGCCTTGTTGACCTCGTAGTTGTAGAAGTGCATTTTGAACAGGTTGTTGTACGCCTTCTCCAGCGACAGGAAGTTTTCATTCTGTCCGATGTAGGAGACCTTCTTGAAATCCCGTATGTCGAAAACGTCGTTGATGGAATAGAAATCGGAGGCGTTGATCGCCTTTACCGCGAAGCCGCGGGCGAGGAACCTGGCCAAAATAATGTTTTTCAACTTGTTCGGTGCGTCGACTATTACGGCCACCCCCGAGTTGAGCGGTATCGGCCGCTCCAGATACTTCACCGTCCGGGCCCCGCCGCAAGAAATGCTGGATAAGAGCGTGGAACACGCTATGACTATTGCCAGTTTTGTACTACGCATGTATTTGCTCCTCTGTGGAATGTCATGCCTGATATAATCCTGTCCGACGTAAAAGAGTTATCCGGATTTTCCCAATAATGTCAATAAAAAAAAACCGGGAATACTGGTCTTCATTGAGATTGATAAATATGCTTGTATGCACAACTGCTGCCGGGATTAAAAAAAGTCAGCCCCGCTTGCGGCGGGGCTGACCCAGGATGACTCTGTATGATATATGTTACTTTTTTGCAGGTTCCGTCTTCTTCATTTCTTCCTTCATCTCGTCTTTTTTTGCTTTTGCCTTTTCTTTTTCGATTTTGTTCATGTAATTTTTGAACCCTTCTTTGTTCACCTTTATCTCCCCGAGGAGATCAATGATGAATTGATTTGATTTCACTTCCAGCTTTTCGAGAAAGATCTGCTGTTTTATCCAGTTCTCCGCCTCTTCATTCATCGGTACGCCCTTTAATCTTTCTTTGTTCTTTATGTAGAACTCATTGACCTCTGGATCCGATACCTGTATCTCGTCTTTCAGCTTTTGGCTTAAATAATATGACGATATGAACTGGATTTTTGCCAGCTCTTCTATGGTCTTGAGATCGTCCTTATTGACCGAGTCGTCCTGATGCGACTTGATATACAGGAGCTTTCTGCTTACCAGGAAATCCATGAATTTTCTCTTGTTTAAAAGATTGAGCGTGGGGTGGTTTTCAATTTCGGGATTGGCGGCCATCTTGTCCACGTCCTTTTTGTCCATGTTCAGCATCATTTTGGCGAACATATAGTAGTATTTGTTGAATTGATTTATGCTGATTTTTTCATCGTCAATTTTAACGGCTAATTCGTCTCCCTCCTTTTTGCAGGTGGACAGAAGAGAAACGGTGAGACAGAGCATGACCATAAAAGACAATTTACTTGTTTTCATTATTTATTTCCTTCGTACATAATATGTATAGAATGCGGTGTGAGGCGCACGACGCGCCGATGCCAATGTCGCACATACCGGATGCAGAAATTACCGATTACTTCAATTGTTGCAACAATTTTTTCAGGCTCAGCACCTTTTTTTCGATTTCCATCGATTCCGGCGTAAATATAAGCGTTTCACGATCGACGGGATCTATCGCGAGACGCCTGTCGGAAGCCATCAGCCTGACAGCCGAGTCGACGCTGATTGTCGAATCGGCGGATATCTTGATCCGTATCGATTTCGAGTCTTCCAGGATCTCGTCGATTGCCATGAGGGAGGCCAGGGCGCGTATCTTTTCGATTTCGATCAATATTTTTACCTCTTGGGGGTAGAGGCCGAAGCGGTCCACCAGCTCGGCCTCTACCCGCTCCACCTCTTCGATGGAATCGCAGGATTCGAACCGCTTGTAGAACTCGATCTTCTGCTTCTCGTCGCCGATGTATTCATCGGGGATGAAGAAATCAGTTTTAAGGAACAGCGGCGTCCGGAAGAGCGATGCGACCGGTTCGCCCGTGCGGTGCCGGATGGCGTCGTCAAGCATCTGCAGATAGAGCTCGAAGCCGACCTCGAAGATGTTGCCGGACTGTTCCAGGCCCAGGATGTTGCCGGCGCCCCGGATCTCGAGGTCTTTCATCGCTATTTTGAATCCGCTTCCCAGGTCGGAATATTCGGCGATAACGCGGAGCCGTTTCATCGCCTCCTCGGTCAGGGGCCGGTGTTTCGGGTAAAAGAGGTAGGCGTAGGCCTTCCGCATTGAGCGACCGACGCGGCCCTTGAGCTGGTAGAGCTGGGACAGTCCGAAGGCGTCGGCGCGGTTGATGAGGATGGTGTTAACATTCGGCATGTCCAGTCCCGATTCGATGATCGAGGTGCTGATGAGCACGTCGTATTCCCTGTTCAGGAAACCGATCATGACGTCCTCCAGCTCGTGCTCGTTCATCTGTCCGTGGGCCACGGCATACGTCGCTTCCGGTACCAGTTTCCGGAGCATCTCCGCGTGCGCGTCGATGGTCTGCACCCGGTTGTGCACGTAAAAAACCTGTCCCTCCCGTTCGATCTCGGTGACGACAGCCATACGGAGAATATCGGGGTTTTCCTCAAGAACGTAGGTTTCGATGGACTGGCGGTTCTCCGGCGGGGTCAGGATGATGGACAGGTCCCGGATCCCGGCCATGGCCATGTGAAGGGTGCGGGGAATCGGCGTCGCCGACAGGGTCATCACGTCCACCAGTGTTCGGAATTTTTTCAGCTGTTCTTTGTGCCGCACGCCGAATCGCTGTTCCTCGTCGATGATGAGGAGCCCCAGGTTCTTTATTTGAAGATCGCGTGCCAGGAGCGCGTGTGTGCCGATGACGATATCGATCTTCCCTTCCTTGAGCCTCACCTTCATTTTCGTTATTTCTGACGGCGTACGGAAGCGCGACAGCATGTCGATTTCGATCGGGTAGCTCGCGAAGCGCTTTTTGAAGGTTGAGAGATGCTGCATCGCGAGCACGGTCGTGGGAACCAGCATCGCCACCTGCCGCCCGGCCATCACCGCTTTAAAGGAGGCCCTGATGGCCACCTCGGTTTTACCGAAGCCCACGTCGCCGCAAATGAGGCGGTCCATGGGCCGGGGGCTTTCCATGTCGTCCTTCACGTCTTCGATGGCGGTTATCTGATCCGGCGTCTCTTCGAATTCGAACAGGGACTCGAATTCCTCCTGCCAGACCGTGTCCGGCGGGAAAGGGAAGCCCTTCAGGGCCCGCCGTGCCGAGTAAATCTTCACGAGCTCGGACGCCACCTCCTCGATGGACTGCTTGACCCGGTCCTTGATCCGATTCCAGGCGGATTTTTTCCCGAGGTGATCGATGCGCGGCTTTCTCCCCTCGATACCGATGTATTTCTGCACCATGGTGATCTGGTCGAGCGATACATACAGCCGGTCGTCGTCCGCGTACTCGATGAGGAGGAAATCCCGCTCGACGCCGCCCGCGGCCATACGCTCGATCTTCCTGAAAACGCCGATGCCGTGGTTGATATGCACCACGTGATCGCCCGGTTTCAGATCCAGGAATGAATCTATGGGCCGGGATGTCTTTTTTTTGAAATCGCGCTTTTTCCGGTAACTCTTCCCGAATATCTCGTGGTCTGATATGATAAGGATTTTACAGGCCGCGATTTCAAGGCCTTCTTTCAGCGGCGAGAGGAGTATGTTCAGCGGCGAATCGGAAAATTCATCGAACCTGCTGTCGGGATTGAACTCGGCGAGCAGGTCGCTGAGGCGCCGCGCCTGGCCTTCGAAGCCGGTGGTTATAATCGTCTTCCATCCCCGCTCGATCCTGCCGGCGATCTCTTCACGGACCTGCTTGATTCTGCCGTGAAAGTTGGGAACGCTCCTGAGCTGCCATTTGAGCGAGTCGCGGGACGCGGTGAATGCCTGGAGGCAGACGGCACGCTGCCGCGCCGCGTCAAGCGCGTCCGGGTCGATGAGTTCTTCAGGGGGAAGACAGAGCGACGTGAGATGTTTTTTATGATATAGCTCGCGGAAGGTTTTTTCAAGATGATTTTTCCGGGCCCCCAGATCAGCAGGCTCGAGCAGCAGGATGCGCGCGTCTTCGCCGAGATATGAGAGAAGGGTATCTCCCGGAACAATGAGGGGAAACAGATCTTCGATGCCGCTCACCTCGGTAAGCAGGCCCTCCTTCAACTGTTCGAGGATGCTCTCCGGCAGGTCCATGCCGCGGTCGCGGGACTCAGCTATGACCCGTTGAAGAGCCTCACGCTCGCGCCCGAACAGGATCAGCTCCTTCCGGGGATAGATGGTGATGGATTGATGACTCTGGCTGGATATCTGGCTGTCAATATCGAACTCGCGGATCGATTCAAGGGTGTCGCCGAAGAAATCGAAACGGAGGGGATTGTCGTGCGAGGGAGGGAAGATGTCGATGATCCCTCCTTTCACGGTGAAATGGCCGAAGGAGTCAACCCTCTTTTCACGCGCGTAACCGTATGAGGCCAGCATCTCGACGATGTCATCAAAGGGATAATCGACGCCTGCCTTCAGGAAGACGCCCTTTTTCTCGAAGAATGTCCGGTTCGGTATTTTACGGATGAGTGATTCAACCGTTGTCACCACCAGTGCTGGCTCGCCCCTGAGAAGCCGGTAGAGCGCGGTGATCCGCTCCCGCTCGGTCGTTTCCGGCGGCGAAACAAACTCGTAGGGAAGGGTTTCCCAGGGCGGAAAAACGAAGAGGAGGTTTTCCTCCACCATGGAACTGAGATCCAGGTATGTTTCGTGCATCTTCTGGTAGTTTTCAGTAACGACGAGAGTCTGACGCGGCGAGTCGCCGAAGATCGTCGCTGCGATCATAGGGAAGGAGGCGGGCGCGATACCTTCGATGAGGATGCTGCCGCCGCTGCCGGAGTCCCGTTCGGAAAGTTTCTCCCTGAGGGAGCGAAATTCATCCGACTGCCTGAATATGTCACATAATGGCTTGAGTATCATTTAGTTCCGCGCATAAAAATACAGATAAGGGTTTTTGCATGGGACGTATTTACGCAAGAAAAATTTTACTCTGACCCCCCTGGGGGAGAGGTTTGTCCGGGTGATTTTCGTTACATAAAATGCCCCTTTTGTATAGTGGGTATTGTTATAGTTGCTTTGGCCCGCAGATTATCCAGGCATGAATGGTGAAAGTTTATGTAATGTTTACTCTGACCCCACTGGTAGATCATTTGCATGCTTGTGAAGACACCCATACAGGGATTAGCGCTCAGTAGCTCTCCAGATTGACAGATAGGTTGGGTGATCAATCGGTGAGTCGATTCTTATCTACTAATAATGCTCCAGATTATACGCATACTCCTCGAGGATATCCATATCGTCCTCGAGCTTTTCAATCTCCTGAATGGTTGTATGGATTGATACCAGGCCGTCCTTGAAGGACTGGCGCTCGTAGTTTGTGACCCATTTCGCCTCTTCCGGGTTCTTCTCCTCGAGGAAAGTCTTGAGCACTCTTATGACTTTATCAGTGCTCTTGTAAAGGGACCGTATATTATCGAGCATTTCGACAAGGTAGATGAAGCGTACAACTTTCCGGTTGCTGCCGGCCAGTGTTTCTATGATCTCGCGTCCGCGGTTGTCCATCTTCGCCTGGTAGTAGGTGAGCGAGCGGGGGTAGCTTACCAGCTCCTTCTGATAATTGTTAAGAGAGTCGATGCCCTGTATGCCGTCGATTTCAATGTTTCGGAACATATCCTCCATCTGGTTGCTTTCCGTCTTGTCGTCCTTCGGGATTATATTGGAATTTCGTATGTTCATAATGATGCCCTTGAGACGCTCCCGGTGTGTGCGGCTGAGCTCCATTGTTTTTTCTATGAATGCCTCGGCGTTAAAGAAGCTTTCGGCTTCATGCGGCTCTCCGGCACCGGACTGTGTTTCCTCGTTGTTTGCTGAAGGTTCGCCATGGACCCGTTTTTTCTGGATGATTTTCTGCTGAAATCCTGCTGCGTTTTTTTCGTGGGTCCGGATGATTTTGATAACCTCTATTTTACGGAGTGATTTGTTGTACCTGAGGCCGTACATGTTGCCGTGGGAATCTATATACCGGTTGTTGAGATCGTAGACCGATATTTTTGTAGTGTCGATATCAGATATATCATTAATCCTGATAATAACGTTTTTCATGTCCTATTTCAGTTCGTCCCGGGATAATTCTACGGACTCGTTGAATTCGATGGCAATATATGAGTCGCCGAAAGAGGTGAACTTGGCCATCTTTTGCGCGACCTCGGTCGGGTTATTTTTCAGGAGGCCGGTTCTGACGATATGGCCGTGTACCGCGAGCTTGTTTTTCTTTGTCTTGAAGTTCACGAGCGCTGGCACCCCCACTGAAACGCGTGAGGTGGTAATCACCAGCGCTCCGACCTGGCTTATATCGCAGATAACGCCCTTACCTTTGCTGGGGACCGTGATGTCATAGTCGATATCTTCCGGATTTCCTTCATAATAATGGAACTTTGTCTTGATCTTGCACGGGTATCGCGGGAATCTTCTCTTTTCAACCATAGGTATCCTCAATAAAAAATATTATAGACGCTTAGTTGTTTCCTCGACCATGGAGTTTTCATAGAAGAGGAGACAGCAATGCCTTCTATAATTAAAATTAAATTGTTTATAGCAATAATGTCAAGTCATGTTTTCTTCTTTAATCTCTCTATAATACAAGATTTTCCATTTAGTGTAGTAGGCTTGGTGCATAACTACCCATGATTATTTATTTTTATGGGGTGTCTAATAAGTCAGTTAGGATACAACATCCCCCTCCCTCGATGGGAGGGGACAGGGGAGGGTGATTGTAACACCTGGTGCATCCAGCAGCTAATCACCCCCAACCTGACATCTGCCGGACAGGATGTCCCAATGGCAGACGTATCCGGGACATCCATGTCCCGCGTCTGCAGGCACACATCCTGTGTGCTCCCTCGAAGGCCACGGATGGCCGAGAGCGGCCCCCATCAAGGGGGAGGGATAATTGATGAATAGTCGAACTTATCAGACAGCCTCGTAAAAATATTGATTATTGAGTTTTTCAACAAGCTAGTATACGTTTGGCTCTGATATCAAATTATCGGCTATTATGCCGTGCATAATAAACTCTGCGAGTTTCCATGCACAGATAAAAATTAACAATTTTGTAATTATTTTTTCATTTTTTAGTTTACACGTGTTTAAAGATTATGTCATATTATCAACTTGAATTAAAATTTTGATACCGATAGACGGAGCGATAAACGGCATTCGACCATTTTAACCCGACCATATGGCCGGGTTAAAGATGATTATTGATTTGAATCACAGGTTTGAAATACACAAGCTCGGTTTCATGATGCGTTTCCGGCGCCTGTTCGGCATCGGAATGCATCGATTCTGAAATTTAAGCCAGTTTTACTTCTTGGAGATATATGAACATAAACACTAAATTTATATTCGTCACCGGCGGTGTATGCTCCTCGCTGGGCAAGGGGATTTCCATTGCGTCGCTCGGGCTTCTCCTGGAGGGCCACGGGTATAAAGTATCTATTATAAAAATGGATCCATATCTTAACATTGACCCCGGTACGATGAGCCCCTTCCAGCACGGGGAGGTGTACGTCACCGAAGACGGCGCCGAGACCGATCTTGACCTGGGATATTACGAGCGTTTCACCAGCGCGGAGTACACGCGAAAGAATTCGGTGACCACGGGCCAGATATATTATACGGTCATCCAGCGGGAGCGGCGGGGCGATTACCTGGGCCGCACCGTACAGGTGATCCCGCACATAACCGATGAAATTAAAAGCCGCGTCTACAACGTTGCCGCCAGCTATGACCTCGACTTCGTCATGGTGGAGATCGGCGGCACCGTCGGCGATATCGAATCCATTCCCTTTATCGAAGCCATCCGGCAGATACGGCAGGAACTTGGATCAAACCGCGTGCTTAACGTGCATGTGACCCTGGTGCCCACCCTGTCGGTCGCGGGCGAACAGAAGACCAAGCCCACCCAGCACTCGGTGAAGGAGCTGATGGAGCTGGGCATCATACCCGACATCCTGCTGTGCCGGTCCGGCCAGTTGCTGACGGCGGAGCTAAAAAGCAAGATAGCCCTGTTCTGCAACGTGAGCGAGCGAAACGTGATATCGGCCGTCGACATCAAGGGCTTCATATACGAAATACCCTACATGTTCCACGACCAGAAGTACGATGACATCGTGCTGGAGCATTTCAAAATGGATGTGAAGCCCCTTAAGATGCGGGCGTGGGACAACTTCATGAAGTCGCTGCTCAACCCTATGAAACATGTTCGCATCGCCGTGGTCGGGAAATATATTTCACTTCAGGACTCCTACCGGTCCATCTACGAGGCCATACTCCACGGCGCGACCGCCAACAATGCCCGTCTCGAGATCGTGCGGGTCGATTCAGAGGATCTGGAGAATAAGCCGGAGAGCACAGGCGACCTGTTCAATGACATCGACGGCATTCTGGTGCCCGGCGGCTTCGGGGACCGCGGTATTGAAGGAAAAATCCTGGCGATATCCCATGCGCGTAAGAATACTATACCATTTTTCGGCATTTGTCTGGGCCTCGAGTGCGCCGTTATCGAGTTTGCCCGCAACGTGTGCGGACTTGCCGGCGCCAATTCAAAGGAGTTCGACGCCGGAACCGCGTATCCGGTCATCTCGCTTCTGGAGGACCAGGAAATCGTGCTCGAGAAGGGCGGCACCATGAGGCTCGGCGCCTACCTGTGCCAGCTCGCGCAGGGGAGCAGGGTCAGAGCAATCTACGGAACGGAATCGGTTATGGAGCGGCACCGGCACCGGTATGAATTCACCAACCGCTACCGCGAGGTGTTCGAGGCGAACGGGATGGTTTTCGGCGGGGTCCATCCCGCCATCGATCTGGTTGAAACTATCGAGCTGCCGGAGCACCCATGGTTTATCGCCTCACAGTTTCATCCTGAGTTCAAATCCAAGCCGATCAAGCCACATCCGCTCTTCAGGGATTTCATCAGGGCCTCTCTTGAGTATGGGATGAAATCATCATAATAGCCGGATACATGAAAAATTGATAAACCGGTTTTTTCCTTGTCAAAATCTATTATTTTAATTATTGATGAAAAAGTGTAGATATTAAATGGCATTATTATGATTAAGGGCTATTTGGCGAGTATTTCTATATATTTTCACTAAATTTCATAAAATAAAAAACGCCTAGATGGGTTAAATTTTAAACCTTTTTCTCGCCTGTCCCAAATATTATTGTTATATTTGTATGGATAGCTTAATTTGTAGAAATGTGTATCAAAATGATACGTTGAGAATTAGATTCAATATTATATAAACCGTCTGGACGGTTTATATAATAAAAAATAATGCTTTGCTTTTAGGAGGAGAGATGAAGGCCAGTAAATTTTTCTTTTTAATAATTACTATGATAATACTGTTAAGTATTTCATCATGCTCTTCTGAAAAGGATACATGGTTTCAATCCAATGATCCACCGTCTGATTTTAATCTATTCAAGATTTTTGACAATTTCCCGAGCATACACGAGGCGTGGGATAAGGTTCAGAAAGACGTATTTAACCAGGGTATGGCCGAGCTTATAAATAATACGCCTGTTGACCAGCTTAAAGAGGTGCTGGGCCTTATAGACGACCTGGTAGAACCATCATTAAAACCAACACAGCCGCTGTTCAAAACCCTTGATGCCTTGAGAGAGATGATAGATACTATCGTCCACCAGGATAATCTCGATGAAGGGGACACGGCCACCTACTATGATGATTTTATATCATTGATGGACAAGCTATCAGCCAGCCGCGCCAACTTCAGCCGCAACCTGGTGCCGATCGTGGCGGACCTTATTGCTTATATAAATCGGGTCCACGGATCAGAGATTGTCGCTATCACCCAAGATCTTTTGTATATGCTCCAAGAACATATCCATGACAACAACAATCCGGACGCCCAGAACCTGTATAACCTGCTTCCTGATATACAGGAGGCCATGAGCAAGCTCCTGCTTAGAAACAATGATTACATGAACCTCGCCGGAACCGGCGATCAGACCCCGGGTAACAACACCTATCTCGGAAACGCAGTGGAAGGGGTGGACCTGCTCCTGTCCGGGCTCAACGGCATCGCGTCGCAGGACGCGGCAGTGACGGCGCGGTTGGACGACGTCCTCATCGAGGCGGGGCGGCTGACCAGCAAGAGCGCCAACGGCAGGCTGTTTAAAAATGTCCTGATAGACCTCATGTATAATCTCGAGGACTACTTTACAGCCGGCGGAGCGCGTTACGCATCCGGCACCGATTATCATCGTGACGATACGGTGGGCGGTATAAAATACTACGCAGACGTGGAGATGGGCAATACGGTGAAAGAGCTCTGGCCCGCGCTCCAGCTTCTCTTCATCCGGTCAAAAGCTCCGGGCGATCCTGCCGCCAAACCGGATTTTTCGATCCTGAAGGACGATGAGGGGAGGTCGCCCCTTGAAGTCATCGGCAAGGGCCTGGGACAACTGGCGAATGCCGGCATCGATTTCAATACGCATCCACTGGAAGATTCGCTCAGGATGATGGTGGAAAAAAACGCCATAGGCGAGGACCGGAGCGCTTCGGATGCGTCGTATCTCGAGCGGCTTCTGTTCACCCTTGCCGTTGCCTCCAACTTCGGGTACAAGGCCCGCGTGATGGATGACGCCAGTCCGGCCCCGGATCCCTACCCGAACCATGGCTGGGGGCACGGAGTGTCAACGAAAGGCGTTCTGACCCTGAACGATTCCATGTACAGCCTGAGGAGCTTTGACTTCCTGACCCTGGACGCCTATTCACTTGCCCTGGCCAAGAGGAGGGAGCAGGCCGATTTCATCGGGCGTTGCTCCGAGCCTTTCAACAAAGACCAAATCAGCAGCCACAAGTTCTTCATGGGCTATGACTTCCCCGCCTTCTGCCTCCTGCCGGCGGCGTGCGCCGGCGATGCCGGCCTCCCCAACGGCGGGAATGTCGCTCTGACCCCGCCGGCCGACACCACAACCGGCGAGGATTATAAGACATACTTCCCCAAAGTGGCCAACGGCATCGGCGAGCTCAACACCGCGGCGGTCATGATGGGCATGATCGCCCGGGTCTGCTGGGAGGGCGAGGGGCCCTATTACGCCACGCAGGGCGCGACCCAGGCCGGCACCGTGTACACCTATTACCGGCCAAACGGCGCCGTATACGCCCGGGTTACGAAGCCGGCCGTGGGCGATTGGACCTACGAGTATCCGGTTGATTCAGCATGCAGAATGGACAAGACAGACCCGAACCTGAGCGGACAGCGCTGGAACAGATTTCGCGAGAAACTTGAGTCGGATTATTACTTTATAAAGGTAGGATTTCTGGACCGGCAGTGTCCTCCTCCCATAAACGCTGATAATACCGTAAGCGTCAACGGCCCCAAGTATGTCATGGGCACGACCGGGGAGAACAAATACAAGCTTCGTTCGTTAGACCCGGACACCGGGCTGGCCCACAATAACGCCAGACGCTTCGTGCTCTGGGAGAAGGTTTCTGAAAAGAGCGCCTCCCGCGAGTGCGCCACCCAGGAAGAGGCCATGATACGAAACTTCCAGTGGCTCGTGAACGAGAAGAAGTTCGCTTTTATCATACCGATGTGGGTCGAGTCCCTGGGGATGAATTCCGCCGCGTATCTGGTGATCGA
This sequence comes from Spirochaetes bacterium RBG_13_51_14, assembly GCA_001829455.1. GTDB lineage: Bacteria > Spirochaetota > UBA4802 > UBA4802 > UBA5550 > RBG-16-49-21. Next base: position 13,383 of record MIBH01000048.1, read on the forward strand.
GGCCAACGGCCTCGCCGGACTGCGCAACGCAACCAAGGGGTATGATCCGGCCGACCCGACCAATCCGGCCAAAGGGAACGGCGCCTGGGTAAAACAGGCGCTCAAAGCCGGTTTCACAACGGATCCGGAAGGAACAACCCTCCTCAACGCGGCCGAGCTGACCCGCCGCGGCTGGCAGGTCAACTACGGCGATTCCAATGAACTGGGCGACGCCCGGGTCATGGTCTTCTGCCATGAGGACAACGCCGTGAATCTTGATCTGATATGGACCAACATCCTGGGGAAAGGACACGTCCTTCCGGATGTGATCTGCCAGAACTTCGAGCCGCTGCCCCGGATGGCGTTCACGGCGCATGACCGGAGCGATCATGACGCCGGCCATCCCGCCGGCCTGTATGATGGTTCGGAGATTGCGTCCGGATCGGCCATCATCGGCGGCGCGACGAACGCGGTGTGGCAGAACAGAAGCAGACTCATGCCGCTGGTCGTTGCAGCCGTGGGCAACCTTCATGAGCGCTCATATTACGACCCGCCCGTGAGCGGATATAACTACAATTATGCCGGCGACCACAAGTACCCCCTCAGGACCGTGCTTGACGGGCTGATACCGCCGCTGGTGAAGCCATGGATGGTGCACGCAGAAGACACGACCAACACCGGCGACGACCGCTGGGGCAAGCGGTGGATACCGCGGATACTCGATGAGACAGCCGGGACGTTCACCTATCTGGCGCCGGCCGTTGAATGGGATGACGATCTGAACGAATGGGTGCTGACCAATGTCGACATGAGGCCGCGGGCGGATATCCGAACCCTTGTCAGCGTGCTGGCGGAAAATCCGCGCTATGATTACCCCTCCGAGAGCTATATCGGAAGGCACAACGGACTTATAATGCTCCTGAGCCAGACAGGCATGGTATCCAAGCTCATGGGACTTCTGCAGAGAATAGAGAGCGGCACCACGGCCCAGGCGAACAAAGACAAGGTATTCAAAGGCCTCGAGCAGGTTATCACCTCGCTCAAGGCTTCGAAAGGGGAAACGATCGTGCGCGAAGAGGCGGGTTCTCCGGCGTACGGAGATGACGCCTACTGCATGGTCGATTACACCGACTACCAGTGGCTCTTCGGCAAGCGGCCGATGGACATCGATATGGACGCGCTTCTTGAAGAGGTGGTGGGATATGACGACGTAATTTCGGGCACATTCGTGCCGGGTAAGGGGATCGCGGCCTTTGTCGACCGCCGCGAGACGTGGAACACGTTGAACCTGGTCGATGACTATTATAATGACAACTTCCCGCTTCCCCACGGCGGAACATGGGGCTGGACCAATTTCAACAAGATGATGGACGGCATGCGGAGCCTCCTGGCCGATGACGGACCCAACGGCGACGCCTATTATATCATGAACGATGTTGTCGCCCTGGTGGACAAGCTCCTGTCCCGGGTCACCGCCACCGACGACGAGCTCAAGGGATTGCGCCACACCATGGGCGTTCTGATGGCCACCTACGAGGGCGGGACCTGGACGACCAGCGACACGCTCCGGGACGTCATGACCGATTATCTCCCGGACATCATGATAACCTTCGACGGTCATTACGACGACTTGATGCTCATCGCGTACAACCTGTTCGCGGCGAACGGCATCGTTGATTCGGTTTTTGACAAGGGCTCAACGCATTATTCCTGGAGCCAGGTGTTCACGGACCTCTACGACATCCTCGGCGATCCCTTCTTCGTAGATCCGACCGCGCGGCCGAGCCTCTGGATCGGCGAGAACAGCCTCACCCAGCTCCTGGTGGACATGGCGGACATGCTGGGCACTGGCGATTATACCCAATGGCTCTACTTCGGAGCCGTGTCGAGCGTGGCGCCGTTTTATCCGATGTCGGATGAGTACGGCGATCCACAGGAGTTTGACCCGTATACGGCCCTGGGTAAAATCCTCTCACCGGGAGGCATATAATGAACACAAAAACAACGACTGTAATCCGTATCTTTATCTCTCTTTTTACGGAGGAATATATGAACCTGCTTAAATCTATCGCGGCGATATGCGTCATGACCATCTTGGCGTTCGGCGCAGGCTGTGCCAATAGTGGTGACCAAAAACCGTATTTTCAGAATAATACCGGGTCCACCGATCCCAACGGCGTGCCCGATCCTTTCAGCGACATGCCGAATTTCGGCGATCCCACCTTTGTGGAGGATGTGGTCGCCATCATCGGCGAAGCATTCAACCCGGGCACCTTCAATCTGGATCAGGACGCGCCCGAATACCAGACGTTCGTCGACAACATACAGACGATGGTTGATTCGTCCGATCCCCTTAACGTGCGCGACGAGGCAAGGGAAGTCCTGAACCTGGTTCCGGATCTCGCCGATAACTATACGACCGGCCATGGCGCCTATGGACTCATGGCGGCCCTCGCGAACATAATGGGATACGTGCTGTATCAGGACGACCTTGATAACACCAGCGGCGATTATATCAACGACCTGTACGACTTCGTAAACAGTATGATCGACGCCGATCTTGATATGAAGACCGATGTGCTTACCCTCATGCACAAAAGTCTCGGATTTTTCGACGCCAGGTACGTGCAGACCGGGCAGATCCAGACCATCATGACCGATCTGAATTCCTTCCTGTCGGATGCCAGCGGCCAGACCTTTGTGAGCCTGATGTTTAACATGCAGGAGGGTCTGGGCAAGATACTGATGCGGGCAAACAGTAATATAATCCATGATGATCCATCTGACTCTCCTGACGGCGGCAATGAAGACACCGGGCTGGGCAATGCTGTTTCAGGGGTCGACTATCTCATGACGGGGATCAACGACATGATCTCTGCGAACAACGCCTACGACGGCCCCGCGGCCCGGCAAAACCTGTACGACCTCCTCCGCGAGACGGGTATGCTCATCAGGTCCCTCAAGGGGGCCGGTCCGACGTACTACCCGGTACTCAAGAACCTCCTGAAAAACATCGAGGATTATTACACCGTGCAGGGCTCCGTATATCAGCCGAGCGCGGAGTACCACAACGCCAGCAATCCCTATGTAAACGCAGAGATCCGCAACACGGTAAAAGAGATATGGCCGACACTGGCGAAGCTGTTCATCCGCGAGCGGGTTCATCCCGATTATTCCATGATAAGCACCGGATATTCCCGCTCGCCCATAGAGTGGCTCACGCGTGCGCTGCACGATCTCAAGAAGGCGGGCATGGATTACTCTGACACCACCAATTACGCGCTCGAGCCGTCGCTCAAGAACCTGGTGAAATACAACGCCTACGGCCAGGACCGCGCGACCGCCGGCTACAAGGTGTCATACCTGGATCATTTATTGTTCACCTTGGGTGCGGCATATAACTTCGGCTATCTGACCCGCAACTCATGTTCCGGCGAACCGTATAACAATCTCGACCGCGGCCACGGAGCCTCGACTAAAGGGGTATTGACGATCAGCGACACCATGTATTCGCTCGAATCCAGGTCAAAAAGCACTCTGGGAATTCCCGTCGGTAGTTCGTACGATCTGGCGCTCGATATCCGGCTGCAGCAGGGATCGAGGATATGGCGGGCCTACTCCAATTTTACCATAGCCGGACGAAACGGCCATCAATTCTATGTCGGGAAGGATTTACCGGCACTCTGCCTTCTGCCGTCCGGCTGCGCCGGCGATGTTGGCATTCCCAACGGCGGCGACAGAGCGCTTACACCGACAGATGATGACACCAGTGGGAACGATTACAAGACTTACTTCCCCTATGCGGCTGACGGGAATGGAATGGGCAACACGGCCATCTGGATGATGTCGCTGGCCGCGCGTGACTGCTGGGACGGCGGCGGACCCTACTATTCTACACAGGGGGCATATCAAACAAATAATAACAGCAATGGTTTGTTACCAGATTGGTCTGGTAAAACCGGCACGGATAATTACCGGGTATATTTTAAGCCAAACGGCGAGGTGTATGCATATGTAGATAAGGATGCGACCCCATGGACATATTACTATCCTGCCACGGGAAATGACGTGGTTGATACAAAAATCCCTGGCGGAGACATACCCGCCCCGAACGGGCAACGGTTTAATAGGTACCGTGACAAATTATACTCCGACTGGTACCTCGTCCAGGAAGGCCAAAACAGCAACAGCTACGTCGCTCCGCCGATGAACGGACATGGAACCGGCGATGGTCTTATTGAGAACAGTAATCCGACCGATCACCGCAGTTTCCATTTGACCACATCGAGCGGGAACCAGCCGCATTATTTCCGAGTATTTGAAAAGCTGCAGGAAGCCAGACAGGCTGACAACGTAAAGCGCGAGTGCACAACCCACGAGATAGCCATGTACCGGAATATTCAGTGGCTTATGCTTGAGAAGAAATTCCTGTTTGTGATACCGATGAACATCGACAAGCTGGTTACTGTCTGCCAGGTTAATTCAGGCGCTTTTCTAGTACTCGAGACGAACGGATTACTGGGACAGGTGAATATGAAAAAATCAGGGCCTGATTCAAATAACGGTTACTGGGCCCTGCAAGGGGGCCTGGGGAACCTCAACCAGTCCGACGGCGTTACATCGAACGCCCCCGATTACCGGGATTCATCCTATCGAGGGGACGCGCGGCTAGTCATATGGGCAGTGTATCAAAACTTGGTTATTGATGAAATGTCCCCGGAGGTTATGTGGAATGATATTTTGGGCAACGCCTCGAATTCATCCGGGTATGTGCTGCCGGACATAATAGGGAAAAACATCTATCCCGCCGTGAACATGGCATTTCCGACCCAGGACAATACTGGCAGCAACTTTCAGAACACCATCGCCTCGGACTCAAGCATCATCGGAGATCCGGCGAACACGCACTGGCAGAACCGGAGCAAAATCTTCCCGATCCTCATCTCCCTTCTCGGAACACTCCTGGACGGCTCGTATTACCAGACCGGGAGCGGGGCGGACTACAACTACAGCGCAACGGCAACGCACAAGTACCCACTTGCCGACCTGTTCGAAGGCCTCATGATACCCTTGAGCAAGCCGCTCATGAGGTACTATACTGATGCCGAGTCGTTCACCGGAGGAAGCAGCTCCACCGGCCGCTGGGTTCCCCGGCTTGAGGCCGAGCCCAGCATCAACGGCTATACACGGTTCGATTACCTTCAGCCGAGCATCTCGGGCGGAGGCGTTGATTATCGGCCGCGGAGCGCGCTCCGTACCTTGCCAAGCTTTCTGGCGGACCAGACCACCAGCACCTACTATAATGGGATTATTCCCGCGCTTGTCGATGACATTCATCCGGAAAACAATAATCTGCTGGTTACAAAACTTGTGGCATTGTTGCAGCGGATGGGGAATTATGACGATCCTTCAAGTCCCTATCGGGATGTTGCCGACGGCGGCAGCGGTATTCTCGAAAATATGTCAAAGGGCCTGGAACAGATCATAACAAGCATTCAGGTCGACCGGGGCGAGGTGTACACACCCACGAACCGTTCCTGGCTCTATAGCAACCGGTTCGATCAACTGCTCAACAGCAGCCGGTACGGCTGGATGTTCTGGGATCTCAACAATCGCAGAAGCGGAACGCCGATCAGTGTGGACCTGACCGTGGCGTTGAATGAGCTCATCGGCGATAATACCAGGGGCCTTTCCAAGTTCATCGACGACCATGATCCTGGCGGATGGGCGAATTACGACCGGCTTCTCGACGCCCTGGGCGAGCTGATGGGAGATCAGGCGAGCCAGTATTACCTGTTAGGTGACGAGTCCACGCACGGGACGCTCATACATATTATCAACAATCTGCTCACCGGCACCAGCATGTCGTCTACGGACCGTCAAGCCCTGCGCCATACTCTGGGTATTCTTATGACCCGGTATCAGACCGGCGCCTGGACGACCAATACCGAGCTGCGAGACATCCTCAACCACTATCTGCCGGAAGTTCTGACAACATTTAATACTCATTATGGTGATTTCGTTGTTGTGCTCGAGGCGCTTCTTGATTATGACCATGACGGTACCGTTAATCCGGAGATACTGGATTATCTGACCGATATGCTTATACCGGGAGACCTGGCTGAAGAGGTCATTCCCCAGATGTACGAGCTTCTCAGCAGAGACGCCATGTGGGATTCGGCATATTATTCAACGGACTATCCGAACCACGCCACGCTAAAGGAACTGGCGGTAATTTGTGAGGAACTTGCGGCTGCAATTACGCCGTAATACGTTGAAAAAATAGAATATTTGCATTTGTTCAATAGCGGCACAAAGGTGCCGCCATTTTTTATATTCTTGACTTTGCTTGGGGGTGGGGTCAGAGTAAGAGAAATTATTGGGACTGGTTATTTTTATAATCCTTAGGAGTATATTGCTTTCGTTTTCACTTTCACTTCTTTCGGGGTCAGAGCAACTTTTTTTTAAAACCACTGTACAATTCTGCACGCACTAAT
>MIBH01000049.1:0-10679 GCA_001829455.1 Spirochaetes bacterium RBG_13_51_14
GGTAATTATAATATCCTGGAGCAGATTGTGTCCGATGGGATCAGGGTGAAAGTGCCCACCAGTTGTAATCCCCGGCCCGGCTATGATCTCAATATAATAAACCGCATTCTCTTGGGAAAGCAGAACTACCTGGAACGATGTTTACAGAAGATTGGCGTCATGCCGAATTATTCCTGTGTTTGTTATGACAGCGTAAATGTTCCCGCCTTCGGCGACAGGCTCGGCTGGGCTGAATCCAGCGCTGTTCAGTTCGCCAATTCTGTACTTGGCGCACGCACGAACCGAAACACTATAAACATCGACATGTGTTCCGCCCTGACGGGGGTTACCCCGGAATTCGGTTATCTGCTTGATGAAAACCGGCGCGGCCAGCTCATGGTGAAACTCGAAATCGATCGCATGGATGCCAGTGCTCTGGGTTACATCCTGGGTCAGAAGGTGGTTGATAAGGTGCCGGTGGTTGAGCACTACCCGTTTACGCGGGTTGAATTGAAAAACATGGGCGGCGCCATGGCGGCTTCTGGAGGGGTGGCGCTGTTTCACATCGAAGGGCTTACTCCCGAAGCGCCTGACTTGAAAACAGCTTTTGACGGCAAACCGGAAAGCACGATCACCATTACCCAGAAAGATCTCGACGATCTGCGCACGAGGCGGCCCGAACGTGCTACCTCGGTAGTATTCGGCTGCCCACAGATGACGTACGAGGAAGCGATGGATTTATCCGGACAATTTAAAGGAAAGAAGGTGCGCCTGCCGACCTGGTTCTGCATGATCCCCGAAGCAAAAGCCCGGTTTGAAAAGACCGAACAGGGCATCGGAGTAATGGAAGCAGGCGTCGCAATTTACGATCACTGTCCCCTTACGGCGCTTTCCGTTCGCATCGGCAACAAGCATGTTCTAACATCATCGGGCAAGTGCTTTTATTATCTGAAAGGGGCGGATTACGGAACTACAGATGATTGCCTCGAGGCATGCGGGGTGGAAAGATGAATACAATTAAAGGTCGTGTGATGGTTGACGGTCATGGGGAAGGAATAGCGCTTGTCACAAGAATGCCGATGAACTTCACGGCAGCGTTCACAAAGGGGGGCAATATTCTTCCCGGCATGCGGTCCGCCTTTATGGACCGGCATCATGAGCTGTACCGGCAGAAGGTAAAAAACAGGGTCCTCGTTTTTCCCGCCTGTATCGGATCCACGGGAGCCGGCGGCGCATTGGTGGAGCTCATGTTCGCCCGGGAAGCGCCCGCCGCCATGATCATCCAGAGGGCTGATTCGCTGCTCGTTGCCGGAGCTGTTATTGGTGACGTCTGGTTCGGCCGGGGATTCCCCGTTATCGAATACGGATCGGACGATATCTATGAAAAAATCCATACCGGCGATCATGTGGAGGTAGACGGCACGACCGGAGAAATCCGAATCATAACCGGTGGAAAAAATTCTCTTCCCTGATCAATCCAGGAATGAATTGGAGTGCTTCCAAATTCATGGGACACACTCCAAACATATAATTAGAAGGTGGTGATATGAACAAAAAAAATAGAGATACTATCCTTAAAATCACCCCTATTGTGGGTTGGATTTATATTGTGATTGGAATTATTTTCCCCTTTGAAAATTTATTCTTTTTTGTTATCTGGATCATTGATGTATTGCTCTGTGTTGGGCTGCATGCACTCCAGCTTTTTGTCTCAATCCCCATAGCAAAAAAGAAAAATATTTCCGCCTATAAGGCGATTATCATGACCATGATTTTCGGTGCTACGTGGTGGAAACCATTGAAGGATTAAAATTGAGGATCATACAGATAATTATGCAAATTCATCTGCCGTAACAAATCATAGAACAATATCGGCGATGTCAATAACGGAATCCCCCAGATCAAGCATCGCATTGATGAAACTCAATCTGAAAAAACGACGCAGATCACTGACGGAAATGATTTCCTCTTCAATGATTCCTTCCGACAGGAGCGAATCCCTCTTGGTCCCCTTCAACAGCGGGGTCGAAGGCGTAACCCATCGATCTCCGTCATAACATGTTATATTGCTGAAAGAGGTATCCGTAACCAGGTTGTTCTTTATGATCAGGATATCATCGCAGTCCTCCTTTTGCTCTAGCAGCTTCTGTATGGATTCCCGGTCTTCATACTTGTAAGCATAATCGATGACGTCATCATAAACAGCCTTGAGGCTTCTGATTATCCTCCGTTCGTACCGCACAAATTCAACCGCGATAATATCGTGCGCATACACCACCCTGCACTTGAAGACGCCGCTGCGGCAGGATGAAGGGACCGTCAGGACTCCCCCCAGATCAATATGATCGGACCTTCCGAAAAGAGCGGAACGGGCTGAATTCATCCGCCTGTTGTGGAACGTTAGGTTGCGCGGACGGCCGTCCTCAACTTTTATTGATTCTACTAATCGGCACATACACCTTGTCAACCAGCTCATTATATTCGGATCGGGGATCGCTGTATACGGTTATGCCCCCGCCGCTTTTATACCAGACTGCGCCGTTTATTTTTTCCAGATACCGGATCATCACCGCGCTTTTCAATGTCTCACCGTCGCAATATCCAAAAACGCCCGTATAATATCCCCGGTCGTACTGTTCAGCCTTTTTGATTATCTCCACGGTCTTTTTTTTCGGAGCGCCGGTAACCGAACCGGCGGGGAGCAGCGACGCCATGATCGTGCCGATTCTCTTGCGATAATCCTTATCAAGCTTCCCGGTAATCAGGGAGCTTACCTGTAACAGCTCCTTGCTGTGCGTTTGAATTCTGTCGATATACCTGAATTTTTCCACCCTGACATCCTTCGCCACAATATTCAAGTCATTTCTGATCAGATCGACAATGGTGATGTGCTCGGCGAATTCTTTCTCGTCAGCCAGAATGACTTTCTCCGCGTCCGGTACCGCTGCGTCGATAGTCCCCTTCATGGGGCAGGATGATATGACGCCGTCCGCAATCGCAACAAAGGTCTCCGGAGAAAAAACGATAAATTGATCCTTGAAGAAAAGCTTGTACCGCGCGGTGCTGCCATACAATATCTCACGGAAAGACAGGTCGGTAACCACCCTTGTCGGGAACGTAAGGTTCAGGAGATAGGAATTCCCCTCGCGCTGATTTTCAACAACGAAATCAAAAGCCTCTTTATATCGGGAAAAGGGCATTGGATATTTCTCGAAAATAAATCCGTTTCTGTTTATCGGCTTGTCGTCAAAATTGCTGATTCCATCTATGTAATACAAAATATCATGATCACGGGCATCAGCCAGAGGCATGATAACGGGCCTGGCCGCATCGAAATCTATTATAAAGAGAAAAGGAATCCCTCGCTCCCCGAAATAATTCATCTTCTCGATCATGTTTATAGCGTCAATCATCTGCGATTAACATCCTGTATATTACGTTCAATTCTTATCCGGTTTGAAATGAAAAAGAGGTTTTTGGTGCGCACATGTGCCACAAAAGAATTATAATGCCGATTCATCAAAAAAGCTATTATTTTCCGTGAGTGTCCGGCAAAAACCGAAAAATTATCAGACAGGATGATAATGCTTCAGAATGGCCGATGCATTGTCGCCGCTTCTCTTCAAGGTCTTCCGCGCGTATGAAGAGAAGATGCATTGATGGGGAGGCGTTCTCCGCCATGAGGCGCGGCGCTGATGGCAGGCGAACGCCGGCCATCAGCGCCGTTTATCACGATTACACCTTCAATACAGGATCATCTTACTTCGGTTTTTCGGGCGGCTGCGGGCACTTCTCGAACTGCCACGACAGCTCATCCTGAAACCGGCCGGTAACCGGGTCCCTCGGGGTAATTTCCACATTATTAACATTATAAGCTTTAATTGTACCGCGCACCATGAAGTTATTGTAGTACATTATTGTGAATATCCCCAGCCGGACTTTCACCGGCGTAAAGGCATAGAGCGTGGTTTTCGTTTGATCCCAGGGGACGCGTTCATCAAACTCATGCGTTTCCACGGACAGATTGAGAAGCAACAGGTAGATGTTGTGATAATTTATGGTCGGGGAACGGAGATTACATTCTATCGTGCCTTGAATGGTGTAATAGGATGTCCCGACCGGTAGCTCGCCTACTGTGATAAAGATCGAGGCGTCAAGGCATCTGCTTAATTTATCCTCCTCCCAGATATATTCCGTGATCGGCCTGTCCCAGTTAATTTTCCACTCGATGCCCCCTTCCACGCCTGTCTCGATGTCCATTGATGCTTCAGGACCATAGAGATTATTCAGTGTGGCGGCGCAGGCTTTGACCGTGTACACCGTCCTGGGGTTCAAGTTTCTGATCTCATAGGTTACGCCGTTCCACGCGAGGCTCTCATTGCTGCCGTCGTACGTATCAATCGACGACCAGGGGTAATCTGTTTTATCCCTTTCCCTCCACTGTATGACATACCGGCACTGGTTGGACTCGGAGTTCAGTTTCACGATTATGGCCCGCTTATTCACGCCGAGGGCCATGTACGGCTGTTCCCGGGGTGCCTCCTTCGGATACGGCATGATGAACCTGATATTGTCTCCGGAGCCGTTTCTGTCAAAAGCGAACTTCGCGTCGCTGGTACCGTTCAGGGGCGTGCTTTTCCCCACGACCGCTACGACATAGTACTGGTGCGGCTCGCAATTTGGAATGACATAGTTGAAGGAGGAGTCATTCTCTGCATACACCTGCCCGACATCCCAGTTGTAACGGTCCGCTGCAAGGGGGGCGCTGTTCGCGCCGTCCCACTTGACCGCGTCCAGGGTCAGGGGATGCTGATACGCTGCTTCGCGGTCGAATTTCTTCCACCACACCTCGAAGAATTCAGCATAGCGTGACTCGATCTTACTTATATGGATGCAGCCACTGCCGGGCGCCACCTTAAATGCCGGCAGATCGAGCTTCGCTGGAGGCGTTTCCACTAGTTTGTCAGGCTGTTCTATGATGGCGCTCACCAGGTATTTTCTCTGTTCCATGGGTGAGAAGAAATAGGCGGTGCCGCTCCTCACCTTCTCGAACAGGCCCATGGGACTCGCCGCGAACTCGCTTGGGGAGTCTATACGCCGTTTCGCGACGGTTTCTTCAAACCGGGACGCATCGGTCTCGTCGAGCCGGTTCCAGTATTCTTTAAAATCACTCTCGAGCGGTCCGGTGACGATGCAGTTGACATCATCCCGGTATCCCGGGTCTATGTTGATGTTCTTCATCCAGAAGGTGTCCCGATACCGGTTTTCGGCAACCGTGCGGATATACAGGTCTACCTGGTCGTCGCTGCTTCTGAACACGTTATGGAACGGATTGGCCTGTCCCGCCGGCGGGGCGAAATAAATGACGAAGTGCTGTCCCCGGTGGTTTTCCACAATGCTCGAGAAACGGCAGTCGATCTCCCTCCCCTCTTTGCCGAGGTCGTCATTGGCAAGCTTGAGCCTCCACCAGCCCGAACCTTCGTTGAAGTTCACTTCAAGGTCCACGGCATTGAGTCCGAACGACCGGGTATATGCCGCTGGATTAGTGTCCCGTTCCGATTCAGGCACCCATTTGAAGGGCGTCATGACGCGCTGGAATCGATACTGATCATACTCGACATTCACATAAACCGATCCCATGTTCGATTCAGTATTTGCAATGACCTCCTCAATCTCATCGATTCCTCTGTAACAGTTCTTGTTGACCGAATAGATTTTTACTTCATATACGCCCGGCTCAGGAGCTTCATCCAGTCCGTTGTAGGGATGATCCAGCTCGATCATATTCAAACCGCAGTGACCGCGCACCTGTTTGAAGTGCGTATTGACGCTGTTATAAACGGGATTGAGCGGTCCATAACAGCGGATGAGGAAATACTCCGCGTTGGGTATTTCGCTGATGCGCACATGGAGCGTGTTTTTATACAGGCTCATCACGCTGAAATTGAAATTCTTTGATGGAGCGGAATTTGTGGCGTCATACACATCCGCCCTCGATTCGATCGAGCCGTTGGTATTGCTCGGCGTTTCAACATCGACGTCGTAATTTACGCCGCGGGCGAAAACGTCGACAGAAAAGTCGGAAGCGGTGATCAACCCCAGGGGAATCCCATTGACGTCAATCGTCTTGCTGTTCAGGTATGTGTCATTGGCGAATTTTTTCAGATCCCTTGCGCTCACTTTCACCATCCGGGATATGTTGTTTAGCGGCCTCCGTTCGGTGATCTTGATGATGTAATACCGCGCGTACCGCGAATCATCGATATGGACTTTCAAACTGTTCACGCTTCCTTCCGCCTTATGGCTGAAGCTTGCCGGAATGCCGTTCGGTTCCGCTTCGGTCGGCTCGGTGGTGTACCTGAAATCCCACCAAGCCTGCGGAGAGGTTTCCGCGCCTGGTTCGATCGGACGCGGGACCCCGCCGCCTGAGCGTTCGTCAACCGTGCCGTCGAAGAGAAACCGGGATTCCTTCAGGTACACGTCAAGCTTGACCACATCGCCCTTGTAGACGGTGCCGAGACTGACGGACCGCGCCAGCTCCTCGCCGCTGTCGACCAGCGCGTTCCACCGCGTATCGAAGCGCATCAGCTCCCCGCTCTGGAGCGGCGTATACACGAAAAGGTCGAAGTGCTCCATGAAATCCTGGATGTTGAACAATACTATCTCATACCGGTCGCCGGCCCAGATGGGATCGTTGATATCCCCTTCGTAAAACTTGCCGTTGTGCAGTATCACCCAGTATTTGCTCTTGAGCAGCTCATCGGATGATAGGGGCTCGTTCTCGTCGTAATTGGTGTTATCGCTCTTGTTAAAGGGATTGTATTTCTGGTTGATATAATTTCCGAAAACGTCCCGATCGTTGCCGATCCTCTTGATCGTCTCTATCCGTCTGAGATTGTTGAACTCATCCGTATAGGTCTTTACCTCCGTGGCAAAATAATCCCACTCGTTCCCATCCACGTTGCTGGAATAGCGATACTCGTGCCCGTCTTCTGTTGTATCGCCGGCGTACGCTTCATGCCACCAGAGCCCTTCCTTTTGAACCGTCAGATCCCTGTTCTTCGCATCGTGTACCCAGTTTTCCCCGCCCTTGAGAGGCGAGCGGAAAATATTGAAAAGCGCCTTTTTCAGCGAGATACCGGGCGTCATCTCCCCGTTCTCATCAACATCAAAGGATGCGACGCGGTAGATGTCCCGCCGGTTGGGTGACACGGTCCTGACGACCGCGGTGCGTCCCTTCGCCCCCTCCTCCACCTGCGTGAGGTTATCGATTCCCGGCTGATAGCATGAATCATCGACCAGGGTCATGTCGTAACTGAACGTACTGATCACCGGGATGTATCCATTTCTGAGCGCCAGCCTGATTTTTTCCGTGTTGAGGCTGTCAACGACGACCGCGAAGGGCGTTGTTTCATCACCGCCGCCGATCTCAACCTCAAAGGGACGTCCGTCCTCAAACTGGAGCGGGAAAGTGGCCAGCGCGTCGAGTTTGCCGCTGGGGAGCTTCAGGAGCAGGGTGCACTGCACGTGCGAAATCTTCACCGGAATGTCGCCCGACTCGTTCTTGAAATACATGGCCGTCCGCACGATGCCGGCGTCGGGCCCGTAGCTTATTTCGTCGCTTGAGATCTCGCTTCTCCGGTATTTGTTCTCCATCTCCATCACTTTCGTGTCCTTGAGCTCGATGCCGCTCCCGTCCATGTTGTCCACAAAATTGACATCATCAAACACCGTCCTTTCGCTCATTGACGAGCGGTTGAAGCTGTTGGAAAAACTCCAGTTCTCGCTTCTGGTCGTCTTCTGGGTGAAGCCCGCTGCCGCCCCCATGCTGTATAATTGCATCACGCCGAAATTAAAGCTGCTGTTCGTCGACAGCTCGTCGGAAAAGTTGTATCCGTATGAGTTGGCGTTGCTTCCCCCGGCGGAGTCGCTCTCCTTGACCACATAAGGGGTGGTCTTCTCGTTTACCTTCGCATAGTGGGTCTCATCCATGTTCTTCGATTTCGTTATCCTGGTGTTTTCCTCGCTGATCGTCTCCGAATATATTTTCGTCTGTCCCGTGCTTTTATATTCAATCTCCATGATGATGGGATGACTCGTCCGGACCGTGATCCGGGGATAATCGGTGGTATAGGGATTTCCCCCCAGTGCCGCTTCCTGTTCATTGGGGATGCCGTCCCCGTCCCAGTCGGTGATGATGGTCCTCCCGGTGCTGTCAGTGTACGAGCCCATCAGGTATGACGGAACCGTCTGTCCCAGAGTTTTACTGAACAGGGGGTGCAGGTCCGGCTCCGGCCTGGTTCGATCATGTACGATTGTACCGACGGCAAGCTGCGTGGGCCGTGTACTGTACGTGCCGATCTTGCCGCATGAATATAATACTGCAGAGGATATCATGCATGATACCATGAGCAATTTCTGAAAATTTTTCATATCATTCTCCCTCCAGATTTTTGTATTAACGATAATTGAATTTCTCCCAGCACCGGTATGCATTCGTTTCCCCTGATTGCGGGTTTCGTGCGTCACGCTATTCCATGCATGTGATGCCGATCGGTCAATACGAGGCCGTCGGTCTTCACGGACATGCGCTAATGTATCGAAGCATGATTGTATGCATGTGGTGCTTACCGGGTGAGCAGCATAAAGCGGGGAAAAAATACAAAAATTTTTTTGATGATATGAAAAAAATATACTGGTCTGATTCTCGTTTCGGGCCTGTTGTCAGATTTTACTCGTACCGCAGCGCTTCAATCGGATTCAACCGCGACGCCTGCACGGCGGGCCAGAGTCCGAACCCGATACCGATCATGATCGAGACCATCGAGGAGAGCGTTACCGCGGTAAGCGATATCCTGATCGACCACTGCGCCATCAGCGATATCAGGATCGATATGCCGCATCCGATGAAGATGCCGATGATCCCGCCTGAAAACGTCAGGAGTGACGACTCGATGAGGAACTGAACCAGTATGTCCTTCCGCCGCGCGCCGATGGCCTTTCGGAGCCCGATCTCCTTGATGCGCTCCTTGACGGATACCAGCATGATGTTCATGATGCCGATCCCGCCGACCAGGATGGATATCGCAGCGACAATGCCCAGCAAAAGGCTCATGGTCATGGTGGTCTGCGTCATCAGATCCCGGATCTCGGACACATCCCTTATTTCGAAGGAGTCCTGGTCATCCGGGTTAAGTCGGTGCCGCTTGATAATGAGGTTCCGGATCGCCGACAGCGCCTGGTCTATCATCTGCTGGTTTCTCACCTCAACATCGATGAAGTCGACGTATTCTTTGCCGAGCACCCGGTACATCGCCGTCGTCACGGGTATCACGATCGCGTCATCCTGGTCATGAAAGAATGAGGCGCCTTTCACGGGAAGGATCCCGATTATTTTAAAATTGATGCGGTTTATTTTTATTGTCTGGCCCACGGAATTCATTGTCCCGAACAGCTCCTTTATTATCGTGGCGCCCACAATGGCGACCTTCTTCCTGACTTTCAATTCATCCGCGGTAAAAAAACGTCCGCTGATCGGAACGGCGGCCCTCATGGTCGCGTAATCGACTCCTGTTCCCCAGAGCTGCGTGTTCCAGTTCCTGTTATTGAACACCACCTGCGCCCGGCCGATGACCGAGGGCGAGACGCGCCGCACTTCATTCATGCGGGATATATCCCTGGCGTCATCCATCGTGAGGCGGGTCACCAGTCCTGTCTGCAGCGCGATTCCGCCCTGCCGGTGCGATCCGGTCCGCACGGTCAGGAGATTCGAGCCGAGCGAGCTCAGGCTCTGGGTGATGGACTCCTTGGCCCCTTCCCCCAGGGCGACCATCGATATCACGGCTGCGACGCCGATAAGAATGCCCAGTATCGAGAGCATTGACCTGAGCTTATGCGACACGATCGAGGATACCGCCTGGTGGAAATAATCGGCGAACTCGGCCGTGCCGAATGCCGAGTGTTTTTTCCCCAGGATATCCTTGATCGACATGCCGGCGCGGGTGCGGATCATCTTTTTCTTCCGTACGATCTCATCCGAGATGATCTCCCCGTCCCGCATCCGCAGTATTCTCCCGGCGCGCGCCGCTATTTCCATCTCGTGGGTCACCATGATGATGGTGATCCCGCTTCGGTGCAGATCTTCGAGTATCGATAGAATCTCCTCCTCGCTTTTTGAGTCGAGGTTTCCCGTGGGCTCATCCGCAAAAAGAATCAGCGGCCTGTTGACGATGGCGCGGGCGATGGCGACCCGCTGCTGCTCCCCGCCGGAAAGCTCATTGGGGAAATGACTTTCGCGGTGAGCGAGCATCACCTGAGCGATCTTCTCCTTGGCGGCGGATTTGAAATCCTTCCTGCCCGCGTAAATCAGGGGTAGACCCGCGTTATCCAGTGAGTTCATGCGCGGGAGGAGGTTGAATTGCTGGAATACGAAACCCGCGATATTATTCCGCAAAAGGGACAGTTCGTCGTCGCCCAGCGTGGTGATATCCGTGCCGTGAAGGAGATACGACCCCTCGTCCGGCTTGTCCAGAAAGCCGAGGATGTTGAGAAGTGTCGACTTCCCGGACCCTGAGTGCCCCATGATCGCGACAAATTCCCTTTCCTCTATCCTCAGGGATACCTTTTTCAGTGCATGAACCTGGACCTTGCCCGTATCATAAATTTTAGATACATCTCTCAGCTCAATCATGACTCATTTT
>MIBH01000049.1:10691-11273 GCA_001829455.1 Spirochaetes bacterium RBG_13_51_14
TTTCTCGTGGGCATGAATGGATTGGTCTCTTGCTTGGCTTCCAGGGGAATCTTCTGTGCCATGATGGCGATTTTATCTTTCTCGCCGACACCTGAAACAATCTCGGTATTCCGGTCATCGGATATGCCGATCTGTATTACTTTTTTTATGGGCCTCTTGTTCTTGCTGGTAATGAGCCACACATAATATTCCTGATTCTCGTTCAGTATCGAATCCGAAGGAACAAGCAGAACCGAGTCCTTTGTTTTTTCAATAATACTGATATCGGCGGTCATCCCGGAGCGGAAAATCTCCGGGACCCTGTCAGGAACGATGTTCACCTCGTACATGGTGACGTTATTTACGATTTTTGATTCGTACTCGATAAGATCCACCCGGCCGTTTACCTGAACGTCCGGATACGCATCAAGCTCGATGATGACGCGCTGGCCCCTTTTGACCCTGCCGATATCGGTCTCATCGACATCGGCCTTCACAATGAGCCGGTCGGACAGCACCAGGATCGCCGTGGCGTTCAGCACCGCCTGCCCCGGTTCTATCGCCCGCACGATCACGGTGCCGTTGATCGGCGCCACGATCGGG
>MIBH01000050.1:0-107 GCA_001829455.1 Spirochaetes bacterium RBG_13_51_14
AGGCCGGCGCCGTTCGCGGCGCTATTGCCGTCTACAGTAAAGCCGCCGCCGAGGACGAGGCTCCCGGCCGAGTAGATGCCGCCGCCGTTACCGGCCGCTCTATTATC
>MIBH01000050.1:504-595 GCA_001829455.1 Spirochaetes bacterium RBG_13_51_14
GGACCCGGGTGAGGCCTCGTTGCCGGCATAGTTGCCTTCAAAGGTAGATGGCCCGATAGTGGCGGGATTTGCCGCATAGTAGATTCCCCCG
>MIBH01000050.1:628-11334 GCA_001829455.1 Spirochaetes bacterium RBG_13_51_14
TCAAAAACGACATTCGAACCCCACTCTATAAAAAGGCCTGCGCCATTGACGGCACTGTTCCCGTTTATGTTGCATCCGCTGAAAATGGACTGGCTGTACAGAAATACTCCGCCTCCGTTGTTGTTTGCCTCATTATAGGAAATAATAGAATCGGTAAAGGTTGATTGGCCGATACGGTCGCATAATCCGCCGCCGTCTATTCCGGCGTTATTGTTCTCTATCCTGCAATCGCTATATGAGGAAATCCCGTAATTGCAGATGCCGCCGCCGTACTCAACCGCGCTGTTGTTTGTAAAAATACAATTATCGACTGTTGCATTGGTATTCACATAGGTATAGAGTCCGCCGCCGTCGAATCCGGCGCTGTTGCTCATAAAATTGCAATTGCTGATATCCGGATTCTCCATGTTCCCGGTTACGGGATTTCGTATATAGAGTCCGCCGCCGTCATATCCGGCCTCGTTATTCCTATAGGCGCACTGTGTAATAAGAGGACTCGACTCATCGAGAACGCAGATGCCGCCGCCGTTGAGGGTGGCGGAATTGTCGATAAAAATGCAGTTTTGTACCGTTGGGCTGCTGTCCTTAATGAGCATGCCGCCGCCGCTGTCCTCATACAAGAGATTGCTTCCCTCTGCTTTGCCGCCCTGCACGGTAAAACCGTCTATAACGCAATTTCCCGTGGTGCAGGCGCCGGGCGTTGCATTAGGATCGTAAGCGGATATAACGTGATACGCCGTTCCGTTTCCGTCCAATATGGTGCCATTGGATGCCGGATTGCTGTTGCGCTGTGACAAAGACCACTCATCACCTTTAAAGCCGCCATATATATGGACATTCTCTCTCAACCAGACCACAAAGGTGTCCCCTTCGCTCTGGCGATAGGTCCCCCGTGCGACCCATATCTGGGTCAGAGTAGCCGGATTAGCCGCGTCGACAGCATCGGCTATGCTGTTGAAAGCGGTTTCCCAGCACGTGCCGTCACCGCCGAAGGGTACGCTGGCATCCACAAAGATGACGTTTGTCGGCACAATGACGAAAGTGATATTGACCACACAGGAACCTCCATTAGTGTCAAGTACCTCTATACGGGCGTAATCCTGACCATAATCAGATCCTGTATGGGTATATTTCCACGTACAGCCCGCCTCCCCTTGACGTTCAAGAGTTCCACTTGTTGGTGGTTGCATGGGCGGTTTGACACTGGTGAGGTTGTAGTCTTCGTCCGCCTGATCAGACACATCGAGAGGAAAGGTAATAGTACCGCCAAATGGAACGGCGACCAGCATGGGATCGCTCCCCGGAACCGGAGGGTCGTTGACCGGCTGAACGGTTATTTCAACCGTGGCGATATTGCTGTCGCTATAGCCGTCGTTGACGCGGTAGGTGAAAGAGTCTGATCCATTAAAGTTCTCATCAGGGGTGTACTGGCACTGGTTGGTGTTGAAAATATCGCCCAGGGTACCGTGAGCGGGTCCCTGTATTATTTCATACTCGAGGGGATTGTTGTCTGCGTCGGAGCCGTCCAGGGTGATGACCACTGCATAGTCTTCATCGGTCTGCACGGATACATCATTGGCGACCGGCGGCGTATTGGTAATTCCCACGATAATGTCAACGCCGGCTATGTTGCTGGAATAGAATCCGTCATACACGTAAAAGGTGAAACTGTCATTGCCGATGTAACCGGCTTCCGGCGTGTAGGTCCAATGCGCCGGATTGCCCGGGGTCTGTTCAAGCGATCCGTGGGACGGGCTGGTCTCGATAAAATAGCTGAGCGAAACGCCGTCCGCGTTCAAGGTAATATCCAGGGGCGTATCCGTGGGAGTGGACACGGAGCTGTCATAGGCGACCGGAAAGTCCCTCACCTGAATGGCGATGACCGCCTCATTGCTCACCTGCCGGCCGTAGGTGGCGTAGAATACGATCGAGTCGCTTCCGCTGTAGCCGGAGGCCGGGGTGTAGGTGAAGACGTTGTTGCTGATGGGGCTCTGCTCGAGTTTGCCGTTCGCCGGCATGGCGTCGATGAAGAACTCCGCCTTCCCCATATAGAGGTTGTTCACTTTGAGCACCACCTGCACGGGCGTGTCCACCGAGGTGACGATACGGTCTCCCAGTGCCGTGATCCCGTACTTCCATCCAAGGAAAGGGAGAATTGAATTATCTTTTTTGCACTGGGTGTTTATTGTTACAGTGATGAAAAATATTGATATGATGATTATACTGTTTTTCATGACAGATTTTATTAAATGCTCTTCATATTTTTGTTGGATTCAATATTAAAATACATTTTGAATAATCTAAATATTTATTCATTATTTTTAAATTTCTCGTTACATTTTTTAAATATTTCCGCCTTTTGTTTATCATTCAAACTTATATTTTTTTTAGTCATTGCATTTAATTTATTTGTTAAATCATCTATCATGTTAGATGCTTGGATTCTACTATTCCCATTTTTATCATAAATTGAATCTGTTTCATCATTATGCTCACCTATATGAGTTTGCCTATCCATTGTTGCATGAAAAAACTTAGCAATATTATCTACATCACTTTGAGCTAAAGAATTAGAATTATTATTTAAAATATTATTTAATGACGTCGCGGCACTTGCTTCCAAATTACCCATATAAGTATTATCATCTTGTATTAATTGTGCATCAGGAGTATTTGCATACTTCTCTTCTCCTGATATTGTATCATGTTTTTGCGATAATTTGCTCCTATGCAAATCTGGATTAACTCTAGCATATGTTGTTGATCCTTTTACAACTGCATCAATACCTGCATTGGCTTCGCCTAACGCTTTTGCAATTTCAGGTTTAATGCCATACTTCAAAAGGATTTTTATAAATACATATTTATGAGACTCCTTTGACCATCTGCCATCAGGATCAATATATTTGATAGGATTTTGATGAGTAAAGCAGTACAAATCAAGGTTGATTGGATTAAATACCCCGCCCATGCCAGGCAGGTTTTGTTCATTATCTTGATTTACTGTCGGCAGATACTTGGCCAGTATCGGATCAGCGCTGATCCACCGCGACAGCTTCGGATCAAAGTAGCGCGCGCCGAAGTAGTAGAGCCCGGTCTCAGGATCGAGCTCCTTGCCCGTGAACTTGTAGGGCATGGTGCCAGTGGTTGCCTGCTTCTGCACCCAGGTCTCGCCATAGGGGAAGTATTCCAGCGCCTCATAAAAGGAGCCGTCCTGAGCAGTGACCACGGACGACGAGCCGAGATGGTCGCCGTGATAGTAGTAGACAGCCGGGTCGCCGTCGCCGGAAAATACGATTGAAGCCACCCTGATGTTACCGGCGAACACGTGCTTTGATATGACCGATCGGTTCCGGACCGAGTAATTGGTATTCACGTATACCGTCTCTCCAAGGCCGCCGCTCTTGAGGAAGCGGTCGCCGCTGTAGTCGTATTTATACACGGTTGAACCTTCGTTGTCCTTCGTCCCGGTCATGTTGTTCTCTTCATCCCAGGTGATGATTCTATTAAAGTCGAGCCCGGTCGCGGCCGTCATGTTGCCGTTGGCGTCGTATTTATACGTTGTACTACCGGTGGAGGTGACGGCGTGCGGTTTCTGCGGTTTCGGGCTTCCGTAGACATAATTGTAGGTGTAGTTCGTTTCGGGAATATCAACCCCGCTTCCACCGCTTCCACCCTCGGGGGTAAAAGTATTGGTCTGTATTTTCAGCAGTATGTTGCCGATGCTGTCATAGTTGATTTCATTCGTATATTCGTTGACCCCGGCGCTATTGGTAAAGGTTCCAGTAGAATTGACAAGCCGGTGCAGATCGTCGTAGCCGTAGCTCTGGTGGGCGCTGTTATCGGAACCTTCGCCGGTCTTGAAATCCCTGTTGTTCCGCGAGATGATGTTGCCGACATTATCATACCCATATTCGATATTCTGCAGCACCGCCTCCCCCCGGGTTGAGCGAAGTTTGATGAGGCGTCTCATGTCATCATCATATTCGTATACGGTGGTCACCCCGTTCCCGTACGCTATCATGGTCCGCTGGCCGAACTCGTCGTAGTCGATATTGACGATGTAATTCAGGCGCTGCTCGTTCTTCATGCCCATGGCGTTGTCCGGAAGCCCGCCCTCGTCATAGGCATAGGTGAGCACCTCGCCGTCTGGATATACCAGGCGCTCCAGCCTGCCCAGGTTGTCGTATTTGTACCCGGTGACATAGGACTGGAATCGGATGCCGAAGGTCGCCGTGTTTATGGAGCGTACGCTCCTGGTCAACTCGCCGAGCCTCCCGTAGTAACGTTCCTCCCGTATGTCGCCGCACCGTATCGATTGAATTCTTCCTGCGCGGTTGTATCCGGCTCCCGGACCGCCGTAGGTGTAATATATGTCATCCCCGAATGGATAATCGACGCGCTCGAGCCTGTTGAAGGTGTAGTAATAGTTGATATGCCTGCCGCGGTCGCTCAGATTGGGCGTAAACTTCCGCGTGAGGTTTCCCGCCGTATCATAGATATACTCGACAAGACCCGTGTCGGGATTATCTATGCTGGTGCGGTTCCCCAGATAGTCGTAGGTGATCGCGGTCTTGTTGTTGCGATCGTCTGTTATTTGGGTAATCTCGTTCATGGGATTATAGGCATACTCGGTTTTTATCCACTCCCCGTTATTGAGCTCTTCCATGCGGGTGATGAGCTCCCGGGCATTCTTGTATACTCTTTTCTCCTTATCCTTCTGGTCCCAGGTGTGAACCGTGAAGTAGCCGTTGTCAAAACCGTATTCCATCTTGATTTGAGATCCATCCGGATACAGTATTTCGGTGTTCCGTCCTATCGCGTCATAGAAGTATTCCGTAGAATTTGTCATCCCGATGTCGCTGTAAAAGGTGATGCTGTCACTGCTGGGCGCCGGCTGGCCTTCGAATTTCACCCTTCCCATTACATCATATACGATCTTGCCGGATACGATGACGCTTGTCGCACCGTTCACCTCGGCGCTCTTCTTGGTCTGGATAACCCGCTGGAGTCCGTCCTTGAAGACCGCAGTGTCAACGGTATCAAGCGCCTCGGGCCGCGCCTTGTTCCGCACAAGCGCCCACACGGGATATGACCCCTCCGGATTATAGGTCACCGTTATGGTGGGTATCGGAGAACCGGTATCATAGGGGCCGTAAACACTTATCAGCCTGCCGAAATGATCGTAATTATAGAGCATCCGCTGACGGTTGGTGTCCATGGTTATCAGGGGCACGCCGTATCTATAATCGTAGGAATAAGATGATGTATAACCAAAAGAATCGCGTATGCCGGTGACATAGGTCCGAACCGCGTCGTCGTAGGTGTAGATGAGGCTGTAGCGTTGAACCTTGGCATTGGCCGGGCCGGTTACGTTTATTACGTTTCCGAGCTGGTCATAACCGATCCTGGTCACCGCAGCAGCGCCGCTGTTCTGGTACGCCCGTAACTCGCACAGGTTCCCTTTAGAGTCGTACAGGCCGGTCCTGCGGCGATAGAGGTCGCCATTGCCGGTTACCACAATGGCTCGGGGCCTGTTCATGATATAGCGCGGTTGATTGTAGGCGTACTGTATCATCGCATCGACCGGATCGATGTTGGTGCCGCTGGTGGTGAAGTGCGTCACATTGCCATAGCTGTCATACTCGAATTCATGGCTGACGGCAATATCAAATGAATCACTTGGCAGGTTATTGATATCGATGTCTCCGCTATAACCGTCAAGGTGGAACGTTTCGTCTTTCACCAGTTGGGAAATCCTGGAATTTTTGATTGGATTATTATTAATTGTATTATCCTTCAAAATATAGTTCTTTCTATTAATAGAATAGACGCCATCCGAATCTCTTCCTCTGATGATCGATATCCATTCAATTCCCTTCTGATATATGTTTTCGTTCATATAGTGTCGCTCGGCGGAGCTGTCGTCATCCCTTGATTCTGTGACACTCTCAAACCCGACAAACTCGCGCTCACCGCGGAGATACTTGCCGTTTTGATATTCATACTGAGTCGTATACACATGTCCTTCGGTGTCCCCCATTCCGTCGGTCACTTTAATCCGCGACATCACCCAACGGCGATCGGGCATATCCTGGGTATTGCCCACCGAATCGTAATCTATCTCTATAACGCCCCCCATGGGCCTTCTTACCTCTTTAAGGAGATCTGTTTTTCCGTTTTTATTCATATTGGCCCAGATCACCCCGCCGACCTGGCTAACATGGTCCGGAAGTCCGTCTCCGTTTATGTCCTCAAGATTAAATGTCGTGTCGTCAACCTCGACGCCGGCATTGATTCCCGGATTTATCTGTATTGATCCAATCTGAATGATCACCCAAATAGGAATAGAAACCGTAAAGTATGCGGAGGGGCTGCCCATAACTGTTATGTTGAGCGATAAAGGAGCAGCAGGAATGGATCCTGGCAGGTACTGTTCAACCCCGAATGTGCCACCGTTATTATATTGCACTTTTATATTGCCAGAAATATTTCTGGGGTCATATTCATCAAGCAGTCGGGAAACCCTGTCTGGCAGGCCGTCGCCGTTGATGTCAATATAATCCACCTCAAGCCCTGACATCGTCAGATTGCCGGATACACCTCCACCGTAGGCGTTTTTATCAGAATAGTATCCGATACCGCCTCCACCCGATACCGTGGCTGTTTTGTTCACTCTAAAACTGGTGTCGTCATAAGAATGCTCACCGCTGAAGCTGTATCCCAGATTATATCTTACTTTCGTCTCGACCGGACCCAAATAGGGGTTTCCGATTATATACACGCGGTCAGGGAGGCCGTCGCCGTTCACGTCTATGAAATCGCTCTCAGTAACGGTTTTACCTCTTGAAATCGAGCTATTCTTATGCCCCTTGACTTCTCCATTTCCCCGGACTTCGGTCTCAACCGGTTTGGCCTCTGAATTGTATGTTACTGACGCGTCAATGTTCAGGCTGCTGTTGTGCCTCACGGGACGGATGCTGCCGAAATCAACCGATTTGGAATTCCCGAGTGAACCGTTTTTGCTGGTATACTGCACCCGCCCGCTGGTGACAATATCCGGATAGCGGTCGCCGTTCATATCGAAGAAATCGATCAGCGTGTCCATGGTGCCGTTTGTGAAGGCGATACCGACAAAGCCTACATTTCCGCCCGCTCCTATGAAAGATGAATTTGTGTACTTGCTAACGCCCCTTCCCCGGGCTATACTCAATGAGTCCAATGTTACATTTGAAACACCGGAACCGGGCTCTGTTTCCTCCGCTTCCGGGATGTATTTTTTTATTACCCGTGTTGAGCTCATCTTGTCTGGCAATATCCAGCAGTCCTTATCATTGCCATGCCAGATGCCCTTCGTTTCAGCGGAAAAATCAAATGTCGGCGGCTTCGGTAAATCGTTTTCAGTCCTATTCGAAGCCGGTTCGGATAACGGCGCCATGGCGGGAATGAGACTTATCTTCTCTCGAATCAGGTCGATATTCGGATCATCGTATGTCGGCGGGTTATCTGCCAGAGACTTTAAACTTTCATTTGTCGTCATCAGCGACGGATCAAATTCTTTCTCGCCGTTCCAACGGCCATAGTACCAGGAGCGGTAGCCGCCGCTCAAGAGGTGTTGTTCTTCTCTGGCGGTGTAAACCGCTCCGGAGGCGTCGTACGTGGTGTCGTCCTGATAGGTTATCATGGGAAGACCGATCAGAACCTGCTCCTCAATATCGTGCCGGTCGGAAGCGCACACAAAATAGAGCTTTTGACCCGGACTAACGTAATAGTCCTCTTTAAGCTCGATGGATTGCGGGTTTTGATCGCCGGTTATCACGGCACTTTCTTTATCCACATCGAGTAATTGCCCTCCGGAACTATAACGCTTAACGGCAAGGGTCACCTTTGATTCATAATTATCGATCATAGGGAGACGCTTCTGAGCGTTATAATGAACGGTAACGTTACCCCCCTTGGTAACAACATACGGCTCGATTGGAATCCGGTCGTGCTCAGGAAAGAAACGGGTGGTGACCGGAAGTTTGTAGGTGCAGTCGCCGCACGGCTGGGCCGTTGTTACTACACCCGCTTCGGTCACGGTATAGATCTCTATCATGCTGTAGCTCAACACCGGCTTGAGGGATACCCCGCTCCAGTCAATCGGGGTATCTGAGGAAAGTCTGCAGAGTATTTTGTCTGGTTTGAGTATCCATTTCCCATCCGGGTCTTGGTAATAAAAGATGTATAAATCATCCACATCAATATCGATGAGAAGAGGACTATCCTTGTCATAAGATGTGTTATCCCTTAATATGGTTTTTGTATATAACGGTATTTCGTTGCCGGTTTCAGCATCCAATCGAATTATTTCGATGGTGATATCATCGGAGGTTTCGCTCTCCTTGATGAATTGTCCCGAGATTTTTGGTTTGTCACCCGTCCCCTCAGGCCCCCCGTAGGGCACGGAGAAATAATTATCCATATCAGTGGCTATACTGAAGTCGTTACTTGCCGAGTATCGATATACGGGGAGGTTGTTTTCATCGACCTGGTCCGCGGCAACGCCCAAGTATTCTATCGTCGGGTTCCATTCGACTATGTCGTAGGCTCCGTCAATGATGGAGTTGACCCTGAAGTATATCCTGTCGCCCTGTTCGACCCAGATATCGTCAATGCCGAACGGCGTTTTCCCGTTAGAACCAAAATTATCAGCCTTTATATCCGCAGACCAGAGGAGCTTCTTATTCTTATGAATGCTTACTTCCACCCCGTCTCTAGTCGTATAGTTTTCGCCCGCCGGTTTGTAATCGAGGAGCTGCATATCGCCGGTGACTTTGACGAGCCCCATATACGGCGCCTCCCATACCCTGATCGGATCTTCGCGATAATACTGTTTTAACTGACGATCATTCGAGGGCACCTGGCCTAAATCGACGCTGTCGAGATTGGCGCTATCCCCTTCCACGTAGTCGACTGCGGTTTCTGTATACGATGGAAGTTTATCATCTAAAGTCGGTTCGTAATTATTTTTTGGGTCAAGTTTATTATATAACACCGTGCCATCCTTCACAAAGTCGACGAGACCGTCGCCGTTAACATCGCTGAAATAGCTGTTGGTTGTAGTCGATCCCCAGCTAAAGTCGGCGAATAAACTAATAATCCATGCATGTACCGTAGGACCTATGCTATAGCTGACGGAAGAATCATGGCTGAGGTTTGGAGTACTGAAGGTTATTGTTTTTGCATCGGCAAAGCCGTTGCCTTCGCCCAAGTTCCGCTGATAATTTACACTAGGACCAATTACATTAACAATATCAGGAAGATTATCGCCGTTGATATCGATGAATGCTCTAAATTGGTTCTTATCTTCTATATTGAATCCGCCCTTTCCGCCGAATGAGAAGCTTTTCTGATTGAAAGAGAGCGGAGAAAAGCCAAGGTTAAGGGAGGCACCGAAGCTCGTTGATATCGAATTGCCCAGAGAACAACCATAATCCCAGTATTCAAGCTCACCAGCAAACCCGCGTTCATCATCATGGTAATCGAAAGAGTGTCTATTGAATTCCGAGCCGTCGTCACCGCGTTGTATAATACTGCTAAGACGGGATTTGCCGAAGGGCCCATAGTTATAGTCTAAATTATAACTCCTCACCAGTGCGCCGTTGAAAATAACTTCGATCGAGGCGAGCCGGTACCTTGTTTCCACAAGAAATCCCGGCCTTCCGGTTGATGTTGCGTCGTCCCTTTCACTGAGATTGAAGTGAACCGTATAGGCGCCCGTCGAACAGGTTGTATTTCCGGTACCGCAATAGGCCGTGTAGTTTATCTCTTGGAGGTAGCGCTGATTGCCGTCCTTAAAATATTTATAGGTGACCGCGTTGCCGTTGGCGTCGATCATCTTCTCGAGGTTCCACTGGAAAATGTTATTTTCACACATCCGTGATTCGTTATTCAGGTTCTGACCATAGATGTACCTGGTGCCGCCGGTATCGGTCACTTCCCACCAGTAGCTTGAAGGCCCGTTTCCATAGCGCCGTATCCGCATGAAGGAGCTTTCGGTCCTGGGCCGGTACACAGCGCATGCAGCGGTTGAAGAGACCTGATCGCGGACCAGTGGGGCCCCGTCGAGGATATAGTCCTCATCCCCGGTATAGCGGGGGACGCCGTACTTGGTGTCAATGCTTATGGCAGATACCGGCACGTCCCATCCTATTCCGAGCCAACCGTTGCCGCCGGATGAGTTGTACTGAATGGCCACGGAGGGCTGCATGCCGTTGCGGCCCCTGGGTACTTCAATCGGATAGGAGAGCGTCGCGTCCCCCATGTTGCCCGGCCGTGGCGGTTCGATGAGGTTGATCCCGGCTCCGGGATCGCCGGCCTTGATATCCTTGA
Source organism: Spirochaetes bacterium RBG_13_51_14 (assembly GCA_001829455.1). Lineage (GTDB taxonomy): Bacteria > Spirochaetota > UBA4802 > UBA4802 > UBA5550 > RBG-16-49-21. The sequence goes on from MIBH01000050.1 coordinate 11,003, forward strand.
TTGAATTGGGATTGTAGGAGAGGGTCTCGGGATGCTCCGGAACGGTCAGCGTGGCATTGATAATGTCGGTGAAGTGATCGGTCTCAGAGGTTATGAGGGCGCGCTCAGCGCTGACGACGGCGGCTTTTGGTGCTACGGTTGAGCTGGTCGAAACACCGGTACCGGCGCTTGCGGATTCCCGGTTGTAATTGACTCGATACAGGCTCTTCCAGGTCTTGTTGGCTTCATCGTGATAAAACATGCGCACATCATCGTCGGTGTGCCCCGGAATAAGAAGACTCTTCCCATAGGTGAAGGATATCCGTATCGGCTTCTTGAATTTTCCGTGAGGT
>MIBH01000050.1:11389-11583 GCA_001829455.1 Spirochaetes bacterium RBG_13_51_14
CGGGATTGAGTTTGGCTATCTGATCTTCACGTAACGGTATGATAGTGATCAGGGTCTTTTGATCTACCGCGCCCGCCGGCACTGTAACGGTGACGCTTCTATAGGATATCGTTTTAGATGAAGAAGGATTTATTTCCGTTGAATATGATTCACTGCCGTCTCCGCTATTTTCACCGGTGCCGGAGCCGGTGCTG
>MIBH01000051.1:0-11509 GCA_001829455.1 Spirochaetes bacterium RBG_13_51_14
AAAAGGCTCAAGATAGATGAAGTAATAACCTTCGATATGAGCAATACGGTGAATGTTCATTCCTCATTTATAGGCTTTTTGCTCCACGCAAAGCATCATATAAATAAAAACGGCGGAAAGCTGTTTCTCATTCTTTCACTGACCGTAGAAAAAATTCTCATCATGTTGAATATAATTGAATATTTCTCCACTGATATAGTTACTTCCATCTCAAAAAAAACCGCCTGAAATTCTCACTTCCACTCCTTTGATCGGCATGTGCCGTATCATTATTAAAGCAACGACTGTCAATTATGACAGGCGATCATTCATAAGGATTTTGGATGAATCCCTTTCCGCTCGGCATATGACGCATTCAGCGGAAAGGATCACCGTGGAGGGATTTTTGGATGTTATGTGGAACAGGTGTAACTATTATTGCAATTGTGTCTTTAAAAATAAATTGACATAAAACTGTTATATGAGAGGATAGTGAAATACTTAAATTCTGGATACGGATTAACTATGAAATTCAACGAACAACAGGTAGAAGTAGTAACCGAATTGCTAAAATCCATCGCTCATCCCATCAGGATGAAAATTCTCTGTTTTTTGATGGAAGGCGACAAGAATGTCGGGGAAATTGAACAGGAGTTCGGGTCGACCATATCCAACATATCCCAACACTTGACCGTCCTCAGGAAGGCAAACATCATCGACCGCAGAAAAGAAGCGAATTTCATGTTCTATTCATTAAAAGACAACAAAATATTAAAGCTGATGGAGACTTTAAAAAACAACTATTGTTAAATGCCACGATTTTCAGCAACATTACTCGTTCCCCTGCTGTTCCTATCCATCAATGCCTTCCCGCAACAGCGCACGTTAGAAATCTCAGGATTAAGGAATTACACGGAAAACGAACTGTTCGAAATACTCAATCTTAATCGGTATGAAGAAGGCACCATGACGGCCAAAGAGGTCGCCGATACCATAATCACATTTTATAGTGAAAAGGGATTTTCCCTGGTTAAGGTCTACGTGATAGAAAACTCCGAGACCGTGTTGAAAATATATGTCGATGAAGGCGCGCTGGGTAAAATAATTTTTCTGAACATGGATGATTTCTCGACCATCTACCTGAAAATCGTTTTCTGGTTTAAAAACAAGATATTCAACGTCAACACGGTAAATGAGAACATAGAAAAGCTTAAAAAAGGAAAACGATGGAAGGAAATCACCTACCAGCTCAAACCGGTAAAGGAATACGACACGTCGATCTTTCAGTTGGACCGGGCTCTGGATCTGCCGCTCATTGGGAAAAAGCAACTTCCGTTTTTTGATACATACAGCCCGCGCTTCGATCTTCTGGTCATCTTTTCAAAAAGCGATATTCCGGACAGCATTATCGACACAACGGACAGCAAGGGCGGGTCCGGCCCAAAAGACAGAAAAAAGGGGAAAAAACTTGTTTTCAATAAATTCAACTACGGTCTGAAGGTTCACTTCTACAAGGGCTTTATTCCATACCTCAAGTACTATCAGCTCGGACTGATATCGAACCGTGATTTCTTCATGGGGGAAACTTCGGTGGGGATCATGTATGGTATCGACCGCAAGTTCAAACGCCCGCCCCGTGAAACCTATTTTCACTTGAACTTGAACTATTTCTTCACTCCCACCTTCAAGGACATATTCACTCCCCTCATACGAGCCGATCTGTATCAATCAAAGTCGGCGCGGCCAGACCTGGGCCTCCTGGAATACAATTTCCTGATACTCAACACCATGCTGGCGCCCGGCATAACCTTACTCCGGAAATTTAATTTGTATACCGGCTTCGGCGTGGAAACCGCCTTTTTTTTTAACAGCAAGTTGATTAAACTAAAATTATTAAAGTATGATCGGTACCGGCTCATCTTCGGGAAAAACGTGATGAAGCAGCTGGAGGACCTCGAGGACATACTCAGGCTGTACAGAGAAATAGACAGGCGGACCGATGTCTATAACTACTGCGAGCTTGGTTTTATATATGACTTCACCAAACGGAGCAATAAAATATACGAGCTGAGGAAAAACAGGTTGAAGAAGGAGATAGCCTTAATATATGATTTCTATTTCCTGAAAAAAACCTTTAACAGGGTAAGAGTCCTGGGATATTTTGATCATGAATTCAAGGATAGAGGCATCTATTCCGGAATCCTGAGTTATCAGTTCACCTTCAACGACCCGCCATTTTACCAGGAGATATCGGTCAGCAACCCGGCATTCAAGGGATTCAACGGGTTGTCGTACTTCTCGAGAAATGTGCTCTCCCAATCAAACGAGTACCGCATCTCCATATACCAGGACTTCTTATACATCGGCGTATTTTTTGACATGACGCTGTTCGAGGGTTCGGGGCGTGACGTTGATGGAGCTCAATTCGGTATCGTTGGCGGTCCCACGGGGCGGATCCTGCTTCTTGATCACTTTGAGCTGTATCTCCAGTACGGATGGGATTTCCTGGTTTCCACGAAAAGGAACCAGGGGTATCTGTATTTCAATATATACAACAAATGGTGAAAAGCGTTAATTGATTTCCATTATCCGGTCCATTTTAAAGTATCTGGTATCTCCGCGAAGATGGCAGTGGGCGAGAAGATAGGTCTCTCCGCCGACGGTTATGAATTCGCGGGGATGTATCTTCCTCTTGGTGACGTTTCCCGACTGATCGATATAGGTTATGTCGACCGTCTTGCCGAGCATTATTCCCTTTAATTTTTTCCCGGCCTTGTTGATCCTATGTACCTGTTTCGCCCCTGATAGGCGGACAAATGCGCCGTGATAATTCCTGAGATGAGATACGGTCCATACGCCGTGGGGATCTTCGCTGCGGATAATATCAGTGAATATCTCCATGCATCCCCGTGCGTCCGGATACGCGCGGTGATGCATGATTTCAAGCCGCAAATGGCTGCATATGGTCTCCAGTTTACAGTTCGTCAGTCGTGGATATGCACGGCGTGAGAGGCGCACCGTATCAACTGCCGTCATTTCCGGCACCGGCATGTCATTCTTCCGGAAAGCCAGTCCTAAAAATGAAAGGTCGAATTCCGGGCAGTGGATAACGAGCAGCGAATCGCGGATGAATTCATCTATCCTGAACAGGATGTCCTCGATTTGCGGAGCGCCTTGGACCATTTCGTCTGTTATGCCGTGTACACCCACCGTCTCGGATGGGATTGTTATACCCGGATTCACCAGCGTATCATAGACGTCCTTGATCCCGTTCATTGAAAAGCGAATGATGCCCACTTCAACTATTTCATGTAACGCGGGGTTCGTTCCCGTTGTCTCCAGATCAAGTGCGCAGAATGTCATGTCCGATAATTTGGTGTCAGAAGGGTTCATGGGAATTAAAAGGTTCCGATCATTTTTACTTCAGTTTCAAGTGTTATTCCAAATTTTTTATACACGGTCTCCCTGACCAGATCGACAAGGTTTTTAATATCCTGCGATGTCGCATTATCCGCGTTGATGATAAAATTGGTATGGAGATCCGATACGCATGCGCCGCCTATTCTCGTTCCTTTGAGTCCCGCTTCGTCAATCAATTTCCAGGATGAATATCCCTCGGGATTTTTAAAGACCGAACCGGCTGACGGAAAGTCCAGCGGATGCTTCTTCCTCCGGTCGGCGAGTATTTCATCAATACGTCTCCGCATGTCAGTGATATCGTATCCCCTAGCGAGTCTGAAACGGGCGCCGGTGATGATATTCCCGGAGCCGATATTCATGGTGCGGTACGATGTCATGGCTTTATCGATGACCTGCGTGCGTTCGTCGCCCGCGTAGTCGACGATATCGACATCTTTCAGGATATCGACGAACATCCCCTCCGAGGTGCCGGCGTTCATGATGATGCCGCCGCCGAGGCAGCCGGGTATTCCCGCCATGAATTCCGCGCCGCCGAAACCGGCGCTGACAGCAAAGTCCAGGAAGCTCTGTTTCGATGCGATTGCATCGGCGTAAACATATCCGTCCTCAAGGACGGATATGTCCGCACGCCGGGAGTCATCCTCGCAAAGCCGCATCACGATGCCGGTGATGCCCTTGTCGCCTACCAGGAGGTTTGATCCGCCCCCGATGACCATCAGAGGCAGCCCGTACTCCGCCGCAATCCTAACGACCTTCGGTACGCACCCATTGTTCCAGGGAAAAACAATCGCGTCCGCCGGACCGCCGGTACGGTAGGTGGTATAATGCATCAGAGGCTCGCTCTCCTTCACCTGACCCAGCTCGGAGAGGGCTTCTATGATATACGGGGATATTCTCATAGTTTAGATATCGGTCAAAAATAACAATTGACAACCGCGATAAAATGGTTTCAATAATTTGAACCCAGACAATAATGTCAATTATATTCTGAATGTGATGTAATATTATAGCGACTTCGTCCGTCATGAATAATCACAGTGTAAAATGCGGTCGATAGTGCCGATATTATAGATCAGATACGCTTAAAAACCGGGCATGAAAAAAGCATCGAAAAAAACAATCATCCCCGATCTCACCGAGTTCACCGATGAAGAAGGGAAAAAGTGGATACAGACGTCGACGGAAGACCTCTTCTCCATCAAGGAGCTTAATGAGATCCTTGAGTCCATAGACAAGGGAAGCGAGTCCGACGAGATAATTCTGGCTAGGATTGACTTCCAGAATGTCAACAAAGAGTACTACGAGACTGCCGTTCAACTGCAGAAAAAGCTCCGCCTCCAGTCCGAGCTTCTGAAAAAAGTGATAACCGAAGCACGGGCAAAGATCGACCGTAAGAACAAAAAGCTCAAGGAGCTCATAGCATATATCAGGAAACTTCACCTTTTGTTGGTACACCTCTCAGCCGGCGAGGAGGATCTCAAGAACCTGAAATTCCCTACGGAAATGCTGATGCAGTCCCTGAGCGAGACCTTCACCGGAGATGAGAGGCACGAGCAGGAGTTTGAAGACGTGGAAGAGGTGTTGCTCCCCATCAACGCCGCCATGAAAAATTTGAAATAAATAGTTCCAACAACCTCTCGAAAAAATGTTTGACAACAACTCCCGCTGATAAATCACTACTAGTGACGGATGAAAGGGTTACGGTCGACAATATCATGAGTCGCGGCCACAGCTTTATCGAACATGCTGATAATCTCGAACGTCCGACGATACAGTTGGTATCCGGCATTCGTCATGTGGCACATATTCAGAAGGCAGGCACAAATGCCCCTCAAAATTTACAATACGCTCACGGGTTCAGTAGACGAACTGGTGCCCGGCGGTACCAGAAAGGAGCAGGTGTCTGATTACCCCTCCGTGACCATATATTCTTGCGGACCCACCGTGTACAGCTTCGCGCATATCGGCAATTTCCGCACTTTCGTCTTTAACGATTTTCTGCGACGGCATCTTAAATTCCGCGGCTTCAAGGTCAACCACGCAATGAACATCACGGATGTTGACGACAAGACGATCGCCGGCGCCAGGGCCGAGGGAATATCCCTTGAGAAATACACCGCGCGCTACACCGATATTTTTATGGAAGACCTGAAGACGCTGAACATCGAGCCCGTTGAACACCTGCCGAAGGCAACCGATTCCATCGATTCGATGATCGATATCATAAAACAGTTGCATGATAAAGGATATCTGTACGAGAAGGAAGGCTCGCTCTATTTCAGCATCGCAAAATTTAACGGCTATGGCAGGATGTCCCGGCTGGATACCCGCGAGATAAAGTCCGGGCTCCGGTACGACACGGACAGCTACGGCAAGGACGACGTGCGGGATTTTGCTCTCTGGAAGGCGCCGAAAGAGAACGAGGTATCCTGGGAAACGCCCTATGGCAGGGGCAGGCCCGGCTGGCATATCGAATGCTCGGCCATGATCCGGAAAATATTCGGAACGACCATCGACATACACACCGGCGGCGTTGACCTTATCTTTCCGCACCATGAAAATGAGATAGCCCAGAGCGAGGCGGCTTACGGCGAGACGTTCGTGCGACACTGGATACATGTGGAGCACCTCCTGGTGAACGGCTCGAAGATGTCCAAGTCCCTGGGCAACTACTACACCCTGCGCGACCTGCTCGAAAAAGGCTATTCCCCGCGGTCGATACGATACCTTCTCATTTCCGCCCACTACCGGAAGCAGTTCAACTTCACCCTGGAAGGAATCACCCAGGCGGACCAGGCGCTGGACCGCATCGATAATCTCATCGTCAGACTGAGTGACATTAAAAAAGAGGCCGCGCCGACTCCCGAACTACGGAAGCTGGCCGATTCCATGATCTCCGGTTTTACCGACGCCGTCGACGATGACCTGAACATATCGCGCGGCCTGGGCGTTTTCTTTGAATTTATCCACGCCGTCAACACGCTGATCAGCGATGACAAGCTTTCACGTGCCGACATTGATGCCGTTGTTGAAGCGCTGAAGAAACTCGACGCCGTGCTCGGTTTTATTTTCATCAAAGACGCTTCAAAGGCGGATAGAGACGAGGCCTGGATCGAGTCGATGATCCAGGAGCGGTTGCAGGCAAAGAAGGTGAGAAACTTTGCCCGTGCTGACGAGATACGGAACCTGCTTACCGCGCAGGGGATCATACTCGAGGACACGAAGGACGGAACCCGCTGGAAGCTGAAATAGTCTGCGCGGTTAATTATTCTCATGAATACAAACACGATTATCGGCCGGAATCCCGTTCATGAATACCTGAAAAAGGCGCAATCAGGCGCCGGACTGGAGCTTCATGTCGCCGGAAGCGCCCACGGCCGGATCATAGAAGAGATCATAGCCGAGGCAAAGCGGAAGGGCGTGCCCGTACGCACTGAGGACAGGAATTTTTTTTCCGGTTGGAGCTCGTCCAGGCACCAAGGCGTGATGCTCCTCGTGGCAGCGGCGCCGGATCATGCCGCAGCACCGGACGAGGATGAGCTGCTTGCACGGTCCGCGGAAACCCGCGGCGTGATCGTTCTTCTCGATCAGATTACTGATCCGCGCAACGCCGGCGCAATTATTCGTACCGCCGAGGCACTGGGATGCGATGGCATCGTTATTCCACGGTCACACGCGGCGGGCATAACGCCGGCGGCGGTGAAGGCTTCGGCCGGCGCCACTGCCCACATCGATATTCTTCACATAGGCAATGTCGCATCGTTTATCGACCGGGCTAAGTCGCGCGGCTTCTGGGTCATCGGCACGTCGGACGCGGGAGACACGGAATTATCTAAGCTCGGCGCGGTGCGTCCGGCGATTGTCGTAATCGGCAGCGAGGAATCCGGCATGCGGCGTCTCACCGCGGAGAAGTGCGATTACATCGTGCGCATTCCCCTGTCCGGGAAGGTATCCTCCCTCAACGCGTCAGTCGCGGCCGGGATCGTTCTGTATGAAGTCACGAGGAACGATTAACGCCACGCCGGCCTGTGCGGGCGATACGCCCGCGAAATAAAAAAATACTTGCCAATACTATACCGGTGAAAATATCTACTCCATAAACGTGAACATGACGGTCGGATACCATGGATCTCAGCCATATCAGAAACTTCTCAATCATAGCGCATATCGACCACGGCAAATCGACGCTGGCGGATCGTATTATTGAAAAGTGCCGCCTCATCGACCCGCGCAACCACCGTGATCAGATCCTCGACACCATGGACCTCGAGCGCGAGCGCGGCATTACCATCAAGTCCAACGCCATCACCCTGGACTACGCCGCGCGTAACGGCCAGGAATACGTCTTCAACCTGATCGACACCCCGGGACACGTGGATTTCACCTATGAGGTGTCCCGGGCGCTGGCGGCCTGCGACGGCGTAATCCTCGTGGTGGACGCCTCGCAGGGCGTGGAGGCCCAGACAATAGCCAATCTCTACCTGGCCCTGGACAACAACCTGGAAATACTCCCGGTCATCAACAAGATCGACATGCCGGCCGCAGACATACCCCGTACCAAGGAGGGGATCGAGAAGAGCCTGGGCCTGGATTCAGACCTGGCCGTGCTAACATCGGCCAAGGAAGGTACCGGGATCGATGAACTGCTTGAAAAGATCATCGATGTCATTCCGCCGCCGCAGGGCAATCCAGACGACCCGCTGCGGGCGCTCATCTTCGATTCCTTTTTCGACAATTATCAGGGTGCCATCATGAAGGTCCGGATTTTCGACGGTACGGTCCGGAAAGGCGACACTATCCTCTTTTTTTCCACCGGGAAAAAATACGAGGTGACCGAGGTGGGGATCTTCAGACTTGAACTGGAGAAGTCGGACATACTGCAGCCCGGCGACGTGGGCTACATCATGGCCGGAATCAAGTCAGTGGTTGATACCAAGATCGGCGACACGGTCACCAGGGCCGACAGACCGGCAACCGGGCCCCTCAAGGGATTCCGCGACGCCAAGCCCATGGTCTTTTCCGGCCTGTATCCCATGTACAGCGACGATTACGAAGATTTAAAAGAAGCCCTGTACAAGCTGCGGCTCAACGACGCCTCGCTCATATTTGAGCCGGACAACTCGTACGCACTCGGCTTCGGGTTCCGGTGCGGGTACCTGGGCCTGCTCCACATGGAGATCGTGCAGGAGCGTCTCGAACGGGAATTCGACCTTTCGCTGCTGACCACGGCCCCGAGCGTCGAATACCGGATCCATCTCGCGAACGGCACCGTGTCGACCATCGATAATCCGGTCAAGATGCCGGACCCGTCCCTCATCGAACGCATCGAGGAGCCGTTCGTGACCGCAACCATCATCACGCCGTCGGAGTACATCGGCAATATCATGGCCCTGGTAACCGCGTGCCGCGGCATACACAAAGACATGCAATACATCGACAAGCAGCGGGTGCAGCTCCACTACGACCTTCCCCTTTCAGAGATCGTTTTCAACTTCTACGACAAGCTCAAGTCCATATCGCGCGGGTACGCCTCATTCGATTATGAAATGAAAGATTTCCGCGAGTCGAAGATGGTGAAAGTGGACATCCTGGTTAACGCCGAGCCCGTGGACGCCCTTTCCTTTATCGTGCACCAGGACAAGGCGCGGACCCGCGGCAAGGACATCATCAGCCGGCTCAAGGACATCATTCCCCGCCAGCAGTTCAAGATACCGCTCCAGGCCGCCATCGGCTCCACCATCATCGCCCGGGAGAATATATCGGCCGTCCGGAAGGACGTCACCGCCAAGTGCTACGGCGGGGACATCACGCGGAAGCGGAAGCTCCTGGAAAAGCAGAAGGAAGGCAAAAAGCGGATGAAGCAGATCGGCTCCGTTGAAGTTCCCCAGGAGGCCTTTATGACGATACTCAAGATTGATTGACATGACGCGGGAAGAACAGCATATCCTCGACGCCTCCGCAACCTTCGCCCGGGAGCGCATGAGCGGCCTCCACTCCAGCCATGGCTGGGACCACGTGGAGCGGGTCGTTTACATGGCGGAACAAATCGCGTCCTCCGAAAAGGAGGCCAACCTCTTCATCGTGAAGGCCGCAGCGATTTTGCACGATATTGCCCGGATTGACGAGGTGGACAGCACCGGAAAAAATTGCCACGCAGAGCGGGGAAGCCGGATTGCCTATGATTTCCTCATCGGCAGCGGATGTGGCCCCGAACGGGCCGAACTGATACGGAATTGCATCCTTTGCCACCGGTTCCGGAACGACCGCTCCCCCGACACCATTGAAGCAAAGATCCTCTACGACGCGGACAAGCTGGACTCAATCGGCGCCGTCGGAATTGGACGCGCCTTCCTCTTTTCCGGAGAGGTGGGCGCCCGGCTCCATAACCCGGACATCGATATGACCCTCGCCGAGGCCTACGGCAAGGAGGACACCGCGTACCGCGAGTACCTGGTGAAGCTCCGGTTCATCAGGGACAAGATGCTCACCCGCGAGGGCAAACGCCGTGCCGAGGAGCGGCACCGGTTCATGGTGGAATTTTTCAACCGCCTTCGGGATGAGGTCAGCGGCGTGTTGTGATCTTTTACATGCTTGTATCGTATATATCATTAACCTTTTTTGTTTGAGGAAGAAATAATAAAAGTATACGTGGCCATCAATGTCACTCCGCCGAGCATGTCATGCTGACCGGCCGCGGGAAAATTTTTGCCGCTTACCTTTTCGATCCAGAGATACTGGAACCTTCCGCCCAGCGCAAGGGTTACGTTGATCCGTTGAATGGCATAGGCCAGAGACAGGGTGATATTCAACCCAGCGTACATGAGGGTTGTTTCCGTTCCGCCAATAATTGAATTAATAGAGTCGTTTATGGCATTGCCGGGTTCGGCGACAAACGAGCTGAATTGGAAAACGCCGCACACCGCCGGCTTCAGCGACAGCGTCGATATGAGAGGGATGGTAAAGCCGGCCCCTATCGCCGGCCCGGCGAAATGATGGAAAATCTCCTGTAAAAACGTAAAGGCCAGGATGCTGGTTTTTGTATTCATTTCATAACCGCTGTAAGTTACGCCGCCGAAAATCTTCATATACGTATTAACGCTGCCTGAAACGAGAAAGTCAAAATCATGTCGCTTCGCCTCGCGTTTTGAATCATACGGCTGCTCTATGAAATAAAATAACGGCGCCGGCAGGATACCGGAGGCGGTTCCCTCATACCTTCCATAGGTGTATGATGTTGCGATGCTCCAGGTATCATTGAACCTGATCTTCAGCAGCGGGCCGCCGGAAAAATTTGAGACCGCCGAGTAGGACGATACAATAATAGAATCGGAGACCTGCGTCCAGTATGGCTCCCACCACGAATACCACACCGTAGCGCCGATCTCCACCTCCGCCGCGCGGGAACGTTCCGGTAACAAAAATGCACCGGTGGTTATTATCAGAGCACAGACCGCGGCGATAACATATATTTTCATGAGTGTATCACGCCCACGTTATCTTCAGCTCCGGATCGAATTTCCGAGCCATCGAGGCGTGATGCGGGATCACCCGCACCGTAAACCCGAACTGGCCCGACTTGAGGCAGAGCATCTGTCCTTCGAAAGACACAGCCCCGCCGGAGCCGGTTCCCCGCAGCCTCATGGGCATGGCCACCCCTTCAACGATGTCCCCCTTTTTGTCCAGGTTCCCGAAATAGAGTTCAACCTGCACGTGATCGGCCGTTATATCGCGCAGGATTACCTCCGCCTGCACGGTAATCTTTGAACCGACTTTGATCTCCGCATCCTGGGCGATTGTGATGTTGTTGACCGCTACTGCGTCCCCCTTCTCCTTCATGCCGGACTTCCAAGAGGCGAATTCGCGCGTGGCGCCGAAATTATCCTTCCGGAAATCAACATAGGAACGGTGGGCTCCCTTGTAGAATTTTTCAGTATAATCCCTGACCATTCTGTTTGTGTTGAATATCGACGTAATGGTTTTCATCGACTCCCTTATCCGGGCCAGCCATTCTTTCGGCATGCGGTCCAGCCCCCGACTGTAAAACGCGGGTTTCACATCTTTTTCAAGAATATTGTAAAGAAACAGGCTCTCCACTTCATCCTGGTATGCC
>MIBH01000051.1:11543-24864 GCA_001829455.1 Spirochaetes bacterium RBG_13_51_14
AGCCGTTGTCCGTGTTGTACGCCTCATCCCACCATCCGTCGAGCACGCTGATGTTGATGCCCCCGTTGGGCACCACCTTCATCCCGCTCGTCCCCGATGCCTCCTTCGGCCGGATGGGGGTGTTGAGCCACACGTCCACGCCCTGCACCAGATTCCGGGCGATATCGATATTGTAATCCTCGATGAAGATGATTTTTCTCCTGAAGCGCTCCTCCCCTGCAAGATGTATGATCTGACGGATAAGCTCCTTGCCCATATTGTCCCGCGGGTGGGCCTTGCCGGCGAATATGATCTGCACCGGCCGTTCCCGGTCATGCAACACCTGCTCCAGCTTCTCCCTGTTGCGTAAAATAAGGGTGCCCCGTTTGTAGGCGGCGAACCGCCGTGCAAAGCCTATGGTGAGCGCGTCCGGATCGAGCACCGAGTTGGCGATTTCAGCCTCCTTGGGAGAAACGCCGCGCGCCAGGAGTTGTTCCTTCAGCTTCTGGCGCGCGAAGGATACCAGTCGCTCCCGCTGCCGCTCACGGCACCGCCAGAGCTCGGAATCGGGGATGTTATCTATATTCTGCCATATGGTATTGTCAGTCGGATTGTCGATCCACCGGGGCCCCAGATACCGGTTAAACAGCCGCATCATTTCATCCGATGTCCATGAAAGTGTCTGCACGCCGTTCGTTATATGTTCGATGGGAACCTCATGCACCGGGAGGGACGGCCAGATCTGCTTCCACATCTTCCGGGAAACCCTGCCATGCAGTCTCGACACGCCGTTGCACCTGGCTGCCGTCTTCAGGGCCAGCACGGTCATGCAGAATAATTCCTTTTTGTCCTCGGGATTCTCGCGCCCCAGGGCCATGAACTGGTCGCGGGACAGACCCATATTCTTATGGTAATCACTGAAATAGGCGTCCATCATTTCAGGCGGGAACCGGTCGTTGCCCGCCGGCACCGGCGTGTGTGTCGTGAAGACATTGCTGGCCGATACGAACTCGAATGCTTCCCGGAAGGAAAGCCCGTCCTGCGCCATCGCCATCCTGATTCGCTCCAGCGCGAGAAAGGCGGCATGTCCCTCGTTCATATGATATACGGTGATGCTACGGTTCAGCGCCGCGAGGGCCCGCACGCCGCCGATACCGAGCACGATCTCCTGCCTGATACGCATATCCGAATCGCCGCCGTAGAGCTCATCAGTGATTGCCCTGTCCACGGGGCTGTTGCTGTCAACGTTCGTGTCCAGCAGATACACGAGGATTTTCCCCACCATGATCTCCCAGATCTGGGCATATACAACACGGCCGGACATTTCAACGGAAATCATCAGGGGATCTCCCTTCCCATCCGGTATAAGCCGGGCCGGCATGTTGTAAAAATCCATCTCGGGGAAGTTTTCCTGCTGCCATCCGTCCAGGTTCAGGTACTGGTGGAAATAACCCAGCCGGTAAAAGAGACCCACCCCGACCAGGGGGAGTCCCAGTTCGCTTGCCGACTTCAGGTGATCGCCCGCCAGTACGCCCAGGCCTCCCGAATACATCGGAAGGCTCTCATGAATCCCGAACTCCGCTGAAAAGTAAGCAATCCCGGCGTTCTCAAAACCGGTCCGGTTGTCGTCGTACCAGCTCTTCCGGGTCAAATGCCAGTCCAGCTCCTGCTTCACTCTTTCCATGTGAGCCAGGAAGCTCTCGGAAGACGCCGCTTCATCAAGCAGGTTCTGCGATATTGATCCGAGCATCTTTACCGGATTATGGCCTACCTCGCGCCACAGCTCGACATCCAGCCTTCGAAAAAGCTCGATCGCCTCGAAATTCCATGCCCACCATATATTGTTGGCAATCGTGAGGAGCGGCTTGATTCTATCAGGGAGATTCGGAACGACTTTGAATTTCTTTACCAGCGGCATTATTACCTCGCGTTATCACTCAACATGACGCTCTTCCGAGCCTTCACAAGGATCTTATCAAAACATTCACCATTATACCGGCATTTATTATTCAACTAATATTTCAACGCGGCACCTCCGGACGACCGCGGTCATCGCGGATTCCTTCCGGAAGATGTGCTCACGGTCTATCCAACAGCCTCGATCAGTCAAGATCCTATGCCTGCGCAACGGGCAGATATACAAAAAACGTCGATCCCTGCCCCATTGAGGATTTCACATCGATGTAACCGTGATGCCGCTTGATAATGACGTAGCTTGTCGCAAGGCCCATGCCGCTCGCCATCTCTTTTGTCGTATAATACGGATCGAAGATATTGACAAGTTCATCGGGCGGCATGCCCGACCCCTCGTCACGGATCGATATCCGTACGAAGTTCCCCGGCTGAAGCGTTAATTCATGATGGGACTCTTCCTGGTCCACGACCACATTTTCGGCGGAAACATAAATCGCGCCGGGACGGGCCATCGATTCTACCGCGTTGTCCAGGATGTAGGTGATGACCTGGTCTATCTGGAACTCGTCCACATCAACTTTCCACAGATTATTCTGGATATCCATCTTATACGTTCCGGGATATCTGCCGAGAACCGAGTCGACGGTGGCGCGGAGTGAATCAGTATAATCGATTATCCTCCGTTCCGGTTTTCCGCCACGGGCGAAGGTGGAGAGCCGTCTGGTGAGCTCCACGGCCTTCAGCGAGGCCTCCTCGGCGTCGCTGAGGAACTCCATCAGTGCCGCATTATCGGGACTCACCTCCATCTTGGCGAGGGAGATGTTTCCCATGATGGCAGTCAGCGCGTTGTTGTAATCATGGGCGATACCACCGGCGAGGATGCCGATCGCTTCGAGCTTGCGTGCCCGCTGAAGTTCCTTCTCAATCCTGTTCCTTTCGGTCAGGTCCCTGATGATCCCGCGGAATCCGGTAATGACACCGCCGTCGTCCCTGATCGGCGATATGGAACCCTCAATCCTTTTCTTTCTGCCGCTTTTAGCAACCCCGGTGAAGTCTGTCAGTCGAGTCGGGGTGCCGGTAACGTACACGTAGTGGAATATATCATAAATTTTTTTTGCCTCTTCCTCCTGGTAGAAAGACCGGTAGCTCATGCCGATGATCTGGTCACGGGGATACTCAAAAATGTTGCAATAGGCACTGTTGACATAGCGGAAACACCCGGCGAGATCGCATTCATAATAGCCGTCCTCGAGACTGTCCACGATGGCATACCATATGCCATCTCCTTCCGAGTATTGGTGCGGCGTGATATCATGAACTATGAACACGGCCGCCGCATCCCCGCCCTTCGCGGTATAAACCGCGCATGCGGTGCAGGACAGGCGCCTCGTCGATCCTGTTTCATCGGATACAAAAAGCTCGCGCTTCAGAAATTGTTTCCCCTTCCCTACTGTCGCCAGGATTTCGCCAAGGGCATGAGAGATGTCGGATATCTTTTTAAGCGCCGGTATCGAATCTGCTTCTTTTTTGAAAAGGGCGATGAAGTTCCGGTTCACGTAAATCACGGATCCGTCGAACCGGCACAGACAGATGCCGGCACCATCCCGGTTCAAGGCATCCTCAAGCATCGGCGCTATATCTTTCCACTCCCCGTAACCGGTCATGAGAAAACTCCTTGCCTACTTCAACACCTCAAATCCGATGAGAACGACGTCATCCTCAGGCGGTTCGGCTCCCCGGAAGCGGCTGACTTCCTCCAGAATGAAATCGAGTGATTCATGCAGGTTTTTCGCACCGGTGCGTCCGATGATGGAGAGCAGTCCCTCCGGTTCAAGCATATCCATGCCGTCATTCCGCGCCTCGATGATGCCGTCTGTGTAGAGGTAAATCCTGTCTCCTGGAAGCAGGCTGGCATGAACCTCCTGGAACTCCGCGTCCACGGACAGCCCGACCGGCATCCCGCTCGACTTCAAAAGCCGGGTCGATCCGTCAGCTGGCCTGAACAGCACTGGAGGGGTATGCCCTCCCTTCGCAAAGCTGAATTCGGCAGTGTCCCTGGTAATATTAAAATAACCGTACAGCGCTGTCAGGAAAAAGGTGACGTTCCCCTCGACCAGATTGCCGTTCAGATCTTTTATATACAGCGACGGGCTTTCCCCTCGGGTATTATTCAGCCGTTCCGTCACAGATTTAACCAGCGCTAAAAACAGCGCAGCCGAAACCCCGTGGCCGGCCACATCACCTATGAAAACACCGAAGCCCTTGTCATGTAAAGTATTAAATGAAAAAAAATCACCCCCGATCTCGTCCAGTGGTATGTGACGGAAATCAACCTCCAGCCGATCAGGTGCGGAAGCATCTTCCGGAAGGAGACGGCCGATGACAACCTGGGCATATTTCAGCTCGCGTTCCATATCCTGATTCTTTTTCCGGAGCATTTCCTCGCTCGTTCTCAACGCCTCTTCAGCCATTTTCCGTTCCGTTATGTCTTCCTTGACCGCGACGTAGTGCGTTATCTCCCCTTTTTCATCCAGAATGGGCGATATTGAAGCGGACTCCCAGTACGATTCCCCGTTCTTCTTAAGATTATGAAACTCTCCCCGCCAATCCCTTCCGGCGCTGATGGTTTCCCACATGACGCGGTAGAATTCGGGCGGTTGCGCGCCCGATTTAAGTATGCGCGGGTTTTTACCCAGCGCTTCAGCGGCTGAATAGCCGGTAAGCCTGGAAAATTTCGGGTTTACGTATTCTATGGTGCCGTGCCGGTCGGTAATCACGACCGATGCGGGGCTCTGCTCAACGGCCATGGAGAAGGTGCGTATCTTTTCTTCCGTCGTATCTATGCCGGTGGCGTCGGGATAAAATGCAGTCATGGGATAATAATATCACAGAGACAGATGGATGACAATTAAAAAATATTAACCGCCCCCGGACAATGCGCGGACACGGGAGCCCTCAGGCGTGCGGCACGGCAATTCGAAAGCCGTAAAAGGGGCTCCGAGCGGATGGGCATTTCCTGAGCCGGTATTCCCTCGTCCTCTGTACCGGATGGCTCATCGCGGAACCGCCCCGAAGGACCTTGTAGACCTGGCCGTAATCCCGATTGTCAGGCCCGCCGGGATATTGTTCATACCAGCCCTCCGTCCATTCCCACAGGAGCCCGGGCAGGATTATTTCCCCGCGGACGGCGTCCTGAATAGCGCTCAGAAAATCCTTCATTGCCCTAGCATGAGGGTCGTCTCTGGCAACATCACCGACGCCCGGCACTCCACAGGCGACCGCAAAGACCTCCCATTCTTGCTCGTGCGGTAGCCGAATAACCCGCCCGCTTTTCATTGAAAGCCACTGGCAATAAGCGGCAGCGTCATTCCAGCTTGCCTGCATCACGGGGGCATCGGCCATGGAATGATAAACCATATCTGCGGATGAGCAGAAGGGATTCATCCAGTTCGTATCATTCCGTTTCTGCCACCGCCCTTCCTGCCATACCCAGCCCCATCCGTCCCGCTCCGCATCGGTATGATAGCCGGAATCGGATGCGAATTCTGCGAATTCCGCGCGCGACACCAGTCGCTTCGATATATACAGCGGCGCAATATCGGCGCTGTGCCGGGGACAAGACGCAAGGAGGAACTCCTTTCTGATCGGCGATTGTCGCAAAACTCCCCATGCTGATTCAACAATCCCGCGGTCCAGGCCGATTGTGTATTCACGTCCCGGGATTACGGTATAGTTTTTTTGCAAAACATTACACTTCTGTTTTTCAATCTGTTATGGGCCTTGAATATTCATCAGCGGCCCGATGGATTTTTGAGATTCGGTGAATATGGTTCCGGCTGTTTAATTCACCGCGTCTACCAGGCTGTAGGTATCACTCCCATCTATGGGGAATTCGGCGGTTAAGAAGGTAATGAGGAGCTGTGCATCCCTGGTGCTGAAGGCGCTGGTCATCTCGTTACAGATGGTGTTCGCCAGCGGCACCGCATACTTTTTGTCCTTGCCCGGCAGTACGAGAAGAATCTTGTGACGGTCATATCGAACGGAGAAATCTCTGTCGCTGAGACGATTCTTGATGAACTTTTCAAAATACGTGAACATGCTTTTCGCCTTTTCATGGCCGAAAAGGGTGTTAAAGCGCTTGTAATTCTTTATGGACAGGAGTACCAGCGTCACCGGAATGTTCAGGTTGCGGGCGTTCTTTATTTCATCATCGACCCGGCTGAAAATTCTCTCGATGGTATCAATATAGCTTCCCTGCCGGTATTCAATATCCCGTATGATCGCGATATAGGGGAAAATATAATCGGTGAACTTGATCAAGCGGGTGTGGACGGTCTCGAGGTGAGCTGACGCCGCTAAATCGAAAATCATGACGAAGCCGAGAAGCTCTCCGCCCAGCTTGAAGGTGAAAAGCTCCATCATTGAAGCGCTCTTCAGCTGCTTGTCGGTGAAGATCTCCACGAGCGTTTTCGATCTCTGATAGTCATTGAACAATACCGGACTCTCGGCATGTGATATCTCAAATATCAGGCTGGCGTTAGACGAGATGCGGAGGCCCAATTCGCCCAGCTTCAGCCGATCCTCGGGCTCGGCGGCATAGAGCACGTAGTCCCTGCTTCCCTGGTCCTTTATGAAAATCGCGAAACTTACAATTCCGAGTCCCCTGAATTCTTCGCGGATAATATCCCTGATTTTTCCGATAAAATGCTCCGCAGCAATTCTTCCGCGAATTCTGTCGACGGCGACGATATGCGAGCCGGGGCCGCTCCCGGTTTCATTCATCTCTTTGAAGCGTATGGCGCGGAATGAAAAGGCCGAATACTCGGCGATGACGTTGAAGAAGCCCTTCTCCTCGCCCGTGTAGTCTTCAGAAGTCAGCTTGTTTCCAAGTATAATCGCTGCAAGCACATCCTGATTGTATATGACGGGAACAACAAGCCGCGCGTCAATTGAGATATACGTGTAATAATCATCGCTGAATGCGGTGTTGTCCTTGAACTCCTCTACGTCGATGATTTCTTTTCTGGTTATCATTTGTTTCAGGATGCCAGCGGTGGGACGAAAATCAACCTCATCCGGGTTGATGGTCACGCCCCGTGATTCGACGATTTCCCATTCATCCGGATTTTCGCTGGAGGGAATCATGATCGAGGATGATGACACGCCGATCTGCCCCATGACCGAGAACAATATGACATCGAACAGCTCATCCATAGTGCTCGCACGCAGTAAATCCTTGCTCAATTCATACAGAACTATGTTATCAAGGAGCACCTCATTGTCCCATGCATGACCGCCCTGTTCGGCGCCATCGCTCTCCACTGCTTTTCGGGCAGGGCCGTCATAAGAAAATTTCGACTTTCTGCCAGCCTGCCGGTCCGTGTCATGGCGCGATTCTCCATCTTCAGCGTCCGCTTCTTGATCCGGTTCAGCCCGCCCGGCCTCCTCCGGTACGTCGTCCTCCACCGCTGTCAGGTCCTCACGCTGCAGATACAGAATATCACTCTCCGGGGCCTGTTTCGCCCCTGATCCATCACGGCTATCCGGCCCCGATGATCCGGTTTCCGCAGGGCCCGTGATACGGTCCATTATTGTTTTTTTGCCCCTGCTTCCGAGTCTGTTTTTATAGCTCAATGCCTTTTCCAGCAAACCCATTGTTATACACCCAGTTCATTCAATACTTTCAAATACAAGTCGAAATACTCGGAGCTGGCGAATTTCCTGATGATGTCTTCCGGAAGCCGTTCAAAGAGACCGTCAAGGTACTTCAGGAGCATCTTTATATTCACCCGCTTCTGCTCCGGAAACTCGCTGACGAACCGGTCAACATCCGCCTCGTCTTCAAGTATGACAACCCGGTCCGTGATATCCATAATGACATCGGCTGCCGCGGTCTCTTCAGCTTGTCTCCCATCCCGGATCGTTTCCCCGCCGCGCACCTCTGCGCGGGAACGCTCTTCATGAAATGCCCGCTCAACGATTGCAACGACTTCCTCATCGGTTTTCCCGGTCCGCTTTTTGAACTGTTCCTTGATATGCTCCACATCCTCCTCGAATATGAGCGCACTCCCGGATGACACATCGCTCTCGATTGAATCACGCTCTGTGTCGATAAGGCTGTCCTCGCTGGGCAGCAGGTACCGGTAATACCGGCTGCCCCGCGGACTGCCATTTCGACCCGCCCGCCCAAATTCGTACAGGTGGTACCGATCATAGAGATGAATGTCCTTGAATTCTTTCTGGAAGAGCAAATCTTCAATGGTATCAAATTCCTCGGCCGTCAGGCCCAGCAACTCGACGGTGGCGGATACGGTTCTTCCTCCCCGGGTGCCGAAGAATTCGTCGATATCACGGATATAACTGCTGTAGTCCTCCTCGACAATCGCGGTATGGATGTAATCCAGCTCCTCGTCGCTGTATTTATAGTCAAGATCAACAAAAAGATCATCATACACGGGCCCGAATTCTTCTGATAGAGAGGCGATCCGCTCCCGGTCCTCCTCGACATTTGCCTCCCTCAGGAGGTACGATGATCCCTCATCAAACTGGACTACTCCTGACACGATATTGTCAAGGTCGCCCTCATCGAAGATTTCCGTGTCCTCCTGCTTCCAGACCTCCTGCGTATCATCAATGAACAGGACCCGCGCCGCCGCGGTCCCCGCGCCACGGGACTCGTCGCGGCCGCTTTCTGCGACGGATATCGGCCTTTTGATTTTTCTCTCCCAGACCGGCCGTACGCCATCTCCGGCAGGGTGCCGCTCTTCCGCTGTATCTTTCCCTTTCGGCGATTTACCGTCACGCAGCGCGGTTCCCACTTTTCCCGTCTCTTCAGTCCGGGCCACTATCTCATGGTAAGCCTTCTGCGGCAAGGCTTTCTCCGCTGCCGCTGGCGTTCCAGGAATCCGTTCCTGTCTGGCTTCAAACTCCCGTATCGCCTTCCTCTCAACAGGCTCCGCTATAACAGCATCGCTGTCAGGCATATCCCATATGAAATATTCGTCCTGGGTCCTGATAGGTCCTTCGGCAGCACCAGGTATTTCACGCGATTTGATTGTCGTGCGGTGCGCCCGCCCCGGCGCTGAATCAGCCGTCCTCTCCGCTGTCTCGGAAAGTTCCGCGATTCCCGGAACCTCTTCCCTGCGGGTTTCGGCCGGAGCCACCGCCCCTCGCTCGATGGGTTTCATTTCTGCCGCTTTCCCTTGTTCCTCTCCTTCCAGCAATTTATCAATGGATATCCTTTTCTGTCCATGCTCATCTATCGACTCAAGCTCATCAAGAGAAATCCACTTCTTGCCGTCGTCATACTCCGGTTCGGGTTTCAACGCCGCCGGTGCTTTATCATCCGCGGGGCGCGCCGCTTCTCTCACGCGTTGTTCGGGTTGCCTTTCAGCGGCCCGTTCCGCTCTCGGCAAGGGAACTGCGCCGGAAGTCGTCGTTCCGGTTTCACGGACCGCCGCAGCGCCCGCCACCGCCGGAGACTCACCGTCTTGGACTTTGCCGCCGTCTTTCAGGGGTATTAAGTCGAAATCCTCGAGACCCTCGATGAGATCGCTCTCGTCCAGAAAGAGGATATCTTCGTTGGCTATCGTCTCTGCTTCCCTGAGATCGATGTTCCCGATATCGCCGATGTTGAAATCTTCCGGCAGGCTTTTCTTTACGCCCTCGGGAATATTGATGATGGGGTTCTGACCGCTTTCCCCCGTTTTATATGTTGAATCCTTCGGCATAGTTCTATGCTACCCTACCACGGTTTATCTTTCATACGTTCTCGTGAAACAATGTGCGACATAATCTTTTAGGCACCGGCATGCTGCTCTGACAGAATACCCTATATATAATATCGTTTATTCGTCAAAATAAATCAAGATTTTTAAATTGCAATAAAAAAGGCGGCATTTCTGCCACCCTTGTGCGGATAATTGCCATGAAATCAACAATCATGCATATCGTATCCCCGCCGCGGAATGCGGGGCAACAACATTGAACGACCGGCGGTACTTCCGCAGCGCATCTGGTATCTATGGGTCGACTATCGCACTATCTTTTAGCTACTCTCAGCCTCGCGTAAAGCCTTTTCTTATCATCCAAAATATGCAGCCATTCTGCTGAAAACAGTTTTGATTCTCTTTCTTTCTGTCTCAGCTCCTTCAGCTTATCCTCTATTTCATCCTTGTTGAGCTCATCCTTCTTGAGCGCTTTCTCGGCCAGGATGATGAGCTTATTGTCCCGTATCTGGACGACCCCGCCCTCAACCACGAAATACGAGGTGGTTTTCGCATCGCTTAATCGAATCTCACCGTAACCGAGCGAGGAGATAAGCGGCGCGTGGTCGACGAGAAAACCCATCTCGCCATTATGGGCCTGAACGACGGCAAAGGCTATTTCACCGTCAAACAGATACCGCTCCGGAGTCAGGATGCTGCACGCGATTTTTTTCATCAGTCATCAACCCTGTAATTTTTTCGCTTTCTCTACCGCTTCTTCTATGGGCCCTACCATGTAGAAGGCCTGCTCGGGAAGGCTGTCATATTCACCATTAATAAGGCCCTTGAAGCTCTTGATGGTTTCTTCCAGCTTGACGTATTTGCCTTTAAATCCGGTGAACTGCTCCGCCACGAAGAACGGCTGGGACAGGAACCGCTCGATCTTCCGGGCGCGCTGCACCAGGAGCTTGTCCTCTTCGGAGAGCTCATCCATACCGAGGATGGCGATAATGTCCTGTAAATCCTTGTAGCGCTGGAGTATTCGCTTGATCTCCATGGCCACATTGTAATGTTCTTCGCCGACAAGCTCGGGAGCGAGGAGTCGGGATGTCGAATCCAGCGGGTCAACGGCCGGGTAAATCCCTTTCTCGGCGATCTGCCGCGAGAGAACCGTCTGGGCATCCAGGTGGATAAACGCGGTCGCCGGCGCAGGGTCGGTCAGGTCGTCTGCCGGGACGTAGATGGCCTGTACTGAAGTGATAGACCCGTTCTTGGTTGACGTAATCCGCTCCTGGAGCTGCCCCATTTCGGTTGCCAGGGTCGGCTGGTAACCGACGGCCGATGGCATCCTGCCGAGAAGCGCTGATACTTCGGAGCCGGCCTGTGAGAATCTGAAAATATTGTCAATGAACAGAAGAACGTCCCGCCCGGAAAGATCCCTGAAGTATTCGCACATGGTCAGGGCGGAGAGACCCACCCTGAGGCGCGCGCCGGGAGGCTCGTTCATCTGCCCGTACACCAGGCAGGCCTTGCTTATAACGCCCGATTCCTGCATCTCGAGCCAGAGGTCGTTTCCTTCCCGGGTCCGCTCTCCCACACCCGCGAAAACCGAGTATCCGCCGTGCTGCTGGGCCACGTTGTTAATGAGTTCCATGATGACGACGGTCTTGCCAACGCCGGCGCCGCCGAACAGTCCGGTTTTCCCGCCCTTGATATACGGCGCCAGCAGGTCGATGA
Source organism: Spirochaetes bacterium RBG_13_51_14 (assembly GCA_001829455.1). GTDB lineage: Bacteria > Spirochaetota > UBA4802 > UBA4802 > UBA5550 > RBG-16-49-21. The sequence goes on from MIBH01000051.1 coordinate 22,880, forward strand.
CCTTGATGCCGGTTTCAAAAATCTCGGATTTCGGCTCCAGCTGGTCGAACCGCGGGGGATCCTGATGGATCGATCTTCTCTCTTTGACTTTAATGGGTCCTTTGTTGTCGATGGTCTCGCCGAGGAGGTTGAAAATTCTTCCCAGTGTTTCCTCGCCGACAGGCACGCTGATGGGGCCTCCCGTATCAACTATCGTGGCACCACGGGGGATGCCGTCAGTTGATGCCATGGCTACCGCCCTGACTCTGTTGCCGCCCAGATGCTGCTGGACCTCGCTGACGAGCTTCCTCTTTTCCCCCATGACCTCAAATTCAAGAACGAGTGCATTATAAATTTCGGGTAACTTGCCCTCTGCAAATTCTGCATCAAGGGTCGATCCAATTACCTGAACCACTTTTCCGATATTCTCGCTCATGCTAAACTCCTTACTGTCACATGGTATCAATTATTGAATGGTAACTGTTACTTGAGAGCAGCCGCTCCTCCGACAATTTCGGATATTTCTTTCGTGATCTTGGCCTGACGCGCCCTGTTATATGAAATCGTAAGATCCCTGATCATCTCTGATGAAGCGTCGCTCGCGTTTTTCATCGCCACCCGCCGCGCGAACTGCTCCGAAAATGAAGACTCGAGGAAGCAGGTGTATATCTTCATCTTCAGGTATTGCGGAATGAGGTACGAAAATATTTCCAGCGGGTTCGGCTCAAAGTAATATTCCAGGTGAGATCCGGGATACAGGTCCTTGATTTCTTCCTCCTCCAGCAGGATGGGAAGAAGCTTTATGATTGTCGGCTTCTGCGATGATGAAGATGCCACCTTGGTATAGGCAATATGCACTTCATGAAAATCACCGCTCAAGAAAAGATTGCTCAATTCATTTCCGATTTCAGCGGCGTCTTCAAAGGTGAGCTTGTTTTCCGGATTGAGCATCGATTTATACATGGGAACCTTCATGAAATTGAAATAGCTGATCGCTTTTTTCCCCACAACATAAAACTGCGTATCTTTGCCCTCTTCCGCAAGCTTGTCCCTGAATGAAAACGAACGATCAATGATGTTGGTATTGTAGCTGCCGCAGAGACCGCGGTTTCCGGTTATCTCCAATATCAGAATATACCTGGCATCGGATACCTCATTGAAATGAGGGTCATCGGAAACAGCAAGCCCCGTACTCATCAGGTTGGACAGAATCTCATTCAACTTGTGCTCATAGGGCTTGGACATCTCCAGCCGCTGCTTCATTTTCTGCATCTTTGCGGTGGACACCATTTCCATGGTGCTGGTAATTTTCCGGGTATTGGTTACCGATTGAATTCTCTTTTTTATGTCCCTTTGAGTAGCCACGGTCTAATCCCTTCATTCGTTATTTGCTTATTTCAGCCGTATACCGGTCCACAAATTCCTGCGTCGCACTGCTGAACTTTTCCGCGTTTTTCATCTCACCCGAGGCGGAAATCTCATTCAGCATATCCTTGTGCGCGCTTCTCATGTGAGCGATGAATTTCGCTTCGAAATCCTTGATTTTCTCAACCGGGATCTTGTCGACGAATCCCTGGGTGCCGGCGAATATCATCGCCACCTGCTCTTCCACCGCCATGGGAACGTACTGTCCCTGCTTTAAAATCTCGACAAGTCTGGTACCGCGATCCAGCTGTTTCTGTGTGGTGGCGTCGAGCTCGGTACCCATTTGGGCGAAGGCCTCCAGCTCGCGGAACTGTGCGAGGTCAAGCCTGAGGGACCCGGCGTATTTTTTCATGGCCTTGATCTGTGCGTTGCCGCCGACCCGGGATACCGATATGCCGACGTCCACGGCGGGGCGGATACCGGACGCGAACAAGTTCGGGAGAAGGTATATCTGTCCATCGGTAATGGAGATAACATTCGTCGGGATGTAGGCCGATACCTCGCCTTCCTGCGTTTCAATAATCGGCAGGGCGGTCAGACTTCCGCCGCCGTGCTCATCGGAAAGCTTCGCCGACCGCTCG
>MIBH01000051.1:24877-25358 GCA_001829455.1 Spirochaetes bacterium RBG_13_51_14
GGCAGTAGAAGATGTCGCCCGGATACGCTTCCCGTCCGGGAGGCCGCCGGAGGAGCAGCGACATCTCTCTGTATGCGTTGGCCTGTTTTGTCAGGTCATCGTACACGCACAGCGTATGTCCGTTCTTTTCATACATAAAGTATTCAGCCATCGCGCAGCCGGCGTAGGGGGCGATATACTGCATAGGAGCCGGATCGGACGCGTTGGCCGTGACGACAACGGAATACTCCATGGCTCCGTGTTCCTCAAGCTTTTCCACGACCGCCGCAACGGTAGAGGCTTTCTGCCCGATAGCCACGTATACGCAGATTACATTTTTTCCTTTCTGATTTATGATCGTATCGATTGCGATAGCCGTTTTCCCTGTTTTCCGGTCGCCGATTATGAGCTCGCGCTGACCCCTTCCGATCGGCGTCATTGAGTCAATGGCCTTCATGCCGGTTTGGAGCGGCTCCTTCACCGGCTGCCGCGAGGCAATACC
>MIBH01000051.1:25372-28160 GCA_001829455.1 Spirochaetes bacterium RBG_13_51_14
CGAGGGGCCGGTATTTTTTTATATTGATCGGTCCTTTATTGTCCACCGGCACTCCAAGCGGCGTCACGACCCGGCCGAGCATCTCCTCGCCCACCGGAACCGCAAGGACCCGGTTGAGCCTCTTGACACTTTCACCTTCATGAATTTCAAGGTAATCGCCCAGTATGGCCGCACCGATGGAATCTTCTTCAAGGTTGAGAACCATTGCCTGTACGCCGTTGCTGAATTCCAGCATTTCACCGGACATCGCGTTTTGGAGACCGTAAATTCTCGCAATGCCGTCTCCAACCTGGATAACGGTGCCGACCTCGCTGACGTCCAGTGCAGATTTATATCCTTCAATCTCTTTTTTTATGATAGATTTTATTTCTTCAATTTTAATCTTCATAAGCCGCTTCGCTCCTGACTTTACTATTTAGCAGATTGTTCTTTATATTTCGTAGATCTTTCGCCAAAGATCCATCGAATACCGTGTCACCTACTTTAACTATAATTCCGCCGAGTATTTCAGCATTTATTTCCTCATGCAATATAACGTCTTTTTTCATTACTTCCTTAAGTCTGGCAGCGAGCTTATTCTTCAGCGAAGAATCCAATGGAACAGAGCTGATCACGGTCACTCTCTGACGATTGTGCGTCTCGTCAATAAAAGCGACCAGAGCCTCATAAATATCAACAATACCGGACTGACGATCATTATCAATAAGGACTTTTAAGAAATTAACAGTGTAATCGGATAGTCTTCCTTTGAAAATTTTTTCTATGAAAGCTTTTTTGGTATCCCTGGCAATCCCGGGTGAGATAAGTAATTGTCGCAGATCTCTATTTTCAGTCACCAGACCAGCAATAAACTTTATTTCCTCTTCGACATCGGACAGTATATTTTTATTCTGCCCGAATTCAGCCAAAGAGGATGCATATACACGAGCTATGTCCTTTGCAGCCACGTCACTATCCTGTCCACAATGATAAATTATGGAAACAGTTCAGCATTGGATTACTGAACTGTTCCAATTTTGTTCAGCGTCTCCTCGACAAGAGCTTTTTGATCTTCCGCTTTAATATTCTTGCTGATTATTTTTGAAGCTATTTCGGTCGAGAGGAGTACCACTTCGGTTTTGATATCGGACAGGGCCTTGTCTTTAGCAAGCTCGATCTCCTTCCGGGCCCGTTCCGCGAGCTTCCGCGCCTCGATATTTGCCTTATCAACTATCTCAGTCTTCATCTTCTCGGCCTCATCCCTGCCTTTGGCAATGATCTGGGCCGCCTCGTTTCTGGCGTTATCCATCATTGATTTATGCTGAACCAGCAGTTTCTCAGCCTCCTGACGGGTCCGCTCTGCATTATCAATCTCAAAGCGCACCTTCTCAGCTCTCGCATCCAACGCATCAACGATCGGGCCCCACGCCGTTTTCCATAGAATCAGCACCAGAACGACAAATGTAATAATGGTCCACAGCAGGAGACCAGGATCAACTCTCAGTAATCCTTCTTTCAAAAAATCCATATATAGCACCTTTTATGAAAGATAAATATCTACGATACGCACTCAAGATAAATGCCTACCTCTTATCTTCTATTTTTTTCTCCTCAACTGCACCTGACTTCTCAATCGTCGGCGGCTTTTGAATAGCCAGCATGAAGGTAACCACGAGGGCGAAAAAGGTGAAACCTTCAATCAGAGCAGCTGCGATGATCATCGTTGTCCTCAGGTCGCCACTAACCTCCGGTTGGCGGGCCATACCTTCAAGAGCGCTTGCCGCCAGCCTTCCTATTCCAAGGGCAGCACCAATTACTATCATACCTACACCCAGACCAGCCGCAAGGTACGCAAAACCTAGATATCCCATATCCATATGCAACGCCTCCTAAGTATTGTAATTAAATTTTTATCATGTATTTTATTTAAATTAATTTAAAAAATAAATTAATTTATATTCACAGCTAATTGTAACAAATGATCAATGGGCATGCATTGAAGATCCTATAAACATCGCTGAAAGCGCGGTGAATATATATGCCTGGATGACCGCCACCATCAACTCCAGAAAAAATATCATGAGCGACATCAATATAGAGCCAATGCCGACAAAATAGCTTTGAAACATCATGACGAGGAAGATAAAAATAATGATGACAACGTGTCCCGCTGTCATGTTAGCAAAAAGACGGATCGTCAACGCAAAGGGTCTGATCAGAAGACCGATAAGCTCAATAGGCCACAGGAGCAACAATCCCAGGATAAAGGGAACACCATGGGGAACGGTTCCTTTGTATATCCAGAGAGGCCCCTGCATGATAATACCAACGACGATGATGCCCATAAGCGTAAGGAGTGCCAGCCCGGCTGTGACCGCAAGATTGCCGGTGGCCGTGGCCATTCCGGGGATAAGCCCCAGAAGATTGCAGAAAAGTATAAAGAAGAACAGAGTCGAGAAATAGGGCATGGCCCGCTTGATGTACTTTCCTTCAAAATTCGGCTCAACGATATTATCATGGACCCACTGGATCGCGAATTCCCACAGGTTGACCCATTTCGATTCAGAGCCCATTTTGTCTTTCTTGATTCTCAACGCGAGGGGAATGAAAATTACGATGCATAGAAGCATCGCAACCCACATCATCATGACCCATTTGGTGATCCTCATGTCAAAGATACCAAAGAGCTTTTTACTCAATACTGTTTCATTCAGATGTGCGATGGCATTGTTGAAGACCTTCAACTGTTTGACAATGATATTATCGTGCGCACCGGCGTGTGCGGGCTCGATGACATGATCGGTAAGGT
>MIBH01000051.1:28171-39216 GCA_001829455.1 Spirochaetes bacterium RBG_13_51_14
AGTTCGCCGATTCCGCCACCTTCATGGTGGCCTCCGCTGGGAGTTAATTGATATATGAGAAAAAGAACGTATGCCAGCATTACGACAATGAGCAGAATTATCCGCTTCACAGGAAGTCTCCTACATCTTTGTTTTCTCTCTATTGCACCTTCGGTGCATCAACGGGATGCTCATTTCGATTTTTTTCAATTTTTTTTCTGCCTCAATCATGCTTTTTGACCATTTAAAAAAACAGGTGTTAAAAATCAAGATAATTTCACTACAGCCATTTTTTTCTTTCTTTATTTCTCTCTCCTTTATCTTGCTGATCTATGTCCCGCAACTGTCTGATCAGATGATAGAAACCAATCGCCATGCCGACAAAAGCTCCGATGGTTATAAAGACCGGCGATTTATCAAGATATTCATCCAGCTTATAACCTCCCACGATAAAAGCTGTGACAGTCGCCGCGAGCTGAATCCCAATTGTCGAATAGGTGAATACTATTCTGCTCTTTTTTTCCTTATCCAATGTCCGTTTCAAATCCTCAAGATTAATACTGAACATTCATGAAATACCTGTTAGCATTTTTTTAATTGGGTAATTGTCAAGGTATTTTCATCCATTATTCTTTGTTTTTTTGGCGTTATTTGAAAAATAACAATTAATAGGGATGACCCGCTCACGCAAGTCTGTGACTCACCGCATCATGATAAAAGCAAACCACACAGTGCGGCTTGATCCTTGTTTACATCAGTATTTTGATATGGATTCCTCCAAGACGACATCTGATATGTTAAGCAGAAAACGCGACATGACGATAATAAAAAATATGGAGAGCACGATCCAAAGGATATCGTATGAAATTATCTATTAAATTGATACAGAGCCATGATGAAATCATCGCCAATTGCCCGGAACTTGACATAAACTGTTACGGCTCGGATAGAGATGAAGCGATACGGAGAATAAAAAAAGTGATAAACTTTTACGTGGATTCCGCGAAGGAGCTCGGGCTTAACGTTGAATCACTCACTGAGATATCTGTTGAGGGCGAGATCGATCAGCCTCTTAAGGATAAATTCACCTGCTCCCACACCAATTCCATTAATTAGCTTTGGAGTGCGCCGCCGCAGGCCTCACCCGAGGCCTGCGGCGGCGCATGGTGTTATTTTCCTTCCAGCTCCGAATCATCTATTTTGAAATTGTTCTCGCGGAGGAGCTGGTCAACCCAGGCTTTTCTTTTTTCAGATTTCTTAACATCATACTGCCGGTGCTCTATACTCTGGCGCACCTCCTCAAAGGGGATAACCTTTTTAACGGTCTTCCCGCCCTCATTGATCGATCTGGTATACATGCGGTCAAGGTTCTTAGTGTAATATTCCCTGACATCGTGCGGCGTCACGGTTATACCGGCGAGAACAGCCTCGGATTCATAGGTTGTGGCGAGATTATGATCGACGTAGAATGCGAGTTCCTTCTTGAATTTCTCATCCTTGTCGACGCCCCGTTTTATGGCCTCCCGCATCATAACCTCTTCCCGTAAAATTCTCTTGGCAAGCTCGCGCTTCATTTTATCCTCAATCTTCATGTCAGGGCGACCCGCCTGCTTTCTTTTGGAAAGGATAAAGCCAACAAGCTTGTTGAGATCGGCCACGGTGAACGTCTTCGTGCCAACCTTGTAGACCACGGCGGCCGGATTGGCGAGAACAACCGTGTCGGCGTTATTCTCCACGTCCTTGGTCTTCATGAGCCTCTCCTGAAGGCGCTGCGCGGCATTATACGTTAGGCGTCTCTTCAGGCCGGTCTGCTGTACTTTGTCTTCAATGACGTCCTCAATGTTGTCCTGGGTAAGCTCCACACTGTCATCGACCTGGATGATGTACACGGCATTCCCGATTCGTACCGGCTCCTTGGTGAACTCGCCCTTTGTAACGGCAAACACCGCCTTGGAAAATTCCTCGCCTCTCATTCCTTCTATCACATAGCCGATATCGCCGCCCTTTCTCTTGGAAAAGTCGTCGGAATACTTCTTCGCCAGATCCTCAAATAATTCGCCTTTTGCGAGCTCTTTGATAATCGACCGCGCCTTATCCATCTTTTCATTGACAGCGGATTCCATCTCGCCTTCCGTGAGCTTTTCCCCCTTTTTACTGCCGCTCTTGTAATTTTTTACAGCCAGCTTGATAATCCTTGTCTTAGCCGCTTTCTCTTTGAATGTGCCCGCCGTACTGAGCTGTCTGCCGATGTACTGTGCGTAAAAATTTCTGACGGCAAGGTTTTGCATGTAATTATAGTCTTCCCTCTTGTCGAAGCCTGCCTTTTTGGCTTCCTGCACCGACAGCTTCTCAATGACGAGGCGCTCAAGATGGGTTTTCTGCTGGGATTTTTTCTTCAAAATCGCTTCTTGTGCCATCCGCCGCGCATCCATCCATTCATGGAATTCTCCCCGGGCAACCCGTCCACCCTTATACGTGGCGAGAACATCGCTCGCCCGTTTACAGCCGGTTGCGGCCATTGCCGTGGCAAGCGCGAGTACAATAATAGTGATTTGTTTCATTCTCGATCTCCATTTATTAGTATGTTCAATTATGACAATACACCGTGTACGCCTGATCATAATTTAATATGCCGGGTTGATTTGTAATAACCGCGCATTACACGCATATATATCAGCGCCCGCAAACCATTTCAACAGTAGTATCCTCATCGCCTGCCGGACGGGAACTATCCAGCACTACATTCTCTGGTTAAGCGAATAGATTGCCGGTTAGACCGAAAAGGCGCTCCGGCATAAGAAACGCCGCATCCGAAACATATGACGTTATTAGTTTGAAAAGCCGCGCCCGAGAGAATGCGGGCGTTGAACTAATAAGAAAACACGTGAACTGCAGTGTTACAAAATGTCAAATGAATTTCACAAGGCTGGTTGTTTTTATATGCGGGAGCGCATGCCGCGCTCTTTCCAAGCAGAATAAAGGAGTGGAATTAAAACTGAACCCGTGTTCCCAGTTGGAGGCTTATATCATGCCCGTTGCTGATGTTTACCATGGTCTCAGCGGTTACCTTGAGAACCCAGATGTTAACTTCAAGGCCCGCGATGAAGAGGCCCATAAAAAATTTGGGATAATATTTATATCCAGCAGCCGCCTTTATAATGCCCAGGCTGCCAAGCGAGGGATTTGATACTGTGCCCAATCCGCTCGCATCCAGTTTGGTATATCCCCAGGTCATTGCCAGGCCGAATCCGGCGTACAGGTCGAATACCCATAGGAAATTGATGTATCCTATTGCCTGAGCGTTCGCCGCGACCATCGACCACTTACAGTTAAAATTATAAAATGCGTCAAAATCAAGGCTGTAGTAGGCTCCGGGTGGATTGACAAATACGTTGTTAAGCCGGTATTTGTAATGTCCGTTGATTCCTATAATTCCTTCCATGAAATCCGCGCCGGCGCTTACTGTGAATCCGCCGAAACCGAACAGCCCGGGCAGGACGGTGATAGGGCCGATCAGGTTCTTCCTGAGCTTTCCTCCTCCCGAATAAATATTAAACTTGGAGAGCGTGGCCGATTCCTGGTCCAGCGGTGGCCGGTACATCGCATCGCTGAAAACCATGGCCTTAATAAGCAAATCAAATCCGCCTGCCAGCCCTAAGCCTAAATAAAGCACGGGGTTGGGAGCGTAGGCGGGATACACGCTCGTCTCCCGCCGGACGTCTTCGTCAAAATATTTCATGTTAGCGCAGCCTATGGTCATTGAAACGCCGAAAAACATGTGGGGAAAGTTGCCTATATACGCGTCGCCGATGGGATACCCGCCGACGTTTGAAAGGGCGAAGGCTGCTGGATAGTTTTTGAAGTTTTTGGTGATAACATCATCGATTTGTCGGACCGTATCGAGCAATCCCCGAATGTCTAAGCCAGGCACACCGGTCGGATCGATAAAAATCCACGAATAGGCTGAAGGAGCAAAGAAACAGGACAGAAAAACGGTTAGTACTACAGTTAGTGTTATGCGCTTCATAGATTATCCCGCGTGCAGTATACTCCTAATGTCGGCATAAAGTGTAACTGAATCATATATTAAATAATTTATATTTCTGCAATTAAACCGACATTATATCTGGCATATTCAATTTTCAGTACGGCCTTTCTCAGTAAACCTCCGCCCATTCAAAAAAAAAGCCTTATCTTTAAAATACTGATCAAAGGAAAATTTGTCAATTATTAACTGAAGGTATTATTCAGTCAATATTATCGGTCCCTGTTTTGTCACCGCTATGGTATGTTCAAAATGAGCCGAAAGGCTGCCGTCGGCGGTTACGGCCGTCCATTTATCTTCAAGGAGACATACCGCGTGACCGCCTTCATTTACCATCGGCTCAACGGCGAGTACCATCCCCGGTTCGAGTAGGATGCCGGTGCCTTTTTTTCCATAATGAGGAACAATGGGGGGTTCGTGCAGAGCGTATCCCACGCCATGGCCGGTATAGTTGCGTACCACGCTGTATTTCCTGGATTCGACATGCGCCTGGATCGCGTGGCCGATATCACCTAACCGATTCCCCGGCTTCATGACCTCGATTGCTCGCTGCAGCGATTCCCGCGCCGCAACGGTCAGACGTTTCGCATTATCGGTAACTTTTCCAACCATAAAAGTATAGCAGGCGTCGCTGAAATAGCCATTCAGCACAACCCCGGTATCGATCTTTACCAGATCCCCGTTCTTAATCTTCCGTTTTTTTGAAGGAACACCGTGGACCACTTCATTGTTGATGGATATGCAGGAAGAGGCGTTGTATCGAGGCACGGTTTTAAATGCCGACCTCCCCTTCTGTTTCACGATCATCGATTCGATCATCGAATCAAGTTCCCATGTCGAGAGGCCGTCCAGGGACATCCGGGACAGCTTCCGGAATATTCCGGCTATGATGATGCCGGCGTCCTGTATACGCAGTATTTCGTCAGGAGATTTGAGCTGTATCCTCGTGCTTCTCATGGCAGAGAACAGGCTCCCGGCAGGCGGATCACATCTTTTAGAAGATGATCTCCTTCCCTTCTATGCTTCAGCCGCCTGCACATTCTCTGCGGGCCTGCCGTTCTCTCTCGGGTGAGCCTGAAGTCCAGCGGCTGCCTTTATCTTGTTCTCGATATCCTGAGCGGCAGCCGTATTATCGGCGAGATATCTCTTCGCGTTCTCACGGCCCTGGCCGATCCGCTCTTCGCCGTAGGAGAACCAGGTTCCCGATTTTTTGATGATGTCGTACCGGACACCCAGGTCGAGTATGTCGCCCTCGCGCGAAATGCCGGATGCGTACATGATGTCGAATTCCGCCTGCCTGAACGGCGGGGCCACCTTGTTCTTCACCACCTTGACCCTCACCCGATTGCCAACTGCCTCCTCGCCCGACTTCAGTGTCTCCACTTTCCGGATATCGAGCCGCATCGATGAATAAAACTTGAGGGCGTTGCCGCCGGTGGTGGTCTCCGGCGAGCCGAACATGACGCCGATCTTCATGCGTATCTGATTTATGAAAATGACGCACGTCTTCGACTTGGCGATCACCGCGGTGAGCTTCCGGAGCGCCTGGCTCATAAGCCGGGCCTGGAGGCCCATGTGCGCATCGCCCATATCTCCGTCGATCTCCGCCTTGGGCACCAGCGCGGCCACGGAGTCGATGACGATGACGTCCACCGCGCCCGAGCGCACCAGGGCCTCAACGATCTCCAGGGCTTCCTCGCCGGTGTCCGGCTGCGAGACCAGAAGCTCGTCTGTTTTCACCCCCAGCTTGGACGCGTACGCCGGGTCCAGGGCGTGCTCCGCGTCTATAAACGCGGCCACACCGCCCAGCTTCTGCGCCTCTCCCACGATGTGAAGCGTGAGAGTGGTTTTGCCTGAAGACTCGGGGCCGTATATCTCCACAACCCGCCCCCGCGGCACACCGCCGATACCGAGAGCGATGTCCAGTTCCAGGGAGCCGGTTGAGATCGCCTCAATCTGAACGATTGTGCTCTCATCCCCCAGACGCATGATGGAGCCCTTGCCGAACTGTTTCTCTATCTGCATGATTGCCGATTCCAGGGCCTGGGCCTTCTGGTTCATATCTTTTTGATTTGTATCCTTCTGATCAGCCATGAGTTTACCTCGATTGTTATTTTGGATGATATTGATTATTACTGTGTATACGAATATGAGTCGTATATTATTAAACCTTATGTCTCATATTTTTGTAAAGAACAAATTTTTTTGCAAGGCCTGGAAACAGGAATTCAGAACCGCGCTTCCAGAGTATGCGTGCACAATATATTAATTGCAGGATTATGTCAATTAAAATACTATATTTTTGTTAAGTGCTATCCTGCCTGTGGAAACAAATACAACCTCTTCATAGTCAGTGGCGTAATTTTTATTTAAAAAAATACTAAACATTTTCCGATCAATAACAATATTTATCCATTATAAAACAACATCCAAGAATAGTCGAATTAATGATTTTGAGAAACATCATATCAAAATATAATAATAGTCGAAGCCTGCATTGTATTATTACTTCTCTCTGTATCATATACACATCATGCTCTGACAATTCAAGCAGTGTTGATGCCGTTAAAATCATAGGCGTTAACACCTACATCACGAGCGGCGATATTGCGACCGGCATTAAAAAGACGCTGGAAACATCCATATCGGTGACCATGCCGCATCTGCAACATGAGAAAGCGGGTGTGGAATGCCTGACCTGCCATCATAAAAAGAGTAATAACGAAAGGATAAAAACATGCTCATACTGCCACAAGGGTCTTAAGGGAGCAAAACTGTTACATGGCTTCTGCATAAAATGTCACGCCTCACAAAAAAAAGGACCAAAACATTGCAATGAATGTCATAAAGAAAAAATTGATAATGAGCATTATGAAGACATAAAAAAAGTATACGCGCGGACATTCAGTTTTACGAAGGAGACCCATGCCGTACATGAAAATGCGACCGTACGTTGCATCGTATGCCACCACGATACCAAGGAAAATGAAAAAAAGAAAAAATGTACCCGGTGCCATGTAGGCAAAACTAACATGGTGATTCTCCATTCCCTCTGCAAGGATTGCCATAAAAAAAAGACCGGCCCCGTTCGCTGTCAGGAATGCCATAAAGGGACGTCATCCGAATATCAGACGGTCAATGATATAATCCTGATTGAAAAGACCGGTCATCGCCTGCCGCAGATCAGATTCAATCACAGGGCACATATCGAGCAATACAACACCGAATGCATCGACTGCCATCATCTGGGTTCCACAAAGAAATGTTCGCGCTGTCACACCAATAAAGATCAGGGAGCGGTCATAAACCTGAAAGGTGCCTATCATCTTCAGTGCCATGAATGCCACCGCCGCACAGCAGGTCCCCGAGGATGCCAGCGGTGCCACCGGGGAAAAAAATAGAGAGAGGACATACCGCCACATACCACACAGGGGAAAACATGAAATTACTACTGACACTGTTCATTGATACCATAAAAAACACAAGCATAACGAAAAGAGTCAGATATGTCCTCCTGGCCGTATGCATCGTGATCTCACTTATTTTCCTCACTGTCAGCTATTTCTATACCGGCGGTTCAATCCGAAATCAGGTCGTGGAGAACTACGGTGAACTAGTCACTAAGCAGTTTGAGTTTATCGAATACTGGATAGAACGGCGTGTGGAGCATATCGAAAAAATTTCCGAAATCCCAATCATAGTCGAGGCGGCATACCAGATGCGGTATGTGGGGAAGATACCTCAGAACCGTCGCAATGAACTTAAAAAGCTTATCGATGAAGTTATGTATGACCTGGGGGTGTACACGCGAATTATTTGCATCGGCGCAAGGGGAAACATATGGGCGTCGTCGGACAACAGGCAGGGGAAAATATCGGATGATATGTTTTATGAAATACAAAATTCAGACGATATTCGAATTTGCAAATCCGAAATACAGGTTAATGGAACGAAAGAACTAATCGCTCAGCCCGTCAGTTATCCCATAATCGGCAAAAAAGATGGAACGGTAGAAATTCTCGGATATTGCATCTGTTATATAAATATGAATTTCATGGATGATTCCCTGAGCATCATGAACCTCGGTAAAAACGGTAACGCATTCATAGTGGATGCCGACGGCATGGTTGTTTGCTCTTCAAAAAATTATGAATTCAACGTTAATTCAGGCTTGTTTACCGATTATTATCTTTCTCATCTCGGAAATGACCGATGGGAAGGGTATAGATTGATAAATCCCGAATCCGGTCAGCTTGTCGGCAGCGTCGCTCAATGCCTTGAAACGGGACACGCTGGCCAAGCGATCTACACAAACCATGAGGGCAACAACGTAATCGGCATCTGGAAGTGGCTGAGCTATTTCAGGTGGATCGTTCTCATTGAAATAGACAAAGGCGAGGCCTTCTCTTCCATATATCGAACGGTGATTATTTACGCGTTGATCGCGGTCATCTTCATCATACTGTCTTGTATCGTCGCCCTGCTCTTCTCACGGAACATCAACCGATCAATTTCATCATTCACGGAATCCTTCGGTAAAGGAGCGCTGGGAGACCTTTCCGTCCGATACCCAGTTGCTCAGAGAGATCCATACCAGGTGACGGAACAACAGGAAGATGCATTTATTCCCTATGATAAAAGCAGGGGTTTTTGCTTTTTCGAGATAGGTTCCATATCGCGCCGGCTCGGCAAGGAGCTAACCTGTAAATACATTGTTGAAAATAAATTCAACTCATGCACTCAATGTAAAGTTTATATGCACAATATGAACAACGAAATGCACGCCCTGGGCGCATGGTTCAACCTCTTCATGTCAAAAATTCAGGCCATTGTCTCGAAGACAATAGAAATATCGCGCGATCTGTTCACCGCTTCAGACGAACTGTCTATCACCACAGAAAACTTTTCGCTCAACACCAACACACAGGCAACGTCAGCCGAAGAAATCATGGCCACCGTAGAAGAGCTCACCGCCGGTTTCGACAGCATCTCGAATCGGGTTGTTGAACAAAATCACAGCCTCGCGGTCATGATACACCGCGTCAATGAACTGACTCGGATTATCGATACCATGAGCGAAAATGTACACCAGACACAGATAAATACCGATAACTTCACCGATAAGGCCAGATACGGAGCGCGGCTTCTTTCTGAAATGAACGAATCGATGATGAAAATCAGCGGGAGCTCGAAGCATGCAATGAACATCATTCAGATTATCGACAATATTTCAGAGCAAATAAATCTTCTCTCTTTAAACGCCACCATTGAGGCCGCCCGGGCCGGTGAAACGGGTAGAGGCTTCGCCGTGGTGGCTGACGAGATCTCAAAGCTTGCCGATCAAACCGCTGTGAGTCTTAAAGATATCGACTCCCTTATTAAAGAAAACAACGCTGAAATAAAAAAGGGACTGGGCAACGTGAAAGACACCGTGGAAACCATCGGAATAATCATTGACGGGTTTACTTCCATTAACGTCATGATGAAGGAAATATCAGACGTCATGAGGAACCAGATTGCTGCAAAAGATACCGTGGTTGAAGAGATGAACAACGTTAAAGACCGCTCCGATTCAATTGAACATGCCACGCAGGAACAGAAGAACGCAGCACATGAGATTGTAAAAGCGGTCTCGCAGATCAACCAATCTACTCAGGACATCGCGGCCCAGTCTGAAGAGCTGGCCGCAAGTTCAGAAAGTATAAAAAAAGAAGCAGAGGTTCTAAACAGCAGCATCCTGTACTTCAAAAATAGTGATAAATAATTGGTTATTTAATACGCCCCTTAATCCTCAAAAGAGGACCAGTGAAGGCTCAGCATCAATTAATCCGAAATATTCATCACACCTTCCCGTTACCCATGCCGTTCAGGAGACCCTGTCGGTGCTGGCCGGCAATTTTCATGTATTCAAGCTTGTTCAGGCCGTCCACGAAAGAATGAATGCCCGCTATAGACACGTCAATATTTGCAGCACTGCCAAATGCCTTGATCTCTCTCCCCTCGTATTCCTCAACCACCGTCACATGCACCTCCGCCACCGCGTCCGAACCGCCGGTTATTGCCACCAGATTAAACGACTCGATGCGCGCCGCGCTGCCAGTTATCCTCTTAACCGCCGTCACTCCGGCATCGACGCCGCCGTTGCCGTGGGCAACCTCGAACATCTCGCTGTTGCCCCGTTCATGGTCCTTGATCGTTACGAGCGCCATGGGCGGTGAGAACATGCCGGTGGATATCTGCACGTTTTCAACTTTATAACGGCGCTGCTTCTCTTCGCGGAAGATGGACTCCCCGACGAGCACCATGAGATCCTCGTCGAAAACCTCCTTTTTGCTGTCGGCAAGGGCCTTGAAGAGCCGGAAGAAACGGTCAAGCTCGTCCTGCCCCAGCTGGAATCCCAGCGAAGTGAGCCGATCCAGCACGGCGTGTCGTCCCGAGTGCTTTCCCAGCACCAGGGTCGATTTGGAAATCCCCACGTCTTCCGGTTTCATGATTTCATACGTCATGGCGTGCTTTAGTAATCCGTCCTGGTGGATGCCCGATTCGTGCGCGAAGGCGTTTCCTCCCACGATCGCTTTGTTCGGCTGAACCGAAACGCCGGTAATATTCGTGAGGAGACGGCTCGTTTGCATAATCTGTTTCGTATTGACGCCGGTGCGGACGTTGAAAAGGTCGCCCCGTGTTTTGACGGCCATCACCACCTCCTCCATTGCCGTGTTGCCGGCACGCTCGCCTATGCCGTTTACCGTGCACTCCACCTGACGCGCACCAGCCTCGATAGCGGCGATGGAATTGGCCACGGCCAGTCCAAGGTCATTATGGCAATGCACCGATATCACGGCCCTGTTGATGGAGGGGACGTGTTCGAACAGGTACCGGATCAGTCGATGAAAATCGGACGGGATCGCGTAACCCACGGTATCGGGAATGTTGACAGTGGTGGCGCCCGCCTCGATCGTCGCATGGACCATCTCCGCGAGAAAGACCGGATCGCTCCGGGTGGCGTCCATGCGTCCATGGG
>MIBH01000052.1:0-6792 GCA_001829455.1 Spirochaetes bacterium RBG_13_51_14
CACGGCGGAGCAGATAACCGGCAAGAACGGTTTACTAAAACATCTAACAAAGCGAGTGATTGAAAAAGCAATGTCATCCGAGATGGACCAGCATCTCGGATATGCCAAGAATGACCCTACCGGCAAGAACAGCGGAAACTCCCGGAACGGTAAAAGCAAAAAGACTATCATCACTGACCAGGGAACGGTCCCAATCGAAGTTCCCCGTGATAGAAATGGCGAGTACGAACCTCAGATTGTCAAGAAACATCAGCGACGATTTGAGGGATTTGACGACAAAATCATTTCGATGTATGGCCGTGGCATGACGACCCGGGACATACAGGCCCACCTGAAAGAAATATATGGAGTAGATGTTTCGCCCGAGTTCATATCCACAGTAACTGATGCTGTCATTGAAGATGTCCGGGAATGGCAGAACCGGCCGCTGGATCAGTTTTATGCCATCGTATACTTTGACGCAATCGTAGTAAAAGGCCGGAGCGATGCCCGGGTGGTCAACAAAGCCGTGTATACGGCTATCGGCATCAATAGCCAGGGGAAAAAGGAGCCTTTGGGCCTCTGGATCAGCGAAAATGAAGGCGCTAAGTTCTGGGCAGGCATCATGACCGAACTAAAAAACCGTGGTGTGTCGGATATTCTGATAGCCTGTATCGACGGATTGAAAGGCCTGCCGGAGGCAATTAATTCCCTGTTCCCTCAGACACGGATTCAGCTCTGCATCGTTCACATGGTAAGGAATTCCACAAAATTCGTATCGTATAAAGAACGAAAGGAAATCTGTGCCGACCTGAAGAAAATCTACACTGCACCAACTGAACGGGAAGGATCCCTGGAGCTCGACGCCTTTGCCGAAAAATGGGACAAGAGATATCCGATGATCAGCAAATCCTGGCGGACGAACTGGGACAACCTCAATGAATTTTTTGCTTATCCCAATGAGATTCGGAAGGTGATCTATACGACCAATGCGATTGAATCTCTTAATTTCAGCCTGCGGAAGGTTACAAAAAATCGGGCGGCTTTCCCCACGGATGATGCGATTATGAAGCTGCTGTATTTGTCATTGACAAACGCTTCAAAACGGTGGACGATGCCTATACGTGATTGGGGCGCCGCTCTGAATCAATTTGCAATTTATTTCGGAGAGAGGGTGCCACTGTGATCACTGCCATTTACACAAAGAATCTGACACCCTCAAAAAAATTCAAATATCCATCTATGCCATAGATTCACCTATTTGATAATTCCATTTGATAAACTTGGAGTTTCATACTGTCTGACTCCACCTAACACAGATACATATCCAAGACCATAGTCAGCCCGATATGCATCCCACATTTGTTCACAAAATCTTGACCATTGACGATCACTTGTGTTCTTTGTTGTCACCGTCATATATCGATCGCAATAATCAAAAAATTCAGGTTTATTATATAATGCCTTCGCTCCAGATATGGCTAGAGCTGCTAAAACATATCCACAAATTCCACATCCACATTCTTGTCTATATAAGGTTGCCCAGTTATTATTATCTGCCGTCATAACGGTAGTATTATCTATACCCCATTCCGGTAATTCCAAATCCGTACTTGTATATGGTATAGCAGTCACGCGGTAATCCGGCCCTACGTATGGACTATGAGATTGGTCTCCCCAATAAGGCACATGAGTGGCATTTATTTGAGACTGAGAAACATAAAAATGTGTCTGTTCTTCTGCAAACGGATTTGTTATATCAGCTCCATTGCTGGGGGTTACTGGTATAAATGGATAACTTGATATATTTTTCATGTCAGCATCATTTAGCAAAAGACCAGCAAAAAGGATAGGCCATTTCCGGCCATGATTTAAATTTCCACCAGCTCCCCAATATTTATTTTGTTTTACCAGGGCATATAAATCTATTGCTGTTTGTATTATTCCTATTGCCAAATCCTCTTTTGTTACTCCATATATGTTCGACAAATCAGTAGAATCTGATATAAGCATAGCTGATGCTTCACTTATCAGAATCTGGTATTGTCTACCGTACCCCGGCATATTATTCACAGGAGATATATATTGTGTCCATCCACTTCTATCTCCATACCATTCAACATGAGGACGTTTCATCTGTGCAACTACCGATGAACCTCCAAAATACATCGTTGTAGTTATTCCACTTAACGGTAGTGATGGTAAAATCTCATAGCGGATATCGGACAAATTAAATCTCACCGTCTTATCAGTCCCGGCATACGGCGGCCTGAAACTACCCTTCGGTGGAGCAGAATCAAGTACAGTCAGCACCGCTGCATCACTCAATTGAGGTCTGGTTCCTTGGAGATAACTGACGGTTGAAAATAATGAATTCCCATTTTGAACAATTAATGGGTTATCTATTGATATATTTTTTGCGACGTTGTAATTAGCATCATAATTGGAACTATACAATTTACCAGATCCTGGCACCCAGGCACCAAGTTCACTATCAAAACCCTGTCTTGAAGACGGATTAATCATTGCACCATTCATAGTCCTAGTATTCCATCCAGAACCATGACCAGGAGTAAATCCATTGGCATCAGTTACTCCATCGGTAGGAACAGATTGCGGATCAATTCCAATGACCTTCACCGGCCCCAGGACCCAGTAATCGCCATTGGCAAACTGGCCATACTGGTATTCTTTATCAAATGTCCAGGTAATACCATATTGGGATATAGAATTGCACGAACCTGGCTCGGGATTAGTTGGGTTCGTTAGCAATTTATATAAAGCAAAATATTGTATAACAATATTCTTTCTAGAATTCATTACATCAAATATATCGCTGTCGCACCCCAGCAACGATAAATGAAGAAAAAAAATCGACGTTGCGCAGATTATTTTTCTCATACTCTAACCCATGAATTTTTTATATATTTTTATTTATGGTTCAACAGCAGGTGTATGGATTATACAGGTATGTGGTTCTATTATAATAATTACGCGCGTTTAATTATCAATAGAGGCCACAAGCATTATGGTAAACCTTATAATATTAATAAAAAAAGGTTTAATCGTCAACTAAAAGTATGCTTTTATTGATAATTTTTAAATGCTTCCATGCATTATAGCCAAATGAAATATTTTGTTGATAAAAAACCAAATAAAAATAGGTAGCAAAAAAGCAGTCTAAACGCTTCTATTAAATAGAAAAGGGTGCTTATGAAGAGAATAAATTTTAAGGCACCTGTCCAGAGCTTTTTGTATCGAGTGGGAATCAAGAGTTCCGGAGCTGGTTCAGATACTATGCTGTATGTTGCATGAGCCGGTACTGAAGAGGTTGCAATTTCATTGATTTTAATATTAAACACTGATAGTGATAATTATTTACATCTTATTGACTCAACTAATACATCTAATCTTGAGTCTGAAACAGCGTATTGGTTGACAGAGTGGATTGTATACGCTCTGTATAAGCAGATTTAATATAATTCGATCAGGCAAATAGCGGCGGGATTTGGAAATTCAATAATTCATGCAATACGCGAGTTTATGCGGAGGGGTACTGATGAGTAAAATTGACGTGACTGACGAGGGCATCATCAAGGCTCCTAAGAAAGCAGTGTTTAACGGCATCATGAGCCTGATGGCGGGTAATGAATCATGGTGGGAGCCATATCTTTACGCGCGATCGGTCGGCGATAAAAAACCGGGAAGCGTGGGCGGCACGGCTGAGATTCGCATACCGCGTCGCGCGCGTTTTATTGCGCGCATTGATAAAGTCGAAGCGCCTTCGCGATTGTGGGTAAGCTACATCCACGGCGATTTTTGCGGCACAGGTCTATGGACATTTAAATCCGAAGGCAAGGCAACGCGAGTCAGTTTTCGCTGGCAGGTCGATCTCGCCCGGTGGTGGATGCGCGGGTTTCACAGCATAGTGCAGCGTAGTCACTCGCGCATTATGAATATCGGCTTTGCCGCGCTTGACCGTCATTTGCACGGCCGAGGTAATTGATATTTCAGTATACAAATTCCAGGAAATAAAAGGATAGTGTTAATAATCTTTCGCTTTTTTATTTTTCCTTTAACTGGCGTCTCATGCTCACGCAATATCGATTATTAAATCTTTCAAGTAATCCATATTGAGATATCTTTTTGATCCCCATGATGTTGTAGTTATATACCGTAATCGAGCAGCCACCAGCATAAGGGTTGACTCGCAAATTTTAAGGCCTCTGTCCAGAACCTTTTGTGCCGAGGGGTAATCAAGAGTTCCGGAGCTGATTCAAATAATATACGGTATGTCACATGAGCCGGGACCGAAGAGGTTGCAATTTCCTTGGTTTCTCTCGCTACAGCTTCGCTTCAAATCCTCCGTAAAACATGAATCCGGGCCCCGGGTTGAACGGGTCCGGGTTATAATCATCCAGGATATTTTTAAAAAGTACGTAGATCGTGAAATGCTTCCATAGCTCCTGCGACACCTTGACGTTCATGTTGAACTGATTGTGCAGCGGTACCGGTGTAAAGTATTTACGCGAGTAGAAGCTGGGCGCCGCCGGATTGGGCCGGGCCCGCATGGCGTACATGATCTGATCGATGAGCGCCGTGCCCCATATTCCAAAAGAAGTTCCGGACTTGAAGGCAAAACGGATATCAGCTATAATCTGTTGCGCGGGCGTGTTTTCCATCAGCTCGCCCTTGTTCGCCGTTTCTTCCCACGAGGTGTCCCGGTTGCGCGCGTGCAGGTAAGTGTAGTAGAGGCCCGCGTCGATATCCAGCAGGGCAGAGACCTTCTTTTTCCGATACGTAATCGAAACCTCGACACCGTGCGTGTCGATCCGACTGATATTGACCGGGGGTTCTTCGCCGCCGGCGACTTTCTCGATCCGGTTTCTGATGATGCTGAAAAAATAATCCGCGCCGAACTCCAGGGACTTGTCAAGAAAATAGAGCTGGTACCCCGCATTACAGTTGTACGACCGTTCCGGCTTGAGCCCGCGGTCATAGAGGACATATGACACCTTCTCGTACTCGCTCAGAGTCGGGAACCGCGTTTTCATGGAGAACGCCGTCCTGAGCGTGAGGAGGTCCTCGACAGCGTCGAATACCAGCCCGGCCACCGGGTTGAAGGAGTCCCGGGTCCCCCAAATCATCGACCGGTCTTTTACGATATAGGCGCCGGCGTAGATGTAGTTGAAATCCTGGTACCGTGTTTTATGCGCAACGAAATCCTGCGCGTCGTAGGACACACCGGCAGTGATCCGCAGCCGGTCCTTGACGATGGAGATCTCATCTTCAATGGCGACCGTGAGGAAGTAGGCCTTCAGGTAATTGACCTTGTAGGGAGCGGTACCGTACCCGGCAAGGATGATGTCCGGGCTCCGGAGGGACGATATGGCCTGCTGCCGGCCGTCCATCTCGTCGCCGCGCCAGAGTATGGCCATGGTAAGCCGGTTCCATGAGGCAATTTTAAGCGAAGGATAGACCTGCACGCCGTAGGAACTGTAGGTCTTGATGTCATAAAATGGGTCGTAGTAGGCGGCGTCCTTGGACAGGACCGCGGGGGCGTCCTTTGCGAAAATATGGGCATTGTCCAGGTACCCATCCTGTTTTATATAATTCTGAAAATAAAATCCCTGCATCTTTACGCTTAATTTTTTGTACTCCGCTTTTATATATGGCGAGACGGTGAAACTGTACTTTTCCGGCCATTCAAAGGAGCGGTTTATGAGAGCGGCCCTTTTCAATTCCTTTGGGAGGGTAAAATGAAAAACCGGCTCGTTCCAGAACAGGCCCTCGATATGGTAATCGCTGATGCATCGGGACTGGTAGGTGCTGGTTTTGCCTGAGCCGTAATTGAACCGTGCCGATATGCCAGCTTCCACGCGATCGGTCAACTCATAGCCAACTTTCGCGGATGTATTGTATTTCCTGAAATTGTTATGGTTCCACTTCCCAGTATCCAGGAGATAATCGTACGGGCCGGGAATGTTCATGGTGGCGGGGTTGACGCCATAGACGTAATACCGTATCAATTTATTAAACCATCGGATCTTCTCTTCCCTATCAAGCCGGCGCGAAGGCGTGAACCCGTCCGAGTTCCGAACCGACGCGGTGACCCAGGCGTAAATATTTTTTATAGGCCCGCCCACCGCCGCGTCGAATGTATAATTGTTGTAGAGGCCGTATTCGGCGCCGCCCTGGGCGAAAAGTTTCTGCGGCTTCTTCGACACGATGTTGATGGATCCGATGGCGCCGTTGGTCCCGTAGAGCGCCGATGAAACGCCTCGGTTTACGTAGATGCGGGAAATGTTTTTCACCGATATGTCGGATATGTCGATTTCGGTTGAATAGACGTCCGCGACCGGCATGCCGTCAACCAGGATGGCGATCTTGTCCTGGTCAAAACCGCGAATCTTCACCCGCATGAGGCCTTTCTGGTGCGACTCCACCTGAACCCCCGGCACCGTTGCCAGAGCCTCGTCCAGGGTCCGGTTCCCCCGGGCCTTCAGGTCCTTCGCGGTCAGCTCCGTGGTCGTGGCCGCCTGGTCGATGTGGGCTATGGACTCGCCCCTGACGACGATCTCGCCGATGGTGAAGACGTTGTTTGTTTTCTGCTTCTGCTTCTGCTTCTCCTCTTCGCCGTCCCCGTACTTTGCACCGGCGCCTTCAGCCGTTCCCTCGTTATCCCCTTTGTTCTGATCGTCTTTCTGAACGTCTTTTTGACCTTCTCCGTTCTCCGTCGGCGGCTTCTTCCCAGCCTCATCAGATCGCTCCATCAGCTGTGCGTGAAGCGCCATCGATGACGCGATAGCGATA
>MIBH01000052.1:6798-13402 GCA_001829455.1 Spirochaetes bacterium RBG_13_51_14
GCCAGAATACTGTTGACGGCGCGCGCTTTCGCGCGCGCCGCTTCTTCTGCAACATTCAACAACCTTTTTAGTGCCATCAATAACAAACGGATCATTAAGATTAAAATTAATTGAAGGCACCGCCGCTCGACAGCGTCTTGCTGTAATCAAAACTGATCCCGGATAATTCAGTTCCTGTCGATATGGTCAGCGGGGAAGCGCCTTCGTAGGGAAACTCGATATTATTATAGATGATATACGGGTCAGTCTGGTTATCCGGGTTGGATCCACTCCGGTAATCATAGAATACGACAATATAATAATCACCCGGAAGAATATTATCGATGGTAATGTCGCTCGGGTTACCCACGGAGACAGCACTGTCGGTTAATCCCGTGTATATCGGCAGCGGGTCCCGCGTTCCTCCGGACGTCGGGGTACTGTCATTCAACGAATCGTATAGATACACATATATCTTTTTAGACCCGATACTTGACACGGGTTCCGCACCGGTGTAGGTCGCGTGCACCGTGAGGCTTCCCGTCTGCATGAACAGCGCGTTATTCAGCACGTTCGTCTGGAAGGTATAGTCATTGCCGAAAGCCACACCGTTTAGCGTCTGATCGCCGGTCAGGGATACCATCGTGGCATTGCCCGGGTAGTGCGCACCATCATAGAAGATGTAGCGGTCAGTCGGAGAGTCGTCAAAACTCCCCGTCGCATAATCATAGAAGACAAGCACATAGTAATCCCCCTGATCGATACCGCCCAGGGTAATTGTTGCCTCGTTGCCGGGCGTTACAGCAGTGTCAGTTGACCCGGTATAAATGGGCGCGCCCGGCAGCCGGGTGCCCCGCCCCAGGGTAGAGTACAGGTACACGAACATCCTGGCCGGTCCCGGTGTCTTTGGCCGTTCCCGTGTAGGTCGCCTCAACCGCCAGGGAACAGGCCGTTGATAGGTACCTGCTCTGTGCCTGCAATTTATACATGTTGCCGAAGCTGACGCCGTTCAGTACCGTATCGCCTGCAACGGAGTATGTCGAGGCAACGCTAGTAAATGCCGTGTTTCCGCTTAATCCGTACAGCACGTAACGGTCGGTCTGGTTATCGTTATTGTCCCCGCCTTTATAATCATAAAACACGAGGACATAGTAATTGCCGTCTCGTATGTGATCCACCTTAATTGCGACTTCTTCGCCGATCGTTACGGCCGCGTCAGTGGACTCCTTGTATATAGGATCACGGGAGGTCGTACCGAGCTCATCGAACAGATAGACATACATTTTCCCCGAGCCGTCAGTCGCCGGATCGCCATTATAGGTGGCATGAACGGTCAGGGAGGATGATCCATATTTGCTCAGTAAGACCAGTGGATTAAACTCATTGGACTGGCTGTCTATATTGCAGCTTAATAATAATAAAATTATTCCAAGACACGCAAGTTGTATGATCTTTCTCATATCAACCTCCTTTGAGTTCTCATCTGTTTTTATTCAAAAATTTGCTTTGAAACAATATATGTCAATGATAAATTATGAGTATTTGTTATAATTAATGATATTTTTTCTTGACGTAATAATTTTCTTGCCAGCAGTTTATAAAAAGGCGGATGTAAATAATCGGAGGAGCCCATATGGAAAAACTGCTTTTCTTCCTTATCATCATTCTTGGAATTACCGGGTGCGCCCACAAAAAGGCGAATTTGCGCGTGTACGGTAGCCATCGCCTTGACGCCCCGCTCACCAAAATCATTGCCGCATTTGAAGCTGAAAATCATGTCATCGTCACCGGAGACTTCGGTTGCGGAGCTCCAAAGCTCATACCGAATCTTCAGGCCAGGCAGGACGGCGACGTGCTCATCCTGGGCGAGGCCGAGGAGCTGACGATGGCGAAGAAGGCCGGCCTGGTGGATTCAAGCTCAACGATTGCGTGGAACCCTTTTATGATCGTGGTGAAAAAGGGAAATCCCCTCGGGGTGAAGACCCCGGCCGATTTGAAAAAGGCGCGGCTCAACCTGCCCGAACCCGGCAGCGGATGCGCCAGCAGGCTGTCCGACGGCATCGTTTCCGTGTGGGGACTGACCGCGGCCGCAGCAAAGGCCAAGCGGCTCGATAAGGGCTGCAAGTCAACCCTCGGCTGCGAAATGGTGGCCCGGGGCGAGTCCGACGCGAGCTTCACCTGGCGCATTGTCGCGGCACCGGTCAAGGGTATAGAAATGATCCCGATAGAAAAAGCAAAGGGAGCGCCCTGTGAATGCTTCGGCATCGTTTTGAAGGGCGCGAAGAACCCGGATCTAGCGCGTACGTTTGTGGAATACCTGAAGGGCCCGAAGGCCCAGGCTATTTTCCGCGAGGCGGGAATGCTTGATATCAGCGAGAAGGCCGAATAGGAGACGACTTGTATGTCAGCAAAAAAACCATATATCGCTATCTTTATGATTGCAGCAGCCTTTCTATTGATGATGCAGAACCCGGATTCTATATATGCAAAAGGTGGACGAGTCAGGGGCAAAGAAAACCCGGTAAAGCCCGACCCGAAAATCGTCCGCACCGCGGTCATCGGCGGGATGGTCATGACGAAGCTCTGGGACGAGATCTCGAAAAAATTCGAGGCGAAGACCGGGTATAAAGTCGTGGTCGTCGCCCGCGGGCCCCGCCCCATACTCGACAAAGCTTTCCGTGAGGGGAAAGCGGACCTCCTCACCATGCATTCCGGCGACATCACGACCGACCTGGTGGCCGACGGCTAGGGCGTCAACATGCGCCCCTGGACACGCAACGACTTGGTCATCCTGGGACCGCCGTCCGACCCGGCAAAAATCAAGGGACTCAAAAGCGGCATCGAGGCGTTCCGCCGCATTGCCGGGGCGCAGACGCCCTATCTGGACGCCTTTAACAAGGGTGGCCGCGAACTTTCCCATACCCTCTGGACCAAGTCGGGATTACGGCCCCGGGGAAACTGGGTCATCAAAGACGAGGGCGTAAGCGCGAAGAATATTGTCAGCTATGCAGAAAAAAATGGCGCCTATGTCGTCTTCGGCCGCATGCCGGTGCTTTTTGGAAAAATAGCTGTCGGCAAAATGCAAATCATGGTTGAGGGCGATCCCCTTATGCGGCGGCCTTACATTGTGATGGAAGCCAACCCGAAGCGGATCCCCGGCGCCAACAGCAAAGGCGCAAAAATGCTTGCCGATTTTCTTTTATCGGAAGAGGCTCAGAAGTTCCTGGCGGAATTCGGAGCCGACCGTTACGGCATGCCGCTTTTTTATCCGATATGGCCCACGGGAAGCGAAATGCCATAATACGCGCCGGTAAGGCCCGAGGTAAAAGTAACGCGCCCCCATTTATCTTATTGACTTTACGGCAGCAGTCCGGTATCTTTTCATCAATAAATCGGCGATTCACGCCGCGTTTATTATTGTTTCAGAGGTTGGTTATGCCGGAACAAATGCTGAACACCAAAGAAGTGGCGGAATACCTGGGGATCAACGAGAAGCAGGTCTACGCCCTCATCAAGGCCGGGAGGATCCCCTGCACGAGGGTCACCGGTAAATGGGTCTTTCCAAAAAAGCTCATCGACGAGTGGATGCTATCCAGCGCCAGGAAGAGCTCTTCCGCCGCACGGACCCGCCGCCGGATGGAAGGCCGCCTGTTTGCATCGGGGAGCAACGACCCGGTTCTTGATCTTCTGATAAATCAAAAATATTACGATGGCTTCTACATCTTTTCCTGCAACACCGGAAGCACCGAAGGCCTGCGCCTCATGGGCGAATCCCTGTCCGATATCGCCTGGTGCCACCTCCTTGACCCGGACACCGGCACGTACAATATTCCGTACATCGCGTCTCACCTGGCGGACAAGAAAATAGCGGTCATTCATCTTTTCCACCGGGAAATCGGCTTCTTAACGTCGCCTGAGACCTCCAAAAAAATAAAAGGGTTCAATGATCTCGCCTCCGGAATCCGCTTCATGAACCGGCAGAACGGTTCGGGAATCAGAATTTTCCTGGACTACAACCTGAAAAAACAGGGGATCGATCCAGCGTCCATCAAAGGGTATGCAGACGAAGTGCTCACACACTTCGAAATCGGCCTCTCCGTCCTTTCCGGCAATGCGGACGCCGGCATATCCTCGGTGGCCATATCCAAGCTCATGGGTCTCCCCTTCATTCCCCTGGCCAGCGAGAGCTTTGATATGGTTGTGGGTATGGATACCTTCTTCGAGAAGGGAATCCAAACATTCATAGAAACCCTCCAGTCAAAGAAATTCAGAAAAACCGTTGAGTCGCTGGGAAGTTATGATTTTTCCGATTCCGGCAAAATCCTCTACTCCACAACCGGTGCATGATTGAAATAATAGTACCGTATTTATCAATACGACATAATAAATAATGGTTGACAATATCGTTGAACCAGAAGCTATTCAATGTTATATTATATAAGGGGACCTCAAGAAACTGCTCGTCATTATGAAGCAGTTTTTAAAATATGTACCCTCAGGGAAACGCCTTTGAACCGATTTTTGGATGTTTCCTCATAAATAGTTGTCCTAAACAGACGGCTTCCGGAACGCATATCACGGGTCGCGGCAGGTTTACGGCTCCTGACGTGCGGTTATTAATCCGGAAATTAATTACTACCGATCATCGCACATAATTATCAGACAGGGATACGGCAAATGGAGTGGACCGATATCGTCATATCATCAAAAAAAGAACCGGAATTGTCGGAAAACGCCCTCATCGTCCTTGAGAAACGATACCTTGCCAAAGACGACAGGGGCGCCGTTATTGAAACGCCGAAAGAGATGTTTCAGCGCGTTGCGAAACTCGTGGCATCCGCGGAGCTGCTTTACGGAAAGCCCTCGGAGGACGTCAATAAAACCGCGAGCGCCTTCTACGAGATGATGGCGGACCTCCAGTTCCTTCCTAACACCCCCACGCTCATGAACGCCGGTAGGCCCCTCGGACAGCTGTCCGCCTGCTTCGTGCTTCCGGTGGAAGACTCCATGGACAGGATTTTCGACGCGGTGAAAAACATGGCGCTCATCCACAAAAGCGGCGGCGGTACGGGCTTCTCGTTTTCGCGGCTACGGCCCAAGGACGACATCGTCAGGTCAACCGCCGGCGTGTCCAGCGGCCCGGTTTCGTTTATGAACATATTCAACGCCGCCACGGAGACCGTTAAACAGGGCGGGACACGGCGCGGTGCGAACATGGCGATACTTTCGGTTAACCATCCCGACATCATCGAATTCATCAGGGCCAAGGAACACAAGAACGCCCTCACGAACTTCAACATCTCCGTGGCCCTCACCGACGACTTCATGGACGCGCTCCGACGTGACAGCGAGTATCCGCTGATTAATCCCAACACCCTCAAAATAGTGAACAAGCTCAAAGCGCAGGACATCTTCGACCTCATCGTGCGTAAGGCGTGGGAAAGCGGCGAGCCGGGTATCATCTTCCTGGACCGCATCAATGCCGCCAATCCGCTGAAAAAAATCGGCATGATCGAAAGCACCAACCCATGCGTCACCGGTGACACTATGGTGTTCACGGCCGATGGGCCCCGGACGGTCCGCGAGCTTGTTGGAAAACGGTTCACCGCAATCGTCAACGGCACCCCCCATCAGAGCGGGTCGGAAGGATTCTTCAGCACCGGTATAAAATCGGTCTTCCGGCTCCGTACCCGTGAAGGATATGAGATAAGGCTCACCGCGGAACATCCGGTTCTTAGGGCCGCATCGATCAGTCGCTCGTCGATAGCAAAAGAATGGGTACGCGCCGAAGAGCTCGCGCCCGATGACAGGATATGCCTGCATGATCACCGCGGCCTGTCAGGCTGGGGCGGCGCATACGGCTTCAGCGAAGGCTATCTGGTCGGCCTCCTCTACGGCGATGGTACGATTAAAAGCGATAAGGCGTTGATTTCAGTTTGGCCCCGCAAACGCGCGGTAAACGGCGAGCCGGCGGACGACGCGATCATGTCGCTCGCACTCGGATGCGCCATGACGCTTCCCCGACGCGTGGATTTCAGGGGCTTTATCGAAGTGAAGGGACGGGGCGAATACCGAATGTCTCTTGCCGCCCTCAAGCATATCTGTAGATCGCTGGGCATCACGGCCGAATATAAAATAATAAGCCCCGAACTCGAACGGTGTTCATCCGATTTTTATCGCGGTTTTCTCCGCGGCCTGTTCGACACTGACGGGTCCGTGCAGGGAACACAGGAAAAGGGAATCAGCGTCAGGCTCGCCCAGAGCGACCTTCCGACGCTGAAAGCCGTTCAGCGCATGCTTCATCGATTCGGCATCGTGTCCGTGATTTATCGTAACAGACGAAATGAAGGAACAACCTTCCTGCCTGATGGGAGGGGCGGAACAAAGTCATACCGGATCAAGGCACAGCATGAGCTGGTAATATCGCGGGACAATCTTGTTGTTTTCGCTGAACAGATAGGGTTCACGGACGCAGATAAATCATCAAAGCTTTCACATCTCATTTCATCATACAAGCGTTCCTTGAACAGAGAAAAATTCCTCGCCGAGGTCGAGGAATTATCGCCGGACGGATTCGAGGAGGTTTTTGACGTGAAAATTCCGGGCGTCAACTGCTTTGACGGGT
>MIBH01000052.1:13429-33940 GCA_001829455.1 Spirochaetes bacterium RBG_13_51_14
AACAGCCGCTCCTCCCGTACGAGTCGTGCAACCTGGGTTCCATCAACCTGAACAAGGTGATCAAAAAGCAGAAGAGGGATTATGTTGTCGATTATGACCGGCTGCGGGATATCACCAGGATGTCGGTCCGTTTCCTTGACGACATCATCGACCTGAACAGATATCCCCTCGACCAGATCATGGAAAACACCAGATCGAACCGGAAGATCGGCCTCGGCATCATGGGATTCGCCGACGTCCTGATCCGGCTCGACATCCCCTACAATTCGGACGCGGCGGTTGAAACGGCGGAAGCCATCATGTCGGTCATACAGGAGGAGTCCAAGCGCGCATCCGAAGAACTGGCGCAGGAGCGGGGCCCCTTCCCCAGCTTCCCCCGCTCCACCTACGCGGAAGAGGACCGCAAGCCGCTCCGCAACGCCACCACCACGACCATCGCGCCCACGGGATCCATCAGCATAATCGCCGGCTCCTCAAGCGGCATAGAGCCGATATACGCCCTCGCATACGTCCGGAACGTGATGGATAACAACGTACTCGTGGAGGTCAATCCCCTCTTCGAACGGATCGCCCGCGAACAGGGCTTTTACAGCGATGAGATAATGGCTCACATCGCGGAACACGGCTCCGCCGCCGGCGTCGACAGCATCCCGGACGAAGTGAAGCGAATATTCCTGAGCGCCCATGACATATCCCCGGAATGGCACATCCGGATACAGGCCGCCTTCCAGAAGCACGTGGACAACGCGGTCTCCAAGACCATCAACTTTAAAAGCACCGCCACGCTCGAGGACATCGAAAAGGCCTACCTTCTTGCATACCAGCTTGACTGCAAGGGCGTGACCGTGTACCGGGATCAGTCGCGGGACAACCAGGTTCTGGACACCAGGCCGAAAGCCGAAGCGAACAGATCAGCCGTTCAGAATGAAAGCCCGGCCGGGAACCGGCTCCGTATTTCTCCGCGGTCGCGCAACGAGATCACCTGGGGCAGCACCAGGAAGATAGCCACGGGATGCGGCTCCCTCTATGTCACCATCAACGAGGACGAGCATGGTCTCTTCGAAGTCTTCGCCGCCATGGGCAAGGGGGGCGGCTGCGCAGCCAGCCAGACCGAAGCCGTGAGCCGTCTCATCTCGCTGGCCCTGCGCAGCGGTATCGAAAAAAACCAGATCGTAAAGCAGATCAAGGGGGTCCGCTGCCCCAACCAGGCCTGGGAGAGGGGAGGCCGGATCTATTCCTGCGCCGATGCCATCGCCAAGGCCCTGGAGCGGCACAATGGCGTTAACCACGGCTCGCACGCCGGCACTCTTCACGACGCGGCCAAGAACATCGCCGAGACCGACGGTAAAGGGAGCGACACGGTAATGGTAGGCGTCTGCCCCGACTGCGACGGGCCCCTGGAGTTCGAGTCCGGGTGCTCGGTATGCCGGGCCTGCGGGTTCTCCCGCTGCGGGTAGGGTGAGCGATGGACGCGGTACTGTTGCGCTGCCAGTCATGCGGGTCCGCCAATCGGGTGCTCGCCGACAAACTGGGAAAAGGCCCCCGGTGCAGGAAGTGCGGAGCGCTCCTCGCATACCCGCGGCGACCGGTTGCGGTTACCACCGGAACATTTCAGAAAGAGGTTGTATCGGAGCCGGGTGCCGTACTGGTCGAGTTCTGGTCGCCCACCTGACCGCACTGCCTTCGGCTTCATCCCGTGATGGATGAAATCGCAGCCGAAATGGCCGGCATTGTCAAAATCGCCTCGGTGAACGTCATGGCCGAACAGGAGCTTGCCCGCCGGTTCGATATCCGTGGCGTACCCGCCCTTTACCTGTACCGGGGCGGCGGTAAAATACGGGAAACCGTGGGCGGCATGACGAAAACCCAGCTCTCGAACTGGATTCGCGCGTCACTCTGATACGGATTTAATACAGATATGGTGTAGTATGACTTTACGGCAATTGAATGCTTTATGCGGCGTTCAGTTCGAGATAATTGACTATATCAAGAAAGTGGAATATCCTCAAAACGCTTTCGGACACTCCCTTGAAAATCAATGCCCTGCCCGATTTCCTCATCTCATTCTTCAGTGAAATGAACATGCCCACCGCGGACGAATCTATATGATTGACACTGCCCAGATCAAGGATTATCCGCTCGGCCTTGCTTGACTGAATCATTTTCTCGATGAATTCCAGTATAAACGAGGTGGTATTAAATACAAGCTCGCTTTTCAGAAATTGCAATCGGAGTTCTTTTCCGGAAATATCTGGTTGTATGTAGTCCATTCTGTTCAAATGTCTGCCGCCCTGATCGTAATGACTTAAAACGACATAATATTATTAGGCAACAAACACCATCATCTCCTTAAAAATGTCAATATAAAAATTATACAAATGGTAAAAAAATAGACTATTTGCAAAACTCAATAATCAATGATTTTTACCTCCGCCGCCGAAGGCGGCGGAGGTAAAAATGAATAATTATGAGCAGTGTTGCAACAAGTCTGATAATTGATTCATAAAATCACGTCAGATTCACATTTCTATGATCTGTACGCCTTTCGGCAGCTTCACATCCTTGAGTGTTCTGACCTCCAGCGGCGCATTCAGCACTATCCTATTAAAGTGTATGTCCAGCCTGAAGCGTGACTGCTGCGCGACCACCACGACATTGGCGAAAAAGACGCTGTTGCCCTGGAGGGCGATTTTCTTCACGTATATTTCAAACCGCTCTCTCGTCTGCTTATTGACGAACAGGATCTTATCGGGATTCTTCCCGTTGAATGAGATCGTCTCGTAGAAACGCTTGTTTTCCAGTATCAGTATGGATCCGGTGCCGTTATTCGCGGCGAGGCCTTCTTTAACCGTGTAGTCCGTTACAATGGGGAACGTGCCGGTAGCGATATCGTACAGCAGGCCATAATCGATGCTGACGCCGCCGTAACGCGCCAGGTCGATCGTCCCGGCCCGATCAACGTATAGCTTCTTCTCCACGGGATAGTAAATCCGTATATCATCTCCTTCCTGAAAAAACATCGCGATGCCGCTTCTGAAAATGAAATCGAGGAAGGATATATGCATCACCTTC
Source organism: Spirochaetes bacterium RBG_13_51_14 (assembly GCA_001829455.1). Classification (GTDB taxonomy): domain Bacteria; phylum Spirochaetota; class UBA4802; order UBA4802; family UBA5550; genus RBG-16-49-21. The sequence continues at coordinate 16,502 of MIBH01000052.1, forward strand.
CTCCTGCGGTCACCCTGAGCGCTGCCCAGCAGTTTATACTTTTTATCACCGAGGGTTCCGTCGACGTAAAACTCCACGGCGAACGTCTCAGGGGATTTTTTACTGATCGAAGAAACGCTGTCCAGCATGTCCCGGATCGCGTCACGGCCGGAGGGATGATATTGGCCGGTCATGAAGTCATCGCCGCGGAATGATTTCTGCGCACAGCCGGCGGCGGCGGCCGCGACCATGGCAATCAGCAGCGGAATTATCGCTCTCATGGGCGCTCTTACTGTTTATTCCCGAATTTTTTTATTTTGCTCTCCACCGAAGCGCTCTTCTTCATTTCATTCGATTTGTTCCAGTACTTGAGCGCGTCGACGATCCTGCCCAGCTTGAGGTATGTATCCCCGATATGGTCGTACACCACCGGGTCGGGTGAGTTCTCCTTTCGTAATATTTCCTCGGCCGCGAGCAGACTTTCCAGTGCTCGCTTTAAATCCCCTTTGCGGTAATAGGCCCACCCCAGCGAATCGGTATAGGCCCCGTTTCCCGGCTCCAGCTCCAGCGCTTTCAGTATCAGGCCCAGGGATTCATCGATCTTCATGTTGTTGTCCGCGTACAGGTACCCGAGGTAGTTATACGACCGTGCGCTCTCGGGATTGTGCCTGATGGCCTTCTCCAGGGACTTGATCGCACGGTTCAGCTTGGACATCTTCTCCATGACGATTGCATGGTAGAAGTAGTAGGTCTCTTTCTTTTCGTCAAGCAGAATCGCCCGCTGGATGTGACGCTCGGCGGTCGAGTAATCCTCCTGCCAGAGCGATATCAGTCCCTTGAAAAAATAGGGCTTCGAGTTCTTCGGCTCCTTTGCCGACGCACGGTTGAAATAGCCGATCGCTCTGGCGTAGTCCTTTTTCACGCCGTAGAGATATCCGATATGGATCATCAGGTCGATCTCGGGCTGGAGGCCGTTTGCCCTGATATAATTGTAGAGCGCCAGCGAGAGATGCTGACTGTCCTCGTGCGTTTTCGCCAGGTAATAATACACGCCCGGAATCCCATTGTTCAGCCGGGCGGCTTCCGTAAGACTGCGCCGCGCTTCTTCGTATAGCTTGCCGTTGTACATCAGGACGCCGGTCGTCACATATTCGTTGAACGCGGCGCTGATGTCGCCCTTCCGCTGATGTATCCGCGCCAGAGCCATGTGGAGGGAGATTGTCCGGGGCGCGAATTTCAGCACGCTGTTGAGCAGCTTTTCCGCTTTTTCGTCGTACCGCAGAAGCTCGCAGTAGAGTCCCCATGCGAGGATTCCGCTTACCGAGCCGGTATTCTTGGCCCTGCCCAGATGCGACACGGCGCGGATGTCGTCCCGCAAATAGTAGATCCTCCCGAGAACGGACATGATGGTCTGCTCGCCCGGCCGCTTTTCTAGGAAGAGATGCGAATACCGTTCCGCACCGGGGAGATCGTACATCTCCATGCAGGTGAGGGCAAGATAATAGATGACGTCAAGATTATCCTTGTTGATCTTCAGCGCCTCCTGGTACATCGCCACGGCCTGCTCCGGCTCGCCCTTCTGGTAGGCGATGTTCGCCAGGGTAATCCAGGACTGCTCCTTGTAATAATCCTCGATGGGCTGCCGTTCGGACATTTCAATGACCTTTTTATATGCGGCTGCCGCCCTGTCTAATTCGCGCATGTTCCGGTAGTAGTGTTCCGCCAGGATAAACCGGCTCTGCACCGATTCAGGTTTTATTTTCAGGTATTCCTCAAGTATCTCGGCGGCTTCATCGAACTTCCTGAGCTTCAGGTAGATGTTGTAAATCCTGTTATAGGGATGCAGGTCCCCGCTGTTGACGGTCAAGCTCCTGCGGGCGTAGTCGAGCGACGCGTCGAAATCGCGGAGGTAAAAATAACAGTCGGACAGCTGATAATAGACCCTGTCGAGGGCGGCGCCCGAAGCCCCGGCCTCGTTGAAATAGTCTATCGCCTTTTTCAGGTATTCATTGCGCTCCGGGGCCTTCCGGTCCACCAGTGCCAGATTCTTATAATACAGCCCCCAGCTGTACCGCGACCACTCGGTTCCGACAGCGTCGACTGAAGCGGGACGGTTCGGGTCAGGCTTCTCTTCAGCAACAGCGCGCGATGCGGGACCGGCAGCGGCAACGAGCAGTACCGCGATACAATTCACAGAGATTAAGAAATATTTTTTCACAAAGCACATCCAGGTAAAAAGTTTGATACAACAAAGATAGTGTCTAATATAAATATTGTCAAATCTAAATGTCAACCTAACCGACGAGATATATTCAATTATGATTTCACACCTAAACGGCGGATAAAAATATCAAATAAATTGACAAATTTACGTGTAACTATATATATTAATTCTATCCGTATTGTGGAGGTTGTCATGAAGGCATTGTTCAATCAACCGTATCCCTGAAAGTGGGAAATCAATGCGCATTTGCCATCGTATCATGCCTGTTCTGGAATTGGAAGGGCGGCCGAGGATGGCACAGCTCCGCACATACTATAGATCAGAAAATTAAATAATGGAGGACATACATGTATTTCGGAATCGATCCCCTTTACTGGATGATGATGATACCGGTTGTAATCCTTTCGCTGATAGCATCAATCAAGGTAAAGAGCACCTTCAGTAAATACTCTCGCGTGACCGCGGCGTCCGGCATGACTGGCGCCGAGGTCGCCATGCAGATACTCAGGAGAAACGGGCTCTCGAACGTAAACGTCGCCGAGACGGGCGGATTTTTATCCGACCACTACGATCCGCGGACAAAAGTCGTCCGTCTGTCGCCGAACGTGTTCCGGAGCAAATCCATCGCCGCCATCGGAGTGGCGGCGCATGAAACCGGCCATGCGGTTCAGCACGCGAAAGCGTACTCCCCCCTCGTTCTGCGCAACGCCATGGTCCCGGTGGCGAACATCGGATCCGGCCTGTCATGGATAATCATAATCGCCGGTTTCATCTTCGGGTATCTGGGACTGGTCAAGATCGGCATCGTGCTCTTCAGCGCGGTTGTCTTCTTCCAGCTCGTCACCCTGCCGGTGGAGTTCAACGCATCCTCCCGGGCCAAGGTCATGCTTGCATCCTACGGTCTGGTGTCGGATGCCGAGCTGAAGGGCGTGAACAAGGTTTTGTCCGCGGCGGCGATGACCTATGTTGCGGCGGCCGCGTCATCCGTCATGACGCTTCTCTACTTCCTGATCAGGGCCGGACTGCTGGGCGGGCGGGACGATTAATTTTTTTATTGAAATTCCGACAAACCCGTATTACCGTACCAGCATGACTGCATCAAATAATCAGAATCAACGTGCTATTACGGCGGCCGATACTGCATCAGCATGGATTCCCGCTCGCCGGGCGAGCCATCTGCCTTATACCGTGGCATTCCATGAAGATATCCTACGTGTAATACAATAATCAATCTCGGCTCGCGAATGTACTGACAGGGACGGCAGCGAGAGGGGCATATATGAATTTAAAAGGGATACAGAATAAACTGAAGCATATCATACTCAGGCCTTTCCGCGCCGCGGGGGACTTCCTGTTCGTCGACCTGCGAACCGTCATGAAGAACTTCGGAGACCACGATGGAGAACTCTCAACCTGCGCCCTGGCGTTCTTTTTGCTGATATCCTTCATCCCCCTCTCGCTGGTCATCATAGCGACCATGAGCTTTTTCTATAAGTCCGATGCCCTGGCGACTTTTTACATAGCCCAGCTGAAAAACCAGCTCCCCTCAATCAATATCGAGCGGTTCATATCAATCATAGACAGGATCATTTTCAAGAAGCGGTACCTGGCCTTCATCTGGATACCCTTCCTGTTCTGGTGGGGAAGCTTCGTGTTCGACATCATCGAGCGGGGCCTTGAAAAGGCCTTCAGGATCGACGAAAGCAGGCGGTACTGGAAGGCTAAGATCAGGCACTTTGTCATTATCCTGGGCATGGCCATCTTCATCCTGGCAATGACCCTGTTTTCAAACTTCATCGCCATTCTCAAGAACACGGACATCGCCCGGTTTGTCGAGGAGAATCTCAACGAGCTCGGCATACTGAACACCCTGATCACGAAAATCGAGAACATACCCCTGGTCCTGTCGTCTGTCACGACCCTGGTGGTAAACATGTTTCTCATCTTCACCATATACCGGTTTGTGCCGCCGAAAAAGCTCAGCAACAGATCGCTTTTAAAGGGCGCCCTGTTTGCGTCATTCAGCTATGAGATCGTGAAAATTCTCTTTTCCTACTACATCAAGGAAATCAACGACTACACCTCGATTTTCGGCTCACTCAACACTATCGTCATTTTAATGATATGGATATGGTACACCTGCTTCCTTTTCGTCATCGGCGCGGAGCTGGCGTGGGTGTTCCACGAGAAGGAAGAGGAAGGCAGGGAGCTGGAATTCCAGGAATGAAGAGCGACTTCATGCGAAAATATATGGTCTATTCATTGATAACGGCAGCGATCGGCATCATTCTATTCCTGTCCGGTTGCAGCGACTCAAACACGGCGGGCCTTAACAGCCTGCCGATCCCGGGATGCAGGGCCTTTGATTGCCACCAGTCAACACCCCTGTCCGTGTATCCTCCTCTAAGCGGCGAGCACCTGGCGCATTTTGGAGGTGAGGATTTCGGCAGCGGCATCGGATGCGAAACATGCCATTATCAATATGACAAGAATCCGCTGCATAAAAACGGATTTATAAATGGGTACAACTGGCTGATCGGAAGCGATGCCCCGGGCGATATAATTAAATTTAAGTCGCCGCCGGTCGGGTCTTCAGCGGTATTTAATAATACAAGTTGCAGTGGCACGGGCAACACCAATTGCCACAATGGCGCTGAAAACTGGTACTAGGGCCGGTTCTGATCGTTATCATTAATAATTACTCGACTTAGGCGAAAATTGAATTAAGACCTCCCTCCCCCTTGAGGGCCGCTCTCGGCCATCCGTGGCCTCCTCGGCATTGGTACATCCTGTACGGCAGGTGAGGGCTGAGGTGGGGGTGAAAAAGTTGCAGAAAGATTCAATTTCTGTTCTAATCACCCTCCCCGGGCCCCTCCCATCAAGGGAGGGGAATAAAAAATTCTTATAGTCGGCCAATAATTATATGCAAAGGTTGAATGTACAATTCAGCCCGCAAGCATGTTGAAATATCGGTAAAGGAAACGGTTTGATGGGATTCGTCAGGGCCGCGGGATCGGCCGTAAAGATGTTGAAAAATATCGGCGCGCGCGGAATCGTGCTGGCGTCTGTTCCGCTTATATTGATCCGCGCCGTTCCGTCATGGGCGGCTCCAACCATAGAGGGCTCGCTCGAAACGGGTGGATACGTGTATTCCCCACAGCAGTACGGTTTCGCCGGAACCGGAACCGAATACCGCATCTATGAAAACGTGGCATTTGACGCCGCGTTCAACGATAACTGGTCTTTCCATTTTGACAGCAGGGCCGGGTACCAGTCTCAAAAACGCGAGGCGCCTGATCACTGGATTTTAAATTTATATTACAGCTACCTTGAATACAGGAGCGATTCCTTCGGCTTCCAGTTCGGCCGGATCATGGATTTTAATAACCTGATATATTTATACTTTGACGGCTGCCTTCTAACGAACACGATCACAATATCGGGCAGCAAGCTGATCCTGGACCTGTACGGCGGCGTCATCGTCAAGGACGACTACCTGAAGGAGTACCGGAACGACCTGTCGTTTCGCACGTTCAGCAGCGTTGATTACCGGAACATCTTCATCAAGCAGCGGGTGGGCGATTACGTCGCGGGGACGAAGGTAACGCTTGTCGCTGAGAAGGCGGGCATATTCGGCCTTGATTACCAGCTGGTGCTCAACAACAACGCCATGGCGGAGCATTACGCGTCGGTCAATTTCGAGACGGCGTTCTCCACAAAGTTCAAATTGTACGGCTACGGGACCCTTGACCTCGTCAGGGTGCTCCCTTCCGGCACCCTTGTCGGGATGCAGATCGATCCGGTCGAATCTTTTTCACTGGTGATAAGCCACGAGTATTACCGGCCGGTATTTCTCAAGAACTCGTATTTCTGGAGCTACTTTGAGCCGTACGGCAACCAGGAAGCGAGCGCGACGCTCCTCTTTATCGTCTCGAAGCCGCTCACCGTTGACGTCAAATACGGCGCGATCATCTATGATTCCGCTTCAGAAGTCGGCAATGAAATCGCGCTCGGTCTCGAGCACCGGAATATCAACAAATTCGGGATTAAAGTGAATGCCGAATTAATAGTCGGTCCCGAGGGTAATCTTATAACGCTCCAGGCCATGATGAAGAGGCGCGTATCGATCCTCAATCTTCTGGCGGGAGGCGGGGTCGAGTTCTACAACGACGATGTCATAACGAGCGGCCTTTCGACCGGATACTTCGCGACCCTGGGGGCGGACATTGAAATCATCAAATCCCTGATCCTGTCCGCCAGCGGGGAGTATTCCGGCAATCAACGCTCCAGGTATGACATACGGGGCACTGTTTCCCTTAAATATATCTTTTAAGTGATATTCATGAAAAACCCAAAAAATTACATTTTTGTTCTTATCGCGATCCTCTCTTCAGCGGGCGCGTTTGTTTTTTCAAAGGATCAAAGGATTTTCCCCCATAAGGTGCATATTGACGGGAGTATTGAATGCGTCTACTGCCATAAAAAAATCAATGAAAGCACATCGACCACCGGGGGAAAAGAAATCCCCTACCGGAAAATATGCGATGACTGTCATGGAGGAAAAGAGGGGTTCTCCGCAACAATACGGCTCCGCTACCATCAGGTCTATCAGAATAACCACCAGTTCCACATCAAAGAGCAGGGCCTTGCCTGCAAGGATTGCCATGAAGCCCTGTACACGAAGGAGGCTCCTTCCCAGGAGGAAAGCATTGTTAAAATGGAATACTGCTTCCAGTGCCATGACAACAACACGGCCACGCAGTACTGCATGCTCTGCCACGTGAATCCCACCGTGCCGGACGACCACCTGAAGGGATGGAACAAGCTGCACGGGAAAAAAGCGAACGCCGGCCAAAAAGAATGCCAGAAATGCCACACCAGCAGGGAATCATGCCTCAGGTGCCACCGGAGCTCGAAAAACGTCGCCCGGTACCACAACCCGAATTACCAGGCGACGCACCGGTATGAGTCCCGGATCAGCCTGAAGAACTGCAGGGCGTGCCATTCGGACAGGCAGTGCCGGGACTGCCACAAGGCCAGCGGAGTAAACTTCAAAAGTCCTCTGATTCAGAAACGCCATCCCCTTGGATGGACGAACCGCTCTTCGTCCCACTTTCACGGCAGGAAAGCAAAGCTCAACCTCGCGTCGTGCACCACCTGCCACACGCAGAATGAGTGCCGGTACTGCCACTTCTGGATGAAAAAGGGCCTGCGGCTGTAAGCCGAGGGAAAAGGAGCCCGCGACAGGCCGGCGCCCGGTCATCGCAAGCAGACACACGGCTGGTCAGAACAGGGGCGGTGGTCCCGGATCGCACGGGATATCAATTGGCTTTTAAAAACAGATCCGCATCACGGGTCGTTTCAACCGGCAGCTCCTCCATCGGGATATGCCCGGCATCCTTATAGACGATGAGCCTCGCATTCTTGATGTCGCTTTTAAACCGATTTCCCAGTTCGAGGGGGACCCAGCTGTCCTTTGCTCCCCACATGATCAGCGTGGGCACGGCAACCTTTATGATATTATGATACCCGGTAGAAAACTCTTTTATCAGAAAGAGAAATATTTCCTTGGTTTGCTTGCGGTTTCCGGGATAGAACATCATCTCATAGTATCGGTCGACCGCGTCCTGCGCGGCCTTGTCCGGGTCGCCATATACCTCCCGCACGTTCATGGCGACAATGAATTTGGGCGTGATCCGCGCGGTGAAATATCCAATGACCGGCGTGGTGTACAGTTTGATCGCGATGGGATCTTTCAGAGGATATCCCAACGCGTCAATGAGGATGAGCTTCCGCACCTGGCCGGGGTGACGCACCGCGTAGTTCCACGCGAGTTGGCCGCCGAAGGAGTTACCCGCGAGGTAAACTTCTTTCAGACCGAGCCTCATGAAAAAATCTCGGAGGAAATTCATGTATTGTTCCATGTTATATTCAAAATCTGCCTTTCCGGTGAGTCCCCATCCGGGAAGGTCAAGCCTGATGAATCTGTATTTACCCGATAGTTGTTTTATCCATCCGTCCCAGGTATGCAGTGACGAAAAAACCCCGTGGAGGAGAACCAGCGCGGGTCCCCTCCCCTCATCCCGATAGTGCACCCTGGTGCCGTCTATTTCAACGAACTTCGAGGGGAGCGGCGCGTATTTTTTTTCAAGTTCTTCTCTCGGCATATCCGAATAAAACGCAATCAGTATGACAAAAAAGAGCAAAATAGACAATAGAATGCCAGCAGCAGTAATAATCATTATTCCTCCCGGTCGTGCTAGGATTTTAAATGAACTGTATATGAGAAAAGAATTTAATTAATATCATCGCATCCCAGTATGGTATTATTTTCAACAATTTAATTCATGACCGTGAGATATTATATAATATAAAAAACTGACTTTCCACATACTGTCATTCCCGCGAATGCGGGAATCTCTAACAATTTCAGGAGATTCCGGCATTTCGCGGAGTTTACCCCGGCCGATGCGAGCCGGGGCTTCAGCCGGAATGACTTGTCCAAAAAATTTTATTCTTAATATTTATATGATCCGCATGCAATGATAATGAAAAGTGTTTGACGAACTCCTTATTGTCATCCATTGTTATAATTGCTTACGCGCGAGTCGATCAGCGCACTCATACCCACTGATCCACAAAGGAGGGCCCGCCATGGCAACAACAGCCAGAGCGTCCGGCAAAGAGATCTTCGGATGGGCCATGTTCGATTTCGCCAATTCATCGTACACAACGGTCATCATTACGGTCGTGTACTGCGTCATCTTTCCCCGCCTCATCGTGGGCGACGCGCCCGAGTACCGCCTGGGCAATCTGCTCTGGAGCAGCGCTCTCTCGATCAGCTATTGTTTAGTCCTGCTGGCCTCTCCGCTCCTGGGAGCCATCATGGATTTCACCGCGTCTAAAAAGAGATTTTTATTCGTCAGCTATATCCTGACCGTGATCGCCACCGCGGCGCTCTTCTTTGTTCATCCGGGAAACATTATACTGGGCATGGTCTTCATCGTCCTGTCTAACATCGGTTTTTCCTTCAGCGAGGCCTTCGTGTCGAGCTTTCTCCCTGACCTTGGTCCGCCCGATGACCTGGGCAAAATATCCGGATACGCCTGGGGGCTCGGCTATTTCGGCGGTCTCGCGTCCACCGCCATCGTCATGTTCGGTCTTGGCGCCCTGACCATCGAAAACTTTCCAAACCTCACGCTGGTGGGCCCCGTAACCGGGGCCTTTTTCCTGCTCGCCGCCATCCCGACGTTCCTCTGGGTAAAAGAGCGGGGCACGGCGCAGGAGCTTCCCCGGGGCGAAAGCTACCTGTCCATCGGCTTCAAGCGGCTGAAAAAAACGTTCATGCAGATCAGGGATTACCGCGACCTCGTGATACAGCTGGCGTCCTTCTTTTTCGCCTACGCGGGCCTTTCAATCGTAATCAGCTTCGCCTTCATCTACGGCGATCAGATCATCAAATGGACCGGCCTCACCCAGATGCTCATGTTCATCATCACGCAGTTGACGGCGGCGGGCGGCGCATTCCTCTTCGGCGTCATCCAGGACCGGTGGGGAGCCAAGCGCACCTTCGCCGCAACGCTGGTTATATGGGTCGCGGCGGTCACCTTCATTTACGGCGTGGACGGTATTACGGCGTTCCTGAACGGACTTTTCGGCGCTTCCCTGCAGGCCCAACACGTATTCCTTGTAATCGGGTCAATCGCCGGTCTGGGCCTCGGCGCCACCCAGTCCGCCTGCCGCGCCATGGTCGGCCTCTTTTCGCCGGACACGAAGTCGGGAGAATTCTACGGCCTCTGGAGTCTCACGGGCAAGCTCGCCGCCATATTCGGCCTCATGGGACTGGGCGTTCTTCAGGTGGCCCTGGGACTGCAAAACGCGATCCTCGTATGCTCCGCGTTCTTCGTCATAGCCATCATAATAGCCCTGTTCGTAAATGAGACCAGGGGCAGAGCAGCGGCCGCTGATCATTCCGGGGAATAACAAAAAATAGTACTTGCCAATTGAACTGTTTCATTGTACATACATAATAGATGCAATCCCGCATACATGCGGGCGGACCCCTGACTCCTTCAAAGGAAAAACGCTATGTCGTCAAGTAAAGTCTTTTCGCCCATCAAATTCATTCTCCGGCTCACACTTCGGCTTGAGCTTTATACTGCCTTGATAGTGGTTCCCCTGGTCTACTATTTCGGCAAGCTTACGGGGCATTATGACGCAGAGGCGTCACATGTACTTCGTACTGCATCAGGTTTATCGATCATAACCTGCCTGATAATCGGCACTATTATCCGATTCATATTGCTCTCCATCATATTCCGCAAGATAAACAAAGAGTCGGCAGATCTTGTTAAAACCAAGCGCAGACTTCTTAATTACCCGCGAGTTGAAATGGCGATTATTATATTACGCTGGGCGCTCGGCCTAATCTACATTTATTTAACCATGTACCTGCACGGCTACGTTGATCTCGCTCGCGCCAAAATTTATTTCATCGACATTGTAATGAGCTCCACCGTCAACGGCGTCATAGCCTTTTTTGCGACCGAGAACATACTGTCCCGAGTCCTCACGCTGCCCCGCATGATCGCCACTCCGGTTCCGGCCGGATCCTATTCCCAGCTCAGCATACCGGTCAGGCTCCTGATGACCGTCATCGCGGTTATCATCATACCACTGGTGATCATGGGGTTAATGATCATCCTCATACACTCAAAAACCATAGAGCTTGAGCAACTTGGCGGGCATATTATCTTCATAACCGTCATGTCCATTATCACCCTGACCGTGATCCTGTTAGAGAGCACCCGGGGGATCCGGCAGGGCATGAGGATGACGATCGACACCCTCAAAACCCTGGAACAGGGCGATTTCAACGTCGAAAGCATCCCCATGCTCGACCGGAGCGAGATCGGCACCATCAGCCAGTATGTAAACTGGCTCTCGACGTCGCTCCGCGAATTCTTCAGAAAAAACATCGCGCTCAACCGCCAGCTCAACTCGCTCACGGTGCAGCTGACCCGTAACGCGGAGGCGCTGACTCAGAACACGCGGGAGGAGGCATCCTCCATGGAGGAGATCATGGCCACCACGGAGGAGATATCCAGCGGCGCAGAATCGGCGACCAACAGCGTGGAAGACCAGTTCGCCGCTATGGAATCGCTCATTCAATCGATGAGCGATCTGTCGACGATGATGGCAGGCGTGACGGAGCGGATCGAGTCGGTGATAAGCCTCTCGGGGGAAATCGACGCCACGGCCGGGGCGAGCGCCACTACCCTCGACGCCATGATCGAGAGCCTGAAGATCGTGTCCGAGAGCTCCGCCCAGATGACCGGCATCATCGAGATCATCAACGACATCTCCGACAAGATCAACCTCCTGTCCCTGAACGCCTCGATTGAGGCCGCGCGCGCAGGCGAGGCGGGGCGGGGCTTCGCGGTCGTTGCTGACGAGGTCTCGAAGCTGGCGGACATGACCGCCAACAGCATCAAGGATATCAGCTCGCTGGTCCAGCGCAACATCGACGAGATCAGGACGGGGATGAAGCGGATCGACGATACGGTCGCCACTATCAGCTCCATCACCAAGCTGGTCAACTCAATCAACGTCCAGACCACCGACATCTCCGGCCAGATGAAAACACAGCGCGCCATCAACGAGAAGGTCAACCGCGAGACCGACACCATCAAGCAGAAGTCGAATATCGTCAAGTCGGCCATGCAGGAGCAGAAGAACGCCCTCTCTGAAATCGTCAAGGCCATTGCGAGCATCAACCAGTCTACCCAGAGCACGGTCGAGGCGGCGGACAACCTGTTCCGCAGCGCTAAGGAAGCGGACAAGGTGGCAGCAGAATTGACGAAGGATTAACAAAAATCGGGCGTATTACTTTACAGCCCTGAGCATCCCATACCCGAACATGCCGCTCATAAAAAATTTTTCAAGTATATTGCATCCGATGATGAACTGGTCAACATCGCTTTTAGTAAAGCCGCCGCTTAACCTGCTGCCATGCTGAACAGCGTTTTGTCTCCACCACCGGAGCGTGGGGAGCGTTTTTTCTGTGATGTCGATGGCCGTGACCTCATGAAATCCAGCCTGTATCAGTCCGTTGCAACAGTAGCCCAGGGAATACACCCGCCCGTTCCCCCATGTCCGAAAGAGTTGCAGGTACTGAAATCCGTGCCTCAGGTAATGTGCGATCTCCCGGTGAAGCGGCAGTATCTTCAGCAGCATGAGGTCGCAGAGCACCAGGACTCCGTCATTCCTCAACACCCGGAAACACTCCCGGAACAGCTTCTGCCTATCGGCCATAAGATGCGACGACTCCATGACCCATACGATATCGAAATAGTCGTTCGGGAAACCGTTGTCGAGTCCGTCGGCCACCCTGAATTGCACCGCGTCATCATACCCTTTCTCCCTGCTCGCAGCTGCGGCCAGGCGTATGCCCCGTTCGCTGGTGGATATTCCAATGATCGCGCATTTACATTTTTCGTGTATACGGAACGCGGGTGCGCCGATGCCGCACCCGACGTCCAGCACCCTGCTGTCGCTGGTGACGTTGCAGAGCGCCAGCATCTTATCCACCAGCAGGTCGGTTGCTTGCGGCAGATCAGTTGCCCCGTTCTCGAAATAGCCGAAATGTAAATTATCGCCCATGAATTCCTTCCACGCGTCAGTGACGTGGTTGTAGTGTACCCGCGCGCTTGTTGACATCGGTGACATTGATCCCTCCTTCCGTATTATTTTTTCGCTGCTCTGGTCCAGGCCGCTCAGTACGATTGCGCGGCGCGGTCGAAAGCCCGCCGCGTCAGCTCCTCGGGATGCAGGTGAACCTTCATCTGTTCGGTCAGTTCCGGGACCACCGATTCCGCCATGGGGGATGCCGACCCATCCCTCCATACGTTCCTCCATGAGCATGTCGGCCCGAATGCCCGACCCGTCTTCGGAATATTGATATCCCCGGATGAGAAATCCATTCTCAGAACACCCGATGCATTCACGATGGCCGGTATGGATTATCGTTTTTTCTTGCTGGCGCGGATATTCTCCAGAACGGACTCGATCCTCGACCGGTTATCCTCCGATCCGACATAACTTCTAAAAAGCCATTCCTGCACTTTCATCGATCCCTCGAGGCTGTTGTGCAGCAGTTCAATGCTCAGCCTTTTTGTCTCGATAAGGCAGGTCCTGTCAAATGACGCCATTTCCCGTGCGATCGCGGTCGACTTCTCGACCACGGCGCCTTCGGGAAATACCTGGCTAACATACCCTAGTCTGAACGCCTCGTTAGCGTCGACGATCTTTCCGGTCAGGGCCCATTCCTTCGCAGGGCCCAGGCCAATCACGCGCCAGAGCGGATCGAGAAGCGGCGTAAGGGAAAGTATGATCTCACGCTGGCTGAATTTCGCCCGCTCGGAGGCGTACCGGATGTCGCACATGAGGGTCAGGTCAAAACCGCCGGCCATGGCTGGCCCTCCCACGGCCGCGATCACCGGCTGGCTGCAGAACATGATCGACCGGTAGGCCCGATGGAAGAGCGCGGTGAACTCCTCGTTGGCTCCCTTTCTCACCGTTTTGAGAAAATCAAGATCAAAGCCGGCCGAAAAAATCTTCTCGCCGCCGGTCAGAATGATCACCGAGACGTCGCTACGGGAATCGAGAAGCTCGAAGAGATCCCCCAGCTCCTTGAGCACATCCGGCGAGAGCGCGTTTCCCTTGTCATGTCTGTTCAGCAGCACGGTTGCCACTCCCTTCTCCACGGTCAGCGCGGTGTATTGAGAGTCCATAGCATGCTCCTTTGTTTATCAGGTACCCTTAAAACATGTAACAGATCCGCATGGTGTATTCAAGATCAATACCAGTGAAGCAATGCCGTGCGGCCGTTCAAAAAACTATATGGCCTCTCCGCCTCACCCGCTCTCGGAGAGGCCATAAGAAGTACATATATGACAGACCGACCTATTTTTCCTTTTCGTCGTCCGGAACGGGAACGCCGGCGAGCTTCTTCGCGGTCTTCTGCTTGTCCTTCATATTGACCAGGCGGGATATCATGATCCTCTGGGCCTGCGGCGACCCGGCCCCGTGCAGCGACTCGGTGAGATATCCCACGGCGGCGGTGCCGAGGGTCAGGTTCTCGATCAATCTGAGAATGCGAATCCTGTTTTCGGCGGGAACGCTGCTCGTGCCCTGAAAATATTTTTTTACCCACTTCCCCACCTCGGACGATTTGAGGTCGTCTTCCGAGGGGCAGGTCGCGACGAGGCCGCCGGCGACATCCTGCGCCAGCCGGGCTATCTCATAGGGAAAGCGCGTCACGTTCTGCTTGTGAACGTTGGCCAGAAGCGAATTCACGTAGTAGGTGCCGCTCGGCTCCCGGTGCCCTTCTGACGCGCAGGCGATGCATCCGCAGTAGAGCGTTTCATTGAGTTGATTCATCTCAATTATCTTGTCTTTGACATGGGAAGCCTTTTCAATGCCGTTGTATTCGGCGACCGTCTGGACCGCGCCAATCAGGACGTCCCCGACTCCCACCTTGCAGGCATAGCTCTGGCGGTGATACGAAGCGAACTGCTCCACCAGCTGGCCGGAAAAATCATACTCCTTGTACATGAACACCCGGTCCCAGGGAACAAACACGTCATCGAAGACGATCAGCGCCTCGTGGCCGCCAAACGAAATGTTCCCCTGGTCTATTTTTCCCTTTTCGAGCTTTCTGGTATCGCACGACTGGCGCCCCATGATATAGGTGATTCCCGTGGTATCGCTCGGCAGGGCGAAAGAGATCGCGTAATCCCTATCTTCTTCCCGCATGGTAATTGTCGGCATCACGATGACTTCGTGCGAATTCACGGCGCCGGTCTGATGGGCTTTCGCGCCGCGCACAACGATGCCGTCCTTTTTTTCCTCGACGACCCTGAGGAACATGTCCGGATCGGCCTGCTTATGCGGCGGAAGCGACCGGTCTCCCTTGGGATCCGTCATGGCGCCGTCGCACACCAGGTCGTTCTCCTGCACGTATTCAAGATACTTCAAAAACCGTTTATGGTACCCGGTTCCGTGTTTGACGTCGATATCATAGGTGGTTATCGAGAGGGCGTTGAGAGTGTCCATGCCGACGCACCGCTGGAAACAGCATCCGGTGAGCGAGCCCACGAGCCTGCCCATTTTGCTCTTTTTTACCAGGTCGTCCACGCTCTGGTGGATATGGGTGAACCGGTTGATCTTTTTACCGGTAAGGTGGGATTTCGCCGTCATGATATCTTCGTATTTCGGATTCTGGGCCAGGGAATAGGTCATGGCCACCGCGTTCAGGGAAGGCCTGATGATGGGATCATCGACCACGTTCTCCACCTTCTTCCCGAACATATACACGACCAGCTTTAATTTTCGTAAACTCTCTATATATTCCTGCGGTGTTTTCATGGTTATATGTTCTCCTTTATTTGTAATATTGAAATCAGCTCTTCAATACCGGACGCACCGTATCGGCAACCATTTCCTTGCTCTGATAAATTTAAATACGGCTCAAAGCAAACATCATCCGTCATTTTTTATCAACCGCCCTGTCAGCGTAATCAGATACACGGTGATTGATCATCCGGTACCTCGCAATTTGCATGATACCGGCACCCCGGTGAATATATGGTGGTTTTATGTTCCAACAGTTACAAAGAGCGACATACCGTGGATCCCGAACGTAATCAGTGCCTGGGCACGCCGTCACCGTACGCGTCAATAAATCTCTTCCCCTGCTCTCTCCCGCTCTGATACGCGGCATTCAGGACTTTCAAATCCGTCGTCACTCTTCCCGCCGGTATGTCCGGCGGGGGCGCGATCTCTGAAATCCGCACCCCGGCGGGCGGATTTTTAATGAACCGCACCGCTTCCATATAGACGACGGGCCTGTTCTTCATAGCCCGGGCGAATTGCGGATATTTCCTGAACATCAACGGATACAGGAACGATATCCTGCTCCTTTTTTTTACGTAATCCGAGGGCCGCGTCCGAATGACCGTTATGTCAGTGGCGCCCCGTCGATACGCTTCTATAACGGGAATCGAATCGGCAACGCCCCCGTCGGTCACCTTTTCAGAGTTGATCTCAAGAATGTTCCGGTAGAGGATCGGCAGGGAGCTGGAAACCTTCAGGTAATGCTCCAGAGTTTTTTCATCCGGTTGAAGGTACAGCCCCCCGCCGGTTTCCATTGATGTCGCTACGACGATATACTCTTTGTTGCGTTTTTTTATTTTATCAAAAATCTTTTTCAGATCAAGACGATACTCGCTGATGGTTATGTCCCAGAGCCAGTCAAGGTCCATCAGGTGCCCCCCCCGGAGAAATCTTCCAAAGCTTATAAACCGGGGAGTTGAAGAATATCGCTCTATTATGTCGAAATTTCTGTCGTTCTGTCCCGCCAGGTGCGACGCAAGATTGCACGCGCCGGCGGAAACGCCGATGTAGATGTCGAACGGATCAAATGCTTCGCTTCCGAACGCGTTCAAAACGCCGGCCGCGAACACGCCCCTCATCCCTCCTCCTTCAACAACCAGTGCCGATTTACCGCGCTTGGTCTTCATTATCCCTTTTGCCGTTTCGCTGCAATTTCATCATGAACGTACGGATCAACGAACTATTCCTCCGGGGCTCCGGTAAATATCGCATCGAACGAGTCGACGACCGCACTCTCGCCGGACAGGATGTAATCACAGCAGCCGAAATATTTCCTGAATTCCGAACCGATAAAGAAACGGGACGACAATATTTTCCCGTAATAATACGCCGCTTCCGGATTGTCCCCGACTATCGCGTTGAGCTTCTCGCCGGACGCGTCCCCGGCAAGCTCTTTCAGCTTCGGTATGCATATCGACAACGACCAGAGGTGCATCCACGCATGGGAAAGCATCCTGAAGGCCTGTTGAAGCGGCGTCGCGTTGGCAAATATATCAAGCATTTTGCCCGATTCCCGGTATGTATGAAGCAGGGATACCACCTCATCCATCCGCTCGACCCCGGCTTTCACCGCCGAAATATACGTATCATCCACTGCGGAGCGGGCCGCATCTATGGTTTCGCCTATCCTCTTTTTATACACTGAATAATTATACATGTCGGGATTCATCAGGAGCTTTCTCATGGTAAGGTCTATGGACTGGATGCCGTTGGTCCCCTCATACAGCGAAAGTATTTTTGAATCCCGGGCGAGCTGTTCAACCGGATAATCCGAACAATAG
>MIBH01000052.1:33972-60102 GCA_001829455.1 Spirochaetes bacterium RBG_13_51_14
CGGATGCCTGACGATCGGCGCCGGCTGCGCCGCGTCTCCCTTCTTCGATGGGTCCGTACCCTGAATCCTGTTCTTCGCGTAGGTTACCGCGTGCATGTACGCGGAACTGGCGACCCCCAGGGCCTCCACGGCGACGTCGAGACGCGCCTCGTTCATCATCTGGAACATGATCTTCATCCCCTGGCGCTCCTCGCCCATGAGATACCCGATGCATTTCCCGTTATCGCCGAAACTCAGAGTGCTCGTCGCCGATCCTTTAATCCCCATCTTGTGTTCGATCCCGGAGCATACGAAATCATTTCTCCCGCCGATGTGTCCGTCTTCTTTAACGTGGTATTTCGGCACCAGAAATATCGATATCCCCCTGGTCCCCGGCGGGTCCCCCTCGATCCTGGCCAGGACGGGGTGTATTATGTTTTCATACAGGTCATTCTCACCGGCGGTTATGAATATTTTCTGCCCGGTAATGAGATACGTGCCGTCTTTCTGCCTGAACGCTTTCGTTTTTAAAGCGCCCACGTCGCTTCCCGCTTCCGGTTCGGTGAGGCACATCGTGCCTCCCCATCGGCCCAATATCATTTTCTCGAGGTATGTCTTTTTTATATGTTCAGGCGTGAAATTTTTCACCAGATTGGCCGCGCCCACTGACAGCGTTACATACGCGGTGAACGAAAGGCTGGCCGCGAAAAAATATTCCAGCACGGCACGATATATGACATCGGGCATGCCCATGCCGCCCCATTCCGGATCATTCGCCAGGCCGGGAAAGCCGGCTTCATTGAAGATTGTCATTGCGGATTTGTACCCCTCGGGAACGGCGACGCTCTTCGTTTGAGGATCATAGCGGGCGCCCACCCGGTCGCTTTCGGAATTCACCGGATACACCCGTTCCGTGGCGATCTTCTCCGCGAGATCCAGGGTGGACTCATAGGTGTCGCGGTCGAAAACCGCGAATTCATCATAGCGGTTGAGCTTGTTCGCGTGAAGCATCTCGAATAAAACGAACCGCACATCGCGGGAATCTACCAATGGATTTAATGCCATATTACACTCCGTAATTCATTTTCTTTGCAGAACCATCGCCGTTCCCATGCCGCCGCCGGCGCAGAGCGTCGCCAGGCCCCTGACAGCCTTTCTTCTCTTCATTTCATGGATCAGGGTGACGATAAGCCGGACGCCGGTCGCGCCCACCGGGTGGCCCAGGCTTATGCCGCTGCCGTTGACGTTGGTGATTTCGCGATTCAGCCCCAGGGCCTTTTCGCAGGCGAGGTACTGGGCGGCGAACGCTTCGTTTAGCTCGATGAGTTCAATATCGCCGAGCTTGAGGCCCGCCTTTTCAAGCGCCTTGTTAGTCGCAGAAACCGGGCCTATGCCCATGATTTCCGGTTCAACGCCGGTGGTTGCTGTTGCCGTTACGGCCGCCAGTACCGGAACGCCCAGCTCTTTTGCTTTTTTTGCCGACATCACAATAACGCCGGCTGAGGCGTCATTGATTCCCGAAGCATTGCCCGCCGTAACCGTGCCGCCCTCTTTAAAGCTCGGCTTGAGTTTGGCCAGGTTCTCAATACTGGAATCACGCCGCGGATGTTCGTCGGTATCGATGACATCAACGCCTTTTTTGCCTTTTATTTCCACGGGAATGATTTCATCCTTGAAAAGTCCTTTGTCCATCGCGTTTATGGCCCTCTGCTGGCTTAACAGTGACAGCTTGTCCTGCTCCTCGCGGCTGATGTTGTATTTTACGGCCAGGTTCTCTGCGGTAATCCCCATCGCGGGGCCGATGCCGAGATTGGTCAGAGAGTCCCACATTGAATCCCGCAGTTCGGTATGGCCGATGGTGGCCCCGTACCGGAGCTTGTCCACGGTATACTGTGCGCAGCTCATGCTGTCCGTGCCGCCGGCCATAATGACATCGGCATCGCCGCACTTGATCTGGTAGTAGGCCATCTGCACCGACGACATCGAGGACGTGCAGTTCCGGTGAATGGTTATGCCCGGAACGGTCACGGGGATGCCCGATTTAACCGCCGCAACGCGGGCGAGATTGTTTTCGCCGTTTGTTTTCTGATAATTGCAGCCCCATATAACATCATCAATAATTCCCGGCTCAATGCCGGCGCGTTTGACCAGTTCGCGCATTACCGGGATGGTGAGGTCAAGGGCGCTGACATTCTTGAACACCCCGCCGAGTCTCCCGATCGGTGTTCTGCAAGCCGCAACAATAACAACGTCGTTCATACGCAACTCCTTATCTGGCTTTAAAATTTTGTTTTCGTTTATCAAAAACCGCTTTCATTCCTTCCTGGTCCCCGGTTGAAAAGCCGAGGCATAATTCTCCGGCCTTCTGAAGCGTCTTACTTCGCATCAATCAGCGAGCCTGCTCCGAGTCCCCGCATTGCAAAATTAAACATAAAATCAATAATTTCCTCAACCGTGTATTTCCCTTTCGGGGAATACCATATCCTCGACCGGGCAATTATGGAGGCAATGCTGAAAACCGCGATCTTCTCGTCCAGTATGCCGGAGAATATCCCCGCCTTGATGCCCCTCCGTATAATCGCGACTCCAATCTCGTCATAATCGTCCCGAAGCTTGATGATCTTCTTCCTGTTTGAAGGGGTTAAATTTTTCAGGCCCACATCAAAAAGAAGTTTTGACGTGCTTTTTTCACCCAGGGTGAGCTTCACGTGATTTTCCATCAACTGGCGCAGGCCTTCAACCGGGTTGATGCTCTCATCATCCTTGAGATGCTTGATCGGGGATACGATCTCCATCATCTCCTGGTGGAGGATCTCGAACAGTATTGATTGCTTGCTGTCGAAAAAATTATATATGTTTGCCGGCCTGAATCCGCACGCATTGGCGATGTCCCGCATGCTGGTTTCAGCGTATCCTTTTTCCCAGAACAGGGTGCTGGACTTCGCGATTATCAATTCACGCTGTGTTTTAGCTTTTTTTCGTTCCGCCATGGCATTCTGGTTAACCGAGTATTTGATCGGGGCATGTGCCGCTGTTTCCCGCCGGTCATGAAGCGTGATCCGCCGCAATCAGCTTATCCAAAGATCCCGGCCGGCGTATCAGGGTGACAGTATATTAATGAATGACCATTAACCTACAGGGGATGTAGTGTCAAGCATTAATTCAACGGATTACTGCGTGTATATTTTTATTTCTAAGCGAGAGTCATCCCAAGACTGCCCGCTCAAATCAGCCGGCAGGCCTTCGTCGTCAACCTCTCCCCATAGTTTAGAAGAGACTTTGCACCTACCAATGTTATCACGGTCCCGAACGCCTGTATCAATAATTGAACCATCCGTTATAACGACAAGCCAGTACCTGTTGACCGCGGAAAGACTCGTGGGAGTGATATTTGGATTGGTCCAAGCATCTGCGTTGATAATTTGGTCCGTCTGAACAATGAGGCTGCCGGGGCTCCCATCCGCGTCAGTATAAATCCCGGCCCTGAAGCTTGTCGGACCTTGCAGCTTTACCGATATCATGCTCACCTCGGTATCAGAACAGACCATAAACGAGGTAGCAATCAGGTAATTACCTATATAATAGTTATCATCATCGTCGCCAAAATTGCCCAATACATCCGAGCAGATCGACGCCAGTGTGATAAGCGGCCTGAAATCCTCCGACTCGACCTTCTTGCAGCCGCCGAACGCAATTACGCTGATTAAAAATGCAATTAAGACCGGAACAATCAAAAGTTTTTTCATAGGACAACCTCCCCCACCCTCTCTTTATTTTTCAAAGCTATTCGCCGCGGCATGTCACAGCCGCTGTAACAGCGTTGCCTCTATCATTGAATCGAGGCTCTCATCATACTGCGCATCAACCAGTATCGTGTCGTTTTCTCCCGGTAACGAGCTGTCGGTGAACACCTTTTTCCATGTCCCCACAACCTGGGCGTTCACGAACCGGTTCAGCCTTTCGCCGTCCGTCGATCCGGCCTGAAACCAGTACAGAAGGGCAATGACCAGCGATGCGGCCGCAGCCGCGGTCGCGGTCGAACCAACGGCGGCGACGGCGAACCGCTTCCGCCGGTGTCGCATAACGCCGCGGGCGACTTGAAAGCTCCATTCGTCGCTGTTCAGTCTGTCTCTGATATTTTTATTAAAGGCTCTTTCATGGGCAGCTGTATCCATCATATCACCTCCCCGGAACCCTTTTGCAACAGCTCTTTCCCGCGGGAAAATCGGGATTTAACGGTACCGGTATTGATGCGAAGCTGGCGCGCAATCTCCTTTTCCGATATTCCCTGGGCTTTCAGCACCATAACCGCGCGGAATTTCTCGGGCAATCGATCAAAAAGAGCGCCGAGATCCATATCGTCTTCCCGATAGCCGGGATCAGTTGCGTATGACATCTGCAGCCCCGCCGCTCTCTCGGCTTTTTCCTCTTCACGGGCCAGTTTCTTATTCATCCGGAGCGACTCGTTCCTCGCTATTGCGTACAGCCAGGACTCGACTGTCGATTCGTTTCTGAACCTGCCGCCGGCCAGGTGCCGGTACCCCCGTAGATAGGTCTCCTGGACCACGTCATCGATAGCATGATAAAATCGTGCCGGCAGGTGCTTCCGCACCGCCGCCAGCACGATTTTTTTGGTTCTCCCCACGATGGCCGCGAATTCTGTTTCTGTCATCAGGATAACGTCCCGTTCCCGTAAACGATCCTTCCGCAGTAATTTCCCTACATGCCCGGACCGGGGCCTCCCGGTTTCATCATCCGGTGCTTCCGGTGTTGCTTCATTTTAGACTTCTGCTCCGGCGTAAGCACCTTCTCGATCTCCAGCCGGTGCTGAATCCTCATAAGCTGCAGTTCCATCCTCAGATCCGAGATCTCCCTGAGCAGCGCCCTGACTTTATCCATGTCAACGCTGTCCTCAAGAAGAAGCCGTTCAAGGTGGATCTCCTTCGGTGCCAGTTTTTCCCGGTAATCAAGCATCTTTTTTTCATGATCCCTGTTGATTTCCGCAATCCTTTTCATCTGCGCGTCAGTCAAACCGAGGTCTTTCTGCATGCGCCCGGGATCGCCGAACAGCGGGCCTCCGCGCTCCTTCATGCATCGCTTTTCATGTCCCCTGCCGTCATCCGACATACGCCCGCCGCGTTCGGCAAAAAGCGAAGGCTGGGCGAGCAGAAACACCGCTGCAACGGCCGTTATAAGCTTCATGCTTTTTTTCATATCATCTCCTTTTTCACGTGAGTGGATTCATCCTCTTGTTTGCCGTAAGACCCGTTGAGCAGGAAAAAGGTTCCCCTGAAGCGAAATTTTCGCCGTTATATCCCTGTTATTTCAACCGCCTTTTTTATGAATACTCCCTGAAGCTCATTTATCGGATTATTATTAAAATGCTTCAACAAGCCGTCCGCGTCCTTGATGTAGTGCTGTGTCTTGTAATAATGAACATCCACGCAGCGGGGATGCTTTTGCCGCAGCCCCCTGGTTATCACGGAGTACACGCACTCCACGTTCGGAATCAACGAAAGAAGCACGTCAATGTCATTGGGATTTTTTCTTCGAGTTATATAACTGCCGAAAACCAGAACCCGCCATTTTTCACACTGGGATTGTATCAATGCCAGCTCCTCGATAAACATATCGCATAACAATTTTCTTTGCTTATTATACGCAAACCGGGAGCAGAACTGCTCCAATGTGTATTTTTTAATCATTCGCACGGTGCCGATGCATATGAAACTGCCGCGATCATACCGCAGCAGACGCCGCCCCGGTGACGAGTCGGAACGCCCGGGATTAAGGCCGCTTTCGAAAGGCCCCGAGGCGAAAGTCCTCAATGATGGCGGCTGCCCTGTCGCGCACCATCATGATCGCCCCGTAACCGGTAAGGCCGGTGAAGAGCGCCGAGATGCTCTTCTTCCGCTGGTCCTCGACAAAAAGCCTGTTCATCCTGAGGGGATTTTCCCAAGCCGCATTCCGCGCCTCGACAAGGCCGTCGCAGAAATCGATGATCTCGTGGAGCACAAAGGCGGATTCCTTGAGGTATTCGTTTTTGTCCCGCTCGATATCGATTTCCGACATCGTGCGTCTGATCTTCAACGCATGGTCCTCAATCCTCCGGGCAGGAAGCTTCCCCCGCGGCACCGCCAGCACGATGAGCTTCTCCTCAAGGGCGATGAGATTGTCCTTCAACGACTTATCCTCAACCACGACGAACAGAACCGCAAAATAATGGAGGGCGAAATCTGACAGGGCTCCGTAGAAGTGAGCTATTTCAAGACCCGCCTTGGGATGGAACCGCGCTTCAGGGTACTTTTTGATGCGGGCCGTCTGTTCTTCGATAATGCGGTCCACCTGTTCGGTGAAGGACTTTTCGCTTTTTTTCTTTTCGTATTTCTCTCTCACCTTCTCGAAATTCGCGATTTCGGCCAGGACAAAGGCCTCCATATTCATCCTGTTTTTCAGAGCTATAAGGAGCCGCTCCTGGAAGGCGTCATAATTGAACCAGGTGGGATTTTTCTTGGAATATTTGAAATACTTCTGCTTCAGTTTTTCAATGAGCTGGTGTATTTCTCCATCGGACATTTCCATGGATCGGCGTCCCCCGTCATATAAAGCGCTTGATATACTCCCGGATTGCGTCCCGCAGCATCTCCTTGAAGATGGGATCGCCCTCCCTGGTGTACAGGTCAAAGAGGCCCATGAGGGAACTCTTGTCATTGATCCGCTTGATTGAATACAGGGCCGCGGACCTCACGTACACCAGATCCCTTTTTTCAAGGACTTCAAACAGGCTCGCCAGAGCCAGACGGTTCCGGTAATTCCCCAGGGAATTGCACACCTCGGCCCGTACGCGGTAATCATCATCGGCGAGTCCCCGCCGCAGTGCCATGAGGGCCTGCAGGCTCCCTGAAAAGCCGAGGACGTAGGCCGACCTTATCCGGAGAGCGGAGTTGCCATCATTGAGCATAATTTTTTCCAGTCCCCTGATATCGCCCGCCTGCCTCAGGGCGGCCAGCGTCCCGATCATCAGCTCCTTGATCTCGTTGTCGTCTTCAACAAGGAGGCGGTATGAGATCGGAACCACCGACGCCGGGGAGCTGAACAGGCTTAGCACCCGGGCGCTCTCGCAGCGCACGTCGCGGTTTTTATCGCTCAGCACGGCATGGAGCACGCCTAACGCGTTACCGTCACGCAGGGCCCCGATGGCATCTATGGCGGCGATGCGCACCTCGTCGTTTTTATCGCCCAGCGCGGCTCCCCGCATCATAACCAGGGATTCGGTGATCCTGTTTTCCTTCAGGCAATTCAGGACGTATATCCTGACTGATTTGTTGTCGTCTCGCAGCAGGTTTATCAGGGACGGGAAAAACCGCCGGTCATACAGATAATTCATCGCCTCGATAAAATAAATCCGGTGCACCGGTGTGTCGCTGTTCACCATTCCCAGAATTACCGGGTAGAGCCTGTCGTCCCCGATTTTCTTCAGGGCGCGGGCCGCGCTCTTCCGTATCGGGTTATGCGGGCTGATCAGATACTGCGCCAGGGGCATGACAAACCGCTTGTCGTTATACTCGGACATCTGGTCTATGATCCGCACTTTCAGACCGAGGCGGCCGGTATCATTGAGGAGTTCAAGCCAGCACGACCCCACTTCTTCAGGGGGATAGGTGCGGAGCTTTTTTATATATTCATGCCTTACAGCTTCGTCCTCCGCGGATAGGACGCTGTCGACGAGGTCGGAAATTTCCCGTTTGATATTTTTCTCAGCCGCGTGCAGGGGAGCCGGCCCGATCGCGGCGACACCCGCAAACCCGAACGGCAGAACCGATGGAGTCATTCCGCATGGGCCGATCATGACGGCGGCTAAAATGCCAACGGCGACTTTATTGTTATTGGGATTCATACTGCATGATTCCGGAGGGCGCCTCATAGGCCGACTTCCCCGCCCACCCTGGGATCTGAAATATTTTTTTGTCAACGAAATAAAACCCGGGTGCACCGGGTCTCGCAATGAATACTGAGCGGCGATCAGCGCCGGCTCCCGGCGGCTGATTGCGGACAGGGCTACTTTAAAACGCCATGAAGATAATACTTCGCCATTGATGTTATAAGATTCGTGTCAAGCACGTTCTGTTTCGTCCGGTCGCATTCAAACATCACCAGCATAACGCCGCCGACCATCATCGTTGCCGTAACCTTCGGATCGAGCGTGTTTTTATAAATCCCGCGGTTCATGAGCTCCCCAATTTCATGGGCGACAAACTTTTCTATGGAGGAGATGGCCTTGCCGACCCGGTCATTCACTTCTTCGTCAACGCCGACGATTTCCTTGAAAATCAGCTTGATGACGATCGGCTCGCTCAAAAGAACCGAAATGCACGACGACAGCCGTCTGTTGACGAATTCCAGAACTTTTTCTGTGGAAGGGTCGCCGCTGAAGAATTCATTGAAATCATCCTGGTCGAATATATCTTCAATCTTTTCAAGGACGACTTCAAGGATGGCGTACAGGATCTCCTTTTTATTTCTGAAGTACTGATACACGGTGCCCCGCGCAATATCCAGCTCTTCGCATACCTGTCCGATGTGGGTGCTCTGGAAGCCCTTATCGATGAACATTTTCTTGGCAGTATTGACGATCTGCTGTTTTCTTCTTTCTCCTTTCGGTGGCATGTCTATTCCCTCACAATTACCTTAATGTCCTCTCGTTTTTATCATCAGATGGGTTCTTTAGTATTTTGATCTCCTCTTTGATGGGAATCAATAAATCCTTCAACTCCCGCATAATTCTATCAGCTTTTTCCTGCAATTCCCTGCTCATGCCGTTGGTCTTCCCGAATAATAGTAATTGCGACTACCGCTTGTCAACAATGAATCAGATAGTAATACAATTCACTACGGCTCTGTAAATGGATTACCTCATACCAAAATCATGAGACATATAGTATGTGTCAGTAATCTTATCGAACTAAACCGGATTCACCTTTAGATTCAAAACCCTCACAGCAACCTTTGACAGGAAGAAACTAATTAGCTGATAATTAATCATGATCGGCTAATTAGATATAAAATTTAATATATGTCATGAATTGGGATAATGTGTATGAAACAACATTATAATGTTTGGGGTCAACAATTTTTCATTAATATTCAGTTTTTTATTTTAAAAATAGTTTTGCGGGAGTGACACGCCGGGCGATATGTTTAAAGTTAAACAGCCCCTGTAATGATCTCAAATTTTTACAGGGGCTGCGTCAGCTCGATTATACATCACCAACCCCTTTCGTATCATTATTGTCAAACAGCGGTATTCACCGATGAACCGATCGAATCATGATCTGAATGAATTCTGAGCTTGGAGCCAATCAGCATGTACAGAAAATTCTGGACTTCCTCAAGGTTCATCATCACCTGCTCGCGAACCTCATCGCTCACGCTGCTGTCATTTGTGGATACGAAGGGCAATTCCGGTTTTCGCGCGGATATTGGCATACCTGCGATATCGTTATTTTCAAACGATCGAGACATTGAATATGGCATGTTTGCTACAAATCTGACATCCATTTCATTTTCCTCCTTCCTTGGATTCTAGCTACTTTTATATTCGACAGATTTTTTATAATCTATATAAAAAAAATAATTTTTTTTATTACAAAACGCTCTTATTGTATAATTTTATTAATATGTATATTTATTTACTCGACTTAGGCGAAAATTGAAATAAGACCTCCCTCCCATCAAGGGAGGGGAATGTTGCATCCACGTTGACTTATTAGACAGCTACAATAAAAAAATTCGCCTAGCTCTCGAGTACTTTATTACGAAAATCACAGCGGTATTTATTTCTTGACAATAACAAGTATCGATTAATAATCCATTTTTAAAAATCAATAATCAATTAAATACTACGGCGAGTCGGCGCCTGTTCGACAGGCGCGATTATCATGCATGGAACGCGTCAGTATGGAAATGAGAAACAACAAACTGCTGTATAATTTGTATCAGATATATAAATGCATTGTCTTTTTCCCCCTTCTGGGCATGTCCACGGTTTTCCTGTTCATTATCATTTTCATATTTTTCTACACAGCGAGCCAGCGATTCGTCCAGACAGCGGGGATTATCTGGTCGCGGTTCAACAGCTTCATAACGCCCATGTTTGTGAACGTCATCGGGAAGAAGAATATCGTCAAGAATCAGTCGTATGTCATCGTCGCCAATCACCAGAGCCAATACGACATTTTCGTCATGTACGGGTGGCTCCCCGTCGACTTCCGGTGGGTCATGAAGATAGAATTGCGGAAGGTCCCCATCCTGGGCTATTACTGCCACCGGGCCGGACACATCTACATCGACCGCTCCGACAGTAGGACGGCCATTGAATCGATCAATGCCGCGAAGAGCAGGATCACCGGCGGGACGTCCGTGGTCTTCTTCCCGGAAGGGACCCGCAGCGAGACCGGCAATCTTATGGAGTTCAAGAAGGGCGCTTTTAAATTCGCCGTCAACGTGGGACTGCCGGTCCTGCCCGTCACCATCATCGGCACAAAGGACATACTGCCGGACAAGACCACCGCTCTCTTTCCCGGAAACGCGACCATGATAATACACAAGCCGATCGATATAACCGGTTATTCGGCGGAAAACATACAGGAGCTCATCGCCCGGACCAGACAGGCGATCCAGAGCGGGCTGGATGGACGCACCGGCTGACAACTATCATGCGCGACGCGATTGATCATATCCTGCCGAGGGCCCGGGCCCTGCTATCGGCGTGCCGGTGCGAATACGCCGAGGTTCGCCTCAGCGCAAGCAGCGGAACCACCATTTCACTGGCAGGCGAGCAGGTGGAAACGTTCTCCTCAGGCGACACCATCGGAGGTTCCGTACGGCTTCTCAACAACGGATCATGGGGTTTTGTATCATTCAACGACCTGTCGGAGATAGAGCGGCACTTCGGGCGGGGGATCGAGATATCGTCGTGCGTCAGCGCCCGGGAGAAGACCAGAATCCGGCGGTGCCCGCCGGTGCGGCGGCAGTTCAGCACGCCGGCCCGGAAAGACTTCAGCCGAATCCCCCTGGAAGAGAAATTAAGCCTCATCAGCGCCTACAACACGATCCTTAAATCGTCGCGGCTCATCAAGACGACCCGCGCGACCTATCGGGACGTGCGGTCCTATTACGCAATTCTGAACGCCGATGGATCGGAGATAACCTATGACAGGGACTACTGCGGCATTGCCCTCACCTCCATCGCGCGGGACGGATCCGTGATCCAGCCGTACAGCGATTCCATTTCCGGCTATGGCGGTTTTGAGATCGTGGAAGGCCGGGAAGATATGGCCGAAACCGTGGCGAAGCGGGCGGTTGATCTCCTCGCTGCGGAATCCGTGCCCGGCGGTTCCTACCGCGTCGTCGCCGACCAGAAGCTCGCGGGCGTGTTCATCCATGAGGCATTCGGCCACCTCTCCGAAGCGGACTTCGTGCATGAAAACGAGCAGCTCGGCGCGATCATGGTACTGGGGAAGCAGTTCGGACCGCCGGAGCTCTCGGTCACCGACAGCGGCGACCTGCCGGACCTTTCCGGCTACATCCCCGTGGACGACGAGGGGGTCCTCCCGCGCGAGACCCGGCTCATCAAAAACGGCCTCCTGAGCGGACGGCTTCACTCCAGAGAAACCGCTGAAAAGATGGGGGAGGAACCGAGCGGCAACGCGAGGGCCGTGAGCGTCATGAGCCAGCCCCTCGTGCGGATGACCAATACGTTCATTGAAAACGGCGCCCACGATCGCGGCGCCATCATCGAATCCGCGGGGGACGGAATGTACGCCGCAGGCGTCATCGGCGGGGAAACGAACCTGGAGATGTTCACCTTTACCGCCGGGTGCGGGTATGAAATCAAGAACGGAAAAATAGGGAAGATGTACCGGGATATCGTGCTCTCCGGTAACGTGTTCACCACACTGCGTAGCATCGAGATGATCGGCAACGATTGTCGCATGTTCGGGGGACTGGGAGGGTGCGGCAAGGGCGGCCAGGGTCCGCTCCCGGTCGCGTTCGGGGGCCCCCATATCCTGATCAAAGACGTGCTGATCGGGGGTTCACATGATTGAGCGGATTAAGGACGGGCTCTTCGGCAGGGCGCGCTGGTTCGACCTCATCGAGGTCAGGGGTGTGGGCACGCCAATCTCGTACCGGAACAACCGGCTCCATACAATAACAGAACACAATAACACGGGCTTCGGCGTGCGGGTGAACGTGAACGGAAAGACCGGGTTCTCCTACACCAATGACACCGCCCGGCTGGATGACACGGCGGAACAGGCGCTCGCGCTTGCCGCCTACGGCGATGATGAAGACTTTGAACTACCGGCGCGGGCGGAGAAAACCTTCGAGCCGTATGACGCCTCAATACAAACCTTTGACGCGGGCCGAGAGGCCGCGGGGGCAGAGGACGCAATCAGCGAGATACGCAGGAAATTCCCCAAAGCCACGGTCGACATGAGCATAAGCGGCTCCACCAGCAGCGTCCGGATCGTCAATTCCAAGGGACTGGACGTCGCGTACCGCAGCAGCCGGTATTCCGTATCACTGTCCGCAACGATAATCCTCGACGATGGAACCAGGATCGAGGCGTCTGATAGCATGTCCGCGCTCGCCCCCGTGTCCCATTCCGATCTGCGGGCATCGGTGATTCACAAAATAGAAGCAGCCCTGACGCCGGGAACCCTGCCCAGCGGAAGGGTGCCGGTGGTTCTGTCACCGCGTGCCTTCGCCCGGATCATCGGTATCGTGACCGCCGGCCTGAGCGCGAAATCGGTGTGGAAAGGCATATCACCGTTCGGGGACAAGCGGGGGGCCGTCCTCTTCAATAAAGTCCTGACCGTGCGCGACGATCCGGAGATCCCCGACTCGCCCTACAGCTACCCGTTCGATGACGAGGGAGTCACGGCGGTGAACAAGCATCTCATCAACGGCGGCCGGATAGAAAAATTCATAACCGACCTGAAACACGCCCGCACCCTATGCCTCGTCCCCGAGGGGAACGGTTCGCGGGGCTATTCGTCGCTGCCGTATCCCTCATACAGCAACATACTCATAGAACCCGGGTCGGATCAGCGGGACGCGATCATCGGCGGCGTGGCGCGGGGCGTCCTGGTGGAGGAGTTCATCGGTCTGGGACAGTCGAACACCCTCACCGGCGACTTCTCTGCCAACCTGGAGCTGGCGTACCTCATAGAAAACGGCCGTCTGAACGGCAGGGTGAAAGACTGCATGCTGACCGACAATCTGTTCAAGCTTCTCGCCGGGGATATGGTCCTGAGCCGGGAGCGGGAGCGCTCCGGTTCGGTCGTGGCTCCCACTGTTCTGTTTCCGGCCGTTAATTATACCGGGTGACCCCGCTCCCTCCCGCCGGACGCATGATAAGGAGAAAAAATAAATTTTCATCGACATCTACGGCAATCACTTTATACTGTTGCCATAAGTTTTTGACGACGCGCCGGAACAGAATTCACCATGCGGACCAGAACCTTCATAGCAATTATCGTTTCAATCGTCATGTCGCTCATCCTCATGCCGCGCCTGTATGATTCACGGGCATCCGCCCAGAAGCTGAAACCCTTTACATTCGCCAAGCGGCCCACCATAGCCCTGGTCCTGTCCGGCGGCGGCGCAAAGGGGATCGCCCACGTGGGCGTCCTGAAGGTCATCGAACAGTCGGGCCTGAAGATCGACTGTATCACCGGCACCAGCATGGGCAGCATCGTCGGCGGTCTTTACGCCGCAGGGTACAACGCGCGCATGCTGGAAGACCTGGTCCTCACCACGGACTGGGACGACGTCCTGGCCGACGAGGTCTCGCGTAGAAATACCTCCATAGAGGAAAAAGGGGAGCATGACAGGTATCTCATATCGCTGCAGATAAAGAAGGACGGCATCCAGCTCCCCACGGGATACAAGCGGGGACAGAAGCTCACGTCCATGCTGTCGCGCCTGACCCTGCACGTCCAGGATATACAGAATTTCGACAAACTGCCGATCCCATTTCGCTGCATTGCAACCGATATCGTAACCGGGGAGGCCTATGTTCTTAAAAAAGGCTACCTCCCTGACGCACTGCGCGCCAGCATGTCCATGCCGACGATCTTCACCCCCATTGAAATCAACGGCCGCCTCCTGGTGGACGGGGGCGTGGTTCGCAACCTGCCGGTATCGGATGCGCGGAAGATGGGAGCCGACTTCGTCATCGCCGTGGACGTGGGCGCACCCCTGTACAAAAAGGACGAGCTGAAATCGGTAGTGGAGATCATGGATCAGTCCGTAAGCCTCCTGGGCGCCCTGTCCACGCGGCGAGAACAGCTCCTCTCCGATATCCTCATCATCCCCGATATCAAGGGTTTCAGCTCCTCCGACTTCAAACGGGGGAAAGAATTGATCGCCGTGGGCGAGGAAGCGGCCCGCCTCATGCTCCCGGAACTGAAGAGGCTGGCGGAGGAACAGGGTAAATTCCCCCGTGAAGGGAAGGAGCCGCCCCAGATCAGTATACTGGATATAACCGACACAGCAGCCCGCCGGAAAGAGAAAAAGCTCTCCATCGCCGCGGTCGACATACTGGGACTTCAGCGGGTTTCACGGAGCCTGGTGCTGGGAAAGCTGAACATAACGCCGCCGGTCTGGGTGACCCCCGATCAGCTCATGGAGGCGGTCGACCGGGTCTACGCCAGCGGCTTCTTTCAGCGGGTCACGTATGAGATTCAGCCCGCGGAACAGGATGCTCACCGGCTGATCATCCGGGTAACTGAGATGTCCGGCACGTTCATCAGGGCCGGATTCAGCTACGATCTGGACATGTACGCGGCGCTCATGCTGAATGTAACGCTCCGGAACCTTGCGGGAAAGGGATCGAAAGTGTCGATAGACGCGCGGCTGAGCCAGTTCCCCGGCATAGCGGTATCATACTTCATCCACACCGGCCTGCGCAAACCGGGCGTCGGGCTCGGGGCGCGGGTGCACTACGACATGTACGATATATACACCTATAAGGGCGGCGACGTTCAGTCAAAATTCAAATACCATAACTACGGCGGAGACCTCATCGCCCAGGCGGTCATCATGAACTACGTCGCCATCGGCCTCGGCGTACAGAAGGACCTGACCAATATCATAGCCCAGATCGCGCCCAACGACCCGAAGAAACAGGACATAGAAGGGTTGAACTATTATGCGTTCGTTATGTTCGACAACCTCGATACCACCTTCTACCCCCATTCCGGGTTACAGCTCTATGGAGAGGCGAAGTATCACACTGACGACCTCAGAATGATGAAAAACACGGCCGTATACGAAAACTTCTTCAAATACACGGTAAAAATAAAGGGGTACATCCCGTTCCACAGGCTGTTTTCCATGTACCTGGGTCTCAATGGCGGGTTCATCACCGCGCACGAGCCTTACTATCCCCACTATGACGTGCCGGGCGGATTGAACATATACCAGAGGAAAATCCCTTTTATATACGAGAACTACATCGGCGGTCTTATTTCCTACAATAATCTCTGCATCCCCTTCACCGGCCTCAACTTCATGCAGATCAACAGCAAAAACGTACTGTTGGCTGACGTTGGTTTCCAGATCGAATTCTGGAAGGATCTTTTCCTAATCCCGCGGGGAACGGTGGGCAGGGTAAAGGACACGCTCAGGCAGCTCTTTCAAAAAAGAAACATGATAATCGACCAGTATTTAGGTCTTTACATCACGAGATACCAGCATCTGAAGAACGACCTCATCTACGGATACGGCCTCACGATCGGGTACAACTCCCTGATCGGTCCCATAGAATTCACGCTGATGCGGGGGAGCGAATCGAACAAGTTCCTGGTTCAGATCAACCTTGGATTCCGGATTTAACCCGCGTCCGCCGAAAGGACCGCCCGCGCTCACAGGATACTCAGGATCGCTACGGCCAGCATACCGGCAAGGAGCACCGAAACCGGAGCGACCCACCGCCCGGTCCACCGCTCGCCCCGCCTGACGCCCTCGATCACAATGCACTGGGACAAGACAAACGGGAGCGACAGGAAGATTAAATAGATCAGGGCGAGCCCGAACTCGTCGTACAGCCCGATGAAATAGATCGGCACCGCGGCCAGCGATACGAAGATGACCGCTACATGAAACTTCCGTAAGGGACCGGAATGAACCGGCTCGCCGCCCGAGCCGCGCTCCCTTCTCAGAAAGATATACCCCCTGATGGATACGGCCACGCCTTCTGCAAATATGGCTGCGGCGCAGATAAGTCCCAGCAGCTGGCCGATCATCATGAACACGGTGTCAAAGAGAAATTGAAGGCCGGGTAGAAACCCGACAATAATGCCGGAGAGTGCCGCCGAGATCGCGCGCCAGCATGCGGCGAACGCCTTGAATGAATTACTCCGGTCTTTTTTGAAAAATGAAAGGACAATATACGCGAAAAATATGCCGATGACGACCAGGTACAGAACGGCCGGATACCCCTTGAGCAGGTCATAGCCGTGATAGGAGGTTATCTTTTTAGTTTTGCACCCCATGACTTCCACGTAGGGCAGGAGAAAGGAGAGTATGAATATCAGGCACAGCGCCCGGAAGACATGAGGGCTGATATTCTTCACAATGCGTGTTATGTTTTCTTTTGGTGACATGGCATCCATCCTTAACGTTAAATTGTATAGAGCATATCGGTCAGCATGGCAAACACCGGGCTGGCCACCAGCTCTTTGTGAACGCCGCCGCTTTTCAATTTAAAATCGGCGCCGCTTATCAGCGTAAAGACCCGCCGGATGCGTTCCCGGGGGAACGATTCGGTGTACCGCCAGAAATGCTCCCGGTTCTTGGTGTAAACCCCGGCCCGGTCCATCGCCTGGTCGGCGGTCATCCCCTCCTCGATCATGCCGTAATAGCGCTCCATCATTTCCGCCTGCCGCAAAATCTGATACACGATCCCGAGCTCCGGAGTCCCGTCCTCGTATAGTTTCTTGAAAAGGGACAGCGCCCGGGCCTCCCTCATGAACAGGGCGTCGATGAATTCGAACACCGACACGTCCCTCACGTCGTCGATGAAATTCTTAATCGTCTCGGCGCCGATGAGCCCCGCCTCCCCCGAGTATCTGATCATGTCGATGGCATCGTCGATTTTCTTGATGTCGCTACCGGTGCGGCCGATGAGAAGGTCAACGGCCCGGTCATCGATCGCGAGCCCCATTTTTCTGATGCTCATGGCGATATAATTATAGAGATCATTATCAAAATAACGCCAGAACTGGACCACTTTGAACCGATCCAGCAGGGGCGCCATGAAGGCGGGCGGCTTTATTTCACGGGAGGTCAGTATGAGTATGGTGGAATCGGGAAGATTTGCGGTCATGTCCCGGAATACCGCACCGAACTTTCCCTGCTGAAGGCCGTCGATATTATACATCACGCATACCCGGCGGGAAGAAAACATGGACGGGGACAGGGCGAAATCCGCGGCGGCCATGAACTCTTCATTCTCAATATGAAATCTCCCTGCGGCGAGGGAGCGTTCCGCCGGGTCGTCGAACGCCATCACGATGATCCGGTTTATGCATTTGTCCTTTTCCCCCTCCTCTTCACCCAGGAAGAGGTACCGCTGTTCCAGCCGGTCGCCGTCGAGATCGCGTTTGAACTGCTTCGCATTTGGATATTTTACTGGCATCAAAAAATCCTCACGTATGAGCGCCCCCGCC
Source organism: Spirochaetes bacterium RBG_13_51_14 (assembly GCA_001829455.1). Taxonomy (GTDB): domain Bacteria; phylum Spirochaetota; class UBA4802; order UBA4802; family UBA5550; genus RBG-16-49-21. The sequence goes on from MIBH01000052.1 coordinate 51,690, forward strand.
GCCGGGGGCGCTCATACGAAAATCAAGGCTTTCTCTTTTCAATTATGGTCATCTGGTCGGTGTACCACCCGGTGACGGTCTTGGCGGTGATGCGCTTTGCCAGATCATCCAGCACTGACTCCATGACGCGAACCTCCGGTTCGATGGGCGGCATCAGCTCCGAATAAATCCTGAACGACTGTATATCGGGCTCGAAAAAAATCACTTTTTTTCTTTTAAGATTAAACAGGCGCACATCGGCGGTGATCCACATCCGTTTTTTAACGGCCCTTCCGATTTCATCATATTCCATCCGCTCAATGATATATCGCGAGATGCGTATTTCGAGCCTCAGATCGGAATTCCGGTCATCGGAATCGACACCGAGCCTCCCGTCGAGGCTTATATATTCCCTGACTTTATTCTGGAGCCTCGGTGCGAGCTCCGCAACCCCGGTTGCGTTCACCGGCGGCACGATATAGAGCCGGTTCGCGTTTCGCGGCACCACCGGCTCCCCTTCGAAACCATCGATTATTTTTCTGACGGTTTCATCCGTATCGCGGGTATCGGAGTCGCAGCCCGCGGCAACGATCGTCATTATGATGAAAAATACAAGCTTATTCATTGTCTGCCGCATATGCCGAATAATTAATGATAAAAACCATTCAATCAGTTTTGCTCAAGCCAGTGCGCCGACATCTCATTTTTTTGCCGCCCGCGGCAAAATCTGCTAAACTTTTAAGCCGTCACATCCGAATATTATAGTAATCATTTTACACTCACCTGGTCTTCTTTGATACCAATTGGGCGGTCATTAAATGAAGACCTTACGCAACAAATGGGATGGTACAACTATCCCATTTTTTATTCCAGAATCCTTATTGTTTCGGTGATTCCGTATATCTTCTCGACATACTCGCGCGCCGGGCGGTCCCAGTAATAGACGGAGCGCTCGGCGTTCTTCCGCGCCTGGAATATCATTCCCTCGTCATACTGCTTGAAAAACAGGTGCGCGCGCTCCATGGCGTCGTAAAAGGCCCATGAATTGTAGTCGGAAAAGAGGAAGCCGTTGCCTTCAATAACGTCGCCCCGTAGTCTGATGGGAAACACCGTGTCCCTGAGCCCCCCCGTCGCGCGCGCCACCACCAGGCTCCCGGCGGACAAGGCTTCAAGCTGGGATATCCCGCCCGGTTCATGCATGGACGGCATGAGGAACAGGTCCGCCGAGAGGAGCGGCACCGTGATGTCCATGAATCCGAAGGACACGTTCGCCATATCAGGATAGTACTGCCCCATGAGATACAGGCCGTGGGCGATTTCCTCGCCGCGCCGATCCCCGGACGATACGGCTCCCCCGATAATTCCCTGCATCCCCAGGTTTCTGAAGATCCCCTCGGATGCCTCAAGGAGGAGCTGGAAGCCCTTCTGCTCGGATATGCGGTGGATGAACGTAAAAAGAACGGTGTCAGGATCAACCCGGAGCCCCCTGTTGTACTGGATGAGGAGCTTGTTCCGCATCCGGGCCAGAATTTCGCGCCGTGTCGGATCTTTCACCGAATCAACGGCCGCGGTACCCGTAATGATTTCAGGATAGCGCTCCTCGATTTTTGCGAGGAGCCCGTCATTCGACCTGACGTGCTCGATGAACGCAGGGTAGGTGCGCGACAGGAACTGCGAGCTTTCGTAATTTTTCACGAGATTGATCCTGAAGTCACTGCCGATTGCGTTGCTGATACCGATGACGTTCCGTAAAATGTGCTCGAGCCCGTCGCATGCGTATTCGATCTGTGTGGCGTAGGACGGGCTCACGGTAATGGTCCGATCGGCGAACCGGATGCCGGCTGCCATGCAGTTAAGCCGGTCCGCGAACACCGGATCACAGAAATCACCGCCCACCCACGATGGGATATTGAACAGGTTGAACAGATCGAACCCGTTCTCCCACCGGTGGTAGGCGTCAAAATACTGCCAGCCTCCGTTGTGGACGATATGGAGGAAGGTGTTCCTCCTGAAGTTCGGATTATTCAGGTAAAAATTATCGCACTTCACGATGCCGTTGAAAATCCCGGCATAGGCGTCATTGGTAAAGGTGTAACTGGGGTTCAGGTTGAACGTGGTGATGACCTCCGCGCAGGCCCGCGAAAAGGCGACCCGACGCCTGATCTTTTCCATCGACGTGAGCCCCCAGTAGAGACCGTCGAAGAATTCATGGTGAGCCAGGAGATAATAATGGACGCCCTCGACCTCGGCGTGGTGCACACCCACTTCGTAATCGTCGCCCATGATCTTGAAGCGGACGATCGTGCCGGTGTATGACAGACCGTACGCGACGGCGGCCTCTCTCATTTTCCGTACGGCCTTGTCGTCGCCGTGCTGGTAATACCCCGTTATGACGTATACCTGTTCACCGAGCTTGACCAGCTCGCGGGGCAGCTCGTACACCACGTTGGCCAGTCCGCCGCTCTTGGAAAAGGGCTCGGCCTCGGCCGACATGAACACCAGCGCGCCGCGCCGGTTGTGTTCGATGAGCGCCTCGCCGATCGCGGCCAGAATCCGATCGCTGTCGCGTGACATTCGCCGCGCATATTCGATGGCGGCTGATCCCTCCAGAATGCCGTTCCGCACCAGGTAGAATGCGCCCCGTTTCAGCCCCAGATCGAGATGATACCGGTGCTCCTCCCAGAACAGCGGCACCAGGTGTTTTTTAATAAAGGCGGCGGTGCTCTCATAGGTCGCGCAGTTTTTTGACAGTTCCGAATACGCGAAACTGCTCTGAATGCTCTCCACGTTCGACATCTCGCAAAGCCGGAAAAATGAATCACGGATGAATTCACCGTAGTGCTCGGCCAGATCGGCGGGTTCCAGTTTCAGGAGCTTCATCCGCTCGGTAAAGGATACCATCGTGTTGATCCGGGAGATTGTAAGCTCGCGGCCGGTGAAGTAGTTGTAATGCCCGGTCAGGTTCGAATAGAGGGGATCGGACAGCCGGTAGCACGCGTCACGCGGAATCGGGAGCACCGGGTTGTCGAACTGGATCGACGCGTTCTGGTTCACGTCCGCGAAGTTGAACACGCCGATCCAGATGGCCGGGTCGACGAATTTAACGGCCGCGGCCACCATGTTGTTGTTGGCCCACACGAGGTACCCCTTCCCCTTCTGCTCCCGGTGGAACCGGTACCAGTCGGCGTAGAAAGGCCCCAGGCTCCGGTGGGCCGCGTATTCGAACTGGTTCCAGTTGACGAATATGTTGTCGAGATACACCTTCCAGCCTTCACCCTCGGCGCTCCCCTCGTAGTCCATAATGGCGTTGCTCATGAAGCAGGTGAGGCCCACCGCGGCCCGCAGACCCCGGAGCCCGAAGGTATTGAGGGCGCGGCGCTCGTCGTGGTTTCCCAGGATCCCCAGCATCTCCGTTCCCTCGGGGAGTGCCGACGGAAAGTAGTTGTCATAGATATGATAGATTTCCCGGACGTCGGTAGCGCCGTGGATGATGTTCTCGCATATCTTAAAAAGCGAAGAGTTGTAGGGAACGAGTCCCGTCCGCGTGAGGAAACGCTCGTGGCCCCAGTAACACTCGGCTATGTTCAGAAAAAAGCCCTTGTTCCGCCGTTTCAACGCACGCTCGATGCGGAGCATGATGAAGTAGTGGATCGGTACGGCGATCAGGTCACGGCATGCCGAGTCGTAATATCCGGTGGTGATGAAATGACCGTCCTCACGGTCGTTGACCACGATGGTCCCTTCCACCATCTCAGTGATGTCTCGTTTCCGCTCGTACACGAAGGGAAAGTTGTTTTTTTTCATCATGATGGGGACCGCGTGGGCCGAGTCGAAGCGGACGCCGTCGATGTCGAACCTGTCGATGAGCGCCGTGATCGAATCGGCGAGCCACTCCCAGATTTCAAACTTCCGATAGTTGAGGAGTTTGCCGTCGTTCCAGGAGCCGAACCGGCCGTCGGTCGAGGCCCGGGTCACCAGGTTTCCGGCATCGTCGTAGGTTTTCACCGCGTACTCCTCCGGCAGCTTGTCGCTCGACCGGTTTATGTGCGGCACGATGTCGACGATTACCCTGATGCCCATGGCATGGGCCTTGTCAATCAGCTCCGCAAGATCTTCATCCCCGCCCAGCGCCGGCTCGATTTCAACGAGGCTCATGGGCGAAAAGGGGGACGGCGACGTGGCATTAGGCGCCCAGTCCTCGCGGTTGCGGCCGCGCTTCTGCACGCCCAGCAGGTAGATGGCGGTGACGTTGTAATTTTTTTTGATATCCTCCAGGTGCGTGGTGACGTCGGAAAATCTTCCCAGCCGGATAACCTCGCCGTGCTCGTTGTAGACCAGTCCCGGGTGGCCGCTCCCGTCGGTCCAGTAGGCGCGGGTATGGCCGTGAATATCGGGGAAAATTTCCAGCACGATATCGCCCCTGATATCCGGCATCACGTTGACCCGTCCGGAGAGTCCCGGCATGTTTACCCAGGCAGCGTATTTGCGCTTCTTCATGAAAACTACGAAATCGTAATGCCCGTATTGGTCGAACCGGTATTCCGCCGAATACTCCTCCTTCCCCTCATGGGTCAGAGGGACTTCGACGAAGTCGATATCCTTCTCGAGGAAGATGCCGTCCTGAGCATTGTTCCGGTAAATCCGCAGGTAATATATTACCGGCGCGCCCGGGATTTCAAAGCTGAACCGATACGTAGTGCCGGTGGTCACGTTTGCAAAGCGGGTTGCCAGGGGCGCGTCGAATTCCTTGGGAGCGAATATCCGCTCCAGGGCGATGTTGGCCCTGTTCCTGATCTCATGGACGTCGTGCCCGGAAGCGGCTACGAGTATCCGCACGATCTCGCGGAGCGAATCCCCGTCGCCGGCTGCTTTGTAGCGGCGCGCCAGCCGTTCCAGCGACTTGACCGCCTCCAGGTTGCGGTGGTAGTGAAAATTCAGCACGTCGCCGTGGATCCGGGCATCCAGCTCGCGAAGGTACTTGATCCTGCTGGCCGCGCTGAACTTCCTGATCCGCTTCTCAACGACAACCTCGGCGACTTCTTCGACCTCGAACTGCTGGGCGTTCCGGATAACCTCGTCGACCAGGAAATTCAGCGCCCGGGACACTTCAGGCGGATACACCACGGTGTGGTTGTAACCGGTCTGGATCGCCCGCTCTTCGATCATCAGGAGGAGCTTGAAAGCATTGAAGAGATCCGATCCTCCCTTCTTCTGCTCGGCCGTGAGAGCGTCAACGGTCTTGAGGCCCAGGTATATGGTCGGTATCTCGGCCCAGGGCGGACCCTGCCCGACGTGGGAGATGACCGTTGTGTCTTTTGAAATATGGAACAGCGTGGGCATATCCGGGGGCTCTTTCACCATCACAAAGCGCCGTCCCATGATGCTGTCGAAATCGCCCGCCGCCGCGACCCGGTGCGTGAAGACTATTGAAGCGATGAGCCGGGATGAAAGCCGAACGTCGCTCGACAGCCGTCCCTTGATGGTCTGATCGCCCTTTGAGATTGCGTCATAGGCGCTGTTTCGCATGTCGATGAAGCGCTCGCGGTACAGCTCGGCCGGGTCGCCGCCGCGGAGGCTCCCCACGATATCGCGATCCAGGTTGAACTCGAAGCAGCGGTTCTCGTCGAAAGCGCGCGCGATTCCTTCCTTGACGATTTTATCCGAGACCAGATGCTCGTCGGTGATACGGAAGCGGCACAGGCTGCTGGAGATGACTGGTTCCACGTATGCGATACCCCCTACTTCGTCTCATTCCACATGCGGAGCGTCTGTTTGTAAAATTCAAATGGAGGCGCCGTGGGCTCGAGACTCTTGATGAGCACTTTCCGGGCCCACCGTCGCTCGGTAAACTCACAGATGTCCTTGATGGTACGGCCCGACAGCCCCTCGCTCTTTTCTCCGAGATTAAAAGACTCGGCTTCGGCCAGATGTTTCGCGTAGTTTGAAAATATGGCCGCGCGCTCGGTGGCGTTCGGCAGCGGGAAATAAATGGTCTGGTCAAACCTGCTGATGAGAGCATGATCCAGGTCATCTTTCCGGTTGGTGGCCCCGATGGTGATGGTGGAGGCGGCCGTGTCGATACCGTCCAGGCGCCGGAGAAGCACCGACAGTATCTGCCGCGTGGCCTCGAACATGTTCTGGTCGCGCGATCCCGCCAGTGAGTCGATCTCGTCAAGGAATATAATGGAGCCGCCCATGTCCTCGGAAGCGTCAAAGATCTGCGAAAGGTTCTGCGAGGATTGTCCGTACCACTTCGACATGATGGACTCAATGGGTACGTACACCAGGGGAATGTCCGCTTCGCCGGCGATGATCCGCGCCGCCGTGGTCTTTCCCACGCCCGGGGCTCCATCAAAGAGGATCGCGCGGGGCCGGTTGGGCTCATACACCTTCCGCGTCATCCGGGCGATAGAGTCGTACACGCCGGGGTTCCTGATGGGGAGTATGATCGACTCGCGAATTTTCCGTTTGACCTCGTCGTACCCGGCGATGTAGTCCCAGTCCAGGTCCTTGTCCGGCTCCACGATTGAAGCGCCCAGAAGCTTCAGCCGGTAGGCCGGGTCCTGACGGGCGGAAGCGCGTGCCTGCTGAAAGAGCTCAATGACCAGATTGATCTCCTCCTGGGTGAGATTGCCCTTCTTGGATATCTCCACCTTCGACGAGGCGGAAAGCACAAAAAATTCAACCTTGAAATTATCCAGCATGTTCTCTGTTTTGAAGAGATTCTTGTTCATCGCCTGGAATGCGTAATAACCGCTGTCAAAGGAATGGACCCGGACATGGGCGATGTACCTCTTGATGACAGCGAGAAAATCCACCAGCATCCCGGCGGTGATCGGCTGGGCCCCGAAAGAGATGCGCGTGGTCCCTTTCTCAAATGATATTTGCGGAGAAGCGAGGTCCACTGCTCCTTCCCGGTCATATACTGAAATGAGCTCTTTCTCAATCTGCTCCTTCATGCGATCATACGATATGATCAGTTCCTCTGTTGTTTCCTTCACGGGCGTCCTCACCACCGTACAATGTCGATCGGCATGTTCTCCCCCTCACGAGAAGGGAGAGACGCCGGAGTAAGTGAATCAAATGCCGCACCCGATGGCCCCCTACCTTCCCGCCGGAGGGGAGGAAGCGTGGACCGCGGCACTAGTTGTATGAAACCGGCGGCGTAACCGGCTCCCGGTCGCGCGCGGCTATCTTTTTGACAATTAACACGATCAGCCTGCTCACGCAGAAATAGGCGGTCATGCCGATAACGATTCCCGCGGCCGCATAGATCGCGCCTTCCAGGGTGAGCGGCAGTCCGGGCGTAAAACGCTCCCAGGTCGCGCGGGCGATATCCCAATCGACATTTGTGATGAATATAAAAAGCTTTTTATACGCCGGGGCTGACGTCAGGTCCTTCAGGGCCCCGGCAAGCTGATCGTAGCGCTCAATATCCGCCCCGATCTTCTGGCCGGTCCTGAAAACGGCCAGGTCCTTGGAGGCAAGCAGGTGCTGGACATACTGCTCCAATGTTTTGCCGACCTCCTTCGCGACCTCCCGGTACTTCTCGATGTTGCGGGCGGCCTCGTCCACGTGGCCCCCGAGCCGCTGCAGGTACTGAGCGAGATACTGCGGGAACTGCGCCAATGTCAGGGCTGCCAGAAGGGCGCAGATGCGATCCAGGAGGGAATCAAGGAGCAGTATCGGTGCGAGCAATATCTTTTTCATGACTTTTTCATCTTCTCCGAATCCATAACGCACGTGGACAGAATTCCGCCCCTGACATTATACACGGTCTTCACCATCAAATATTTCGGTCCCAGACAACGGTACAGATCGTTGTAGATTCTGTCGGTTGCCGCTTCCTGATAGATTCCGACATTCCTGAAGGAAACGAAATAGTACTTCAGGGACTTCAGCTCGACCAGCTTTTTTCCGGGAATATAGATAATGACGGCTTTCCCGATATCGGGCAGGCCGGAAAAAGGGCACACGGCGCTGAATTCATCTGTTTCATAGGTGATTTCCTGGGGATTCCCGTGGTAATCGATCGTTTCAAGAAAATCGGTCCGGATACAGTCCTCACCACGATACTCAAAGATTTTTCCCTCTGCTTCTGACACGATACGCTCCCATGGTCTATGTTGAATGAATATTCCGCGAGTAGAATAAAATCAAGGAAAAAAATATTTATTGTCATATCACGATGGCGGGCAGGTTGTCCGGCAAAGAAGATAGAGCGTGTCTTACCGGACCAATAGGTGGATGGCGGTCCATGAGCACCGGCATTGTGCCCTGTTGAATGATATTATCATACTCTGCATCACTTTTTATTGCTACGTATGCCGGCTATATGTATATTCTATAGGTTGGTCACAGAATGACCATGGAACGTTTTAGCAGTATAACCGTGGGTGATGTAATTTGATGAATCTCATGAATTTGAAACAAA
>MIBH01000053.1:0-1587 GCA_001829455.1 Spirochaetes bacterium RBG_13_51_14
AAAAACTATTATTTCGGCGTGGGCAAAAACCTGAAATTTTTCGTAGGGGAAATCCCCTATGGGTATGCGGTCCAAACGACATCGCCGGCACCGCTCACTGCTCCCCGCCGCTGTTCCGATTCCATTGGACCGCATACCGAACCAGCTCGCTCGAATCTTTCAACTTGAGCTTCTCTATGATACGGGCTCGATAGGTCTCTACTGTTTTAACACTGAGCGAAAGCTCTTGCGCTATATGCCGGTTTGACAGTCCCCGGCCTATGAGATGGAAGACCTCCATCTCACGGTTCGTAAGTGAATCGAGGGGCGATTGCGTGATATCAGAGGAGGTAAGCAGTTTCCCCAGAAGCCATTCCTTCAGTTCCGTATTAACATATATTTTCCCTGCGATGATATCCCTGAGAGCCTTAACCACGGTTTCCATGGACTCCTTCTTCATGATATATCCCCGGGCGCCGGCACGGATGGCCCGCTCCGCGTAAAAATTCTCGTCATGCATCGACAGGACCAGGACCGGTATGTTGAAGCGTGATTTGATGGCAGCAGTCAGCTCAAGACCGCCGGTCCCTTTCAGCGAGAGATCGGCGATTACTATATCCGGCCTGCGCTCCCCGATCAGCCTGATGGCGCTTTCGGCGTCCTCCGCGTCTCCGCAGACGATGAGGTCATCCTCGCCGTTGATGAAGGCGGCGAGCCCCTGGCGAACCACGGGATGATCATCCACAATAAATACCTTTTTTTTCACTACTGTCGCGCCTCCAACGTCTGCGGTTCCAACCTCATGAGGTAAGCCCTTCAATATTTTTACGCTTTTCATGACAGGCGGCGGTCTGCCTCCAGACGCATGACACGGTGGTTCCACTGCCCCTGTTTTTCGCCACGCGTATGGAAGCGCCGATAGCCGCAGCACGGTACCGCATGATCCGGAGCCCCATGCCCTTGAGGGAATCGATATCGGCCGGGATGCCGATTCCATCGTCACTGATCGCGAGATGAATCTGCCCTTTTTTATTATGCAGCGAAACCTTGATATGCTTCGCCTTCCCGTGCCTGATCGCATTCGTCAGCGATTCCTGGACTATGTAGTGGAACTGGGTTTCCACCATGCTGTCATTGATGGTGATTGATGTATCGCATATCAGCCTGCACGAAACGGAAAACACGCTTTCCACGGTTTCGGCAAGCCGCGAGAGCGCCGCGATGATGCCCCCTGAATCGATTTCCACCGGCGATAGGCCGCGCGACAGCAACCGGGTATGTTCCTTGGCCTCGTTGATGAGCAAAAAGATGCCGCTCGCTTCCTCAGCCTCGGGAAGCTTTTTGTTCGAGAGCTTTCTGATCAGGGACTCGCACAGGAATCCGGTTCCGGTGAGGATCTGACCGAGGTCGTCGTGGAGGTCGCGGCCGATCCGCTGCTGCTCCTTCATGCTGATCTCCAGCACCCGGCGTTCCAGGTGCTTCCGGTCAGTGATGTCAGTAAATACCGCCACAATACCCGAAACACGGCTCTGTTCGTCAATCAGAAACTGCGGCGATACGATTGTGTCGATGGTCGCGTCGGATTTTGCCCTGAGAACGATTTCGAGG
>MIBH01000053.1:1600-25863 GCA_001829455.1 Spirochaetes bacterium RBG_13_51_14
CGTATCTTTTACCGCTGATTCCTTTCCCGAAGTTTTCCCTGGAATCCTCATGCATGAAATCGAATATCGACCTCCCGATGATTTCATTCTTCGGGTACCCCACCATTTCGCAGAAGCGGTCATTGGTAAACGTGATATTCCCCAGCTCGTCGCCCTGTACCAGCCCGTCATTCATCGTCTCCACCAGCATCCGGTACTTCTGCTCGCTTCTCCGGAGAGCCTCCTTGGCGAGCTTCCGCAGGGTGATATTCTTCAGCACGGCATGGATCATCAGCCTGCCGGCGATCGGAATGATTGTCATTGTAATATCAACCGGAACCTGACGTCCGTCGAACCCCAGGTGAACCCACTCAAAACTGAGGCTGTCCAGTTCGTATACCATTGATAAAATTTCATCCATTTGAATCGCGGAAGATATGCCGTTCGGCTGCAACTCGGGAGACAATTCATCGGGGCTTTTCCCCAGTATCTCTTCCTTGCTGCTCGACCCGAGCATGCCGACCGCCGCCGTATTGCAATCTATAATCCGCCTCCCATCCATCAGAAGCTGGGCGTCAGCCGACTTTTCAAATAGAAGCCGGAACTTCTCTTCGCTCTCGCGGAGCGCTATCTCAATCCGCTTGATTTCGGTTATATCGCGCACGGTCTGTATGGCGCCGATGATGTTGTTATAGCCGTCATAGAGGGGCGATGCTTTGCCCCACAGATATATCTCCTTTCCAGTGGACGGCAGCGAAGGCACCAGCGTTTCTGCGAATATGGTCTCTTCCTCCTTGTGCAGCTTGATATAATGCTTCCGATAACTGGATGTATCCATTCCCACTAAATCAATCAGGATCGGCCGCCGCTCTCCGTAGAAGGGGACCGCGTATACGTAGTCTCCTTTCCCCATTATGGCGTCTTTCGTGACGCCCGTCATTTTTTCAACCGCTCTGTTCCAGGCGATCACTTTCTTCTCCCGGTCGATGACGAAGGTTGCGTCGGGAAGAAAATCAATGATGTCCTGAAGCTGTTTATGGGCCATTATCAGACTGTCTTCCATGATTTTTCTATCGGTGATTTCTCGGGTTGAAAAAACGGCGCCCAGGGGTTTCCCGTTATCCCCGACAAGAACCTTGCCGTATGTTTCAAACCAGAGCGTGCGGCCGTCCTTATGGTTCATACGGAACACCGCGCTGGCACTCATTAAATCTTTCCGGTGACGATCGATTGAAGCCATGATTTCAGGAAGGTCATCGGGATGCACCAGGCAATACACGGGCCTGCCGAGCAGATCCTCTTCGGAATAACCCAATATTATCCGGTAGGAAGGGCTCACATAGGTGAAGCGGGCCTGAGCATCGCACATGCTTACCAGGTCCAGCATGTTGTCCGCCAGTAGGCGGTACTTACGTTCGCTCTCTCTGATCAAATCTTCGAATTGTATCCGTTCCGTGATATCCTGGCCGATCGATTGGTATTCGGAGACGTTCCCCTGTTCGTCGAAAAGCGCCTGGTCAGTCCAGCGCTGCCATCGCTGCCCGGCGTGAGTATCCACCAGGCGCTCATACGTCACCAGGGGGTTGTTCCGGTTCAGCGACTCAACCCTCTCCCTCACGATCCGGCGGTCCGTTTCCGGAAAAAAATCGAGCAAACTCCTGCCGACCAGGTATTCCCGGCGCAGGTTGTAGTACCGGCAATATTCATCATTCACGAACGTAATGACGCAGTCCCCGGGAAGATAACGGCAGATAAGAACCGGCATGCTTTCAACGATTGCCCGGTACCGCTCCTCGCTTATTCTCAGTTTCTTTTCCATTCCGTGCCGGTAGAGCCCAAACTCGACGGCGATATACAACTCACTGATATTGACCGGCTTTACGAGAAAACCGTACGGCTTCGTAAGTTTTGCCCGGTGAACGGTATCGGGATCGGTATGGGCGGTGAGGTAGATGACGGGGATATCATACCGGGCGGTTATTTGTTCGGCGGTATCTATCCCATCGCGAGAACCGTTGAGCATGATGTCCATGAGAACGAGGTCGGGATTCCATCCGCCGATGCCCCGCATCAGCTCATCGTCCGATGAAGCGACTGCCGGCACGACGTATCCCCGTTCGCGCAGGGACTCCTGGAGGAATATTCCCGAGAGAACCTCGTCTTCAACGATAACTATCCGTGGACTGGCCATACGCGATCTCCAAGCGATAGATTAACCATCTCCCTATTATGGAGATAATAGTATGCAAAGCAAGTTTATTACCGCCGCAGGGAGGGAAGAAAATTCGCCGGGCCTATATATGCAAAAAGCACCGCTCCAGCGTGGCCATCAATGCTATTTTATGTTCGTTGGCGGCTTCAATTACCAGAGCGTCATTGAGCGAGCCGGCGGGCCAGACCACCGCGGTCACCCCTTCCTGTGCAACGGCGTCAATGCTGTCGCGTTGCGGGAAAAAAGCGTCCGAGGACATGACCGCGCCTTTCAGGCTGTGGCCTTTCTTTCTGGCTTTATCGATGGCCTTCTCCACCGCGCCGATTCGCTCCTGCTCACCGGTGCCCACGGATATGGCTGCTCCGTCTTTTACGAAGACGATCCCGTTGGATCGGACATTTATGTTCACATACCAGGCCGTGAGGCAGTCATCCAGCTCCGAATCCGTGGGCTTCCGCTCCACAATAAAGTCCCTGCCTCCGTTTTTAGCTGGATCGTCATTAGATATCATCGGGTCAACGATAAAATCGGCCGATGACCGTATCCTGGTGAGATACGGGACCTCCACCGTGAGCGATCCGTCCGCCAGGTTGCGCAGGTTGTAAAAACCCGATACTTCATCGCCGATATATTTCGGAATGCGGTCGATGTTCGATACTTTCGCAACCCGGATTGCATTATTAAGCTTCTTGGTTCCCTCGTTGCGTTTTAAGACAGCCAGGGCGTCGGGATCATAACCGGGTGCAACAACACCTTCGACAAATGTCTCCATGATGGCCTCCGCCGTTTGAACATCAACGTTCACATTGAATCCCACAATGGATCCGAAAGCGCTCCGTTCGTCACAGTTCCGTGCGACACGATAGATTTCAGACAGCGGTTCGCTTCTCGTCTCGACTTTGAATCCGCAGGGGTTCACGTGTTTCATGACGGCACAGGCCGGTTTGGTGAAAAATTTGAGTATATTAAGTGCCTGGCTCACATCCTGGAGGTTTGTCAGCGAGAGCCCTTCCTTGCCGCCTTTCAGCAATGCCAGATCACCCACAGACAGATTTTTATCATCAACCGGCGCGTAAGCAATAAATGGCTGGTGAGGATTGGTCCCGTACCGGAGCTCGTAGGCGACTTTTTTGTACGGATGCTTTTTACCCCCGATAACAAGCATCGCTTCGCTTGGAAAGTCGCTTTTAATCGCTTTTTTATACGCATCTTTAAAAGAGGAAACATCTGTTGCCACTAACACAACTCCTTGATCACATGGATGCGCGCGGACGTATGCGCGTTTACGCGCCGTAACTCTTCAGCGCCGCTATTTATTCCTATTCTTCAGTGCAAATTTTATCTTTCCCGTAGAATCGCGATAGAGGACAGCGACCGCAACCCGGTAATCGTCCTTCCCTTTTGCCGGGCTCAGTGACTTGTACAGCGCCGTCGCAGCCTCACGGGCCGTGCCGTACGGGATATCCACATCGATCGGCTCGCCGGAGAAGACCGGAAGGGGATCTGCATTGCCGCCGGCGTAGGTGGCGAGGAGCTTCCCTTTGCCGGGGGCCTTCGGAACCTCGAAGTAGACGCGCATGACGGTGCCGTCCGCCGCGCGCCTTACGATGGAAAGCGCTCCCCCGTCTGCAACGCAACCGCTGATGCGGGGCGTATGGTTCGGCGCGTCAGGCTCAAAATCCCATGCCCGGAGCGCATTGCCGAGCGCGGCCACCGGAGAGACCCCCTTCTTAAACTGCGCCACAATATCTGGCGTCTGCTTGCCGTTGCTCACCGCAATCCACTTCCACTTTCCAACAATTATCGAAGGATAGATGAGCAGATCAGGATTCCCGGATTGCAGTGCCTTCTCATCCGTGGGCTTTACAAAAACAGTCTTCCTTTCTCTCTCGAGGCGTCTTGCTTTACTCGAGGGACTGCGGCCCGTGATTGCGTACATGACCACATCGTCTCCGGTCGGGCTCATACCGATGATAATCACGCGCCCGGGATATTCCATCTGAGTTAACGTTGTAAAACCTTTTTCCATACTTCACTCCTTTCCACGTATTCGTACTTTTCTTCCATCTACTACAAGCCTTCCCTCGCAGTAGAGCTTTATTGCCTCGGGGAGTATCCGGTGTTCTACGCTCAATCCACGCTCCCTGAAGCTTTCAAAGGTGTCGATCTCCTCGACGGGATTAACACCCTGCAATATTATCGGACCAGTGTCGCACCCCTCGTCTACGAAATGAACCGTACAACCGCTCACTTTCACGCCGTACCGCCAGGCGTCTCCGTAGCCGTCAGTTCCGGGAAAGCTGGGAAGCAACGATGGGTGAATATTAATTATCCGGTTACGGTACCGGCCGATCATGCGGGATGTGAGAAGGCGCATGTACCCGGCCAGGACAACCAGCTCAACATTATATCTCATTAAAACTTCTATAACGGCTTCCTCGTTATCCTCGCGCGAAGCGTTACCGGCCGGGAAAACCGTAAAGGCCGAAATATTATGCTTCCGCGCTCGCTCCAGACCGAAGGCATCTCCCCTGTCTGAAATTACGCATGCGATCTCCACCGGCAGGTAGCCGGATTCTGTCTTGTCGATGACGGACTGAAGATTAGTCCCTGATCCGGATATAAGCACTGCTATTCTGGTCTTTTTCATTATACCATCATGAGCCTGTTGATGCGCCTCCTGAAACACACGGGGACAACCATCTCTCTGTTGTTGAGCCCGTTCCGGGCCCGGGTGGAGACGTAATGAACGTCCGCGCTAAAATAAAAGCTAATTATGTCCCGTATGTATATGTCAAGATTAATTCATTCAATGAGCTTTAAAAATTCATCCCGTGTCCGCATATCGCTCCGGAACAATCCCCGTACGACGGACGTTATGGTTCTCGCACCTGGCTTCTGCACTCCTCGCATCTCCATGCACATGTGCCTGGCTTTAACCACCACCGCCACCCCCTTGGGCTTGACGTGCAACATAAGAGCGTCCGCTATCTGATTAGTGAATTGCTCCTGCACCTGGAGCCGCTTGCTCAGCACATCCACGATGCGGGCCAATTTGCTGATGCCGACTATCTTCCTGTCATCCGGAACATAGGCTATATGGCAAACACCGAAGAAGGGAAGCAGATGGTGCTCGCACATGGTGTAAAAATTAATATCCCTGACAACCACCATTTCATCGTGCTCCAGCTCATGCGTCCGCCCCAGGATTTCAGAGATGTCTCTTTTTTCCCCCCCCAATATTTCTTCAAACATCCGGGCGACCCGCTCGGGCGTCCCCTTCAGACCGGGACGATCAGGATCCTCGCCGATGGCGCATAGTATATCGAAGACAGCTTTTCTGATTTTTTCCTTATCCAATGCTTGTTCCTCCCGGCGTCAGTCGTGAAGGCGCGGTTTCGGAACTGCGCCTTCACGACTGGTACTCCCTAACGTAATAATTATAATCCACGTATTTTTCAATAAAAAAATACCGCAGCGGATAAATATTGCCGCGCTGTACAAATTATAATAATCGACCATGCGCTACGTCCCTGAGCCTCTGGATCAGAGAAAGATAACGATACCGCGTTCATTGTAAATTTTTATAAACCACTTAAAAATGTGTTGATTTCAGGCAATGTGTATGTTAATAAATCGCCGGGGTGAAGGAAAAATTTGTGCTTTCAATAGAAGTGAAAGACGCGGTAACCATTACCATCAATCTCAAAATGGTAAACATCCATTATTCACGGGAGATTCTGCAGCAGCTGGAAGATGTCGCCCGTGAGCATGAAAAAAAAATTATTCTCAACCTGGAAAACGTGGACTCACTTGATTCTTCCACCATAACCATGCTCGTGGAATTTTACGGTTACTGCAAAGAAATAGGAAGAGAGTTCATGCTTATCAATCTCAACCCCTTTGTTAAAAAAACCTTTGAGATGCTCCATTTGGCAAAATTCTTCAACATTGTTTAAAACCATGAAAATGCATTCATCCTCTGCCATGATGATTCTGCTCTGCCTGCTCCTTACCGTCACTTCAGCCGCGGACGCCAGGCCTCGGAACATGGATCCACCCGCCCATTCCGTTATCCTGGATAAAAACCAGGGAATGTATCCGCTAGGACATCATCTGTTCATACTCGAGGATACAACCGGCGGAATGACCATACGGGAAGCCTCATCCGCGGAGGAGGCCAAGCGCTATACCCTCAGCAAAACAGATGCCCCCAGTTTTGGATTTAACAACAAGAATTACTGGGCACGGTTCCGCATCGTCAGCCGTTTGGGGCAGGATGAACAGTGGTTTCTGGAGCTGGAATATCCGCATCTGGACAGGATGGATGTCTATTTCCGTAACGCCGCGGGCGGTTATTCCATGAAGCGCTCCGGTGATATCTACCCCTTTGACAAGCGAGAAATCAAATACCGAAACTTCGTCTTTACAATCCCTGTGCCGCGGGCGGAAGAACAGACGGTGTACCTCCACTTCGCGGGAAATTGCTCCAAGCAGTTCCCCATGACGCTCTGGTCGCCGAAGGCCTTTGCTGAAAAGGTCGTCAAGGAAAAATTGCTGCTCGGCATTTACTATGGCATCATACTGGTCATGATCTTTTACAATCTGTTCCTCTATTTTTTTGTCAGGGACCGAAGCTACCTGTTCTACGTCATCTACATTGCATCCTATGGCCTTGTACAGCTGGCGTACAACGGCATGGCATTCGAATTCCTCTGGCCCTCGTACCCCGGATGGCATAATATAAGTCTCCCGTTCCTGATCGGACTCGCTATAGTATGGATGGCGATTTTCACGCAGAGTTTCCTGCATACGAAGGAATACACGGTCGTCATGCACCGCCTCTTACTGGTTGTCATGGGGATAGGAATTCTGGTATTGATCTACTCCCTTGTCGGCAATTATCTCATCGCAATACAATCTGCAATGATTCTCATGGTAATCGCCTCAATTGTTATTATTTCATCCGGATTTATCTGCATGATGCGGGGCTACCGGCCGGCCCGATTTTTCCTCATAGCCTGGTTGTTTTTTCTCTTAGGATTGCTTCTTATCGCGCTCAACAAGCTGCATGTTCTGCCAATCATGTTCATTACAGAATACGCCAACCAGATCGGCTCGGCCCTCGAAGTCACCCTCCTTTCACTGGCACTGGCCGACCGTATCAATATCATCAATCAGGAAAAAAACGCGGCGCAAGTGGCGGCGATTCAGGCTCAGGAAAAATACAGGCTCCTGGTTGAGGGATCGAACGACATGATCTACTCTCTTGACGAACACTGGGACTTCATCACGGCCAACAAGGCGATGCTGTCCTATCTGAAAATAAAATCTGAATCAGTCTCGTCAATGAACTTCTTCGACCTGATCTACGACGAGACCTCGGCAGCGGCGGTGATCAAAACCCTCATCGAGGAAAAACTGAAAGTCTTTTCCTCTTCGCGCGAACCTCTCAGCCTCGCGGTCATGTTCAAGTCAACCATAATCGATGAGCCGAAAGAGATGCAGGTCCGTCTTGAGTGCATTAATATTGAAGGGAAAAACGAGATCCTGGGGAAGGCCTCCGGAGTGGAAGAGGACGCCCTCACTCAATTCATCGACAGCGAACAGCAGAATATCACCATCGGCAATTTTCTTATGGCAGCCGAAGATGTTAGTCATCGGCTGACGAGAAATCTGAAAAAATTCATTAATCAAAAACAGGCCAATCTGGTCCGAATAGCCCTGCGCGAAATTATCATCAATGCAATCGAGCACGGCAACCTCGATATATCCTACCGAGAAAAATCTGAAGCGATGGCCGACGATACATACTTCAAAATTATCGCCGGTCGCAGACAGGACCCCCGCTTCCGCGACCGGCAGGTATATATAGAATATGCGCTCACTCCGATGAAAGTCATCTACCGGATCACCGACGAGGGGCGCGGCTTTGACCACCAGCGCATACTCAGGGATAATTCGCGGAACGCTAACCGCGACCTCCTCGCCCACGGCAGGGGGATTTCCATGGCAAAGAATATATTCGATATCGTTCAATATAATGAAAAAGGAAATCAGGTCACGCTGGTGAAAAAATTCAGTAAAAGCACATGATTTTTTCCAAGCGCTATTTTTTTTCAATCCTCCAGTTGATATTCGTATTATCTCACAGGGAGAAAAATGCCATCGAACGCATCCCGATGAAATCTCATAACAGGAACAAGATATGGAATTCATCGCCATATCATCAGACTGATCACGAAATGCGGCATTCCCTGGTATTTTCGGAGGATCGATGAGTGAAAAAGCCGTCATCCTTTTAAGCGGCGGGATAGATTCCGCCACGACAGCGGCCGTTGCGATCAGCAGAGGATTTGAACTCAGCGCCCTCATGTTCCAATACGGGCAGAAACACGGAATTGAGATTCAATCCGCTACAAGACTGGCTCGATTCTTCGGAATCGGATATTACGTCGTTATCGAAATACCGTCCGGGATATTCAGCTCGGCCCTCACGGACGAGCACCGCGCGGTGCCGAAAAACCGCGGCATAAACGACCATGAGATCCCGGACACCTATGTCCCTGCGCGGAACATCCTGTTCCTGTCCTACGCGCTTGCATTCGCCGAATCGATCGGCGCGAGCCGTATTTTCATCGGCGCCACGGCCGTTGATTACAGCGGTTATCCCGACTGCAGGCCGGAATTCTTCCAGGCCTTCCAGGAGATGGCGAACCGGGGAACGAAGGCGGGCGTGAGCGGTGACAATATTATCATCGAAACGCCGCTTATCAACATGAGCAAGGCTGAGATCATTCGAACGGGGATTGATCTCGGCGTAGACTACTCGCTGACCCACAGCTGCTACGATCCCGATGCGGATGGAGCCGCCTGCGGCCTCTGTGACAGCTGTCGCATCAGGAAAATGGGATTTCAGGAAGCCGGTACGCCCGATCCGACCCGGTACCGAATCTAGTAACCGCATGCTCTCTATACTGCTTGACATCCTTGTTCCCGCGCGTTGCGCCGCCTGCGGTAATCCCGCCGGTTCGCGGGATAATTACCTCTGCGGAAACTGCTCCGGCCGGATTCCGTTCTTAACCAACAGCTGTCCGGTGTGCTCCGGAGAACTATCAGGCGGCACATGCACCGTCTGCGCGGAGCGCCACTGGTATCTGACCCGCAACATAACCGTCGCCGAATACAGCGGCGTCATGAAGAAGATCATCAGGTCCCTCAAGTTCAACAAGCTTCAACGCATCCATATCGGCCTGGGGGTCATCGCCCTGGAAGAAATCTCCCGTCATCATATAGTAGCCGACCTTATTACCTGGGTCCCCATGAATTCGGGGAAAAAACGACGTCGCGGATTCAACCAGTCCGAACTGATAGCGAAACGCCTCTCCCGCGCCACCGGCGTCCCCTGCGTACCGCTCCTCCGGGAAAAGCGCAACATGCGCGCTCAACGGGAACTGGGCCTCCGGGACCGGTTCTTAAACGCGCTGAACCGGTATGCGATGGCACCGCGCCGGCATCTCTCCGGCCAAACGATACTGATCGTCGACGACATATTCACTACGGGCGCGACTATCAATGAATGCGCGCGGATTCTCCGCGCGGCCGGTGCGAAACAGGTAATTTCATTAACTATCGCCCGGGCGGACATAAAAACACTTGAAAAGTTTTAAAAACTATGGCACAATGGATCACAGCGGATATATGTATTGACCCCGGCATGATGCCAGTATATATTTGAATCTTCCGGTGATAATCAAAAAGATGCGGCGGTGAAGATTCCCAGATGACATTACAGCAATGGCAGGGAGCAGGTATATGAAAAGAAAATCAACTGATAGCGTTGAAATTCTTGTCCTGGAAGGGCGGATTGACCAGGAAGGTTCCGAAGAACTGGAAGCGGTGCTACAGGATTGCCTTGACAATGGAAAGCATAACATATGCATCGACATGATGGATGTGAAGCACGTCTGCAGTTCCGCCTTGGGCGTGCTGGTGGCCATCAAGCGTAAAATAAAGGACAGCGAGGGCGACATCAAACTTGTTGTGGTCAATGATAATCTGTTGAGACTTTTTGAAACGACGATGCTCGACAAAGTATTCGAAATATACGAATCCCAGCGAGAATGTCTATCCACCTTTGACTGACAGCGGCGCGGGTCATGAAAACGGATTTAAAAAAAATTCTGTCGCCGCTGGATGGATATCTCAGGGAAGTTGATGAAGAGATAAAAAAAAGGCTGCGGACGGGCATACCCATAATCGATACGAGTTCACTCCACCTGTTCCTGAGCGGCGGCAAGAGAATCAGGGCCTCACTGGTCATTCTCACGAGCGGACTGACGGGCCGTATTCCCGAGGGCATTGTTCCGTTGGCGGCGGCCACGGAAATCGTTCATGCGGCCTCGCTAATTCACGACGACATCATTGATCAGTCCCTGTTCCGGCGTGGCACTATCACCGTGCCCCAGAAGTGGGGCAACAAGGTCGCCGTTCTGGTTGGCGATTTCATGTACTCTGTTGCTCTCAATGCAGCGATCCAGGACGAAAACCCGGCCATATTCCCGCTCATGGTGATCGGCACCAAAGACATGATCATGGGCGAACTCTACCAGCTACAGTATGCGGACATCGATACCGCCCGGCGGGAACACTATATGGTCGTCATCGAGCTTAAAACCGCCCGCTTCATGGCTTCCTGCGCAAAGCTGGGAGCGATCAAGTCCGCGCTGGGAGCGGAAGATTGCGAACTGCTCTACCAGTTCGGCTTGAACCTGGGTTTCGCCTTTCAGATCGTGGACGACACTCTGGATATCATGCAAGACTCGGACCAGCTGGGCAAGGATGTGGAAAGCGACGTTAAGGATGGCAAGATAACACTGCCCATCCTGCATCTCATCGAGAAGGGAGGCTCGGCCGCGCTGGAGATGCTGAAACAATACATCGCGAATCCCGGTAATGATGAGTGGCAGGCCATAAGAAAGCGCCTGATCGACACGGGCGCCATTGATTACGCGGTGCAGTTTGCCGGCACCTACGTCAATCGGGCGCGCAGCATACTGAGCCGATTTCCCGAATCAGCATTCAAGGCCATACTGCTCGAGCTTTCGGATTTCCTGTTGAGCAGGACCTATTGATAATAATCCGCCCGGCAGCAGGCCCTCCCTTTCAAGAAGAAGCGTGGATTTTTTAGAAAATTTCTGTTGTAATAATTCAGCCCGTAATTATATTTGAATTGAGCGCCGGTCACCGGGCATGCGGAGAATGGCGATGATGACAAAACAAAAAGAAGAGCTATTAAAATTCTATAACCATGGTCTGGCCGCCTATAAACAGAGGCAATGGGACGCGGCAATACGGGCCTTTACCAAGGCCCTTGAGATCGATCCCAACGACGGACCCTCAACGCTCTATCTGGAGCGATCCAATGGCTATAAGCGGAATCCCCC
The DNA here is from genome assembly GCA_001829455.1 of Spirochaetes bacterium RBG_13_51_14. GTDB lineage: Bacteria > Spirochaetota > UBA4802 > UBA4802 > UBA5550 > RBG-16-49-21. Next base: position 13,238 of record MIBH01000053.1, read on the forward strand.
CGGCGATGATTGGGACGGCGTATTTGTCATGACTACAAAATAAGGTGCGGCGGATAATCAGATGACGAAAAAAGTAATTCAGATAAACAAAAATCCGGTGTATGATATCGGGATGGTCACCACGGTTTTCAGCAAGGACACGGAATTTTTTGGCGACCTCACGTTCAAGAAATCGCTCCAGATCAACGGTTATTTTGAAGGCGAAATCGTATCCGGGGGCTTCCTCGTCATCGGCGATGGAGCTGTCGTCAAGGCGAATATCAAGGCCAAGACGGTCATTCTGATGGGTACCGTTCACGGCAACATCGAGGCGACGTCCCGGCTTGAAATCCACCCCACCGGAAAACTGTACGGCAACATCAGGACGGCGAAACTTCAGATCGCCGACGGCGTTGTCTTCGAGGGCGCCTGTGAAATGATCAAAGGTGACGCGAAAAAAACCGAAAGAGAAGCTGATGAAGGGGAGGCATCGAAAGAGCCGGCACAAGAGGAAGCCGCCCAATCGTAACACTGTATATGTCTGAAATAACCACCCACGAAGCCTCTTTCTATGAAAAGCTCGAAAACGGAAGCGTGCGCTGCGGACTCTGTCCCCACAACTGCGTCATCCGGGACGGAAAGTACGGCATCTGCGGTGTGCGGACGAACACTGGCGGCACCCTCTATTCCGAAATTTACGGGCGGCTTACCTCCATCGCCATGGATCCGATTGAGAAAAAGCCCCTGTATCATTTCCATCCCGGCAGTCAGATCCTTTCCATCGGCACCAAAGGCTGCAACATGAAATGCCCCTACTGCCAGAACTGGCAGATATCACAGAACCAGACCGCCCGGACCACATTTCACTCATCAGCCGACATCATTGACCTCGCGGTGCGGGAAGGATCCATCGGCATCGCCTACACCTATTCCGAGCCGATTATCTGGTACGAGTATGTCCACGACACGGCGCTCCTGGCGAAAGAGAAAAACCTTGCCTGCGTTCTGGTAACCAACGGCTTCATCAACCGGGAACCCCTGGATGAGCTTCTCGGTTACGTGGACGCCATGAATATTGACCTGAAAAGCTTTCGCGAGGAAACCATGCGCACGATACAGAAGGCGAATCTCCCTGACGTGATCGAAACAATCAAATCGGCTCACGCCCGAGGATGCCATATAGAGCTCACCACCCTGGTGGTCACCGGCATCAACGATACGATAAACGAGATGCGCGACATCATTGACTTCATAGCATCGGTGGATAAAAACATCCCCTGGCATATATCCCGGTATTATCCAAATTACAAATATGACCGGCACGCGACCGATATTCCGTTCGTGCTGAAAGTTCATGAAGAGGCGGTAAAAAAACTGAATTACGTATACTGCGGCAACGTGCCTTCCGGCACCAGTGGACACGACACTCGATGTCCCTCATGCTCGGCGACGGCCATCAGCCGAAGCGGCTATTTCACACGTATTGAAAACCTCAACGATAGCAGGTGCGCCGCGTGCGGGTTTGACTTGGGTATCATCCGCTGAAGCATGCATCCTTCAGCGCTGGTGAGAAAACTGAATCGGCAGGGGTGCGAATTTAAGGGCGATGTGGTTTTCAAATTCCGATCTCGTTGCAATGGTCACACATCGGTTGAGCTTCGCCGTCATGAAAAGCCTCCTCAGAAGGGGGCTCAGGTCGTATAAAACAGGCATAATCCCCATATTCATGCTATAATTGAATAATTTCACAATGGTGCCGATGGCGGATGAATCAACTGCTTCCAGACCGGCGCAATTAATAGCGATCATCCGAGGCTTCAATATCGTCTGTTCCAACCACACCGATTCCACTCGTGCCAGGTTGTTGATATCAAAGATACCTTCAAGGCTGATTATATAGATATCGTTGAATTTTTCAACATGCAGGTTCAGCATAATAAACTCAAAACTGACGTCTCAGTTCACTATCTAGCATACCTCTTGCGCTGTCAAGCACTCTGCTATCGCTCTCGTCTTATATGAAAGCGCGTGTCACTGCTGTATATATCAGTCTTTTTTATTTATTCCGCAACCGCCTGAGATTTCCCTTCATGGTGAGCGTGCTTCTCAGCATGCGGAAAGAGCGGCAGGTACTTCGCGCACCACATGTAGATCATGGCCATGACCGACAGGCCGCCCAGCATGATAAACCATTCCTGTATCGTCGGCCAGTACCAGATATAATCCCTCCAGGGAAAATTGGGCACCGATGACCCGTTGAGGACGGTGATAAGCTTGTCCGTTGTTATGGCGGCCACGCCGGCGATGATGCCGATGAGGAAACGCTTTTCCTGTTCGCGATTTTTCTTAGGCAGGAGCATGACGATGACGACCGCCAGTAACAGGAACTCAAGGACCAGCAGCCAGAGGCCGTATAATCCGCCCTGGAGGCTTATATAGCTCCGGTCAAAGAGCGGGACCCACCTGGTGGCCATGAGAACAACGTCAACAAGCCGCGCGATAAAGAACGCCACAAACAGTATGCCTGATATCTTTGCAATTGAATGGAAGGTCTCGGCAGGGACCACCTCCTTTTTCATGACCTTGCCGGCCAGGTAAGCGCACAGGGTCATGAACGCGGTCCCCCCGGCAGTGGCGCCGATGATGACCACGAAAAAATAAATATGATGCGCCCTGAACCAGACTGCCTTGCCGTACATGATATCCCACATGCCGCCGCCCAGGGAGCCCTGGTGGAAGAAGGAAAGGAACGTTCCGGCCGCCGCCAAGATCCACATGATCCGGTGAAGGTAATGACCTACGTAGTGAAGCGCCGGAATCGCGTCAAGAACCTTGTGCTTGAGCGCGACCGGCACGATCTCCACGCAGAGGATCATGAAGTACAGGGTCAGACACCATATCACTTCCGTCAGCATTGATGTCGGCATCAGGTGCTCGCCCCAGTTGGGGTACGTGTACCCGAACCATGCCCGGAGCGGCTGGCCGATGTCGAACACCAGGAATATAAACGTAAACAGGTAGCAGAGGAAGCCGATAAGAACCGTTGAGTTGATTATCGGCTCGAGTTTGTCGTTTCTGAAAATATAGAGCGCGAATCCCGTGGTAAAGGCGCCGCCGCCCAGGGAGACCAGCCCCAGGTCGCCGATGATCCACTGGCCGAAGGGATAGAGGTTGCTCATGTCGGTATAGCCCAGACCCCAGAAGAGGATCTGGATGCCGAATATGACGAACCCCGCTGTTAAGAAAAACATGACGCCCAGGGCAATCTTCACACCCGTTGAATAGCTGTTAAATTCCGCTTTGATTGTGTCTATGGCTCTTTTAATAAGTTCACCCACGGTTTTTCTCCTTCATCTGAATATCGGAGTCTATTTAAACTTCATCATTTCCTTGATCCAGGCTTTACTCGTGAGATAGTAGACCTTCGGATTAGGATAGTTCTTTGCCTGCATCATCGCTTTCCATTTTTTCTCGTCCTTTTCCTTCATCTCATCAATCGTGTGGATGAGTCTGAACGTCCGCTTCTTTTCGCGCGATAATAACCGGCTCAGCTCGGAACCGGGATCGTCCAGATCGCCGAAAACCATCGCCCTGGTCGGGCATGCGGCCACGCAGGCCGGCGTATAGGTCACGGCATTGATGTCCAGCTCGCCGCCGGCAACGGCCCTGTCACGCTCCCGCTTCCAGATGTGGCTGCAAAACTGGCATTTGACCACGGTGCCCCGCGACGCAACCGAGACATCCGGGTTGAGCGATTTCTTAAAGTCCCCCTCGTACCGCGGCTTCCACCAGTTGAAGGCCCGCGCCTCGTAGGGGCATGACGCCTGGCAGTACCGGCACCCGATGCATCGCGACCATATCTGGCTCACGATGCCATCGTCTCCCACGTCGGTCGCCACGACCGGACACACGGAAACGCAGGGAGGCTTGGGATTCTTCGGATCGTTCCCTTCGCACTGCTGACACATCTTCGGTATATAGCAGACCTCGACGTCGGGATATGCCGCGTCCCGGTCGTTGGAGACCTTCATCAGGTCGAGGAATTGTACGCGCTTCGGAAGATCGGAATCATCCTCGAAAACCGGCATGTTGTTTTCCTGCGCGCAGGCAAGCGCGCAATCGCCGCATCCGGTGCATAGGTCCAGATCTATAGCCATTCCCCATCTTCTTTTCATTTTCATATCGGTATACACCTCTTAACTGATTTTGACCCTGGTGTGCCACCAGTTCGCGGTCCCGGTAAGGGGATCGATATCATGCGCCATGATTCCTTTGGGATTTACTCCTTTATTTTTCGCGTACTTGGTATACGCCATGTGGCCAAACCCCAGCGGGATCGCTATGGTGTCGGGCGCCACCGTGTCGGTGAGATGGGTGCGCACGCTGCCGATTTCTCCCCAGGATGATGCTATGTCTATCCGCTCCCCTTCTGAAACGCCGTGTTGACCCGCCGTTTTCCGGTTTATCTCCACACAGAGCTTGCCCTGAGAGAACGTCTTCTGGTCGATCGTCTTCAGAGCATAGGGGAAGGCCATGCCGTCGCCGTCACCCACAAAGGTCAGCTCCACCGGGATCATGGAAAGCGGAAACTCATCGGAGGGCTTCAGGTTCTTTTCAATCAGCGCGAGCTGGTCTATCAGAACGCGGGCGTTGTAATTGACACCGCCCGCGCCAACGGACGCGCCGGAGGTCTTAATCAGGTCGACGTAACTCGCCCACGGGAAACTGGCCTTGACGCCATCGACCTTCTGGGCCAGGCTGATCAGGCAGTCGCCGGCGTGGGCCGATTTCAGGTATGGCTTGAGGGGAGCCCTGCCCGCCGATGTATCATTCTCGAGGAATGTAAGCGACGGGAACATGTAATCGGCGTACATGGCCGTATCGTTCAGGAGCGGCGTTATCGACACGACAAACGCCCTGTCCATCTTCTCGGCCAGTTCGGCTCCATACGCGCTCTTGTAGACCGGATCGGCCTCGTTGATGATGATGATCTCAAAATTTCCATTTTTGATGAAATCGTCCAGCCCCGCCAGTTTTTTCGATTCCTTGATGGAGGCTGCTGCGTTGGCCGAAAGAACCGGCTCGCCCAGCCACTGTCCTTTCTTCAACACAGCCGCCTGCGAGCCGGCCATTGTGTTGAGCGCGTGGACCGCAAGGAATTCAGCCGAAGACGAGGAAACGCCTTTCCCGCCGCGCCCGGCTACCGCGACGGGGTTTCGGGCACGAGAAAAGGTCTCCGCCACTTCTTCGATCTGTTTTACCGAGAGACCGGTCAATGCGGCAACTTTGTCCGGGGCATACTTTTCGACAACGGCCATCCACTCCGCGCCGCCGGCCGCTCTTCCTCTTTTGGAAAGGCGGTTGGCGATGCCCATCGCCAGGATGAGTTCCGTGCCCGGTTTGATGGGGAGCCACTGATCGGCCAGGGACGCCGTCCTCGTGCGGACCGCGTCAGCCTGAATCAGCCTCGTACCCTTCTTCTTCCATTCAATAAATGCCTTATTCATCGAGCAGGGTACTCCCCAGCCTTCAAGGAGCCGCGCTCCGAAGCTAAGGATGCAATCCGCATTGTTGAAATCATATTCGACAGATCCGCCCAGCGCGGCTTGTGAAAGTGAATTCAGCGAGGGCTCGTAATATGCAGCCGTGCTGCCGCACGCTTTAACCAGCCGATCCAGGAGCGCAGAGGCGAGATTGTCATGTTTACTGATTCCGGCGATCAGGTGGCCCCTCTTTTCTCCGATGAGCTTGTTCATATTTTTGGATACCGCGCCAAGAGCCTCGTCCCATGAAACCTTTTCGAAGGCCGAAAATTTGACGGTGCCCTTCCTGCCGACGCGCTTCAGCGGCGCGTCGATCCGTTCAGGGTGATAGAGGAGCTGGAGTGCGTTTTGGCTGAAGGGACAGCCGCTGTTTGACGTCTCTATTTTTACCGCCCGGTCGCCGATCATCCTGATGGACATTTCGCATTTTTCACGGCAGGCCTCGCAGATTGTTTTCAGATATTCCTCCTTGCCGCCGGCAGGCACATACTGATCCTGGGTCCACTCAATGAGCCATTGCATCCCGAGAAAGGGGGCTCCCGAGAAAACATAACCCGAGAGTCCGCCGACGATGGCGCCGCCGCCAATCTTCAAGAAGTCTTTTCTATCTATTTTTTTCATGGATTGTCTCTCTCCTCTCCAAAGTTTCACACTATCAGGATATTAATCGTGGCACACGGCGCATTTATTGCTGATATGCAATGCGGTGTGGCAATCCTCGCACTGCCCCATGAGCATCTTGCCTTTGAGCATGGCCGTGTTCGTTGAGCCGGCCTTGTCGCCGTGGCAGTTGCTGCAGCGCTGCTTTTTCCTGCCGTCCTCGAATGTGGCGGTCATAACGACCTTGTGGCTGAAATAGACCAGGTCTGGCTGCCGCGCATGTGATCCCCACGGCTTATCGGTGTCCTTGTACCCGCTCAGGAACGGTTTTCTCCGGGGGGTGGATGCCGGAGCACCCGTGACCGGGCCGTTGGGGTCATGACATGAGGTGCAGTCCCCGACAGTGGGAAGCCCCTTGAACCTGCCGTTATCATAATAGTCGTGACACGCGCCGCAATCATCTTTGCTTAAACCGTTATCAGGAAAATAGGTGAGTAAGTGCGACTGGTGATTGAAGTCTATCGGTTTCTCAGGATGATTGGCCATCACGCGATCGCACGCTTTCTGAGAAATGACAAACGTAAAATAGAGAGCTACAATAAAGGGAATTCCAATAAGAAGTACTGTCCGTTTCACCAAGCTTCTCCTTTTTTTTGTCTTAACTAAGTAAGGTGTACCATTGGCATTTTAATTATAAAACTGCATGTAAATTGCTTCTGTAAATTGCTTCTATTGAATTGAATATTAGATTTATTGATAAACCAATATAATAATTGAATTTCTGCCCCCCGCCGCTTGCGGCGGGGGCACACGCCAATTTTTATTTAGATATGCAACAAGTCTAATATATTTTAATTTCCAAATTTTATGTCAACAAAATTATAAAAAAATTCGCCCCGGCCGTTATTCAGGTGTCCCCAGTTGTTGTACCGCGGCAGCTACAAGATCGTCACCAGCGCGAGCCGTATCGGTGGATGATACGCCGAAGGCGGGTGTTATCCGCACTATGGAATCCGGGTTTATTTTAATCCGGTATTTCTTAAGAGAACTCCTGATATCACGTGCTATATTCCCGGCCTTCCGTGAATTCATGTCATTCAGGATAACGGCAAGGTAATCATCATAACGGCAGATGAATCCGTTATTCTTGACAACCTCCGAGATTGACGGCGCAATCAGCTTCATGATTGTATTCTTTTCATTATTATTAATATGTCCAATTTCATCGAAGAGTTGAACGAACAGGATAGAAAAATCTTTTCCCGAGCTCCATAGCTTCAGGTATTCATTATACTTCAAATGAAAATAGATTTTACTGTTCAGTCCCGTGCCGGGATCATTCATTACATCATTAAAAACTATAAAATCGTGAATATTCTTCAAGATGCCGGCCATGCCTGCTTTTATATCATTAATGTCACTCCCGCGGAGACCCTGCTGTCTCGACACATTTACGCTACCCAGGAAGGAATTGTTGTATATCAGCGGCATGATGATCTTTCTTCCGTCCTCGAGCACCATGGTCGCCCCGCTCCTCAGTTCCTTCCCCGCTTCGTTATCAATATCGATGGTATCAAAGCTGATGGAATCGATCCTCAGGAATGTATTCCCTTTTAACTCCATGGTCTTGATCAGCCTGCCCGGTGGATGGAAGAGGTACAGGGACACGCTGTCCGTTTCGAATGATCCGTGTATTCTGGCAAACTGTTCGCGGATATACCGGCTCAGGGTATCGGAAACCACGTTTGCGACATCCCGTGAAGCGGTCCGGTCTTCACGTTCAACTTCACGGTCTGCCGTGTTAAGGTCGATGGTATAACCCTCACCGCCCGCTTCACGATCGGGCTTCCTGCCGGCCAGTATGTACAGGGCAGCGGTGATAATGACGATAAAAACAGCGATGAGCGAAATCTCCAGCACGGTTCTGATGAGAATCTTCTTCCCGAAAGTAAATGGATACACCGCCAGAAGCCGATATGAGCCGATTTTATTAAGGAATATGTAAAATTTAAGCTGATCCGATCTGCCGCCGGATTTTTCGTCATAGTACCGGATAATAAAGGGATGGGACTTGCTAATGTTGAATTTTTCCTGGGTGAAGTCTTTCAGAATCGCTTCGAACAGATCGGCTGATTTGATGAAACGATCATTTTTACTGGAGAGCCTGATCGAAAGACTGCTGTCGGTTATGGCAAGGAGGGCGATGTCCCGGTATTTCCGGTGTGCGTATTTCAGGTAACCCGACAGATCGGCGGTCGTCGACGTCCTCTTCTCGCCGGCGATGCGCTTTTCCATCAGATAATATTCCTTTACGATAAGGTTGGTCGTCCGTATCAGCGATTCTATATGGTCCTGCTCGATATATTTAAACCGTATCGTGAAATAGAGGAACAGGCACGCAATGAAAAATATCAGACCGACGGCGATGGCCTTACCTTTCGCGGACATTATTGTTCTCTACGCGATCTTTCCTCGTCCGGAGACGGCACTTCGTATTCCTTGTCTTCCTCCCACACGAATGAACCTTTGCCGTTTTTTGATTTATCCATACAGACCTTCATGATATACTTCTTCTCATTGGGCCAGAACGCGTTCTTCTGGCTGTGATAGTAGCTGTCCAGGTCGCTGACGTATTTCAGGCCGTCGGGCCATATCTTGGTTCCCCTGCCGTCGCGCTCGCCATTTTTAAAACGGCCGATATAGCGCGACCCGTCAGTGAAAAACCAGACCCCTTTGCCGTGAATCACCCCGTCTTTGAATTCGCCAACGTACTTGTCGCCGGAAGGGAGGATGAGCGAGCCCTGGCCGCTCTGCTTATCGTATTCAAAATAACCGATGTATTTAGCGCCGAACCATTCGGACTTCTTGCCCCAGATATAGGTGCCGAATCCGTGCTTCTGGCCGTTCCTCCAGTCTCCCGTATAGGAGTCACCCTCCCCGACGGTGAGCTTCTTCTCTTTCTGCCTTACGCCGTAGCTCCAGGTGGCGTAATACTTTGCGACAACGTTCCCCTTGGCATCGTAAAGGAAGAGGGAGCCGTCCCCGTGCGGATTGCCGTCGAAAAACTGGCCGATGTATTTTGACTTGAGCCTGCCGCTCTTGTCATACGTGAGCAGTGTTCCGTCGCCGTTGGGCTTGCCGTCGATCATCTGGCCGAGGTAGTGCGAAACCAGGACTCCGTTTTCGTCATATATGTACCGGGATCCCTCTCCGGTTTCCTTGTCATTCAGGTACATGCCGAGGTATTTACGAATCATTTTCCCGTACTGATTCATAACAAACTCAGAGCCCTGCCCGTCACGCATGCCGTTGCTGAACTCGCCAATATATTTTTTTATCAAATTGCCGTTATCATCGAAGGTGAGGAGAACCCCGTCGCCATGCTTGAGACCGTCCTTGAACTTCCCTTCATATTTGCTCACCATCACGCCTTTGCTGTTGTAGGTAACGAGCGTGCCGTCGCCGTCGGGCTTTCCATTTTTAAACTTCCCGGTATATTCTTCTTTGATGGAGCCGTCTTGATAGTAGGTAACCAGCTTCCCTTCCCCGTCAGGCTTTCCATCTTTGAATGTCCCGGTATATTTGCTTGTAATTTTGCCGTCTTTATCATAGGTGATTAAAGTGCCCTCCCCTTCAGGCTTTCCGTTTTTCACCATGCCCGTGAATTTGCTCGTCACCTTTCCGTCCTTATCGTATGTAATGATGGTCGCCCGGCCTTCAATGACGCCTCCGAGGTACTTGCCCGTCGTTTTACTCACCAGGTTCCCGTCCCCATCATACGCATATACGTCCACGATTCCACTGGGCCTCCCATCAAAGAAGGTGCCAACAATCTTCGATTCTATTTTACCGTCCCTGTCATAGGTCACAAGCACGCCCTTCCCCTCAGGTTTGCCATCCAGAAAACTCCCAGTATATTCACTCCGGAGCGTCCCGCGCTCATCGTGGGTCTTCAAGGTCCCCTCGCCGTTCGGCTTATTGTTCTCGAATGTGCCGGTGTAGACGCTGGCCACCCTGCCGTTATCATGGTAGGTGGTGAGGGTTCCCCGTTCAAAATTCCCGTCTTTCAGGGTGCCTTTAAACTGGCTTACGAGCCTCCCCTGGGAATCATATTCCGAGACAACCACCTCGCCCATCGCGACGCCGTTCTCGAACACGCCCTCGATTTTCTTGATGATGTTGCCGTCCTTGTCCAGGGCGTACAGCACCCCCTTGCCGTGCGGCTTGCCATTTTTAGTCTCACCCACATAACGGTAATCGCCCCAGGGGATTCCTTTATCGCCGATGAGATCCTTTTTATCCTTCTGCAGCTCCCTCTCTTCGACCGCCTTTTGGCCCTGGTCGGTTCGGATCTGCTTTTTTGTGGTATCACACGAAGGCTGAATGAAGGCGACCGCGACCACGAGAATCAATACTATTCTTTTCATAACAGCTCCTCTCTTTATTAAATGTCACGGAAATCCCGGATCCGTATGCGGGAATTGAATAACTTCACCAGCATCATGGATGCGGCGCTGATGTATCCCCGTTTCTCAGGACGCCCGCAATATAAATTTCTATGGTCACAATGAGGATGTTGCCGAAAATTTCAGGTTTTAGATTTAAAGCGCCGCGCTATTGATTGTCAAGATTTTTCAGGCTTATTTGAATAAATTTTATAAAGTCCCACCGTAATTACGAAAAACAGTAATATAGTTAAGAAAATCAATATAAATTCCGATATTATATCCAAATATAGCTCATTTCAATTTTAAATAGAGGAACCCGGTGGAGCCATGAAATCAAAAAAACGATTGATATCCATATTCATGTTCATAATTATCATATTTCTCTCGCTCGGCATGTATTCCCGGAAATACGACTTTCTCCCTATCGATGCCTCAAAAATATCGAATTATGATAACGACCGCGTCGTATTCCAGCGGGTCGAGAAATATATCGATCTTTCAAGGGACAGCTCATTTGAGTCCCTGCTGATCATTAAAGACCGGAAAATGTTTCTCATGACGGACGGATACGACTCCCCCTATGATGCCAAGTCCAGGAAAGTAAAGGCGGAAATACAGAAATTATACAGCGAGCAAGAATCCGATATTGTCTGGACGAACAAGATCAACGGCAAGCCCGATTACATCCAGATCATGGACCGCCGCGCACAGGTCATGAATAATGGCAATGAAGAATTCGTGTCTACCAATTTCGGCACCTTCTACAAATCGATCCGGGACAAGTTTATCAAAGAACATGTGGACAAATTTCACCAGATCATGAGAAACCGCAGGGAAGCCGACTTCTATATCGACCGCAAGGCCCTGCCGCGCCCCATCTACCTGGAGGAAGTGTCTAAATATGAAGATAAGTTATATACCTTCGTAAAAGCCCGGTCAGCGGACGGCAGCATGTACAGCTGCGAAGACACCGACGGCGACGGGGTGACGGAGACATTTATCGTAAACGCACGGGATGGTTTTAACTGGGGATATAAATCCGGGCCGGACATTATCTTCATATTCAAGAATACCGATAAGGACATTGAAACCCTCATCGGCAAACTTGCCAATGAAGCGGTGTTCGGCAGCGTGGAAGATGAAAAGGAAATGGTCGAGACCTTTCCCAAGGATAAGGACATCTCCGACCTGATTAAATGGCTCACACCCAAGGAGCAGTATATTAAGTAAGGCCGGGTGCGGGATTCGCCCCGGACAGCCCCCAAAACACCCACGGCATCATGACCTGACCACGCCGCCCGCGGGCAAGGTCGAAACACGGGCCTGATTAATTCATATAAATCTTGACATCAGGCCCGTTTCATTTTATTTTTCCAGAAATATTTCAGCCCTGCCAATCGGAGATTGCCATGAAAATAACCGCGCTCGTGAAACAGCTCATGCTCCTCGCGCTCATCATCGCATCAGCCTGTTCGAAATCAGGCGACAGGGCCGGCGAGGTCGATATGCCGGAACTGGACAGCACATGCCGTTCGGGCCAGTGCGTGAAAGGGCAGTTCGAAACCGCGTACCAGCGCTTTGCCCTCATAACCGGCGATGCGGTCAACCTGCGAACCCGTCCCGACGTCACCTCGCGGGTGCTGATGCAACTGCCGGTGACAAGGAAGGTCACTGTGCTGTACGTCAAACCGGAGGAGGTAACCATCGGCGCCATGAAAGGGAGATGGGCCTTTGTCAGGGACGCCGTCAACATCAGTCTCCAGGGATGGCTCTTCGATCAATTCCTGGCCTATGCCGGCAGTTTCACCAAGCCGGATCATTGGAAGTTGAAGGAAATCCGGGTAATCCTGGGCGACTGGCTTACGGTGTACCAGTGCTCGCCCGATTGCAGGTTTGATATCATCCAGAATGAAATGCTGTATAAAAAAGACGGGAAAAAAACCGGTGATAAGATAACCGGTGACATTCTCCGGTATAAAAACGTTGTCTGGCTGAAAAAAGACAGGCCGGACGATTACCCCGTATTTTTTCACGAGTTGAGCACCGGCAAGCTCGA
>MIBH01000053.1:25871-43235 GCA_001829455.1 Spirochaetes bacterium RBG_13_51_14
ACCAGTACAAAGGTAAGCGGGGGGTCGTTCTCGTCAAGTAAACCGCTCCCCGGCCCGTTACTTCTCGATCGTGCGCGCGGAGCCCACCGCCTCCGGGTCGCGGCCGCGCCTGTTGATGGCGTAACCTCCCGGGTCAGCGGTGACGGGCAGGATGATGAGCCGGGGCAGCGTAAGCTCGTCTGGGGAGCGGTACTGCGCCAGACCAATGACCATCCCCTCATGGCCGGCGGCGGGCCGCTCGCGGTAGGTGCCGAAGAGAACATCCCACCATGACAGGTTAAAGCCGAAATTGCTGTTGGTCTCCCTGATGTTTACCGAATGATGCACCCGGTGCATGTCCGGGGTCACCAGAAGATACCGGAGCGCGCGGTCAAAGGAGCCGGGCATGCGCACATTGCCGTGGTTGAACATGGCCATGCCGTTCAACAGCACCTCGAAGAACACAACAGCAAGTGGTTGAGGGCCTATCACCGAAACCGCGGCGAGCTTGATCACCATTGACAAAACAATCTCTACAGGATGGAAACGAAGCCCGGTGGTTACGTCGATGTCGAGGTCCGCGTGATGAACCAGGTGGAGTCGCCAGAGCAACGGGAGCGTATGAAACATGACATGCTGAAGGTATATGGTCAGGTCCAGGAGCAAGACCGCGACAATGACTTCAAGCCAGGAGGGGAAGTTGAAGTAATTCAGGATCCCCCACCCTTTCGCACGGGCCAGGACGGCCATGGCGACCGGGATGACCGGGAAAATAAGCCTGACCAGAACCGTATTCAGGAGGATGATGGAGAGGTTCCCGAACCAGCGGCCAGCCTTCCCAGCAACGAGATCCCTCCGGGGAGCGACGAGCTCCCATACTCCCATGATCCCGAAGATCCCGAGGAAAACCGTCATGCGGACGGCCGCCTCGCTGAATTGAAATTGCGACAGAAAACCTTCCACCACTGCGCGCACCCCTCATGAATAGTTATATCTTCTCTATGAGTTCCACCAGGCCGCCGAGCACCTTCCGGTACCGATCTGCCATAACAAGACCCGCGAGCATCTCCCGCGAACGTTCTATAAGCTCACCGTGGCGCTCCACGGCGGCCTCGCGGGAGCCGCTCGCGGCCATCATCATCCTGATCCGCCGGACATCCCGCGCATTCTTTTTCCTCCTCGTGAAGAGCGCCATGAAACGCTCCCGGTCTCTTCGCTCGAGTTTCTCGATGGTGGCGTCTACCAGGATTGTGACCTTCCCCTCCAGAATATCGGAATCCGAAGATTTCCCGGTGTCGTCCTCTATGCCGAAAACGCCCAGGAGATCGTCCCTGATCTGAAACGCCAGGCCCAGGGGCAGGGAGAACTCCCTGATTGCGTTCATTTCCCTTTCGGAATTTTTCCCCGCCAGCAGGTATCCCATCAGCAGGGGATAATAAACGGTATAGTGGGCTGTCTTCATCATGGCGATCCAGACCGCGGTCTCCCGGGGGGATTCGATTTTTTTCGAGTTGGAATGAAGGATGTCGAGTATCTGCCCCCAGGCGGTAACCTCCAGGGTGCCGGCGAGGATCTTCATGACTTTTTCTTTCAGCCGGGGCGCCATTCCCGACTCGCATACGATCTCGAGGGCATCCGCAAAAAGAACGTCGCCGAGGATAAGGGCGATATCGCTTCCGATATGCCGGTTGTGCGATCGGCTCCCGTAACGGTCCCCGCAAATCAGGTGAAGCGCCTTCCCGCCCCGGCGCAGCTCTGCCCGGTCGATAATGTCGTCCTGGACAAGCAGAAACGAATGAAAGATCTCCAGCACCGATGCGATCAGAATGGCTTCACGGTGCTTCCTTCCCCCGCCGTAACCAAAGCAGGATATGAGCAGCACGAGCGGCCTGATACGCTTCCCCTCTCTGACGCAGAACTCCTCCAGCAATCCGTACATTTCGCTGATAACCGGGTGTTCGGCGCTTTTCATCTTTGTCTGAAAGAAATCGCGCATCGACGAGTCGATGAGCGGTATATACTCCCTGCTGAAGGCCTTGAACCGATCAACTGGTGAGGTTGTTTTTTTCATGGATCGCGGTTCGCTCCGATTGAATTCCTGCCGATCGCAGCTCCGGCGGTACCGTCGGTATCAGCCATAACACTTCCACCGTAACTCGGAATCATGTCAATCAGTTTTCCGGGATCCCGGTGGCGCCGGGCGATTCCACCTGATGATGTTTCTTCATATCCTCGTCAATTATAAATATCCGACTCGTATAAAAAATGATCATGTCACCGATTAAAATACGTATTTTAATTTAACCCGAACAAAAATTGATTGATAATTATACCATCGCATTATTTTTGAAGTCGTGTCTATTGTGGTTGAGAGGAAGTAGTGGCATGCTCAATAATAGAAGGCGGGACGCAGCGTTTCAGTATGCAGGCTGCCGATACGGCCGCCGCCGCGCGCGCATTATATTCTATTTCGCAGCAAGCGGTAAAATGTTAATGCCGCTTCATGATATCGGCCCCATACGACCGCGCATTAAACAGGCACTATAGAATTTTTATGTTAGCCAAACGAATCATACCCTGCATGGACGTGGACCGCGGCCGGGTCGTCAAGGGAGTAAACTTCGTCAACCTTGTGGACGCGGGCGATCCCGTTGAAAACGGCAAATTCTATGACGCTGAGGGAGCGGACGAACTGGTTTTCCTGGACATCACCGCTTCATCCGACCGCCGCGACATCATACTCGACATGGTCAAGAGGGTGGCGGAAGAGGTGCACATCCCCTTCACCGTGGGCGGCGGCATCAGGACCATCGATGACGTCCGGCTCATCCTGGAAAACGGCGCCGACAAGATTTCCATCAATACCGCGGCCGTGCAGAATCCTTCCCTGATCACGGAGTCGGCCCGACGGTTCGGCTCCCAGTGCATCCTGGTGGCGATAGACGCGAAGAGGGACGGCCGGGGCAGGTGGACGGTCTACCTCCATGGCGGCAGGACGCGGACGGAGATTGATGCGATCGACTGGGCGGCACGGGTGGAGGAGCTGGGCGCCGGCGAAATCCTCCTCACCAGCATGGACCGGGACGGGACGAAAATCGGCTACGACATCGAGTTGACCCGCCTTGTCGCCGATACGGTGACCATTCCGGTGATCGCCTCCGGCGGTGTCGGGACCATCGAGCACCTGTATGAAGGACTCACCCTGGGAAGGGCCGACGCCGTTCTTGCAGCGTCAATTTTCCATTTTCGGGAGATATCAATCGCTCAAGTGAAGCGGGAACTGAAATCCCGTGGCGTACCGGTGCGGTACCCCTTCTGAGAAAACGCAAGACGGCCGGGAATCATTTTAAAACGAACACGACCAGAAGCGTGATCAGTCCCGCCAGGGCGACGGCGAGGGCGATGATGATGCCGATGCTTATCTTTGACATTCGATCTGGCTTCGCGCCAGCATCCATGTAAGAAGTGTCGATGGCCACCTTGATGTTTTCTTCAAGCTCCTCGATCTTCACGTAAATGCCCTTGGCGATGATCACGAAAATCGTGTAACCGCCGTCGGACCGGTGCCTGATTGAAACGATCCTGCCCGTGATAGGATGCATCCCATCATCGTCATACGCGTTGAACGCCTTGGCGACGTGAATCGCCTTCGTGTGGTTATCCGCGATTTTTACTTTAAGCCGGTCGCCCATGACGAGGAGCCCGATTTCCCTGCCGCTGATGGGAGAAAGAATGAGGCTCCCCCGCAGAATCAGCTTGACCTCTTTCCCTTTCAGGGCATCCTGATCGTCCCCGGTATCAACCTCTATCTCCGGTTCAGAATCTTTCTTTTCCTGCTCATGATCCTTGAACTCCATGATCTTCTGGCTGGTAATGGAGCTGAGCTCCATATCCAGCGACGATATGACCTCGATATCGACGACCATGTTTACGCTCTGGAACCCCATCCGGTCCTGCATTATCTGCAGGAAGAGACGGTTTATTTCCACCTCGCCCTTTTCGTTGTACATCTTCTTCAGATCACCGGCAAACTGCAGATTGAACGAAGAAATAAAAACGCTTTTAAACTGTCTGCCCAGGACATCGTCATGTTCATTGTTGGTTAAGAATTCAGCCATGTCTTTTTCAAATGTCTTCCAGTCAATATTGGTTCGTATATCCTTCAGAGAGAAGGAATCGGATATTACCGGATACACGCTGTTCAACGTGAGGTAGAAATAGTTGAAAAAGGCGATAAAGGCGCCGAAGGAAGTGGTTGAAGAAAAACGGCCCTTGATGACGTACATATCCCGGAGGTTCCCGGCAATCATCTGCTTTGCCCGTTCCTCGTCGCCGTTGGTGTAGAATAACGCGATTTCGAGTTTTTTCGTGTAATCAGACAATGAATGAGCGGCTGTATCGAGTATTTCGGCCATTGCTTCTCCGTTGTAGTGGAATGAGCACGTCTTCGATCCGGATGATCGGTGACCCCTCGGCGGTATCCGTATATCAGGAAGTCAGACTATCCGCGTTTTTACAAGAATTTTTTTATTCCGGGTTAGCTATCCTGTTCTTGTGCAGTACGCTTTTAACCCTGTTCAGAACGGTCTTCCGGTCGACCGGTTTCAGAATATAGTCGCTTATGCCCAGTTTTACGAGATCTGCCATAACACCCTTGCTGGTTTCATCGCTGATAAAGACAACCAGCGGCCGGTTGGACTTCTTGCTTAGCTCGTGCATCAAAGCATACCCGTCCATTACCGGCATATCCAGAGTTGTCGTGATAAGGTCAATTTTGCCCTCGATCTTTGAAAGTTTGTCCAGGGCCTCCTGGCCGTTGGCTGCAGTGGCGACTACATTGTAGCTTTCTGATTCAAAAAACTGAACTATCTGTTTCCGCAGAAAATCTTTACCTTCCACGATCATGACCTTATACGGCCTCCCCCCTGGTTTCAGTCCGTCAGGTGTTTTTATGTTTAAACTCGGAAATTCTCCTCTACCCTTCATTCATTCCTCCCCGATGAATGATACCACACTACTCATCGCGCATTACTCCAGCGGCTGCAGACCGCATTATACATTGTTTATATTAAAAAATACATTTTTTTACAGTATGAAAAAGAAAATTATGTTGTCAAGATTAAAAATACAGATTGATAAGACCCTGTTTCAGGATTCGACTGCGCACAGAATATTTTTTTACTTTTTCTTTTGATGCCGGTTTTGAAGTAAACTCTCTTGGAGCCGTATTTGGAGCCGTATTAAGGTGCATTTATGCCATGGGAATAGTCAGAAAAAATGTCAGCGTTATTATTTTTACGTTAAGCCTGTTTTTTTCAATGATAACCGCCATTAATGGCCAGGGCAAGCACGGCCCATCATTGAAGTGGAAATCAATCAGGACAGAACATTTCTGGATACATTTCCACGATCCGCTTGAGCAGGCAGCCCGTAAGCTGGCGGCGACGGCTGAAGCGGTGCACCGGCGTCTCGTCAGGGAAATCGGTTGGCAGCCGCGATTGCGGACAGACGTTGTTTGCACCGACGCCGCTGACATCGCTAACGCTTCCGCACGAAGCCGTCCTTTCAATATGATTACGATATACCTGTCGCGGCCGATGCTGAACTCGTCGGATAACAACTTTGAAACATGGCTGGAAACCGTGTTCATCCATGAATACACCCATATCCTTAACACCGATACCGTGACCGGCCTGCCGAGCATCATCCGGAAGATCTTTGGCAGGGTTAATTTCCCCAACCAGTTCCTCCCCCGCTGGGCCCTCGAAGGGAACGCCGTGTACCATGAATCGCTCCAACGACCCTGGGGGAGAAACAACAGCGCCTTCGCCGACATGGTGCTGCGGACCGAGGTGCTCGCCAGCAGGTTCAAGAGCATCAGCCAGGCCTGTCACTATCCGCGCCAGTGGCCGGGGGCCAGCGTTCCCTATCTTTACGGGGGCCGTTTCATCGCATACCTGGAAACGCAATACGGTACCGGTTCAATGGCGAAATTTTTCATGGAGAATTCAGACAACTTCATCCCCTACTCGGACAACATATACCCCATACCCTATTTGTACAATAAGGACGCCAGGGACGTGTTCGGCGCTTCCTTCCCCCGTCTTTGGCGCGTATGGGAAGACCGCATAACATTAAGTTATGCTATTCAGATAGATGAAATCAAGCGGCGCGGGGTGACGGAATGCGCGCTTATATCCGAACGGGACTGCGACTCGAACTTCCCCCGCTTCGCCGGCGACGGCGCGAGCATCTACTATGTGAAGCATTCAATGAGGAAACGGAGTTTGTTGATGCGGTACTCGTTCGCGCAGCGCGCGGAAACGAAGATCTGCAAGGTGAACGAACCCAACGCGCTGGCCGTTTCTCCGCGGAACGAAATCTTCCTGTCAGACTTGGAATATTACCGATCTTTTTCTCTCTACAGCGACGCGTTCAGGTGCGACCGGCGTATCCGGAGAGTGACTCACGGTCTCCGCGTCACGCATCTGAGTTTCACGAGCGATGGCCAGTGCCTCTTCGTCAGAAACGATTCCGATGCCTATTCGCTGGTGCTGTCCGACACAGGCTTCACGCAAACGGCGGCGCTCATTAAAAGCTCGCCACTGCAGATCGCTTTTCCACGCGCTTCGCCCGACGGAAAGAAAATAGTATTCACCGTGAAGGACCGGCGGGGATACGCTGATCTCGTTCTCATGGACCGGGGATCGAACACCATGCTCCGCCTCACCGACGACCGGCACACCGATATCGAACCGGCCTGGCACCCTAACGGCACGCGCATCGTCTTCTCCTCGGACCGGGACGGCGTTTATAACCTGTACGAATACGACCTCCCGGAAAAAAAAATCCGCAAAATCACGAACCTGCTCGGGGGCGGGTTCAGTCCGGACATATCGCCGGACGGGAAAACCATCGCATTCGCTTCGTATTGCGCAGAAGGCAAGCTCATTGCCATTATGAAGTACCCGGCCCGATACCTCTCGGAGGAACAGGCGTCCGTATCCGAACTGGCTCCAGATTATTTCTCCGCCGATCATGACGCCGCGTCCCCGGGTACGCCAGTACCGCATCGTTATAACCCGATCAATTCCGTTCCCCCCCTGTATTATCTCCCCTTTTTTTCGATATCAGAGCTACGTGACAACAAGTACGATCTCACCCTGGGCGTGAGGCTGAAGGGGAATGACGCGCTGGAAAAACATCGCTACTCAGTATCATCATCGTTCACGATCGTGCAGAAGCGCGCCACGGTTGATGCGAACTACACGCTGTCCGAGTTCTATCCCGATTTCAGCATCGGATATTATGATAACGCACTCTTCTACGGCAGCGACGGATTCCCCTGGGGCAAGAGCCACACCCTGCACTTTCGGAGGACCCTGGATCGATCGGGATATTTCAGCGTCATCATCCCCGTCATCAGGTACAACCACCATCACCAGATCCGCCTCTACTACATCTTTGAGAAACAATTCACCGCGGACTATTATCCGTATCCTTATTACTCTACATTCAAGCACGGCGAACTATACGCCCGGGCCCGGACGGCGTACCTGTTCACGTGTGCGAAAACCTATCCCTATTCAATAAGCCCGGAAGACGGGAGGGAACTTGAAGTTACCGCCGATCTGTTCCATCGGGCCATCGGTTCCGCCCGCTCCTTCTACCGCGTCAGCGGCTCCTACGCCGAATACCTGCCCGGAATCTGGCATAACCATGTTTTCATGCTGCAGGCGCGCGCCGGCGTATCCATACATGAGCCCGGATACCTGGCCCGGTACAACCTGGGCAGATACGGTTCGGGATATACCTTCAGCCCGCCCTACGGAGAGGAAGCGTGGGGGCTCCGTGGATACCCTTCGGGAGCGGAATACGGCGACCGTGCCGCCATGGCGACTGCCGAATACCGCCTGCCCCTGGTCCAGCGCGACGCCGGGTTCCTCACCGCGCCGATCCTGTTCAGGGATCTCTGGATGACCCTGTTCTTCGACTTCGGCAACGTCTGGTACGGGAAAACCGCGCTCTCCCGGTTTAGGTACAGCGCCGGCGCCGAACTGCACCTGAATTTGACCCTGGGATATATCATTGCCGTTCACTGCGCCGCGGGATACGCCCGGGGCCTTGCCCGGCCCGGCGAAGACCAGGTCTATTTCGCGGTCACCAATGTTGTCGAAGGCAGGTTAAAGAATACTGCGCATAACATACGGGGCGCCGCCCAGGACCATGGCCCCCCGTATTAAAAAAATATAACAAAATACTTGATTATTTTCCCCGATTGAGCGATATGATGCATGATATCCAAATATTCAACGGAATTCAATGATCTATAGATCCGGAACCACCGAGGAGTAAGGGCCTTGTCCAGCGGCGAAATCAATAGCTACACCATCCATCCCTCCGATTACAAAGGGGCCATAGACAATAACGCCGATTTTTACATCCAGTTCCATACCTTCACGCCGGAGGTGGAGGGCGCCATCATCAAGAACGTTCACCGTTACCTCGATCATTACGACCTGAACTATATAAAAAACCAAATCATCAATATCGTGAAGGAGCTGGTCAATAACGCCATCAAAGCGAACCTGAAGCGCATCTATTTCAAGCTTAAAAACCTGGACATCAACAAGACCGAGGACTATCGGTTGGGAATGGAGACCTTCAAGGACGAAGCGTACCAAGAGGACAGCGCCCACATTTTCGAAAATCTTGAAAAGTCCAATCTGGTCGTCCGGATCGCCTTCAAGACCGCGGATGAGTATCTCTACATCAATGTCATTAACAATGTCCCCATTCTTCAAACGGAGCTCTCGAAGATTAACGCCCGGATCAAGAAAGCGTACAAGTATCGGGACATATCCGAGGCCTTCGAAGAGGTCCTGGACGAGTCCGAGGGAGCGGGCCTCGGCCTGATCATGGCGCTGATGATCTTCAAGAACATCGGCATGCCGCCCGAAGCCTTCAGGATCTACCGAAAGAACGATCTCACCATCGCCGCGATCGCCATACCGCAGACCATGGACAAGATACGATCGCGGATCCAGGTCGCCGAGGAAATACTCCGTGAGATTGAAGAGATACCGGCATTCCCGGAGAACATCTTGCGTATTCAGAAGCTCTGCGCGAACCCGGACGCAACCATAAAAGAGATCGCCAATGCCATCTCCCTGGATCCCGGCCTCACCACCTCGATCCTCAAGCTGGCCAACTCGGCCGGATACTTCACCATCAAGAAGACCGAAACCATCGAGGACGCGGTCAAGATCATCGGCGTCAAGGGGATCAACACCCTGCTCCTCGCCACGGGCGTTCATAAGGTTCTTGACGCGCGATACAAGCGGTCCGAGTCGGTCTGGATGGATTCCTACAAGCGGGCGGCCTACGCATACAAGATCTCCATCCAGCTCAAGAAAACCAGGGCCAGCGACTTCACCTACCTGGCCGCGCTTCTGTCGGATATCGGGTATATCGTCATGCTTTCGCTCAAACACGACCTGTTGAAGTCTCTTCAAGAAATCGCCGGCTTCAAGGGGATCGAAGACTCCAATCTCCTCGAGGAGATCAGCCTGGGCCTCTCCCACAGCACGCTGGGCGGCATGATCTTCAAAAAATGGAATTTCAACGAAACCCTGGTCAAGATCATCGAATACCACCACCGCCCGCACATGGCGCCGGCGAACCTGAAGCAGATCGTCTTCATCGTCTACCTGGCGGACTGCATGGTGGAGATCGATAAGAACCGGTTTCGCTATGAGTTCATCGACGAGGATGTTCTCGAGTATTTCAACCTTTCAGACCGGAAGTCCTTTGACCTGCTGCACAAAATACTCCGCCAATCGTATGAAAACCAGATACAAGCCATGTGATGAACTGCCATTTTACGATTGAATGGCGGTGCAGCCCTATTTTCCTTCTATAGTTATCGGTCGGGTATACGATAGTTATCGGTGTCGATTGAATTTGTAACTCCTCTGGTATCCAGGAGTTATAAAATACCGATAACTATCGGTATAGAAAAACATCGATTAATAAGACCGCCCTATATAAAAATTTTGGATTGACAAAAATCTTCATGTTTTTTAATGTCCACTATATCCATGGATTTAGTACATTATTAGGAGATGAACGATGAAATCACGACTGAAAACAATCGCGGTACATGCTGGACAGGAGCGACCGGACCAGGCAACCGGCGCGCGGGCCGTGCCTATTTACCAGACGAGTTCGTACGTGTTTCAAACACCGGAACATGCGGCAAACCTTTTCTCGCTTAAAGAATTCGGCAATATTTATACACGGATCATGAACCCCACCACCGATGTGTTCGAGCAAAGAGTGGCGGAACTAGAGGGAGGTGTCGGCGCCCTCGCCGTATCCTCGGGACAGGCGGCCGAGGTTTTATCCATTCTTAATATAACCCGCGTGGGAGACGAGATCGTATCGTTGAGCAATCTCTACGGCGGTACCTATCAGCTCTTCCACCATACCATGCCGAAGCTCGGCCGTACTGTGCGGTTCGTTGAATCGCAGGACCTTGACAAGATAAAAGATGTGATAAACGAGAAGACCAAGGCGGTCTACGCGGAAACAATAGGCAACCCGAAACTCGATGTGCCGGATTTCGAAAGGCTCGCCGCAATTGCGCATGACGCCGGCATACCGCTGATCGTCGACAACACGGTGGGTATCGGGCTGACCAGGCCCATCGAGTATGGCGCGGACATCGTGGTCCTGTCCGCAACGAAATTCATCGGCGGGCACGGCACCTCGATCGGCGGCGTGATCGTAGATTCCGGCGCCTTCAACTGGGGGAACGGCGCGTTTCCCGAGTTCACCGAACCGGACCCGAGCTACCACGGCCTGAAATTCTGGGACGCGTTTGGGAACGTCCCCGACAGGGGAAACATCGCGTTCATCATCAAGGCCAGGGTCCATCTCCTCCGGGACCTCGGCGCATGCCTGAGCCCCTTCAATTCATTCCTGTTTCTACAGGGACTGGAGACGCTCCCCCTCCGCCAGGAACAGCACTCCAAAAACGCGATGCAGGTGGCGGGCTTCCTGAGCAGCAACCGTTCGGTCGCCTGGGTCAGTTATCCGGGGCTCGCCAGCCATTCGACCCACGAAACGGCGAAGAAATACCTGCAGGGGTCGTACGGCGCCCTGGTGACGTTCGGCATCAAGGGCGGACTCGAGGCCGGCAAGCGCTTTATCGGCGAGCTGAGGCTTCTCTCGCACCTGGCGAACATTGGCGACACGAAGAGTCTCGTGATCCATCCGGCCTCCACTACACACCAGCAGCTCACGCAGGAAGAGCGGCGCGCGACCGGCGTTAC
This sequence comes from Spirochaetes bacterium RBG_13_51_14, assembly GCA_001829455.1. Taxonomy (GTDB): domain Bacteria; phylum Spirochaetota; class UBA4802; order UBA4802; family UBA5550; genus RBG-16-49-21. The sequence continues at coordinate 37,187 of MIBH01000053.1, forward strand.
CGAGGATCTCATCAGGATTTCTGTGGGCATTGAGGATGTCGACGACATTATCGCTGATATCGATCAGGCGCTGAAGAAGGCGGTGCCGGCGGTATGATGGCCTGTTCCAGCTTTCCGGTACGACGCGCGTCAGCGGGGCACTGCTTCAATCTACGGAATTTACAATGGTACCGTTCCGGACACGTGAGAAGCCTCATGGACAAGAATTATCTGGTTCTGGAGAAATGAGCAACAATCACCTATGCAAAGGAGAATGGCTATGGGAAAAATATTCGAGGACAACAGCCTCAGCATCGGGAACACGCCGCTGGTGCGGCTCAATAGAATCACCAAGGGATGTAAAGCTACCGTGGCCGGCAAGATCGAGGGACGGAATCCGGGGTATTCGGTCAAGTGCCGCATCGGAGCATCGATGATATGGGCGGCGGAACAGCAGGGAATACTGAAACCGGGATCGCGGGACATCACCGTGGTGGAGCCGACCAGCGGTAACACCGGCATAGCGCTCGCCTTCGTATGCGCCTCCCGCGGCTACCCGCTCGTTCTCACCATGCCTGATACGATGTCAAAGGAGCGGAGGATGATGCTCCTGGCATTCGGCGCCCGGCTCGTTCTCACCGAGGGCGCAGCGGGAATGAAGGGGGCGGTGGCGAAAGCGGAGGAAATCGTCGCATCCGACCCGGCCCGCTATTACATGCCGCAGCAGTTCAAAAATCCGGCCAACCCGGATATCCATTTCAGGACCACGGGCCCGGAAATCTGGGCCGATACCAAGGGAAAAATCGACATGTTCGTCGCCGGCGTGGGGACCGGGGGCACCATAACGGGAGTCAGCCGCTACTTTAAGAAGGAACGCGGCAAGGCGGTGTGGTCGGTGGCGGTGGAGCCGATCCACTCTCCCGTGCTGACCGCGATCCGCGGCGGGCAGGAACCGAAGCCGGGACCGCATAAGATCCAGGGCATCGGCGCCGGCTTCAAGCCCGACGTCCTCGACCTCAGCCTGGTCGATGAGGTGGCGACGGTTTCAAATGACGAGGCGCTCGATTTCGCGCGCCGGCTCCATCTCGAGGAAGGAATAACGGCCGGCATTTCATCCGGCGCGGCAGCGGCAGCGGCCGTCCGGCTGGCGGGCGACCCCGCCAACGCCGGGAAACTGATCGTCACCATACTCCCCGATGCCGGCGAGCGTTACCTTTCAACCGTACTCTTCGACATATACCGGGGGGACGACGATGAAATTTGAAACGCTGTCGATACACGCCGGCAAAACTATAGATTCGTCCTACGGGGAAGTGATGACGCCGATCTACCTGACGTCGACCTTCGCTTTCAAGGGAGTCAACCGCCCCGGGCCGTTCGATTACACACGAAGCGGCAACCCGACGCGCAAGGCGCTCGAGGACTGCCTGGCCGCGCTTGAAGGGGGGACGCGGGGATTCGCCTTCGCATCGGGAATGGCGGCCGAATCCGCGGTCCTGGACCTCTTGGGTCCGGGGGACCACATTATTGTCCACGATGACCTTTACGGCGGGACTTACCGCATTTTGACGCGCATAAAAAAGGCGCAGGGGGTCGACGTGGAATTTGTTAATCTCCGGGACATCGACGCTCTCCGGCGCGCCATCAAAAAAAGCACGAAAGCCGTCTGGACCGAGACCCCGACGAATCCGCTGATGAACATCCTCGACCTCCGGGCCATCGCGGAAACAGCGCGTAACAGCGGCATAACAACTGTGTGCGACAATACCTTTCTCTCACCCTATTTCCAGCGTCCCCTTGATCTGGGCATTGACATCGTTGTGCATTCCACTACCAAATATATCAACGGCCATTCCGACGTCGTGGGAGGGGCCGCGGTGGTGCGGGATAAGTCACTCGGAGAGAAGATCGGCTTTATACAGAACGCAGCGGGCACGGGTCAGGCGCCCTTCGACTGCTACCTGGTTTTGCGGGGGCTGAAAACGCTCGGCCTGCGCATGGAGGGGCACAACCGCAACGCCCTGCAGGTGGCCCGCTGGCTGGAGGGCCGCCCGGACGTGTCTGCGGTGCTGCATCCGGGTCTTGAAAGTCACCCGCAGCGCGACCTGGCGCTCAGCCAGATGACCGGCTTCGGCGGAACCTTTTCTTTCCGGGTCCACGCTGAACGCGACGCGCTCCGGCTGCTGGAAGGCGTGAGGATTTTTACCCTCGCGGAGTCGCTCGGCGGGGTCGAGTCGCTGATAGAGCATCCGTGGTCCATGACGCACGCATCGATGCCGGAGGACGTGCGTACGGCAGCGGGCATAACACCGAATCTCATCCGAATATCCGTCGGGCTCGAGCATGTCGACGATTTGGTCGAGGACCTCCGGCAGGCGTTCGGGCGGATGTAAATTGGATAACGGCACGGCGATGATGCACGCGGGTTTATGCTCAATGAATCGTATTTACCTTGATCATGCGGCGACTACGCCGATCCTCCCCGAAGTTTGCAAGGCAATGATGCCGCATCTTTCAGACGAATACGGAAATCCTTCGAGCCTGCATGCGCAGGGCCGGAGGGCGAGGGAAACCGTTGAAGTTGCGCGCGATATAATCTCCGTATTCATCGAGGCAAATCCGGGCGAAATTATTTTCACCGGAGGGGGAAGCGAGAGCAATAACCTGGCGATAAAGGGAACCGCGTTTTCCCTCCGCGGGAGGGGGAATCACATCATCACCACTGCCGTAGAACATCACTCGGTAATAGAGTCATGCCGGTTCCTTGAATCGCTCGGATTCGATGTCACCTACATCGGCGTGGACTCCGCGGGAATGGTCGATCCGGACGAGGTCGGGAGAGCCATTACCCGGAAGACCATACTGGTATCCGTCATACACGGCAACAATGAGATCGGGACAATACAACCGGTGGCCGAGATCGCCCGCATTGCCCGCGGGTACGGCGTGCCCGTTCATACGGACGCGGTGCAGACCTTCGGTCACATTCCCCTTTCGGTCGACGACCTCGGGATCGACCTCTTGAGCGCCACGGCGCACAAGCTGTACGGACCCAAGGGGACGGGCCTTCTCTATATCCGGAGCGGTACGGCCATCGAGCCGCTCATTCACGGCGGTGGCCAGGAAACACACTTTCGCGCAGGCACGCATAACGTGGCGGGGATTACCGGTTTTGGCAGGGCAGTGGAAATGGCAAGCGGGATGATGGATGAAGAATCGGAACGGATCGCGCGGCTCAGGGACAGTCTCATTGAGCGGATACTGTGTAATGTAGGCGGTGTCATCAACGGGCACGAACACCGGGGTCTGCCCGGCATTATAAGCCTGACAATACCGGGTATTGACGCTGACGCCCTGGTCATCGCACTGGACCGAATGGGTATCGCCTGCTCCTCCGGCGCGGCATGCATGTCTTCAAATTTCGAGCCGTCGCATGTTCTTACTGCGATCGGACGCTCTCGTGAGGAGGCAAAAAGCACCATTCGGCTCAGCCTCGGGAGGGATACAAACCACGGGGAGATCGAGCGCGCATCTGATGCGCTCGTTGCCATCGTCCCAAAACTAAGGAAGTTTGCACCGTAATGAAGAAACGGATCAAGACTGTAGGACTTTAGGCGGGCTCGATTCGATCATCAACGTCGCTCCTGCTTCACGGGCGGAGGCTTGAGCGGCGGAACGTCTCGCTGCCGGAAAGCATACAATACCAGAAGGAGGGTGACGGCCATGGCCCCCGAACAGAAACTTGAACAACTCAGAGACATACTCGGCTCAATGGGCAGCGTCGTAATCGCTTACTCAGGCGGAGCGGACAGCTCTTTCCTGCTGCATGTGGCGTCCGCCGTCTTGAAAGAAAAGGCTCTGGCGGTCACGGCTTTCTCGCCAACCTACACCGGTCGGGAGCGTGACCAGGCAATGCAGTTCACGGCGTCCGCAGGAATCGCGCACTGTTTTATCGCAACCGAGGAGACGAACGACGAACGGTACTCATCGAACCCGCCCGACCGCTGTTACTGGTGCAAACAGGAACTCTTTTCCAGGCTCAAATCAATCCAGTACGAACGGGGCTTCAACTGGATCGCCGATGGTACCAACACGGACGACCACCGGGATTATCGTCCCGGTATGAGAGCGGCATGCGAATTCAGCGTTCGGAGCCCCCTCGTGGAAGCCGGCCTTGCCAAAGAAGAAATAAGGGCGTTATCGAGAACGATGGGACTTTCCACGGCCGAGCGGCCTTCGCAGCCCTGCCTAGCGTCCCGCATACCCTACGGTACGCCTATAACGATTGAACGGCTAACCATGGTCGAGCGTGCCGAAGAAATACTGGCAGGCCTCGGATTCACCCTCTGCAGGGTGCGCCACCATGAAACAGTGGCGCGAATAGAGGTGCCCGCCGAAGACCTCCGCCGCCTGCTTGAAGATCCCGTCAGGGAGGCCGTTATCTCCCGGTTTAAAAATATTGGATACCGCTATGTGGCGGTCGAACTCCAAGGCTATCGAACGGGAAGCATGAATGAGGCGATCGGGCGATGAAAGCGGCTGTCATGGTTGCAATGAGCGGCGGCGTAGATTCATCGGTCGCCGCGTACCTCCTGAAACTGGAAGGCTATGACGTGGCCGGAGTGACCATGTGCCTCGGTATAGCCAATCCGCCAGCCGGAGGCAAGCTGTGCTGCAGTCCGCAGGACATGGATGACGCCCGACGTGTCTGCCGGTATCTGGACATTCCCCACTATGTACTGGACTACTCGGAAGAATTCGAGCGGATCGTCATTGCATATTTTATAAATGAGTACCTTTCCGGCCGGACGCCCAATCCCTGCGTGCTGTGCAACCGGCACCTGAAATTCGGAACATTGCTTGATACCACCCGGGCTCTGGGATTCAAAGCCATGGCCACCGGCCACTACGCGCGCATCGATGATTCCGGCGGGAGCCCGATCCTAAAACGAGCGCGGGACCGAATCAAGGACCAGAGCTATTTCTTGTATTCTATACAACAGGAACGCCTCGCCCATATACTCTTTCCGCTCGGTGATTTAAACAAGGAAGGGGTACGGGATGTCGCGCGCCGCGCCGGCATCCCGGTGGCTGAAAAAAAGGAAAGCCAGGATGTCTGTTTCGTTACCGGCGGCGATACGAAGTCGTTCTTTTCATCGCGGGGCATTCAGGTAAAAAGCGGCGACATCATCGATACCAATGGAAACAAAGTCGGCACCCATGACGGGATCGTTCAGTTTACCATAGGACAGCGACGCGGACTTGGCGGAGGATTTGAGCACCCTCTGTATGTCATCGGCATTAATGCAGAACATAATACGCTTGTCGTGGGCGGCAAGGATCAACTGGGGTCACGGGGGATGGTTGTGGATGATATTAATATTCTTTTCAATTATATCCCTTTAACCGCACAGGTAAAAACTCGTCACGCATCGATTGAGGTCCCCTGTAGAATTGAGAGAATCGGTGGCGTTTTCAATATATACTTCAAACGGCCACACGAAGCGGTGACGCCGGGACAATCGGCAGTATTTTATCATGGCGATAGCGTGATAGCCGGTGGGATAATCCAAAGAGCAATCCGATGAAAACGATAGCGATGGGAGTATAATAACGATGAGACTGTCAACCAGGACACGGTACGGTGTGCGGGCGATGCTGGAAATCGCTCTGCACAACCCCACTCAGCCGGTCGATCTGAACGAGATATCGAAAAAACAGGGAATATCCAAGAAATACCTTCATACGCTCCTTACCCTTTTGAAGAACAACAGTCTCGTCGTGAGTATACGCGGCAACGCCGGCGGATATCTGCTGGCCCGCAAGCCGGAAGACATCTCCCTGTATGAAATATTCAGGATTCTCGAGGGAACCCCCGGCATTGTCGACTGCGTCGAAAACGACAAGGCGTGCAGGCGCTTCGCGGTCTGCACGACGCGGAAACTCTGGAGGCGCCTCAGCGCATCGATTCAAAAGGAGCTCGAATGCACGTCGCTCGCGGATCTCGTGGCGGACGCGACCGGGAAAAAAGAATCGATCACCTACAACATATAACGACGGGCCTGCCCGT
>MIBH01000053.1:43242-57827 GCA_001829455.1 Spirochaetes bacterium RBG_13_51_14
TAGAACCTTATTATCGCAGGGAGCGGCGTGTCCTCGCGTCCGTACGACATGGTCGCGGTTCAGGGTTCTGACCCGTCCAGACGCTATCCGAAATAAATTACTTGACTAATTTCATTTTTCCGACATTTCTACTGTTGTCCTCACGACAGCAGCGGTTGAGTGAACAGCACCCGGCGGCGGGCGGTCCCGCCCCACACGTCAAGGAGTCTGCGATGTATTTTCAGGATCTGATCGCCGCATTGAATGAATACTGGGCTGAAAAGGGGTGCCTTATCATTCAGGGATACGACCTTGAAGTTGGAGCGGGTACCTTCAACCCTGCTACATTTCTCCGGGTGTTGGGGCCCGAGCCGTGGCGTGTGGCCTACGTCGAACCCTCGCGGCGACCGACAGACGGCAGATACGGTGACAATCCAAACCGCCTCCAGCACTACTATCAGTACCAAGTCATCCTCAAGCCGTCTCCCGTTGACGTTCAGGACCAGTACCTTGACTCGCTCCGGCACCTGGGAATCAAGCTGGAAGAGCACGATGTCCGGTTTGTCGAGGACGATTGGGAATCGCCCACGCTGGGCGCTGCCGGCCTCGGCTGGGAGGTATGGTTGGACGGGATGGAGATCACCCAGTTCACCTATTTCCAGCAGTGCGGGAGCATGGAACTGAACCCCATATCGGTCGAGCTGACCTACGGCCTGGAGCGTATCTGCATGTACCTGCAGGGCGTGAATCATTTCACGGAGATCATGTGGAACGTCAGCATTTCGTACGGAGACGTGCATCGGCAGAACGAGTTCGAGTTCTCACATTATAATTTCAGTATCGCCGATAGCGAGCTCCATTTCAAGCTCTTCGACCTGTACGAGAAGGAATGCCTGGCGATACTCGACAATCCGAGGCAAAGGATCGTGTTTCCGGCGTATGATTATGTGTTGAAATGCTCGCACGCGTTCAACATGCTTGACGCGCGCGGCGCCATATCGGTGACCGAGCGGGTGGGATACATCGCGCGCGTAAGGAATATCGCCCGTCGGTGCGCCGAACAATACGTGGTCATACGCGAGGAAATGGGATTCCCGCTTCTTAAAAAAACACCGGCCGGGACCGCTTGATGCAGGAAGAACTGAGCAAACTCGACATATTTCTCGCGAAGTATGACAAATTTGTCATATCGACGCACGAAAGCCCGGACTGGGACGGTCTGGGAGGCGAGATCGCCATGTTCGAGCTTTTGAAAAAACTCGGGAAAAAGCCGCTGATCATCAATTCAGACGCGACTCCGGACACCTTCCTCTTCCTGGATCTGGAGCATGACATTCATGTCATGAACGGCTCCTACACGCTGCCCGCCGACATAACTGACTATGCCCAGTTCGTCCTGGACACGAACGATTACGATAACATCGGATCGGCGTACACCGTTCTAAAAAATAAGGTTCGGGAAGTTTTCATCATCGATCACCACGAAGGAGAATACGCCCGGGCCGGTTCCAATATTATCAAGGCCGAGGCTTCATCGGTGTGCGAAATCATCTACCACATCATCCAGCACTATAAAGAGCACTTCACCCTCCGGGCCGCGCAGGCGCTTTATGCCGGGATCGTATTCGACACCGGCTCGTTCGTCTATCCCAAGACATCGCCGGAAACCTTCCTGATAGCGGCTCACCTCGTAGAGCTTGGGGTAACACCCTTCTTCATTCACGAGCAGATATACGAGCAGAACGCCCTGTCGAGCTTCGAGCTCAGGGGCCATATCCTCGCGACCATGGAGGTTCTCCACGACGGTAAAATGATCGCCATGAAGCTGACACAGGAAATGTTGAAGGAAACAGGCGCCACCTTCACCGAGGGCGAGCCGGCGATCAACCTGCCCCTCACGGTCAAGGGCGTTGTGGCGAGCCTTCTCATCAAGCAGGATATCCACGGCCCGGTGAAGGTGAGCATGCGGACCAAGGGCGACCTGGATGTCGCCACAATAGCCATGGAAAACGGAGGCGGCGGCCACAAGAACGCCGCCGGGTATAAATCGAAGCTCTCCTTTGAAGAGACGTATCAGCAGGCTAAAAAGAACCTGGAAGTTTTTTTCAAATCATAAAGTCGGATAAGTGCAGCGCCGCACCACCCTTCATATCCGGATCACGTGCGGGAATCACGGACGCCAAGCTTGGCGGCGATACGGTGCCGGAGGCAGCCCGAGAAGGGGCGATCTTCCCGGTCAATAGCGATGCGATATGTTTCAGCATTGTCCACCGCTTCTTTCAGTATAATTGAACGGTGTAATTTGGGGGCACTATGCGGTCTTCACGGTAGATGTTCAGAAAAAAACTCAGCACCTTCTTTGCTTCTTCCAGTTTTTTTGCATCCATGTTGTTCCAGCCGAGCATGTTCTCTGTCCTGTTGTAGTATTTACTCTCAGCATAGATGGAAACGCCCATAAAGGGGTTCGCCAGATCCAGGTTCATCATGTCCAGAATAGTGGGCAGGAAATCCAGGTTCATGCAGACAGTGTCGTTCTTCATCCCGCGCCAGGCGCCGCCCGGAAAATAGAAAAAGCAGGGGATGCGGTCAAAAAAGGGGCGGAAATATTGCTCATGGTTTTTCATAAACCGGATATATTCGTTATTGTTCCCCATGGCATGGTCCGCGGTGAGGATGACCAGGGTATTGTCGCGGTGCCGGGAATTTTTAAAATAATCCCAGAATTTCCCGAATGCGATGTCCGTGGAGTACAGGGCATTCAGCATATCATTATCTCCAGCCGCGGCGAGACGTTGTCTGACTTTGAATGGCGGGTGCGAGTTAATGGTGGAAACGGTAAGCAGGAACGGTCTCGTATCCTGATATTTCTTCAGCCAGTCCACGATGAAGTCAAACAGGGTATCATCATCGACCCCGAAGCCATTTTTGAAGCTGCCGAAATTTTTCAGGGCAAGGCTCTCGCTTCCGTAAAAATAGTCATAGCTCTGGCGTTTCATGAAAAAATTCTTCATACCGATGAACCGTTCGCTTCCCGCCTGAATGTGAATGTTGGTGTAGTTAAGTTTCTTCAGTATATCGGACAGGAACAGGAAACGGCAGGGTATTGGTATCCTCGTACCACCGATGTTCTCGTCCAATAGGTAGGTTCCTGATCCCAGGGAGGCGATAAGCCCCCTGATGGTGGGGAAGGCGGCATTGTACATGTTCGTGAATACGAGGGAATCCCGCTCCATATCCTTGAAATGCGTCGTGAGGCCCTTGACCCCGTGAACATCATCCCTGAGAAAAAACTGGGATAAGGACTCGACGAAAATAAAAATTATATTCGTGCCGGGGCGTATGATCGGTTTGCTCGCTGTTTTGCGTCTTTTGTCTATATAGATGCTCTTTTTCATCAACGGATATGTTTTATCCATTGAATATAAGATCATTCCTTTGCTCTTGAAGTTGTTAATTATATCCTGATCCAGCGTGACCGTGGTGGCGCTCAGGATGCGCGAAAGAAAATAGTAGCCGATCAGCGATTTAAAAAATTCGGCTTCCGGCAGCCTGGTATAGATGCGGGGGTTGTTGAGATGATCCTTCAGCATGTTCTGCATTGACTGGATCTTCGCAGCAGATTTCTCCCGGTCCATCAAAATTGTTTTGTCTATTCCCAGCGGGGTGTCACCGCGTCTCTCGTTTCCCGGGCCGACCGCGGGGTTATTTGCCGGCGTGAAGCTCCGGCGCGCAATCTCTTCCAGGTACGCAAATGAAAGAAAGCATATACCGATGGCCAGGGCCGCCGCGCAGTTGACCGCAATGATGACAAATGCCAGTTTGAGCTTCATGATATATCACTCCGGATCCGCTCATCAGTATGACGGTATAACTCTCTTAAAAGGTAAAACATCAACACAAAAAAGAACGTTACCGATGCGTACAGCGCCAGCGCGGCCTTTGTTATCAGGAATATCAGGCCGTCTGTGTAAAATGCATGAGCCCAGAAATTGGTGTCAACATGGTTTCCGTTGAAAAAGAGGGCGCCCCAGTCGAACATGCGGATGACTTCCGAACCGAGGAAAAGGGTGAGCGCCAGTGCGATTATGAATTTCCTGATCAGCGGCCTTTTAACTAAAATCAAGGCGACACACACGATGCTTGCAATGATAACGCTCTCCAGCAGGTAGTAGGCGGCCCGCCCGGCCAAACTTCCCGCGACGTCCCGTATCGAATAGATGGATCCTAAGAGGATGATAGTGAAATGCCAGATAATAAAATACGCCGCAAGTGTCGCCGTCAATGACGCACCCAGCAGAACTGTTTTTTTGTTTTCCGAAAATATTTTTTTAAAGTCGCTCAATAATGATTTCATCTGTCAAACCGCGCCTTAAGGCAATAGAACCGCTTCATATGGGCGCACTTGTGCGGACATCCTTAATCAGATGGTTAAATTTCTGCAAGTAAAAAAATATTTATTTCCCAATTTGTCGACACGCAACAGCATGCGGATATAATACCTCCCCGCTAAGGAGTATCCGTACTGATCCAAAAATGATTTGCCTTATTATACCGATATGATACAGTAAGAGAAAATTCGATGATGCAACGCAGTATGTGCAATTGTGACCAGGTTCCATATTTTATTCATACTCTTGCCAGAAGAGTTAAATCCGGAGAAGAAGAATGGAGTACCTGTATACGATAGAAAATCTTAAAATGATACTGGGTCCTTCGCAACAGCCGAAAATAAAACTTTCAGATTGCCGGATATGCAGCAAACTACCGGATAGAGTGAGCAAGGTGAACGTTCCCTCCCGGAATGAATTCGGCTCATTCCCGTACGAGGTCACGAAACTTGAAGAGTTTATCATTATAAAATATACCTGGCAGATATTGATGTGCCCCCTGTGTTGCAGGCTCTATACCGACGAATATCATTACGAGTATCTGGCGGGTGGCAGCGAGGATGTATATGTCATTTCACGTCTTGAGTACCACGACGCCCTGGAAATGCTCAGGGAGATAAAAGCCAAAAAACTGACCAAAGAGGACCATCGGTGGCTGGTCACCTGGTGAGTCTCGACTACAGATGATAATCGCCGGCAGCTTCAGGCTGATATAAGATCTCCTCTATGACGACGTACTGGTCTTCGACGGGATTGGTTTTAATCACGGTCCCGATCGTGCTGCCGAGAACCTGTGTGCCGATGCAGGAAAAAACGTTTAAGGCGCTCTCTGTGGCGGATTCGCCGGGAAACACCAGCGAGTATATCTGCTTCCTTCCGTTTCCGATGTTCTTAAGGCAGATCTTTGAATTCATTGTCACGATATTGGGCCTGACATCGGTGGGCTCAACAAGCTGGGAATGTTCAAGATCATGCTTCAGAGTATCCACGGTTTTCTCATCCAGGTCGGACACGGTATCCTTGTCATCTATGATCCGCTTGAGCCGATCATAATCATGTCTGGTGAATACTTTTCCTCCGCGCATGACAACCTCCGATGTTCTCACGGTGTTAAAAATATCGATATATTAAAAGAGCAGACAGCGGAACATCCTGTGCTTTTGGAATTAATATACGTGTCATCCGTTTGGATGATTGTCAACTGCATTTCAAAAATTTCATTAATAAATTTATGATTCCTGATTTCTGAAAAATCATGGAGCAAATAAGATGTGACATAAAGTTGTTATGGTTCGACGATGAACACATAATGGATATTTTGAAGATTGCAGGCAGCAGTTCTCCGGGACAATAGCACCGAAAGGCCGCAGACCGGACAGACGGCCCATGACGCTACAAACACCGGACATTGGTGCTGTTTATATCATCGTAGAAGAATAGTGTAGTGCTACGTTAACGGCTCGGCATGGTGACGGATATCTTTACCCTGGGCGACAAAAATAACGACCTCGGCGATATTGGTCGCATGATCCGCGATCTTCTCGAGGTTGTTCGCCAGCAAAATGATGCGCAGCGCAACCTGGACGGTTGACGAATCGCCGCACATGAATTGAATCAGCTCGTCTACGATCTTATTCCTGAGTTCATCAACCTGGTCATCGCGAAGCAGGATCGATGTCGCCTTGTCCACATCCAGCTCCACGAAAGCGCGCAGACTTTCCTTGAACATTCCCCGCGCAATTTCAACCATTTTGGGAAGGTCGATAAAAGGTTTCAACTGTTCATGCTCGATGATCGCCGTCACAAGCTTGCTTATATTTAACGCATGGTCCCCGACCCTTTCCAGCTCGGCGTTAATCTTTGACACACCCATCAGGAGCCTGAGGTCATTGGCGGTGGGCTGGTGAAGCGCGATTAGCTTCAGGCAGCACTCATCGATCTCCATCTGCATCCTGTTGACTGTATTTTCATTTTCTTCTATAGATTTCAATATGGATCCATCGCGCTCCATAAGCGCCTTGAGAACATCGCTCACCATCCTTTCAGTAATGGCGCCCATTTCCAGAATCTGATTTTTAAGTGCTGTTAACTCCTCATCAAAATGACGTTCCATCTCTTCCCCCGGTTGTTTTTATGGCAAGTAAAATGATTTTACTTCGATAAATCGTACGATTTCCGCATCCATGATAAATATAATAGACTTGTTGCTGAATAGCCATAATAATTGAATTTTTTTCCCCCGCATCAGCCAAAACGGCCCGTGATATAGTCCTGTGTCCTTTTATCCCTTGGATTCGTAAAGATCTCTGATGTTTTATTGAATTCGATCATCTCGCCGAGCAGCATGTAGCCGCAGAGGTCGGACACCCGCGCCGCCTGCTGCATATTGTGGGTGACGATGATGATATTATAATTCCTTTTCAGCTCAACCATCATTTCTTCTATTTTCATGGTTGCTATGGGGTCCAGGGCGGAACACGGCTCGTCCATCAAAATGACCTCCGGCTCCACCGCCAGAAGCCGCGCAATACACAAACGCTGCTGCTGGTAGAGGGGCAGATCGAGGGCGGGCCGGTTAAGCTTGTCCTTCAATTCATCCCACAGCCCGGCTGCCCTGAGGCTCCTCTCCACTATTTCGGCGATTTTCTTTTTATTCTTGAATTGCGCAACCCGCAATCCAAAAGCGACATTTTCAGAAACCGACTTGGCGAACGGGTTGGGACGCTGGAAAACCATGCCGACCCGTTTCCTCAACTCGTACAGATCCATGCCCGGGTCGTATATGTTGTTGCCGTCAAGAAATACTTCCCCGGTGATCCGCACCCCCTCTATGAGGTCGTTCATTCTATTGATAGTGCGGAGAAGCGTCGACTTTCCGCACCCGGAAGGACCGATAAGGGCGATGATATTTTTCTCACCCACCACCATGTTCACGGACTTCAATGCGTGAAATTCGTCGTAATAGAGGTTGAGGTTTTTGATATCAATTTTATGCGTCATGGACCATTAACCGAACCGGCCGGTGATATAATCAATCGTTCTCTTATCCCGCGGCACCGTGAATATGACGTCCGTGGGTCCGTATTCAATCATCTCATTCATAAGAAAGAAGGCGGTATTGTCCGCGACCCGTGCTGCCTGCTTCGTGTTATTCGTGACAAGGATGATGGTGTACTCTTTCTTCAATTCGGTCAGGGCTGATTCTATCTGCGATGTCGATATGGGGTCAAGACCTGAACACGGCTCATCGAGCATTATGACATCGGGCTCCATGGCCAGTATCCGCGCGAGGCACAGGCGCTGCTGCTGCCCGCCTGAAAGCCTCATTGCCGATGTTGTAAGCCTGTCTCTTACCTCATCCCATAAAAAAGCTGACTTCAGGCTTTTTTCGACCAGCTCATCGAGTTTGTGCCTATTTCTGATCCCGGAAAGCGAGGGACCGTATATGACATTGTCGTGAATGCTCGCGGGAAGGGGAATGGGCAGGGCGAATACGATCCCGATTTTTTTCCTCAGCTCAACCGGGTCCACGTCCGGATCATAGATGTCTTTGCCGTCAAGCAGGATTCTGCCATCAATCCTGATTTCCGGCACGAGATCGTTGAGGCGGTTCAGGGTCCTGAGAAAAACCGTTTTCCCCGAGCCGGACGGCCCGATAATGCCCAGTATCTTGTTGGATACGATATTGATATTTATCGACCTTAATACCTGAACATCACTCCAGTACGCATTTAAGTTTTCGATGATGAATTTGCTTCTATCAGTCATGGGTGCCCTGTACGCTGGATTTTTCACTAACAGCCCCGACAGGGGCTATTTCGTCTTTCTTAATATGAATCTATTCATAAGCCAGTATGAGCTCAAATTTATCATTAGAATGGATACAATGAGCACGGTTGCCGTGGCATACGCTTTTTCATTCGACAATCCCTCGCGGGCGAGGATATAGAAATGGACCGACATGGTTCGCACCGAGTCAAAAAGGGAATGCGGGGTCCGGAGCGACGACCCGGCCGTGAAAATGATGGCGGCGGTTTCGCCTATGGACCTCCCCACGCTGAGCATGACACCGGTGAGGATTCCCGGCAGCGCGTTCGGAAGGACGACCTTGTAGACCGTCTGCCAGAGAGTCGCCCCCAGTGAGAAACTGACCTCGCGGTAAGAGTATGGAACGGACTTTATCGCCTCCTCGCTCGTGCGGATGATCGTCGGCAGTATCATGAAAGCGAGCGTGAGGGATCCGGACAATATCGACCATCCCATCCGCAGATAGGTGACGAAAAAGATGAAACCGAAGAGACCGAAGATTATCGATGGTATACCGGCGAGACAGTCCGCGCCGAACCGGATGATCCGGGTAATGCGGGATTCGCGGGTATACTCCGTCAGGAAAACCGCCGTGCCGACGCCGAACGGCGTTGCGATGCATATCGCCGTAAGGGTCAAAGCAACGGTTCCGACGATCGTCGGGAATATGCCGCCGGCCCTTCCCATGTCTTCCGGGTTGGAAAAAAGAAATTCCGCGTTAATATTGGGAAGCCCCTTGCCGAGAACAAAAACTATTATGAATACCAGAATGGCCAGGGTGGCAAGGGTGGCCAGGACCAATAATGATACCGCCAGGACTTGAGTGTACTTGGGACGTATGATCATTTCTTCCCGACCCTCCTCCTGATGGCTATAGTTGCCGTGTAATTGAGCACCATGATTATAATAAGGAGTATGACGCCGGTCGCGAAGAGAGACTGGCGATGCATTCCGGTGGCATACCCCATTTCCAGCGCTATGTTTGCCGTCAGCGTCCTTACTGAATAGAGTGGGGATTTCGGGAGAATTACCGCATTGCCGGTAACCATAATAACAGCCATGGTCTCTCCGATCGCCCTGCCGAGGCCGAGGATGATGCCCGCTATAATTCCGGACTTCGCAGCCGGCAATACTGCCATGTGTATCGTCTGCCAGTGCGTCGCGCCCAGGGCGAATGCGCCTTCCCGGTACGATTGCGGAACGGCCTTCAGGGAATCGATGGATATGCTGAGAATCGTCGGCAGGATCATTATGCCGAGGATTATAGAGGCAGCCAGTATTGACAGGCCCGGCCCGCCCAGATAATCCCGTATCAGAGGGGCGAGAACCATGACGCCGATAAATCCATACACGACAGAGGGAATTCCTGCCAGTAACTCAATGGTTGGCTTGATTATGCGCATCGCCCATCGCGGGACAAATTCAGACAGGAATATGGCACCGGATAGAGCCAGCGGAATGCCCACGATCATCGATCCCAGGGTGACGACCAGCGAACCGATGATCATGGGAAAAATGCCGAATCTGCCCATCTGCGGCTCCCATTCGGATGAGAAGAGAAAATCACTGATCCCGACTTTGAAAATAAATGGAAGGCCTTCGAGGATTATAAACACAACAATTAATAACAGCGCGGCTATTGCTGAAAAAGCAATAACCGTCAGTGCCTTCTTAATGCTCTTTTCTGAAAACAATTTCATCATTTAAAAGTTGATATTATTACAAGAAGTCTCGCAGGGATAAAATATACATGATTTAGATGATGCCGGTGTGCATCTCCATACATGCAACCGGCATCAGGTTATCCACCAAAAACACCGCGCCGTTAAAATTTTCGATTCATTTCGCAGGGATAAGACCATTCGCTTTTATGGTGTCCTGGCCCTCTTTTGAAAGGATATAATCAATAAACATTTTCACGTCGCCTACTGGTGCTCCCCTGGTCAGAAGAAATATCGGCCTCACCAGAATATACCTGCCCTTCAGTATCTCTTCCGTGGTGCAGGCGATGCCATTAATCGCAAGGGGTCTTATTTTATCATTGATCAACCCGTGAGAAATATACCCGATCGCGTTGGCGTCGTTGGCGACCGTCTCACGGACCGTACCGTTGGAGTCCTGTACGACCGCCTCCTTCTTTAATTTTATATTTTCAACAATGGTTTCAAAGGAGGAACGCGTGCCCGATCCTGCTTCGCGCGAAACAACCGTTATAGGATTATCGCCGCCGCCAACGTCCTTCCAATTCTCAACCTTCCCGTTATATATATCCCGTATCTGTTGTAGCGTCAATCCTTTGACCTGGTTCTTCGGATTGACGATCATCACAATACCGTCCCGCGCGACAAAAGACGAGACGAGAGCCTTCGCTTCCGGCGGGAGTATGACCAGGTCGGCCATTCCGATATTCGCCGCCCCGGACAGGGCCGACTGTATGCCGACCGCCGACCCCCCCCCCTGTATGATGACATTAATGTCGGGATTGGCAGCCATGAACTGGTCGGCCAATTTCTCGGCGAATGGCTGAAAAGCGGTTGATCCCGCAGCAGTAATCGATCGTCTTCCCTTTCCGCACGCGAATAGCAACATGGTAGCGCTGAACAAAGCGATTATGAGTTTAAATAAATTTTTAGTTTTCATGATTAATGCAGATAAATAGTTTCAGTTAAATTGTCAATTTTATTTTACCTAAAATTTTCGTAAAATCAATGTTCCATGCGGAATCTGCGGATCTTATCTGATACAAACAATTATTCATCAATGTTTATTAATGCAAGAACTCCATTCAATGACCGCCATATCCTCGCGAAACGTTATGCATCTGCACAGTTTGCGAATTACACGATTTTGTGTCAATCGTTGTCTTAAAATAATATAAATATGACATCGGGTCCGTAACCCAGCCACGTATACAAGTAATTATAAATTCTTGACAAACGCTGCATGCTCGAATAGCGTTCCACAGCCTGATATTTAGTATCCCTGATATATCAAGAGAATACGCCATGGGCCTAATCCTACAACTCGTCGACTTTGTCCTTCACGTTGACAAATACCTGAACATCATCATTCAAAGTTTCGGGATGTGGTCGTATCTCATACTGTTCGTGATCGTCTTCTGCGAAACAGGTCTCGTGATCACACCCTTCCTGCCGGGCGACTCCCTCCTCTTCGCAGCCGGTGCCCTGGCAGCCATCGGCGCCTTTGACCTTAATATACTCATGATAGTATTCCCCGCCGCCGCCATCATCGGCGATAATACCAACTACTGGATCGGATACTTTATCGGCCCAAAGGTTTTCAGCGCGGAAACCACGCGATTCCCGAACAAGAGGCACCTTGAACGGACACACGAATTCTACAAGAGACATGGTGGGAAAACCGTTATCCTGGGCCGCTTTATACCGATCATACGAACATTTATGCCGTTTGTGGCCGGAATCGGCAGAATGACCTATACTCGTTTTTTGGCCTATGACGTATTCGGCGGAATCGTATGGCCTTCAATATTCGTGCTGTCAGGATATATCTTCGGCAACCTGCCTTTCGTGAAAAAATATTTTTCCCTGGTAATCATTGCCATCATCCTTATTTCAGTAATTCCCATTCTGTACGAAATACTGCGCATGCGATTTGAAAAGAAAAAATGAACAATTAATATCTGCGGAATGAGTATGCAATAGAGGCTATAACTAAGACTTGTTGCAAAATTCAATAATCAATGATTTTTACCCCCGCCGCCTTCGGCGGCGGGGGTAAAAATGAATAATTATGAGTAGTCTTGCAACAAGTCTATAATTATTATCAATCCATAAACATTAATATTGACTAAATTAAACCATAACCGCAATATACCATCCCCTGGACCGCTGCCATATCGGCGATCGTCTATCTTATTGCAGCATAGGAGAATCCACTAATGAAGCAGGCGCTATTATGGATCGGGTTTGTGGTCTTTATCATCGGGATGCTGGTCCTTGACCTGCTGGTGTTGCAGAAAAAGGATCATGAAATAAAGGTCAGAGAAGCGCTCCTGTGGACTCTTTTCTGGATCACGCTTTCCCTCATATTCAATGTCGGCATTTATTTTTACATGGGCTTTAACTACGCCATGGAATTTCTCACCGGATACCTGATTGAGAAATCCCTCAGCGTGGATAACATCTTTGTATTCATAATTATATTCAGCTATTTCGGTATACCACTGCGTTATCAGCATAAAATCCTGTTCTGGGGCATCCTTGGCGCCATTATCATGCGCGCCGTATTCATATTCTCGGGAGTTGCTATAATCCAGCGGTTCCACTGGACCATCTATATCCTGGGCGCTTTTCTGGTCTACGTCGGCATCAAGATGGCCTTTCAGAAGGAAAAGGAGATCCATCCGGAAAAGAATCTGTTGCTTCGTGGATTTAATAAAGTCTATCCTGTTGACCGCGAATATTCCGGCGGCAAATTCTTCATAAAAAAAGCAGGAAGGATAGTAGCGACTCCACTTTTCGTGGTGCTCATTGTCGTCGAAACGACAGACATCGTGTTCGCCGTTGATTCCATACCGGCGATTCTATCGATCACACTTCATCCCTTCATCGTCTTCACTTCAAATATTTTCGCCATTCTGGGTCTCCGGGCCCTCTATTTCACCGTGTCGGGGATCATGAAACTTTTCGTGTATCTCCACTACGGTCTGTCATTGATACTGGTCTTCGTGGGGGTTAAAATGCTCATCTCCGAATACTACAAAATTCCTATTTCCATGGCGCTGTCTGTGGTTGGCGGAATACTGGTCATTTCGATAGTCATGTCACTCGTTCTGCCTCCTAAAAAAAATACCCAATAATACACTTCAGTTCACATCATGGTTTGAATTTGACAACTGCAACAGTGTGTCGAGAGATTCGATTGGTGATTATGTGGAGCTCTTTACAGTAAAACACAATTGAAGATATGTGTGACACCTGTATATTGTTGTCCGCCCCCTGCTTTGAACTTGACAAATTTTATTATATATAAAATATAGAAAAATATTTGGGGCGCTCCATCTTTATCCAATAAGACAGGGTGAAGTAAATTATTGCGATCTAACATTGATACTGCTGCATAACATCAGGGCGAGTTAACGCGTGGCTGAGCAAGGAGAAAGAGCTAACATACGTTATATTTGAATATAATATCGAACTATAGAAATAGCTCTTAACGGGAACCACTTGTCAAGAAATCAGAATTACATCCCGAGCGATGATGAGGCCCGTATCGAGCGCGAAAAGCGCTCGGCTGCTCTATCATCTGTAATTGCTGCGATCGGCTTGACCGGCATGAAGATCGTTGTCGGCGCGATGACGGGCAGCCTCGGCATACTGGCCGAAGCGGCCCATTCCGCCCTGGACATGGTCGCCGCCATCATCACCTATTTTGCTATACGTATCTCAGTGCGGCCGGCTGATCATACCCATCTGTACGGCCACGGAAAAGTTGAAAATCTCTCGGCCCTGTTCGAGACACTGCTCCTTCTGGCAACCTGCGTGTGGATCATCTATGAAGGGGTCAACAGAATTTTTTTTAAAACCGTTGCGGTTGAGGCATCGATCTGGGCGTTCATTGTCATGTCAGTGTCAATCATCATTGACTATTCCCGTTCCCGGGTGCTTTTTCGTGCCGCGCGAAAGCATAACAGCCAGGCCCTTGAGGCTGACGCCATCCACTTCAGCACCGACATCTGGAGTTCCGGCGTTGTCATCCTCGGCCTGGCCTGCTTAAGAATTGCCGAGTCGAACAGGGAATGGGTTTTGCTCGAAAATGCCGACGCCGTTGCGGCCCTTATTGTGGCGCTGATAGTTATCTATGTGAGTATCCGGCTCGGGATCCGCACGATACAGGCGCTCCTCGACGCCGCTCCGCGTGGCATGTACGACATGATTAAAAAAACCGTGGAGGAAATACCCGGCGTCGTTGACTGCCATAATATCCGGTTTAGATCGTCCGGTCCCCGGCTTTTCATCGACATCCACATCCTGACCGACGGCACGCAGAGCCTCGACTGCGCTCATGAGCTGACTGACAGAATCGAAATGACGATCCAGGAAGCAATCCCCAATGCGGACGTGATGGTCCACCCGGAGCCGGTTGAAGTAAAAGAGATATAGCAAACGGATCAACACCCTCAAAACACGATTTCACAATCAATTTCCTCTGCAAAATAATAATTACCGATAACTATCTGAAAAATATTTTTTATTATTTCAATTTTATTCGTATAACTCTGTATAACAGTAAATCATGCAAGAGGTATTACATGGAGATACAAACAACGATAAACGTGCATATAAATATTTTGGAAAGACTAGATTATGCATCTCGGATTATGAATACATCGCGAACGTATATAATACGGCTCCTTTTAAGTCAATCTTC
>MIBH01000054.1:0-30727 GCA_001829455.1 Spirochaetes bacterium RBG_13_51_14
TGTCGATTACGGTGACGTTCTTGAATCGGGTCTCGATGCGCTTAACGATCTTTTTAAACAGCTCGCGATCAAACGTCGTCTGGGAAACAACGACATAGCTCTCCGCCGGCGGGATCACGTCGGTTTCGCCGACGTCCGATATGACCGATACGCCGCGAGAGGCGTAGCTCATCAAGCCGATGACCTCGGCGTGGTCCCGGTCCCCGGTGATGACGGTATAGTTACCCTGCGACGAATATTTTTTGATGATTGACTGGACTCTCGCCACCCGCGGGCAGGTCAGGTTGATCACCCGGGAGGCACACTTTTTCAGAAGCTGTTTTTCCTCAACGGGGATCCCGTGCGTCCTGATGGCAATGCGCTTTTTTGAGATCTCCTTCAGCGAATCGATGGTCTTCAAACCCCTGCTGCTAAGAACATCGATTGTCTGAGGGTTGTGTATAAGCGGGCCGTACAGGTACAGAGCTTCGTTGGAGGAGTTAATCTCATGGATGATTCGCAGAACGGCGTTCCTGACCCCCATGCAGAAGCCCGAATGTCGCGCAAGGATGATTTTCACGGGACCACCTGCCTACGGGACCGGGAGGATCTTGTCCATCGGATGTTCCGACCCGGCGGGGAGAGGGGGAGCGGCTGATTCCGTCTGCGGGAATTCGACGCGCGGCATCATGAGCGAGCCCCGCACGGGGATCACCAGCTGATTGCTGTCGTTCATGAATCGGGAAAGGAGGTCGCGATAATTCTCCAGCGCCGAAGAATTCGGATCGATGGTCAGCTTCAGGTCGAGGCGCGAGTTTATAATGCTTTTCGACATGGTGACGGAGCCGGTGATGGTGCCGTTCAGGTCCTTGCCGAAAATCCGTATATTTTTAATATTGATCTTCTGCCCGGATATGTCGGCATCGATTTTAATGGAGCTGATTTTTATCAGCGGGAGCGTGAGCGGAAGGCCTCCCATGCTGTCCGGCAGGTTGATAACGCCGGGTTTAAACGCGACATTCTCTATGATGACGTTGAAGTCGCCGCCCTGGGGTATCCCTGAAAGGGACTTGTAGTCGAGGAATATGTTACCGTTGAGATTGAACGTAAGCTGCGTGCCATCAGAGTTGTATTTTAATCCGACGAGCTGGGCGGTGCCCTTTATGTCTTTCAAGAAGAGGAGCCTGAGGAGCGAAATATCGATATCGGCGTTCCGTATGGTTATCTCGCTGCCGCTGCGGAGGACCATGTATATGTTGTTCATGGCGATGATATCGAAGAGATTGAAGTCGATCTCGGTCACGTAGATGGTCTTCACCAGGGTTTTCTCAAGGTTTTTCAGCTTGTTCCGGAGCAGCATGTCGTAGGGAAATGTCACAACGATAAAAAGACCGGTGAAAAGTACCGCGACTGCGAGGTAGGATTTGGCGTAGGGAAGCTTCAGGGCTTCCTTGGCCATGCCCCAGAGATGGGAAAAATTGAAGATCGATTTTATATTCGTCAGGATTAAATGTTTGAGATTGGTCAAATTCATCGGTTCCTCATACTGGTTACTGCGATGTAATGCTGTTGAATGTTATCGTGACGTCATAGGTATTGCGGCCCTTGATCGTCTGGTTGATGCGCAGGTAGCTGATTTGTATCATCATGCCGGAGTTTTCCATCCGGTAAATAAAGTTCAGTATCGAATTGATATCAATGCCTTCGAACCTCACATCGGCCGATATTTTCTTGTATTTTCCCTGCGTGATGGTGGGGCGGTCCCGGGTGTAGGTCTTGTTTTTGATGATATTCAGGCTTTGCGCGTTTTCTTCAATGAGCGAAGTGATGCCCCGGGTGTTGTTCAGCTGGGCGTTGTACTGGGAGATTTTCTGCCGGATGTCGCGGTACTGTTCGTAGAGCTTATCGAGGGTGTTCAGCTTCGCCATGTTTGATTCGTATTCGCTGTTGATGCTTTCCCGCAGGCTCAGGATCGGCGATATGATCAGGAAATAGACGAGCAAAACCCCGACCAGGAGGGCAAGGAGCTGCAGCAGTCGTTTTTCTCGTTTGTTCAGTTCAATCATGCGGTGTCACCTTACTCTTTCTTCGCGGGGGGCGTTATCTTGTGTTTGATGGTCATTGAAAACCGCACCTCGTCCTGACGCGAATATTTAATGTTCAGCGTGACGGAATCGAATTTTTTCGTTTTAATCAGGCTCTCTTTAAAGCTGTCAATGCTGGAACTCGAGCTGGCGATGCCTTCCAGCATCATTATGCTCTCGTTGTACACGAGGTTGTTCAGGACAAAATTGGCGTCCTGGGGGAAATAGGTCAGGATGTCTTTCATCACGTCAAGAAACGAGCCGGTATCCGGTATCAGCCTGGTTATGCCTTCAAGTTCCTTTTTTTCATTCTTGATCAGCTTTTTCGCGTCGCCGATGGGGTCGTTTGACACGCTCCTGGAATGGAAGTATCGACCGTACTGTTCAATCAGAATCTTGTCATACTGCATGTTGGATCTGGCCGTCAACACGGCGGTCAGGATGAAGTTGATGATAAGGATAATCACCGAGAGAGCGGCGAATCCGCCGGACAGGTAATATATTTTTTTCGATTCGCTGGCGATATCCGGTATGAATTCGCCTTTCAGGAAGTTGATCGATGAGCGCCGGCGGTTGAGGTAGGCCAGGACCGTTCCGAAAGCGATGGGAAACTGGGTCCGGATGTTCCGTTCCTGGTAGTCGTCCAGGAAGGGGAGTGCGTCAACCGGTATGTCGAGCTCCCGGGAAATGATCGACCCGAGGCCGGCGATGTTGGACCCGCCGCCTGATATCAGGGCGCGGTTGAAGGTTATCTCGCCGCACTCGACCTGCATTGCCTTCAGGGTGAGGATAATCTGCTCGATGAGCTCGTCAGTGGCTTCAAGCGCCGTGTTGAAAATATTCCGCAGCTGGTGACGGGTCAGACCGAGCGTTTTGTAGTGATCCCGTTGCGCGTTGTTATCGAAAGACATGAGATCCAGGTTCAAGTTGAGGAAGAGCCGCGCCGCTTCCGTTTGCTGTATTTTCAGGGAGCCGGCCATCGCCGCGATGATTTTGTTCGCGCCGACGGTGATGGAGCGGGTGTACAGCAGATGGTTGTTTTCAATTAAATTGACGATGGTTTTATTGTGG
Organism: Spirochaetes bacterium RBG_13_51_14; assembly: GCA_001829455.1. Taxonomy (GTDB): domain Bacteria; phylum Spirochaetota; class UBA4802; order UBA4802; family UBA5550; genus RBG-16-49-21. Next base: position 3,135 of record MIBH01000054.1, read on the forward strand.
CCGATGTCGAGCTGAATCACGGCCTCGTTCTCTATTTTATTGAAATACCGATAACATTCGAACAGGGCGTTCGCTTCCATGCCCATTCTCAGCGGTTTGATGCCGACGGCGTTCAATATTTGTATAAAGCCGTTTATGCTTGCCTTGTGCGCGGCAGCCAGGAGGATCCTTCCCTCGTTTTCTTTGTTGCTCTTAAGCGATTGGAAGTCGAGTATGAGATCGTCAAGTTTGAAGGGGATATTCTCTTCGGCCTCGTAGGGTATCGCGTCGGCTATTTTCTCCACGTCGCTGAACGGAAACGAAATGGTGCGGATGATCTCCATCTCCATCGGCAGGTTGGTGATGACGCGGTAGCCGTTGAAATCTTCTTCTGCCAGGATTTTCTGGATGGTCTCCGCGACGGCTGCCGCGCGGTCGTCCCTGTCCAGGTCAGTATCTTCGTAATTGAAGGATTTGAGCTGGAAATCCCTGAATCCCGTTTTCACGGTAACCACTTTAACCGAAGAGGTCCCCACGTCGATAGCGGCTATATTCTCGAACACAAGCACCACTCCACAGAATTATTCTTCGCACCAGTAGTATATGTTCCTCATGTTGCGGTTGTATATCGCGGTAATCTTCACCTGGGTATCGCCGATGACGGCGGTGGAAATAATCTTGAAAATGTACGAATGCACGGTAAGCCGGTCGAGAATGGTCTGGTCGTTGATCAGATCCTTAATCTCGTCTACCGACTTGTATGGCTGCACCAGTCTCCGGTTAATGATCTCAGTCACAATATCAGGCGTCATTTTATCTGTCAACGCAGATAATACCCGGAACGAAGCGGTGTTGATGTTAATCTTGTTGAAGTCGCTGGTATAGTCCTGGCGGTCTCCATACACGGTGAAGTAATCCGACAGCTTCCTGCTTTTTTCCTTGCCGATGGCGGTCAGCTCCCTGTTCTTTTCGCCGGCCTCAATGTTCGGGACCGCTCCCCCGGCCAGTTCCCGGATTTTGTCCAGGTCGAGGCTGATATTACCCTTGTTATGCTCCACCAGATTCTGCTCGTTTTTTTCTGCTTCGAAGTTCCCGCCACCAAAACCGTAGTAGATTTCAGGCGTCATATCCTTGAGCATGAGCATTTCGTCGATGCTGTCCATGGCGTTATTCTGGGCCGTGTAAGACGGCGTCAGGGTCTGGTAATAATCCGGTCCTTCGGCTCCGTAGGGCATGCGTGAGTCGTCCACATCGACCCAGTCATGGATAATGTCTGCAAAATCGATGGGTAACCCCATGATCATGAAGAAATTCTGCGAGAATAAATAAAATTTGGTGCGCTCGGTGAACTCATTGGCCAGGACGCTCAGGTTTATTTTGGAATTCTCGTCGGATATCTGGAGTTTCAGGGAACCGTCGTCAAGCGGAATGGCCGGAAAGTCGATGGCCCATATGTCGTTATACGAATCGATATCCTTGTCCGTCGGCTTGCCGGTAAGCATTTCCGTGGTCACGCCCTTGAGGTCGGCGTACAGCACGAACTGCCCCAGCTGGACGCCCGATTTGGCCAGGTAGCTGGCCTTCAGCTGGTCTTTGAGCTTATTCCCGTATCCGATATTCGACTGTGCGATGACGATGAATTCTCCGGCGACTGATACCAGAAGCGTCGTGATGATCAGGACTATTATGAGGACATACCCTGTGGAAGAGCGGAGATAGACAAAGGAGCCCTTCTCCCGGAGGTCCCGCGCGCGCGCTGCATAGCGCCGAATAAATCTGTCCGTTATGCCCATGCTATCTGAATTCCCGTATGTTCAACAGTGTGGTAAACTCGAATGTCTCCTCTTGCCCCTGGTAGTTTTTCACTACCATCGTGGTTTTCACGGCGCGGGGGAAGGCGTTGTTCTGGCGCGAATCCCAGTTTTCTTCCCAGTCGTTCCCCCGGTGGAACTCGAACTTCAGGCTCGACACATTGGGCAGAAGAACGTTTTCAGATCCCCCGCCGAGCGGGTCATCGTCGTAATGATAGTCCTCCCGCTTGATCAAATTGTGGAGGCCCTGGGTGTTTTTATCTACTCGTAGATAGTATCCCACCTCTTTTACGTCACTCATGTGTACCGGCGTCTGGAGCGTTCCGGCGAAATTGTAATCGTTGTGGTTCACGGTTACGAAGTTCAGCCGGCTGTTCCCCTTTTCATCCTCGGACACGAAGCAGATGCTCTTATTGTATCTGTTGTAATAGGAATTCGACAGGTCCTGGTCGATTTTCGATACGGCCAGGTTCACGTTTTCATAGAATTCCGCGTGGCCGGTTGAGCGTTTTATGGAATCGAGTATCGAACGGTACGAGGCGTAGACCATGATCATGATGATCGAGGCGATTGCCATCGCGACCAGTATCTCGATCAGGGTGAACCCGGAGTCGTTCGAGATCCGGCCCGTATAAACGTGTCCGGAGAAGGCGGCCGGGGAATGTAGTACTGCTGTGGTCATTGCGTCTGATATATATATGACACTGTATATTCGCGCTCGCGGCCCCGCTCCTTCCAGTTGACGGTGATCTCGGTCCTGTTGGCCGATAGCGGTCCCAGGTCGATCATGGGATGCTCGAAGCGCTTGGTGACCCTGCTGACAGCGAAACCGGGATACTCTTTTACCGGCTCATCCTTCAGATCGGTGCCCCGCATGTTCCGGAGGATGAAGTCGTTCATCCGGCTTCTGGCGATCAGCATTGCCCGGGTGTAATTTTTCATGCCCGCGATAACGTAGATGCTCGATTGAACTCCTGAGATCACGCTCAGGAGCACTATAGACAGTATCGCCAGGGCGACCAGGATTTCCACCAGGACGAATCCTTTATTCTGCTTCATATCCGATATATCCTTCTATTACTTTCGGTTCCTTGATATGCTTGTCGATACGAATCGACCATTGCTGTTCTCCGTTCACCAGCACATGAATGATCACGTTGTCCGAATATCCATGCGGGTAGTAGGGTATCAGGACGTTGCCATTGGTGATTTTTTCACCTGATGGCTTGACGACCTCTTCGATCACGAAGGAATCGGAGAATTCCTTGAACTTCAGGGATTTCCGATCGCTCTCGACGAACTCGCCGTCCACGATATTCAGGACCGCAATGCCGTTTCTCCGGTTGAACACGTCCTTCTGGCCCTGTGAGCCTTCGGGGCCCATATTTCTCAGGTGTACCGTGAGATAATTGGTTCTGTTGTTGAGAAAGGAGTCGTCGAATGTCTTTGCCGCCATGCCGGTGAAAATGGCGAAGTTTTGCCGCTGAGTGCTGAACAGTTTGGTAAGCCGCGGGGTCGCGATCATGAATAAAATGGAGATGATGGCGATGACGACCACCAGCTCGATCAGGGTGAAACCGCCGCTATCATGCCAGATTTTTTTTTTACCGGCGCCGAAAACGGTATCCATGCTGAATTATTTATTTCTCCTCCCAGCTCTTGACATCGGCGTTGAAGCCTTCTCCGCCCTCTTTTCCATCGCCGCCGAAGCTCCAGATATCGAATTCCTCGGTATCGCTCTCGCCGGGGAACCGGTACTGATACGGATTCCCCCACGGATCAAGGGGCACCTTTTTCAAATATCCGTCTTTGACGAGCGCATCCAGCCCCTCATCCGTGGCCGGGTAGTTCCCCCGCGCGCTCATGTATTCCTGGAGGGGAAGATTGAAATTCTTTATCTGGAGTTTGGCAGCTTCCACCTTTGATTTTTTTAGGTATCTGGTCACATTCGGCACGATGATCACGGCGCTGAGCAGGGCGATAATGGTCACGACAATCATGATCTCGATCAGGGTGAAGCCCCTGTTTGTGCGGAGGCCGGAGATGATGCGATGAACCGTGCGTTTAAGTGAGTCGAGCAGTTTCATTATTTTCTCCTCGCTATAGATTTAAATATTTTCGTGCGATGAATATGTTCAGTCACCACGATCGCCGGCATACGGGAACACGCGTATCAGCTTGCGAGGTATCGATTTCCTCCATCCGTGTGCCCGGCGGCTTGTTTTTCAGGCCGATCGTCCGATTATATCATATGAGAACCACGAATACGCCTTTTTGTTACTCATTATAATGGCCGCTACTCAAGGAGAAGATTCATCTGCGTTATCGGCAGTATGACCGACATCACGATGAGCGCGATGATAACGCCCATGATGATGATGATAATGGGCTCGATCAGGCTTGTCAGGCTGGTAACCGTCAGGTCCAGCTCGGTCTCATACACGTTTCCTATATTCATGAGCATGGTGTCAAGGTTGTCGCTGGCCTCTCCGGCCGATATCATCCCCAGGACGAGCTTGGGCAGGAATTCTGATTTCTTGAGCGAGTTGGACACAGACGCGCCTTCCTTGATTTTCATGGCCGCTTCTTCGATTTTCTCTTCTACAATCACGTTGCCCACGATTTTTTTGACTATTTCGAAAGACTTTATCAGGTCAACCTTGTTGCTCAGCAGGATGCCCAGGTTCTGCGTGAACCGGTACACGATGAGGCGCCGGTACAGGTTGCCGGCAAGGGGGATCCTGAGTTTCAATTCATCGACTCTGCGCTTCCCCTGTGGCGTCTGGACATAGCGGCGGTAGAGATATATCAGCAGAATGACCAGGATGATGGGGACATACCAGAAATGAGACATGAAGTTGCTGATGCCGATGATGATGGTGGTGACCAGGGGCAGGTCCCGCTTCTGGTCCTCGAACATGCTCGCTATGGTGGGGATCACGCTCGTCATGAGAAACATCGTCACTGCCATGGCGAAGAGGAGCATGAAGGCGGGATAGTACAGAGCCGAACGGATCTTGCTGGTCAGGATGTTCTGCTTATCCTCAATGTCGGCCAGACGCGCGATGACCTGGTCAAGGGAGCCGAGGTTTTCACCCACGCGAACCATGCTGACATACATGTCCGGAAAGATAGCCCGGTGTACCGAGAGCGCGTTCGAGAATGACGAGCCCTGTTCTATTTTTTCCTTTACATCGGCGATGACGTTTCTGAAGTGTTTGTTGTCAATCTGCTCAACGATGTCGGTGATGGCCACCGGCAGAGGAAGTCCGGCTTTCAAAAGCGTCGCCAGCAGCCGCGAGAAGAGCCCCAGCTGTTTGGTGCTCAAGCGGAGGCTTACGATTGCGGCGATCTTCTCACCCAGGGTCTTCAAGGATGTTTTCGCGCCGGCGGTGTCCTTGGAAGTATTAATTTCGTGTCTATTGAGCTTGACGAGGTAAAGGCCCTGGCCGCGGATCTTTTGCCGGGCGCTTGTCTCGGAGGGCGCGTCAATAAAGTCCGATACGCTTTTCCCGTTCCTGTCCAGTGCCTGATATTGAAAAATCATGTGCGGTATCCCCCTACAAACGAATCATGTGCTTTGTCAGCAAACCCGGAGAACCTCCTCGACCGTGGTGATCCCCTGGACGGCTTTCTGGAGGCCGTCCTGCAGGAGGGTGGCCATGCCCTCATCCGCAATGGCGAATTCTTTGATAAGCGGTGATTCGCTGTGGCTCATGATCATCTTTCGGACGCCCGGGGTCAGCACGAGGAGCTCGAAAATGCCGAGCCTGCCGGAGTAGCCGGTGTTGAGACATTCGTCGCATCCCTTGCCGCGGTACAGCTTGCCGCCTTTCAGCTGCGACGGTTTGATTCCCAGTTCGGTCAGTATTTTCGGCGATGGCTTGTATGCCTCCTTGCAGGAGGAACAGATTTTTCTGATCAGGCGCTGCGCCAGGTAGGCATTGACCGATGAGGTGATCAAAAACGGCTCGATCCCCATGTCAATGAGCCGGGTTATGCCGCTGGCCGCGTCGTTGGTATGCAGGGTGGAAAAGACCCGGTGGCCGGTAAGAGCCGCCTGCACCGCGATCTCAGCCGTTTCAAGGTCGCGGATCTCGCCCACCATCACGATATCCGGATCCTGGCGCAGGATGGAGCGGAGGCCGTTGGCGAACGTAAGATTGATGCCCGGCTTCACCTGCATCTGCCCGATGCCGGGGATCTGGTATTCGATGGGGTCCTCAACGGTGAGAATGTTCACGTCGTCGCTCTTCAGCTTCTGGAGCACGCTGTACAGCGTGGTGGACTTGCCGCTTCCCGTCGGACCGGTTACCAGTACGATGCCGTAGGTCTTTTTAATGAGAACGTCGAATTCCTTCAGGGTATGTTCGTCAAACCCGATGGCGTTCAGGTCAAAGCTCATATCGGACTTGTTCAGAATCCGGAGGACGATCCGCTCCCCGAAATAGGTGGGGAATGTGGAGACCCGGATATCGATATCCTTGCCGGCTATCTTGAGCTGTATCCGGCCGTCCTGGGGGAGGCGGTTTTCGGCTATGTTGAGGTTCGCCATGATCTTGATCCGAGATATGATGGCGCCCTGGTATTTTTTCGGTGGAGTGTACATGTTATACAGGATGCCGTCGATCCTGAACCGTACGGTGAGCTCCTTCTCGTACGGCTCCACGTGAATATCGCTCGCTCGATCGGTAACGGCCTGTTTTATGAATGTGTTGACCAGACGGATGATGGGGGCCTCGTTGGCCATGTCCATGATGTCCTCGGTCTCGGATATCGAGGAGGTCAGTATCTCGAAATCCGATTCTTCCAGATCCTCGATGACGTCATCCGTTGATTCGTTTTTCAGCACATTGAAAAAGGTGTTGATGATGCGCTGGATCTCGCTTTCGGTCGTCAGCACCGCCTCGAAGTCAAACTGGGGGAAGAGCATTTTCAAATCGTCCAGGGGCTGGATGTTCAGCACGTCCACGATTCCAACCAGGATGGTGTTCCCCTTTTTTTTGAAGGGGATCATCCTGTTCTTTTTCATGAAATGGATTGGTATGCTGCTGAAGAGGTTGTCCGGATCGCTGAAATCGATATGCAGGAGAAAGTTGATATCGTACTGCTCGGCCAGACAGTTCATGATTTCCTCTTCGGTGGCCATTCCCTTTTTGATGAGGAACTGCCCCAGGCGGAGCGATGTGCCTTTCTGCGCCAGAAGCGCTTCCTGGAGCTCTTCTTGCGTGATGATCTTACGGTCTACCAGAAGTTTTCCTAGATATTTTGTCTTGATTTTTGCCATGGCTATTTTTTTCTCATTTTTTTCTGAGTGTCCATCTTCTGCTTGGTGATCGCGTCAAGTTTGCTCATCTTGGTCACGATGTGCGGCGTGATGAAAACCAGAAGGTTCGTCTTCTTGTAATTGACGGATTTATGTTTGAAGAACCAGCCGAGCAGGGGAATATCGCCCAGGATGGGGACCTTTGATTCCGTAATATCTCTTTTATTGCTGATGAGACCGCCGACGACGATTGTTTTCCCGTCATGAACGGTGACCTTCGTTTTAATGTCGCGCTTTCCCAGCTTCGGCGGCACCAGGGACCCGCCGGAGAGCTGCTGCGTCTCGCCGATGATGGAATTGACCTCCTGATACAGATCCAGGGTGATCCGCTGCATTTTCGTTATATGGGGCGTGATCTTCAGCTTTATGCCCACGGTCTTGTACTCATAGGTCTGGAAGGTGGTGTTCTGGTCGGTGATCCGGTTGTTGGTGGGCACGCCGATTTCCTCGCCCACGTTGAGTTCCGCCTCGCTGTTGTCAACCGTCAATATCTGGGGCGTTGACAGGATATTGAAGTTGCTGTCGGTCGCCGACGCGTTCAGGAGGGCGAATCCGAGAACGCTTATATCGGGCACGTATCCGAGCTGGAATCCGGTGTTAAAGGGAACGGCGAGTTTTTTGGCGGTATCGAATCCATCGGGAACTGTGAAGTTCGGTAAATTAGAGCTGTTGATGGACGATCCCCCGTAGATGTGAACGCCGGATTTGTTGCCCATCATCCAGTCTATGCCGAATCCCCAGCCGTTTTCAACATTCACTTCGACGATCATGGCCTCGATCAGCACCTGCTCGCGGACGATATCGAGCTCTTTTATTATACGGAGGATTTCATTGTATTCCTCCGGTTTCGCGGTAATGATAAGGGAGTTGGTTTCCTTGTTGGCTATGATAGACAGCTTCGCGGGCTTCTGCGCTGCCGCGCCCTGCTGGAGGTTAACCCGCCGTGACTTTTCCGACGGCTGGACCTTCTGCGGCACGGGCATCGGCGACGTGTCGATCTGCGCCGTTTCCGAAAAAGGGATTCGCGACAGGACGTTCGCCAGATCCTCGGCGTTGGCGTTCTCGAGGTGATAGACATGTATGGACCCCGCGGAAACGCCCTTCTTTTCTTCATCTGATGTGATTTTGGAATCGAGCGATTCTGCGATCTTTATGAGCCCGTTCACCTCAGATGTTATGCCGGTGATGATTATGATATTCAGCGACTGATAGACAACGATGTCGGAGGATTTTGATTTCAGCGATCGGAGCGTGTTCGCCACTTCGTTCGCGTCTGCGTTTTTCAGCTCAAGCAGATAGGTTATGGTCTTTTCATCGCTGATGGTTTTGCCGTCCACGATGATGGCCGCGTTTTTCTTGACGGCGTCCTCTATCGGGAGGATCTTGATGAGGTTCTCGGTTTCGATGATCGCGAGGCCCTTCACTTCAAGGATGGCCTTCATGACATTGTACGCCTCGCTCAGGGGAACCTTCCGGGCGGAGCTGATGGATATTTTCCCCTTGACCCGGTCGTCGATGATGATGTTCTTCCCCACGAGCTGTCCCATCATGTTGATGAACTCCGCTATTTCGACATCCTTGAAATTGAGCGCGAATTTTCTTTCTGCCGGGGGCTTTTTCGCCTTGGCCTTTTTTTGAGGGGCGGCGGCGACATGGGTGGGAGACGTTGCGTTATCAAGCGAGGTGAAATGCGGGAACGGAAACGCTGTTATGAGTGCCGCGGCCACTACTACTTTTTTGACGATTGAAAGGTTCATTATTATTACCTTAATTAGTCTGTTATGTTAAAATCATATCTGATATTTTTACCCTGTCGTTCCAGGTCGACGGTGACCTTCGGATCGTTTTTCATGGACTCCCACATGGACATTAATTTCTGGGTGCTGTCAAGGGACTGGCCGTTGATGCGCTTGACGATATCGCCGCTCCGCGCGCCTAACTTGAACAGGATGTTGAACGGCCGCACATTGATGAGTCGGTACCCGACGATCTGACCGTTGACCCGGTACGGACCGGCCTGAAGCCCGCGGAGGGCGTTGTCCATGTTGTTGAACACCTTCTGCCGGATTTCGGCCCTGCTGAGCGTCTGGGTAAACTGCTGCCCTCCCGCGTCCGATTGATCGCCGCCCTGGATCTGCTGGCCTGTCGGTTCCACGCTCTTTTTGGCGTACAGGTCGAGGGTTAACTTCTGGCCGCTCACCTCCAGGTATACGCGGGAATCGGCGATCCAGACCAGCTTGTTCCCGTACACGTCATTGGAGATTTCATTGTTTACCTTGAACAGGGCGAAAATTCCCGGGCTTTTCTCGCCGGTTTTCAAAATCATGGCCCGCTCGATGCTGGTGGGCCCGGTTATGGTGCCCAGCAGTGTCAGTTCGCTTATGGATCCGGCGCTGCTCTGCGTCTCATTCGCCAGGTCACTGGCGCTGGCCACTTTGAAGAATCCGGATTCGGTGATGACTTTATAATCATCAAAGCTTTTTCTTACGCTTGCCGTATTCATTTTTCGGGAGCTGGTCAGTGTTTTGGAATAGACGGGTGAAATATTATATTTCACGATCTGATTGATCGTGGAAGCCAGTATCAAGGAAAAGATCATTATGGAAATGATGTTCAGGGCGTGGTATTTGACATTCTGCATGAATTACGAAGCCTTATGATTTTTTCCCGACGTCGAGCTCATGGAATAAAATACTATATGATAGCATGGTGATTGCATTAAAATATATTTCCTGGATGATTCCTTCAGGGCACGTGTAATGTTATAACTGCTTACTTCTATCAAACTTGATGAAAATAGGCACCTTATGAGTGTGCTTATAAAATCAATATATATAAACAATTTTCGTCAAGTATATTACATTTTTGGTGCTTTTTTTGGAGGTTCGGGTATCTGCTGGTCTTTATTCGTCATAGAGAACGCTCTCACAGAAATTTTCTTTCTGATGATGAGTATAATAATAGCGGTGATAAATAAACCGAAAATGATAAATTTATATCTATTTAAATAAGGAATAATAGTATCATAATTGTTACCAAAAGTGTACCCCAGATAAAACAATATCAGGGAGGTACAGGTGAGGGCGCAGAGGTCTATAACCATGAATTTTAAGAGTCTCATCTCAATAATGCCGCAGGTCATGAATATGATGTTTCTCACCCCGAATGGGACGAATCGTCCGAAGAAGAGCGTTTTACCCCCATACCGTGAAAAATATTCCCGGGTTTTACTTAATTTCTGCTCTAACGTGGCCCGGTTGAGGATCCAGTAGCGTATAAAGAATTTATTGAACAATGCTCTGTTTATTCCATATTTACCGATATGATAGGCCATAATATCGCTCAAGTAGGCTCCCAGAAAGCACCCCGCAAATATAAGCGATGTGTTCTCCGGGACCAGGGTGGCGGCTATTGATGCTGATATGATGAATATGAGATCTTCTGAAACAGGAACATTCAAACCGGCGAGCATCAGAAGCCCGAAAGATATGAAGTGAGTATACTGCACCATGCTCATGAGAACTGATTTTGTGTCGATCATCTGTTTCCTGCTGCGGCTTATTTAACAATAAACGGCTTCGCCTTTATAGCCGTCATTCCTTTCTTGACCCATACTCTTACCTGCATGGCGCTTTCACCGTCCTCGTTTGCAATGGTGCCGATCTCCTCCAGGTGTCCTATGGAGTCGATTGAGAATTCATAGAATTCCTTGTGTTTGGAAAATGGGTCGGTCAGCAGGATTAATATTTTATCGTCTTCGGGGTGCCTCTGAGGTACCCCAATAAAAAACCGGTGGGTCTGGTTGAGGTCTGCTTCCTGGTATTTTTCGACGGCAAACTCCTTCTGCGATTTTTCGATCATTTTCTTGATATATCGATCGGCCATATGGTTCTTCTCTCCTCTGGTCAGTTGGCGGATTAGAGTCAATGCTCCATCGCGCATCATTTTTGATCAATTTGGCAAATTCACTTGACTCGGGCGTAATTAATACTGAAAATTGCCCCGTTGAAGACATGGTCGTTAACAGAACGTTGAATATCTAATAATAATGCAGCATGCCGGACAGTAAACAAAATAATTATGAAATTTAAAAAAAAATACGCTGCCGTGGCCCTGATTGTGGCGGTGGTATTAATAAACAGCATGGCGACTCTGAGGCTCCTCTTCAGCGTGGTCTATCCTGAACGGATGCTGAAGGAGGTCGTTTTAGAATATTTTAAAAATAATCTCGATAAGGCTGTAAAATTTGAAGATCTCTATATCGATTATACGGGTGATATTGTCATATATGATTTTAACGTTTCAATTACCAGCGATTTCAATGATAATATAAGTCTGATCAAGAGCAGGAAGACCGTTATAACCCTCGGATTTTTCCAGCTGTTCACGGGAAGCGCCACGGTGAAAGGGCTGGATTTTTATGATTCAGATATTACCTTCATAAAGAAATACGGCAGGAATCACCTTGAATGTCTGAAGCAGGTTCTCGATCCTGGCAAGTTCATCAAACGGACGCGTAGTTCCTACAATCATTTTTATATGGAATTACACCGGGCCAGAATATTTTACCGGGAATCGCTCCGGGACAGGCAGATAACGCTGGAGCTCAACAGAGTGAACGCGGAACTGGATATTGATCCCCATGCGGTTTCCTATACCGCCAGCGGTTACATCAGGCCGTATCAGACCGCGATAATCAGCAAGGGCTATTTTGACTGCCACGGTGCTGTGGATGTCGATTCCGGTGATTCTTACCGCCATCGCATTAAAGTGGACAACTTTGATTGTAGCTATGTCAACGAGCATATTCGGGAAAACAAGATCGCTGATATCGCCCTCAGCGGCGGCATGTCAATCGATGCGGAGATTGTGAAAAATAAGGATGTGCTCTGGATCAAAGGAGAAGCGGAAACCAACAGCCTGACTGTGGTTGCCGCAACGAAAACCTACAATCTCCTTTCAAACGAGAACCTGAACCTCGATATGGACCTGGTAATGAAGCCAAAGCTTAACAGCTGCTTTGTGCGCTCCCTCCATTTCTACGACGATGTGTTTTCACTGGAGGCTTCCGGATCCGCCGTGCGGAATGACAAAAATGACGCGATCAAACTGCGTTTCAAGACCAATTCGATTGACCTCGGCGATCTAGCTCAGAATCTGACCCCCTGTCCCGATATCGAGTATGCGGGCACGCTCCAGGGTGAAGGTACGGTCATCATCGATTTTAAAAACAACACGGCTGCGGGGACGCGGATGAACTTCGCCCTGGACGATTTTACCCTGTCGAAAAACGAAAGGGGAACGCTTGCGACATTGATCGGCGAGTCCAGCATGCGGGTGAAGCTGACCGACGTTTCTCTCGACGTCTCTATGAACGCGACCCCGCTGAATTCGGATCTTGTTGTCAGCAGCCGCACCGCAATTGTGAACTGGATCCCCTTCAAGTCTGATACCCGGTTGGACATCAGATCGAAGAAAATGAATCTTGAGAACATACGGAAAACCGCCATATTCCTGATTGATACGGCATACGCGAAGGCGTATGAGAACAAGCGGGTCGGCGAAGAGAGCGCGCCCTATCTTCAGAGCCCCCTGGGGAAATTCATGAATAACAATACCGCCGCGCTTAAAATCAGCTGCGATACCCTGTTTTACGGAAAAAAGGCCGCATGGCATGATATTGTTCTCGACGCGCAGCTGAACCGGGGATGTATAATGATAAGCGAATTCAAGGCTCTCGGTTACGACGCACAGTATATGCTTGCGCTGCAGGGGTATTTCGCCGGCGATCAACCATATATCAAACTGGATGGGAACGTCCAGAATTTTGATTGTGCCGGTTTTTACTCCGACAGCGGGTTCGGCGGCGTACTGTCGGGAAGGGCGCGGTGCGATTTCGGTTATGAAGTTTCAGCCGCACGTTTGAGTGATATCCTCGACAACTCCCGGGGGCGTTTGAATATATATATCGCCGGGGGAGAAATGAGAAATACGAGATTTCAGCAGAGCATAATGAAATTTTTACGCAAGAACGGTTATGAGGCTGATTCAATCGGCTCGATTAATTTCGAGGATATCACGATCTCGCTCTCCCAGCAGGGCGAAAATTTCTGGTTCAGCAATTCAGGGATACGGGGGGACACGGTTTTTTTCAACGGGGTAGCTGATTATATGTATGAAGGCGGGATAAACAGCATTATCGGCGTAACGATTCGGAAGGAGGGGGCGGCCGTAACCGTTCCCCTGCGGCTGTACGGCCGGATGCTCGCTCCCTGCATAGATATCTATAACAAAAAAGATTCGCAGAAATTATGTTTTTGACCTCACTGTTTCATGTCGATCAGCTCGTAAATCATCACCGGTTGCTCCTTTCCCTTGACCCTGATGAGGCCGAGTTCCCGGGCGATCACCCGGTCCTTGACCTTGTCATAGGTTGATTCGCTGATTATGATGGCCGTGCCGAAAATTTTATTGGTTCCCTCGAGACGCGCCCCCAGGTTGACGTCGTCCCCGATCAGCGTGTAATTCATCCGTGATGAGGAGCCCACGTTTCCGACGATCATGTCCCCCGTGTTAATGCCGACGCCGATTCTCAAAATTGTCTTCCCCTCCTGCCGCCACGCGCGGTTCAAATCGTCAAGCTTCGCGATCATTTCCACTGCGGCAGTGCAGGCGAGAAGAGCATGGTTCTCCTGCGGAATCGGCGCCCCCCAGAAGGCCATGATCTCATCGCCTACGTACTTGTCCAGGGTCCCGTCGTATTTTATGACGATATCGGTCATAACCTGGAGGTAGTAGTTGAGATGGTCCATCAGCCGTTGCGGCAGCATTTTTTCCGACAGGGTTGTAAAGTCGCGGATATCGGAGAAGAGAACGGTGATTAATTTTTTTTCACCCCCCAGCTTGAGCATTTCCGGACTTTTCAAGAGTTCGTCCACGACCGACTTGGAAACGAATTTGGAGAAGGTCTGCCTGATGTAGCGTTTTTCGCGCTGTTCGGTAACGACCCGGTAGGTGATGATCAGGGTAAAGGTAACGCCGACCTGGATCACCGGGGTCGCCATGGCGGCGATGTATCCGTACGAATTGAAGAGGAAATATGAGCCGGTCAGGTACAGGCCGGCGAACATTCCGGTGAACACCAGAGACGCGATGATCGACAGTCGGGGCATGAGGAGCCCGATAACGACCGCGATTATGAGCATGATGAGGATGTTTTGAAGGTTGGTGAGCTTGTGCAAAAAATTCTGGTTCAAAATGGTGTTGATCGCATTCGCGTGGTGATCGACCCCAAATGTGGCGCCGTAGGGTGACTGGTGCTGGTCGGTCGCGATACCCGTTACGGCGTATGCAGCTACCAGAACGATTTTGCCGAGGAGAGATTTGTTGTTCTCCTTCAGCATGTCACCGTCGCGGCAGAAGTAGCTGAAGGGGTAATGATCGAAGCTTCCGAATCCACCGATAAAGTTGATGTCCATGAAGCCGCGGTCATCAATGGGAATCACTATCTCTCTTTTATTATTGGGCTTTGCCATTTTGTCCCCGGGAAGATTCTTAAGCTTGATATGCGTGCCCCACGAAATCTCAATATCGTTTTTCCCGATGCCATAATAGTGCATGACGACCATGAGGTCAATGCTGGGATAATACCACCCGTTCAATTTGATGAGGAGGGGCATGGTGCGGTTGACGTTGTCCTTATCGATGAATATATTGGCCAGGCCGATTCCTCTGGCGGCGGCGGCCAGCAGGGGAGTAGGCGGCACCGCTTCGTATACGAACTGCTCGGATGTATCATGAGGATCGAGCGGGAACCGGAATTGGTTCAGGATCTTCAGCCGCTGTCCCTGGTCGGCATAATCCCTGTCGATATATTTGGTCTCAAAAGGGTAATCGAGAAACACGTTTCCGGACCCGCGTATCGCATCCGCAAGCTTGTCCTCACCCTTTTTATGGTCGAGAAACATGATATCATAGAGTATCGCCTGCGGTTTTCCCGAGCCAACATACCGGATGAATGTGGCGTGGATATCCCAGGGGAAGGGCCACTGGATCCCCCGGTCGGAAAAATATCGGATGGTCCGCTCGTCTATGCCAAAAATGATTATATCTTTACGCGCCCGTTTGTTCGGAAGCCTCAATTCAGCGCCGTTCTGGATATCCTTCGACTTTTCATCCGGATCCCTCGCATAGAAGAGGTAATCGATCGCGCTGAGTTCCATGCGTACGAATATTGGCGAGATAAATAGAAGCGAAATGACTACAAGGGTTGCGATTGCGATCAGAAGGCCGATAAAATGATTTTTTTCGAAGCTGATTGACGCCATAATTACCTCGACGCTCCATTAAGAGTTTATTTTTAAAGTACTTCCGTGTACTTTTTCAACGGTCGTGGTGCAATTATCGCATCGATAAGTCATTATTTTCAAGTTTTTTATTGCAGCGCTGTAAAATTTTGCCCGTGATGTTATCGAATGGGCGGGAATCCGCCGAATGCTCGATCTGCGATACTCTCTGCCGGTCCGATGCCGTGGCCTATTCTCCGGAGTAATTATAGTTGACAAATTATCCCATTGTTACTTTTTTTAATTTCTCCTGTACTCGATCGTATTATGGCATTGACGAGGCACGCTCCGTGAACCTGAAACATGAAATATCCCGACTGCTATCCCGTGCCATTGAAGCGGCTATCCGGGACGGCATTTTCCAGGAAGACCTTTCCGGCATAGACACGAAGGTGGAATATCCGCGGGAACAAAAATTCGGTGATTATGCCGTGCCCTTCGCCCTTGAAGCTGCCAAAGTGCTCCGCAAATCGCCCATGGAGATCGGGAACAGCCTGGCCGCGTACCTGGAGGCCGATCCTAAAATCGGGAAGGTGGAGGTGGTGAAGCCGGGTTTCGTCAATCTGTTTGTTTCCACGAATTTTCTCTGCGAAAATGTAAAGGACATCATCAGCAGTGGAGACGGGTTCGGGATGGCCGTGAAGGACAGTCCCCGGCGGGTGAACCTGGAATTCGTATCCGCCAATCCGACGGGGCCGCTCAACATCGTATCCGCGCGAGCGGCGGCAGTCGGCGACACTATCGCGAACCTCCTCGAGTTCACCGGCGATAGCGTGGATCAGGAGTTTTACGTTAACGACTACGGCAACCAGGTCAGCCTGCTCGGCAGGTCGGTTCTGGCGCGCATGAGGGAGCTGCGCGGCGGGAAGGCCGATTTTCCCGAAGACGGGTATCACGGCGAATACATCAAGGATATCGCCGCCCTGGTTTCCGAAAAGCATGGCGATGAAATAAACAAAATAATCGATGATGAAGACAGACTGATCGATTTTCTCGCCCGGAAGGCAATCGAGTACAACCTTGCGGGCCAGAAGAAGGACCTTGAAGAATTCAATGTGTTCTTCAAGACCTGGTTCAGCGAGCGGACGCTGCACGAGACGGGCGCGGTGATGAAAGCGCTGGACCTGCTTGCATCCGCGAACGGGGTCTATTCGTCCGAGGGTAAGATATTTTTCAAGTCCACTGAATTCAGTGACGACAAGGACCGCGTCCTGGTGCGAGACGACGGAAGGCCCACCTATTTCCTCGCCGATATCGCATATCATAACGACAAAATAAGACGAAATTACGATCTCCTCATCGACATCTGGGGCCCCGACCACCACGGCCATATTAACCGCCTGGCGGGGGCGATGAAAGCGCTCGGATACGACGAGAAACATCTTATCATACTCGTCGCCCAGCAGGTAAATCTGATGATGGACGGGGAAACTGTGAAAATGTCAAAGCGCCTGGGGCAGTTCTCAACAATGCGGGACCTCATTGACGAGATCGGGGTCGACGTGGCCCGTTATTTCTTCGTCATGCGGTCGCTTGAGAGCCACCTGGATTTCGATCTCGCACTGGCGAAGAAGGAGAGTTCGGAGAATCCCGTGTTTTATCTCCAATATGCCCATGCGCGCATATGCTCACTTTTCGGCGAAGCGCGCAAGCGGGGCGTACGGTATGATCCCGGGCGGGCGTCGACCGGGTATTTCGAGAATGAAGAATCAATCACACTGATGAAGCACCTGGCCAGATTTCCCGAGGAGGTGTCCGACGCTGCGGAAAAATTCGAGCCGCACCGGATAGCCACCTACCTCATGAGGCTGGCGCAGGCCTTCCACCGCTTCTACACCGAGCATCGGATACTGACCGATGACGGCGAGAGGACTGTCGCGTACCTGACTCTTTCCGACGCGGTTCGGGTGGTGATGGCCAACGGACTGCGTCTTCTGGGCGTTTCCGCTCCGGAGAAGATGTGACCGGAGCCGCTGGAATGATGAGCCGATCCGCATTTTCAGGAGAATAAAGCCATGAAAAGCATCACGGTTCTTTCAACCGGGAACGAGCTTCTTTCCGGTGCAACTGCTGACACCAACAGCGGCTCGATCAGCCGCGCGCTCTTCCCCCTGGAGATATCAACGCGCATGATCCTTGTCGTGGGTGACGATATGGATGATATGGAGCGGGCGCTGCGTTATGGGATCGACACCTCGGACGTGCTCATTGTCACCGGCGGTCTGGGCCCCACCGACGACGACAACACCATAGCCGCTCTCCAGAAAATATTCGGTTTTTCGATAAGGACTGACGGGGAATCGCGCGATCGAATGGAAAAATTTTTCAATACGTTGGGAATGTCCCTCTCGGCGGCCGATATTAAGATGGTGGAGGTCCCCGCCGGAGTCAGGGTCATACCGAACGGGACAGGCCTCGCTCCCGGGTTTATAATCCAAAATGATAAAAATATTATCATCGCCCTGCCGGGGGTTCCCGCTGAAATGAATGAGATGATGGAGCTGAGCGTGATTCCATTTTTAACAGATGAATACGGTATCCAGCTACGCCGGAACATCGCCTTCAGGGTGATCGGCATGAAAGAATCCGAAATAAACAGCGCGGTCGCATCAATGGAAATCCCGCATGACCGGCTGGCGTGGGGCATCACGGCGCGGGACGGTATCGCGACCGTCACGTTCTCGGAAAAACAGACACGGGCGGCGGATCTTGACAGCATCGTCAGCCAGGGGCGTAAGTTATTCGGCGAACGGTTTCTGGAACCGGCCTACGGGCGGCCGGAGGAGGAGGCCGTTGTACTGCTCAGAGAGAAGCGTAAATCGGTTTCTTTCGCGGAATCGTGCACCGGAGGGCTGGTATCAAAAAGAATTACCGATATTCCGGGCTCATCGGATGTGTTCGTCGGCGGCGTGGTAGCCTACAGCGACGAGGTGAAAGTTCGCCTTCTGGGCGTTTCCAAAGAAACCCTGACGCGCCATGGAGCAGTTTCTGAGGAAACGGCGGCCGAAATGGCGGCCGGGGTGCGCGGAGTCCTGGCTGCTGATATCGGCATATCGATAACCGGAATAGCCGGTCCCGGCGGCGGGTCAGATGCCAAACCGATCGGCACGGTCTGTTTCGGTTCCGCCGATGCGACAGGCGTAAAAACCTTTTCCAGGAGTATCAGCGGCAACAGGGACCGGGTTCGCACCATCGCGTCCCTTATCGCGATTGAGTATTTGAGAACCGTGATGAGATAACAAAATGGAAGAATAATTGTCTCATTAATTGAGTCAGACGATTTTAATTCAAGACCTCCCTCCCCCTCGACGGGGGAGGGACAGGGTGGGGGGAACTTTTTAGACAGTTTCTTAAGCGAATTTTTTCATAGATAGACTTATAGAGAGGCGACTTTAGCCCTAGTGTGAACTCCTTTCATTGAGCCGGGGTATAGATACTCAGGAGATTGTATGGTGATCCGCTGCAAAAAATACATTCCGGTCGCAGTCATCTGCATGATGTCTTTCTTGCATTCCTACGCGGGAAATGATGTGCGCTCCCTGTTCGACCAGGGGATGGAGGCTTTTAAAACCGGAAACTACGGGTCCGCCGAATTATTGCTGAGGAAGATCGTGGATTCCCGGGATGGAGAATACATCGACCGGGCCTGGTTTTATCTGGCGCGCTCCATATTCCATAAAAAGAAATTCGAATCGGCGCTGTTTGAATTCAAGAGCTTCCTCAACAAATGCAGGACCGATTCTCTCGCCACCGAGTCCCGGTACTGGATGGGGGAATGCTATTTCAATCTGTCCGACTATTCCAACGCGATCGAGGAATTCCGGAGATATATTTCGCGGAGCAAGGACGGCGAACTGGTCTCCGCCGCTCATGACAGGATCGGCGCGTTGTATCTCTCGGAGAAACGGTATGACGAGGCGGTCTTGGAGTGGGAGGCGGCCATTTCTGCGGGCGGCAATACCCATGATAACACCCTGCGGCAGTACCGTATCGGCGACGCGCTTTTCCGAAACGCCAAATATGATGAGGCGATCCAGAAGCTGGTCCCGCTGATGACGGCCCAGACTGATATACGGACCGGCGCACTGGCGGAGCTCATCCTCGGCAGGATCTACCAGGAACAGGACAATCATCAGAAGGCGCTCCAGATGTTCAACGCCATACCGGGCAATCTCCTGAAAGAAGATGACTTCCGGGACGCCCAGTATTTCAAGGCAAAATCGTATGCGAGACTGGGCAATATCGTTCAGGCGAAATACCTGCTCGATGCGTTTCTGGCCGCCGGGAAAAATTCCGAATGGTATTACAACGGCCTGTACAACTATGGCGAGATACTGCTGAAGGGGGAGGGACGGGATGAAGGACTGAAAATCCTCGAACGGGTAAGATCCGAAGCTGACAGCGCGCTTCGGCTGAACGCTTCGGTTCTGCTGGGGCAATTCTATGCGGAACGCAGTCCTGAAAAGGCGATTCCCTACCTCGAGGAATCAGTCGCCTCAGTCAGGCCGGAGGAAAGAAACAGGATTCTGGTGCTGCTCGGCAGAACTCATTTTCTTGCGAAGAAATACGACAAGGCCGTGGAGGTTTACAGCCTGTATCTGAAGGAAAATCCCCTTGCGACAGGAATCGACGAGGTGGAATTCATGCGCGCGCGCGCGTATCTTGAAATGGGAGAAATTCAGCGCGCGATTGATATTTTCGACAGCATCAAAAAGGAAAATCCGTTTTCAAAATTCAACTCCGAATCGAATTATTACCTTGCATTGATCCACTACAAGAAAGGCGACACCGCCGCGGCGATCGGCATGCTGAGGGAATACCTGACCCATAAGAACGCCGAAAATGCATATGATGCGAACCTGCTCCTTCTGCAGGTATATCTCAGCCGGAATGATCTGGATAACGCGGGTAAAATCGCGGACGTGCTGATACGAAACCACATAAAGGATAAGAATGTGGAAACGGCGCTGTACGAATATGCGACCGCTCTCATGAGAAAGGGCCTTGATGCACGGAGATATATAAATATTATATTAAACCGGTTCCCCGGCTCTGAAACAGCGGCCGAACTCTGTTTCACGCTCGGAAATGAGAACTTTAACCGGAAGAAGTATGAGTATGCGCTTGAGTATTACAATAAATATCTGATAAGCCCCTATACCGTCAACCGGGGCAGTGCCTTTTATAAAAAGATACTGACGCTGTACAACCTGAGGTGGTACGATGATGTGATTACCCTGGCGACGAAGGGCGATGTACCGCCCATGGATGAATCGCAGATTGAGGAAATCTCTCTCCTGCTTGCCCGGTCGTATTACAGTCAGAAAAAACTCAAGGAAGCGTATCTGACGCTGGATATCAAGAGGATCGGTGATTATCCGAAAGACGATATACTCATGTATATACGATCCGCCCTGAGCGTCGGCGATTATCGATCGGCCATGGAGGCGAATGAATTTCTGGAAAACGACAAACAAGTTTTCGCCGAATCTTTATACCTCATCGGGGAATTTATACTCAGGAGCGAAAATCCCGAGGAAGCGGAGCTGTATTTTTCGAAAATAATCAACGAGTGCCCGGGAACCTCTTTTGTCAACCGGGCGAAGCTATCGCTGAGTGAAATGCATATCATGAATAAAAAGTACCAGGATGCCGTGAATTTACTCGGGGAGGTCACCGACGACGCCGGTAATGATCTTCGGAACCGGAAGAATTCGCTGCTGATACAGTGCTTCTTCGAAATGGGCATGGCGGACAAGGCGGTATCCAGCACAGAGGATCACCTCTCGGAGCTCCTTTCCAGCGAGCATGGAGAATCGGTCATGAAGCATATGCTGGAATACTATCACAAAAAAAATGATTTGCAGCAGTTCGAGCGGTATGCACAATATCTGGGAAAGTACACCGGCAATGAGCCCCTCATCTACCATCTGTCGGGCACGATCTATTTGCAATCAGGAAATTTTTACAAGTCATATAACTATTTTTATGCCCTGTCCAGAATGAAAAGCCGGTATACCGACGAGGCCCTGTATTATCTGGGTGTCTACAGCCTTCAGGTTGCCAGGAATTTATCCAACGCGATAACATATTTCAGCCAGCTTCTGGCGCTCGAGGAGGGCAATGCCGCCATGAAGCTGAAGGCCCAGATAGAGCTGGCGATAATATACCGAGAGATGAATAATAACGACAAGGCGTGGAATTGCCTGCAACAGGTTTTATCGGCCACGCAGCGGGGGTTGTACTATATACAGGCCGGCAACCTGCATGAGGAGTTCGGGTACGGCAGCCATGGGGGGGGAAGACGGTGATTCCATCTGCTGGAGGTGTAAGCATGGGGATGAAAAAAAAGATACTGATCATCAACGGTCCGAATCTCAATCTGCTCGGAACGCGGGAACAGGACATATACGGGACCAGAACCCTCGATGACATGAAAGAGCTTCTGCTGAGAGGCGCTCAAACCATAGCTGTTGACCTTGATTTTTTCCAGTCTAATATCGAGGGGGATATCATCAATTATCTTCATCGGAACCGGGACGCCGACGGCATCGTCATCAACCCGGCGGCCTTCACGCATACTTCGGTTGCGATTCGCGACGCGATTGCGGCCATACAGGTGCCCGCCGTTGAGGTACACATTTCCAACATACACGCGCGGGAGGAGTTCAGGCGCGTATCGTTCATCGCGCCGGTCTGTATCGGCCAGATATCGGGCTTCGGGATCCATTCATATCAGCTTGGTCTTGAAGGGCTTATCAGTTATTTAGACAGCAATGCCTGAATTCGGGTCTATGGATGTCGCATTGAATCTTTTTTTCTTGTTTCAATCTCGTGGCGCTGGAGCGCTGTGCATATGATTGAATCAAGGTCGCTCGGTTTGATTGGCTTAATGAGATAGCCATAATGCTTTATCCTGTCGGCTCGTTTTATCGTGGACGAGTCCGCATTGGCGGTCAGAAAAATTACCGGTATATCATTCTGTTTTATGATCAGATCGCTGGCCTCGATGCCGTCCATATCATCCGAGAGGAAAATGTCCATGATGATCAGGTCCGGTTTGATTTCCTTGGCTTTCAGGACAGCCTCCTCGCCGGACGCAATGGTCGCAGATACCCGATAACCCACCTTCTCCAGCATCCGCTGAATATCCAGTGCGGTGATCAGTTCATCCTCCACGAGCATGATGCGGTCTTTCATGTCGACTATGAATACTCCTGGGATAAATATATCAATCACAGTCAGATATTACAAGCCCTGGAACGCGATAAATAATGACGGAGGCGAACGGTGCATATAATAGATTTGTTGTAATTAAATTAAAATCGGCGTCCGCCCCCTCCGCCCGCGGCAGTAGAAAAAATTCAATTATTATATTAATTTTGAAACAGGTATGATATTCTAATTATACCGGCTGATGAAGCAACAATTTTTTTTGATGATGAAATATTTGAGGGGATTAATTTCAGTCTGATCAGACGGATTATTTGTTGCACCTTCAGGCCGCTCGATTCGGGAGGAATGCTCACTCCACCGTGACGCTCTTGGCCAGGTTGCGCGGCTGGTCCACATCGCACCCCCGCAGAACGGCGATATGGTACGCGAGGAGCTGAAGCGGTATAACCGTGAGGAGCGGTGTGAAAATCTTCTTCACCTCGGGCACGTAGATGATGTGTTCCGAATATCGTTTTATCGCTGTATCGCCTGCGGTGGCGATAACGATGATCCTGCCGCCCCGCGCCTTGACCTCTTCCATGTTGCTGATGATCTTGTCGTAGATGATGTCCTTGGGCGCGATAAAGACCACGGGCATGTTTTCGTCGATGAGGGCGATGGGGCCGTGCTTCATTTCCGCGGCCGGATATCCCTCAGCATGAATGTAGGAGATCTCTTTGAGCTTGAGCGCGCCCTCCAGCGCGACGGGAAAGTTAACCCCGCGTCCGAGATAGAGGAAGTTCTTTTTGTCCTTGTATATATCGGCGATCCCGCGGATATAATCGTCTGACCGAAGGAGCTGATTCACCTGGTCCGGTATCTCATGAAGCTGTTCAATGCAGACGCGGGCCTCGTCCGCGTTCATGTCCCTTCGCCGCGCGAGCATGAGCGTGATAAGGATGAGCACCGTCACCTGCGAGGTGAAGGCTTTGGTGGATGCCACGCCGATCTCGGGACCGGCGTGGATGTAGATACCGCCGTCGCTTTCGCGGGCGATGGTGCTGCCAACCACGTTGGTGATACCGAGAACCTTCACGCCCTTGGACCTTGCCTCGCGGAGGGCCGACAGGGTGTCCGCGGTTTCGCCTGACTGGCTGATGACGAAAACCAGATCGCCCTTTTTGAGGATGGGCTTGCGGTAGCGGAATTCTGATGCGTATTCAACTTCGACCGGAATGCGGGCGTATTCTTCAATAAGGTATTCGCCGATGAGGCCCGCGTGCCAGGAGGTGCCGCAGGCGATGATGATGACGCGCTGGATGCCGTTGAGCTCCTCTTCGGAGAGCCGCAGGCCGTCGAGCCTGATGGTGCCGGTATCGCGCACGGCCCGGCCCCGGAATGCGTTTCGTATCGTTTCAGGCTGCTCAAAGATCTCCTTCAGCATAAAGTGATCGTATCCCATCTTTTCTATGGATTTGATGTCCCAATCGATATCCTCGATCCTTTTTTCGATTTTTTTGAGATTCAAATCGTAGATCTTGAAGCTGTTCCCGGTGACATCCAGGATTTCTCCGTCTTCCAGGTATATGACCTTGTTGGTGTGTTCGACGATGGCGCTGGCATCCGAGGCGATTATCATCTCATTGTCTCCCGCGCCAAGGATGAGCGGGCTCCCGTTCCGTGCGGCGATGACGCGGCCCGGTTCGCGTTTAGACACGACGCACATGCCATACGTTCCTTCAAGCTTAGACACGGCCTTCATGACCGCGTCGAGAAGATCATTGTTTTTTCCGTAGTAGTATTCTATGAGATGGGCGATGACCTCAGTATCGGTCTCGCTTTTCAGCACATGTCCCTTATGGATGAGCATCTGCTTGATGACCGCGAAATTCTCAATGATGCCGTTGTGCACCACCGCAATTTCATCATTGCAGTCGGTATGGGGATGGGCGTTGCAGTCGGAGGGCACGCCATGGGTCGCCCAGCGGGTGTGGCCGATACCGGTGTGATAGCGGCGGATATCCCCGTGGCCGCCGTTTTCAAGGGAATCTTCCAGAACCGATATTTTACCGTTCTTTTTATGGATGAAGATGTCATCCCCCACCAGCGCGATGCCGGCCGAATCATAGCCGCGGTATTCCAGCCGCTTCAGACCATTGATGATAATGCCAATTGCTTCTCTTTCGCCCACGTATCCGACGATGCCGCACATTGAGAGGACCTCCGTCTCCTGTTGGTACTCGATGCTATTATGGAATAGGCGTCGGGCAAAAGCGATAAATAGTCAAGATATAAAACGTCATATAATGTTACGATCGGGTGTAATTTCAGATTATGTCATGTTAACGTGCATTAATAGTCTTTGAGAGTTGCAATTAATAGCGCCGTTTACCGATAATATTAATCGGGATAAATTTTTTTGTCAGATGCTTAATATTTATATATATATTAGATCTGTTGCTAAACTATTCATAATTATTCATTTTTGCGGTGTTGTCTAAAAAGTAAGTTGGGATACAACATTCCCCTCCCTTGATGGGAGGGGAGAGGGGAGGGTGATTCTAACAATTGATGCATTCAGCAGTTCATCACCCCCACCTAACCTCCCCCATCAAGGGGGAGGGATTACTGATGAATATTCGTATTTATTAGACAGCCCCGTAAAAATCATTGATTATTGAGTTTTACAATAAGCCTGTTGATTATCGTGCAATCCAATGAATAGTATACTGACACGTACCAGACGACGGCTGATACTTGAACGGTTTTCTGCCAGCGGTCCCGGCCGCATGCGCGGAGAACTGTCCGCCGGAAAGCTGGATCGACTGTGGCAGGATGATGTATCAACGGTTTTCGTCATATCCTCTGAGGTCGTGGATGCGGACGCCTATCTGAACCTCGTCAAAAGATACGAGTCCGAGGGCTTCAGGGTGCGGAACATTCACATTGAGCGCCTTGATGACACCGCCATCCCGAACATGAAGAAAATCGTTGAGGAGATCGGAGAAACGTTCAAGCGGGAGAGCTGCCTCATCCTATCGTACGGCCGGAGCCTGGCGCCGCTCGCGGTCGCTTGCTACTACGTCGCCGAAGGATCCTCGCCGTCGAAAGCAATCAGCCGCGTGAGAAAAATGGACAGCGGGTTTGTTACCAAGACCGATGAAGTGGCTTTCATATATAAGTTCAAGAGATTCCTCAATATCCTCAGCGGCGATAACGATGATGACTATATATTTCAGCCAGTTCGCTCTGATGAGGACGGGGTGTATGCGGATGAAGAGCTACCCCGGTATGTCAAACTGGAGCCGGATCAATTTTCAGAACGTGCCGGAGCTCTTCTGTCAGACCGGTACAAAATGCCGATTCCCGCAGAAACCGAAAGAGAGAGGACCGGAGAGCCGGATGACCTCCAACCCGTGCTCGATCTGGATGATCTGGCCGATGATGAGTTGCTGTCTCCGGAGATAAGAGGCCACGGTGCCGGAGATGATATGCTGCCGGAGATACGGCCAGTTCGTGATGAGGAGGTGCGGAAAGCCCCTGACACGGTGCCCGGGCTTCATTCAGGAGTAAAGGCACCGGAGGGTGTGCCAGTGACGGTAGAAGCCCGGGTGAGAATGCAAACCGTTGATGGAGTCGTAACCGCGCCTGTTGCGACGAAATCCGGCACGGATGCGGTGCCCGCCACCGAAAGGTCGAAACCGCGCGCAGATACAGCGGAGCATATACCGGGGATAAAAGATGAGAAGCTCGGTATCTATTCTATACGATTTAAACTCGTGTCCATTATATCCGGGATCATCGTCATTGCCCTGACCGGCATGATCCTTCTCGCGACCTATTTCTTCAAGAGCGACAACGAACTCCGCGCATGGGAAAACAACCAGAAGTTTTCCGAAGTGACCGGGCTGAAAGTGAAATCAGATTTTCTCTCTATCATCGAGCGATCGCGGATCATACCGGGCATTATCGGAAAGCTCAATCCCGAGGAGCGCTCCTCCCTGTGGGAAAATGACGAGGACTTCGTCTTTATCGGCGTGGCGGTGAAAGCGGGCGGGAACGGGCTCCGTTTCATAAAGGCGCTCTACAACACGGCGCTGATGGAGAAGAGCGGAATATCGGCAGCAGACATACAAATGACGCACGCATCGTTCGGAAAATCATTTATCACTTCGTTCAATGGAGACGTCGCGGTGCGGAATATCTCACAGTCATTCAGGATGCCCGTTACCGGATTCAGCCTCCCCCTGTACCGTGACGTCAGGGGGGCATCGGAGCAGATACTGGTCAGCTACATACGGCTTGACCGCCTGCTCAAGGCATTCAAAACGTCAGGCCTGATCAACGTGTTCATGGTTAACGACCGTGGCGACATCATCGCGCATCCGGACGGCGCGATGATCGTATCAGGCGGTAATTACCTGAGCCTGCCCATTGTCAAGCTCATGATGAAGAGCCCGCTGGACAACGGACAAATGCGATACCGCGATGAAAACGGCGTAGCGCAGCTCGGCTCATATAAAAAGATCGGGGTCGGGGGGTGCGGCGTCATCGCCACGGTGGATGAGGCCCGCGCGTTTGAGCAGGTGTACCGGATTCAGCGATGGAACTTCTACCTCCTGGTCATCGTCCTCACCATCGCGATCCTGGTAGTGTTTATATTCGGCAAAACCATCACCACCCCGATTCAGCGGCTCGTGTATGCGACGTCCCGCATCAGGGAGGGGAATTATAATATCGATATTGAACCGAGCACGCGCGATGAAATCGGCTTGCTCACCGGCTCATTTATCGAGATGGGACGCGGGTTGGAAGAGCGGGAGAAGATGAAGGAAGCTTTCGGCAAGTTCGTCAACAGGGAAATCGCCGAGCAGGTGCTCCGCGGCGAGATACGGCTGGGAGGGGAGCGGAAAAACGTCGCCGTCTTTTTCTCCGACATCAGAAATTTCACCGCCATGTCCGAAAAGCTCGAGCCGG
>MIBH01000054.1:30792-50451 GCA_001829455.1 Spirochaetes bacterium RBG_13_51_14
CCGGACAGATCGGCTCCGAGGAGCGGATGGAATATACGGTTATCGGGGACCCGGTAAATCTCGCGTCTCGGATCGAGACCCTCAACAAGCCATTCGGAACCGATATACTCGTTTCTGAAGACTCCTACCAGCTCATAAAGGAATTATACCGGGTTGAACCGATGCAGACGATTACGGTGAAGGGTAAGACCGAATCGCAGCGGATTTACGCCATCCTGGGGAGAATGGACGATCCGACGGCGCCACGGACCATCCAAGAGCTGCGGGCGCTGCTCGGGACGAAGGAACAGCCCTTCCACCGACGGCGCGATGATCCGCATGAAGAAGAAGTGAAATATGAAATTCACGAAAAGTGAGTATATAATCTTCCTCGTCGCAGCGGTGATTATATTCGTTTTCGCGACACTCTTTTATTTTGACTTTACCAGCAAATCGGCTGTCGGTCAGGAGCGGGTTGTCGGATCAATCACTTTAAAAAAACGGATAGCCCAACGGAAGTACTCCTCGCAGGTAATCTGGGAGGATATTGAGCGGAAAGAACCCGTATACAACAATGATTCAATCAGGACAGCTGACTCTTCACAGGCCGTGATACGGCTCACGGACGGCACCGAGATAACAGTGAACGAGAACAGTATGATAGTCCTCTCGTTCGCCACCAACGAGATTGACATACAGTTCCGCGGCGGTTCGATAACGGCAGCCAGGGGTGATGTGGGAGGCGAAGCAGTCAGACAGCTCAATATCAGATCGGGTGAAACAACGGTATCCGTGGCCAAGAGCGACGTGCAGGTATCCGGCGAACAGGAAAAGGATATCAGCCTCACCGTGAACAGGGGCGAGGCGAAAATCAGGTCCGGTGAAAAGGAAGAAAAGGTAAAGGAAAACCAGAAGGTCGTCGTTACAAAGGATTCGAACCAGATCAAGATATATTCCCTGCCGCTGAAGCCGTTGTCGCCGCTTCCGGACGGGATGCTCGTCACCCCGGGCAATTCACTGACCGTGCGGTTCGCCTGGGAGCGGCTCAAACCCGAGCAGGACGGCATGATCGAAGTCGCGGATAACGAAACGTTCGCACGCGTTCGTGTTGCCAGGAAAATCAACGGGGATTCCGTGTCCCTCAATCTGCCAGCCGGATCATACTTCTGGCGCCTGCGAGCGAAAAACAGGAACAACGGGGTGGTTGACATGGGCGACGTCAGGAGGTTTGCCATCATCAGGGAGTCGCCCATCCACCTGGTGTTCCCGGCTCCCGGGCAGGTGTTTCAGTATACGAACGCAAATCCGGTCATCAACTTCAAGTGGACCGGGAGCGATATGGCGCAGGAATATCTTCTCGAAATATCCGCCGACCCCGGCATGGCACGAACCGTCAGAAACATCGGCACGCCGGACATCCAGCTCGCCGTTGATTCGCTCGGTGAAGGCGTTTACTACTGGCGGGTTGTATCGGTAATTCGCTTAAGCGACCAGGTATACCGGTCGACGAGTTCAAACCGCAGAATCGACGTCTCACGCAAGAAGATCGTCATCCCACCCCGGCCGGTGTTTCCGCCGGACGGCAATACGGTGAGGAGCGCGGTCCTCAGGGACAAGGGGATACTGTTTTCCTGGGAAAAAACCGGCGATATACCGGTAACCCGGCTGACGGTATCGCGCTATGCCGATTTCCGCGGCATCGTCTTCAGCAGCACGAGCAACACGAACTTCCTGCTCGTGAAACGGCAGCTGGATCCGGGCGTCTATTACTGGAGAATTGCCGGCATGCTGTCGGATAACCAGCTCACGGAGCCGTCGCCCGCCTTTCGCTTTTCGGTGACTGAGGCGGAGCACATCAAGCTTCTGGGCCCGGCCGACCGTTCGGAAATAGTTGCGGAAGGTACGTATGGAACGGTGCGGTTTGCCTGGGAAAAGGCTGACCTGTATGGAGAGTATCTGGTCCAGATATCCCGAAGCGCCGACTTTTCACAGATTTACAAGGACGAACGGGTCAACACATCATACGCCGTTTTATCGGGATTTTCGCCCGGAACCTATTTTTGGCGCGTTATCCTCCGGAAGAGCGACGGGAGCGTCCTTTTGCAGAGCAGGCCGAACTCCCTGTTCATCAAGGATATCCTGGCAGAGCCGGTCATACTCTCTCCGCGGAATGGAGCATCGTTCGAATACGATCAACTCGGTGAAATCGATCTGACGTGGAAGCGGCTCGAGGACGCCAATCTCTATCGGCTTCGTTTTTATAGAATTGAAAACAACAGGGCCGCTTTTATAACCGAGCGGGACATCCGCAGAAATGCTGTGGATATCAGCGACATGAACTTTCTCGGGGAGGGAAAATACCTGTGGTCGGTGCAGGCATTTGAAACGAGCGGAGACGGTGCGAAAGTCATCAGGAAAAGCCCTGTTTCAAAATCGTATTTCGTGGTAACAATGAATAATGCGGCCAGAAAGCTCAAGTTTATTACCCCGAAGATACTGTATCTGGAGTAGGACAAATTTTTTTATTGTAAAAAAAACATATAAAAAAATACTGGTCACCGGAGCTTCGGCCGGGTCTGCTTCACGGTACGATAGGAATATAATTATTGGGAAATTATCCATGATAACGCTTGATTTTGAAAAAATGGGAGGATTGGTACCGGTTATAGCGCAGGATAGCGGGACGGGAGAAGTCCTCATGATCGCATTCATGAACAGGGAGGCATGGGAGCTTACGCTCGGGACCGGCATCGTCCACTACTGGAGCAGGTCGAGAAATCAGATCTGGAAAAAGGGGGAATCCTCCGGCAACGTTCAGGAAGTGAGGGAGATCCGGGTCGATTGCGATAAAGATGCAGTGCTCATAAAGGTGAAACAGGTAGGGAGAGCCGCCTGTCACGAGGGATACCGGAGCTGCTTTTTCCGGGTTGTCAGAAATGGCGATTTAATGGTTGACGGCGAACGTATTTTCAACCCCGAGCACGTCTATGGAGAAAAGAAATGACGAGACAGATAAAGCTGGGAATACCCAAGGGAAGCCTTGAGAACGCCACAATCGATCTTTTTCAGAAAGCCGGATGGAAGATCACGGTGTCTTCGCGGAATTACTTTCCGATGATCGATGACGGCGAGATCGTGTGTTCACTGGTGCGCGCTCAGGAGATGGCGCGGTATATCGAGAACGGCGTTCTGGATATCGGACTGACGGGACTGGATTGGATCCTGGAAAACGATGCCGACGTCAGGGTCATATCGGACCTGGTTTATTCCAAGGTGAGTACCAGAAAGGCCCGGTGGGTACTGGCGGTTCCGGAAGACTCATCAATCAAAACAGTGGGGGACTGCTCCGGCAAGACCATATCAACCGAGCTGGTGAACTTCACGAAGAATTATTTCAAACAGCGCAATATTCCGGTCCAGGTCGAGTTTTCCTGGGGCGCCACGGAGGCGAAAGTGGTTGAAGGTCTGGTTGACGCCATCGTGGAAGTGACCGAAACGGGCTCGACAATGAAAGCTCATGGCCTGCGAATAATCGAAACCCTTCTGGAAACGAACACCAAGCTTGTCGCGAATAAAAAAAGCTACGATGATGAGTGGAAGCGGAGCAAGATACTCCAGATCGCCCTGTTGCTGCGCGGAGCCCTCAACGCAGAGAAGATGATAGGGCTGAAGATGAATGTTCCCTCCGAACAGTTAGACCGGGTGGTGGGCATCATTCCCAGCCTCACGTCACCGACCATAGCCCGGCTCTACAATTCGGACTGGATGTCGGTAGAAACGGTAATTGACGAATCAATAGCGCGCGAGGTAATACCGCAGCTGATAGAAGCAGGCGCCGATGGAATAATCGAGTATCCGCTGAACAAGGTGGTGAATAAAAAAGACATATAACCGGATGGGGCGCTAGGCGCAGATCTCCACATCTGTTACGAGCGGAACTTTTAGGTATGCGGTGGTTCTGTTTTCCTCGCATGTTATGGTAAGGCTGTCCGCAGGAGCGTGCAGGCTTTTCAGCATCATTTTTATCAGGATAAGCCCCAGGCCGGCTCCTTCACGAGTGGGATCATCCATGTTTCTTAAAAAATACTCGGCGATGTCCCGACAGTTTTCGGCGTCGATCAATTTATGGTTGATATTCTTTAATTCGGTTTGGGTCATTCTGCCGGGATTGGTAACGATTACATGGAGAATGTTCCCATTTTCAAAAAGTTCTATTTCTGCCTTTATATCTTCTTTTTTTGCGATGCGCTCCAGGTGTTGCGCGTTTTCACTGCTCATTTCAAGCTGAAACAGACGCAGGGACGTTTCATATGTTAAGGTTTCATGCAGGCGGTTCCTCGATGCATATCCCTCGAAATATATATTTTTATAATTGGCCTTGATGGCATTAATTATTAATTCTTTCACGCTGGTGTAGATTGGGGCGAGCAGGATTGCGCAATTATGGGATAGAAGTATGTACGATAAAACAGCCCGAACCTGTTTTTCAACATCGTTAGTGATAGAATAGGCAACGACTCGCGTTCTTACATGTGATTCTATTTTAGACATTTCTCAACAATATAACATCTTAAATATATATATAACTTTTCGGTTCGTCAATACAGAATCCATCCAGATGGATTTTATTTATTTTTTATCAATAATCCATACAAATTTTGCTATATTACGTATCATTGGAGGGAATCCCAGAGAATCATTAAAAAAGGGCTCACGCGGTTCCGCGTGAGCCCTTTTTTGCGAATACTACTTAATGGTCTCAAGATCCGATTTTGGTGGGAGAATGTCGACATACACGGTAAATGTCTTTATGGTTGACATGTTACCTATTTTATCAACGGATTTTGCATCAATCTGATGTTTGCCGTTGTTCAGGAACTGTAATTCGCTCGCGTAGGGTATGAATTCGCCCCTGCCGTCGATGCGGTAAAAAATTGACGCAACGCCGGATGCATCATCATTTGCGAGTATCGTGTATTTGACATCGGTGGACGCGACATTTTGCGAATTGATCTGCAGCAGTTCCTTGTCAGGTTTGATTTCTACGGTTGGTGGAGTCTCATCGGCCACCAGTTTTGCGGCAGCATCTTTCATCTCAACCTCATTACCGGCGTCATCGAGCACTCTGAAGGCGAACATTTCAGTTATGTTGTCAACATTGTCAGCTGACCGTACCTTCAGGTTTATTTCGCCTGTTGCAGGTATTGCGAAGGGAGCCGCATATTCCTGATAGGTGGCGCCGTCAGTTGAATATTCCACCTTATTGACGCCGGAAAGGGCGTCATTGGTGGTGACGCTGAAGAGAATGTTTTTGGTGAAATAGATTTTATCGACGACCTTTTTCACCGGGGCGCTGGTGGTGACAACGATAACCGGACCGGTATTATCGACTACAACCCGGTATGCCTTATCCGGCTCTTTGTTCCCGACTTTATCGATGCCGTAGTACCTGATCGTATGAGGGCCTTCAGTGTCCAATGAAAAGGGATTTTCGAACACAACCGGGACACCCTCGTCGATTTTATACTCGATTTTGTCAAGGGCGAAATCATCACTGGCGGTAACCTTGAACTGGACCTTCGAGTTGACAAAGGTCGTTTTACCGTCTGAATAGGCTTTGGCGGTAGCAGCAAGAACGATCTGTTCTTTCTTTTCAGTTTCGATTTTTACGGGTTCTGCCGGTTTTGTCTCATCCTTCAACTCTTTCTTGCTGTCATCGGTGACTTTTTCAGTTTTTTCCGGTTCAGTCGTCGATGGATCATCCTGTGATAATACAAGGCTGGTGAAGAAAATTCCGATCGTGGCGCATATCGAAATTATAAGTAATTTTTTAAACATACGCAACCTCCATATTCATATGTATAATAATGTACAGTTAATACCTCACATGCACTTTATTTGATAGAGGGTAATTAATAAATATTAATACTATGTTGTCAATAGTTATTTGGCGGTTATTATCACAAAAATTGAATTTATTTTATGCTAAAAAAATAATTTTGGCATGAAGAATTCATGTCTTGGGATGTTCATATATCATTTTACCACCGCTTATTTCAATATGGCATGGATAACCATGCGAAGAATCATCAATCCGTATGTGGGGAGTGCCGGTATCTATGCCGATCTCCGAACTCACGCATCCGATGAATGTACGATATCGTTCATCATATTAACTTGACTTTTTATTTAATATGATTATTCTGCACGGCATAATCAAATACATGAGGAGACATGCTATGATAATCAGATTAATAACGATAATTGTTTTTCTGTTGTTCTTTATAGGGGGTGTTTCGTTTGCCCACAGCGGCAGGACCGATGCCGAAGGCGGGCATTGGGACAATGAGAAGAAAGAGTATCATTATCACGAGAAGGACGGCTCAATTCGGGTCGACAAGTATAAAACCGACCACTATAATGAACAGGCGCCTGAGGGTGATAGAGACAGGGATACTGTGAAAGATAAAAAAGAAATAAAGGAGAAGAAGGATAAAAAGCGCACCCATGACAGGGATGTTGAAAAAAAAGAGAAGAAAGTAAAAAAGGGTAAAAAAGATAAAGATACAGAAGAAGCAGAAGAAAAGGAAAAGAAAGAAAAAAAGGCCAAAAAAATCAAAAAGGAAAAAAAAGATAAGGATGTAGATAAGAAAGAGAAGAAAGAAAAAAAAGAAAAGAAAGAGAAGAAAGAAAAAAAGAAAAAGGATAAAAAAGAGAAAAAAGAAGACAAACCAAAAAAGGAAAAGAAAACGAAAGAAAAATCTAAAAAGAAGAAATCAAAAAAAGATACGGAATAATGACACAGCCCGATCAGTACAGTCGGAGTATGGTGTCTGACGGCAAAGCGCTATAGGGTATTTTCAACAGTATTGGCTGGTAAATAGCCGGATTAATGTAAATGGCGTATATGGCTTTTTGTGTGTGAAATATTTCTTTGCTCGAATAGTAGAAATTATAAGGTTTTGTTTTTAATTTCGGAAGGGGCGGCGGGATATAGAGGACCGCCGCTTTTTTATTTTTCAATTCCGGAAAATCACCGAAGGTGATGGATTTTATCGAGCCTTCAAGGCCGCAGTAGATAATCATGTATTGCTTCATGAATTCATTATACGAAAGAGACGGCTCGCCCATTACGTCATTGACGCACGGCAGTGCCTGTGCGAGGCTCCGGGACCAGGCGCCGTTCCGATCAAGGAATTCATAGCGGGCCCTCGTTTTGAGGGACCTGACAGGCACTCTCGCTATATACGCCGGCACGCGCTTATCGCCGGCAGGTCCGTGCCCGATCAGGTAGAGGTGTTCCCCGCGCCGTATAATTGAGTCCCCGAACGCCGGTTCGCCCTCGAAGAAAATTTTGCCCGCCCGCTTGAAGCTGACAGCATCGCCGGGTTTCCATGAGGCGGGTTTCGGCCATTCGGCGATTCCCACACCCATGACCCGGATCGGCATCAGGCTTTTATTTTTCGGGATGGTCTTGTCGATGAATACGATTATGTAATACACGTACACGGTGCCGTTGATCTCTATGCCGTCGACGGCCCAGAATCGCCATACGCTCGGGTCTTCACCCGGAAGAGGTTTAATGAAAGCGGCGACGGTGCCGTTTTCCTTATAAAACATAAAGTCAAGGCAGCGTATGGTTTCATCATCCGGCAGGTCGGTAAAGGCCAGAGAATTGCTTATCATGCCTTTGATTACCGCCGAATCCTCAAATGTGGAGTCGACCGACAGGTCACCTTTCCATGATCCAAGAATCGTGTCTCCGAAGGTCCACATCACGCCCTTGTCCAGGGGAATGGGCGTACATCCGTCCTGTCCCAGAACGCTCTCCTTTCTGCTCTCGCCGAATATGCCCAAATTTTCGAGTTTGTCGCGGTAATCGCTGCCGGCATAATGCGGTGCGCAGAAGAGAAATGACAGACAAAGGCAGATGGCAGTCATATAAGATCCGGCATATGCTCTCCAAATCCTTTTGCGTTTCATCCGGTACCGGTGCATAAAAACTCCTTTTACTGCATCATGGAGATCGCGGCTTTATATATATTACACTATCGCTTCACGGTCAAGAATAAAGCGCATGAAACATGCGTTTTCCCTTGCGTGATACGCGTGCGATGGAGCTTTCAATGCGGGCCTCAGAAGATATTTGCGGGATTTCCAAAATCAATCTTGACAAAATCAGGTCGTTTCTATTAACGAATGTATTCTTAACGCGGTTATTCTGGTGTGACATTAGCCCTATATAAACCATGATACATACATCAAATCATGAAGAGAATAAAAGTAGTAATTACCGGATTGAATATAGTTTCCTCCCTGGGATTAAATCTGGAGGAAAACTGGGAAAACATAGTGGCGGGCCGAAGCGGCGTCCGGACAATAACCCTGTTCGATCCTTCGCATAATGAAACGAGGATCGCCGCGCAGGTGCCTGATGAATTCGAAACGTACGCGGCGCGGTTCTGTAAAAAACGGATCGCTCAGCAGATGACCAGGGCCACGCGGATGGCGTTCGTCTGCGCGGTTGAAGCGGTCCAGAAGAGCGGCGTTGATTTCAACGCTGCGGACCGCAGGCGGTGCGCCGTGATCCTCGGCGTCGTTTCAACCGGCAATACCAGCGTGGAGCGGGAAAACGCGCCACGGAACAGGATCATCAGGAATATGAGCAACGCGATGCCGGCGTGGATATCGCTTCATTACGGTCTTGAAGGCCCCAATTATGCCGTCAACACGGCATGTGCGTCATCGGCGTATGCGATCGCTCTCGGGTACGACCTGATAAGTCGCGGATCCGCCGATATTGTTATCACCGGCGGTGCCGACTCCTCGATCAATCCTGAAGAAATTGAGGGCTTCAACGAGACGTACGCCCTTTCAACGCGGAACGATGCGCCCGAGAAGGCGAGCTGTCCCTTCACGAAAGACCGGGACGGATTTGTGCTGGGCGAGGGTGCCGGTATGGTGATACTGGAATCCGATGAATCTGCGCGGGCGAGGGAGGCCGTCATTGTGGCCGAGCTTGCCGGATACGCCCTGACCAGCGAAGCGTATAACATCATGGCTCCCCTCACGGGCGGCGAAGGGATGGCCGCTACTATGCGGATTGCGCTGCGGCATGCCGGCATCAATGCGGGCGATGTGGACTACATCAACGCTCACGGGACCTCAACAACCCTGAATGATCTGTATGAAACCATGGCCATCAAGCAGGTATTCGGACAGCGTGCCCGAAGCATCCCGGTTTCGTCGACGAAATCCATGATCGGCCACACCATCGCTGCCGCCGGGGCTATCGAGACCGCGATAACCGTCATGAGCATACGGCATAAGATCGTGACCCCGACCATCAATTATCATACTCCGGATCCGGAACTCGATCTTGACTTCGTGCCGAATAATTCCCGTGCTCATAAAATAGATGTTGCAATATCGAACTCGTTTGCTTTTGGTGGTCATAACGCAACCGTCGTATTGAAGAAATACTAGCGCAGGAGTACCGTATGGCGAACATAGAAATCGGAATCAGGGACGAGGTGCGGAACGTGGTATACGAATTCTTTTCCGAGGAATGCGAGGTTCCCCGGAATGAGCTGAGCAACACGACGAATGTCATCAAGGATCTCGAGGGCGATTCCCTCATGTTCCTGGAGCTCCTGGAAATCTTTAAAAAGAAATACAAACTGAATGTGGAACTGAAGACCGTCGGGAAATATGTCGTGAAGCATCCGGCGGAAACCATCGGCGCCATCATTGATATGACCATGCTCATCATCGAGCATGAGAATAACATAGCCAACCTGGATTGACTGACGACAGATGCCCGAATTGAAAAGAAGTAAAACAGCAGCGATATTCCCCGCCTTCGGATGCAGGTACCGGGGAAATGAGCAAGAAATCCTGAACGGGCTGTCGGGGGACCTTCGTGATATGTTGTCGCGCGCCTGCAAATCCGTCGACATCAATATGCATGAATTCCTTTCTCGCGCGGGAGGGGATTTCAAGGATGAACTCCAGTCGCAGTATGCCGTGTACCTATACGGATGCGCCGTTTCTAACATCGTCAAACGCTATGGGATACATACGGATTACGCGGCCGGCTACAGCATGGGTCTGTACGCCGCTCTCTACCATGCGGAATCGATTACCTTCGAGCAGGGGCTTGATCTGATAACCGCTGCGGCCGCCGCCATCCGGCGCGCCACGGCCGGGCTGGAGTTCGGGCTTGGAGTGATATCAGGTCTCGTCAGGGATGACGTCCGGGCGCTTATTGCGACCCATCATGATCTGGAGATCATTAACATCAACAACCGCCATAGCGTTTTAATATCGGGCTACCTGAAACATGTTAGAGAAGTCCTGTCCCGGGCTAAAAGCGAGGGCGCTCTGAACGCCACCCTTCTCACGTTCAATTCCCCATATCATTCGCGGTTCATGAATGGAGCGGCCCGGGAATTCAGGGACTGCTGCGCCGGCGTTCGGATATATGACCCCCTCTGCCGCATCATATCCACCGTTGACCAGCGCGAGATTTCATCCGCTGAAGGTGTCCTGAGTGATCTGGTCGACAACATCAACCACAACATAAACTGGCTCGCGACCATGGAGCGTATGATCAGCACCGGCACGGACGTCTTTATCGAGTGCGGTCCTGGAAAGAGCCTTCGTAATATCGCGAAGTTCATCGATGGGGACTTCGTGGTCTATCATCTCAACAAGATCAATGAACTATTTTCATCACGGGGTGTCTGCACTTCAGCCGACGCTGTAAATCAGTAGCGCTTCATGAAGATTCTCCTCGTCAATCCTCCGCGGTCCCCCCGCAACAAGATACTCGAATTCGCTCCGGCCGCGGCGAAACCGTTCATTCATAAAAAACTCATCGGCCCCCCTCTGGGCCTCCTGACGATCGCGGCCGTGTCCCGCGATCATGACGTCCACCTGCTTGACATGAAGGGAGAGTACGATCTTGTCCCCGACGCTCCCGGCCTCGAAGCGATGATGGCCGAGATCCTGAGCGCCGTACGGCCTGACATCGTGGGCGTTACCTTCATCGCGTCAGAATTCGATTATGGGATTGAAATATTCCGCGCGGCGAAAAAATACGACCGGTCGATACTTACCGTCGGGGGAGGCCTGCACGCAACCGTATGCCCGGAGGATTTTACCGACCGTGCGGTTGACGTGGTGATTCCGGGCCAGCGCGCAGACATTTTCATGGATGTCGTCAGGGCGCGGGAGAAGGGGGCGGACGTGGCTGGAACACCCGGGCTGTTTCTGAATTCCGATTGCGGATTGCGGTTTACCGGGAGCGTTGAAAGGAGCTGGGAACCGGCGGCAAAGGATTTCATCCTTCCTGACCGTTCGTTTTTAAAGAGATGGATATCAACCTACCGCGCAGGCGGTTCCCCCTATCCGAGCACGTATATATTCACTTCCCTCGGGTGCCCCTACCGGTGCACCTTCTGCTCCATCTGGTCCCAATTTGACGGCCGTTTTCTCCAGAGGTATGTTGAAAGCGTGATCGAGGAGCTGAAGCTGGTTGATGAATACCCGATTGTGCGCTTCGCCGACGCGAATACCATCGTGAATGAGAGATTCATAGACACGCTCTTCGACCGGATACGGGACGAGGGCATCAACAAGCAATACATCATGGATATACGGTTTGACACCGCTGCGGAGCACCCGAAACTGATTGAAAAGCTCGCCCGGTGCGGGCTGAAGGTGGTCATCTGCGGGTTCGAGTCATATCGCGAGGATGAGCTGCGCCGGTACCGGAAGGAGGCGCCGGCAGAGCTTATCGAGCGGGCCATATCGGTGTTTCACGACAACGGCATCATGGTGCGGGGGAATTACGTCATTCCCGGCGATTACCATGAAGATGACTTCAAGGCGCTGGCCGATTACGCGGCCTCGCACCGGGTGGTGTACGCCGGCTACACCATCCTGACGCCGATGCCCGGATCGGACTATTATGACCAGGTGAGGGATCAAATCATCGATTTTGATCTTTCCAATTACAATTTCTTCAATTGCGTGTTCAGAACCGCCCTCCCGGAGGAAAAATTCTACGAGAACGTGGGAAGTCTGTGGCTCATCAAGGAAGGTACGGATGTTATTTAGGGGGATTTTGTGACAGCCCCATAATACTTCATGGCGTATCCGGCCTGCATGTACTTGCTCACCTCGGTGACGAAGCTCAGGATCAGGTCGCCGTCATTCAGCTTTTCTTCCCGGAGTATCCGGTCCAGGCAGATGAAGACCATGGGCGGGCCGGAATAACCCATGTTCGACATTTTCGTGTACAGGGTGTTCAGAGGGATTCCCAGAGCAGCACATTCTTCAAGCACCAGGTCAGAGATATGCTTTGAAGGCAGGTTGACCTGGAAAAAACGGAGACGCGAGAGGTCGATCCCGTACATTTCAATCATCCGCTTCAATCCCTTGTAGAACACGGTGCCGTCCGGGTCGTGGAAATGGGTCCTGAGCCGCTCCTGGAATATCTGGGAAAGGTGATGGTATCCCCTGTCGAATTCCTCCCGCGGGTTCATCCAGTAGGCCGGCCGCCGGTTTCCCATGGGCGACGGCTTTTTGCCGCCTGCCGACTCCAGGTAGGCGCTTTCCAGGAAAAGTCCGGCTTTCTTTTTGTCGCGCCCTTCCAGCACCAGTCCGCCCGCGCCGTCACAGAGGAACCAGCGGAGGAACACGTCTTCCTTTTTGATCAGAGGCTGATTGTAATACTCGGCCCGGAGCTCGGAGGACGAGATGCTCGATGAGAGAACGAGGGCGTTCCGGTAGCGGCCGTTGCGAATGAGGTCTCCGGCGATCAGGAGCGCCTTGTACGCAGAGGTGCAGTTCGCGTGGATGGAAAGCTCGGCGCACCGCTCGATGCCCAGGGCTTCCTGTATACGCACCGACGGCGTGGGCATCTGATCCATATGGGCGCTGCCGTAGACTATGAGTTCAAGGTCGGCGGCGTCAAGCCCGGCCATCCGCAGGGCCTCTTTCGCGGCCTTGACCGCCATGGTGACGTTATCTTCGGTGAATTCGCGGGTGTCCGGATCGATGGCGTAATAGTATTGCTCGATGTCGAGCATCTCCTTCATGAGGGGCTTTACCCTGGCCATCCATTTCATGACTTTCTGAGGAGCACCGGTGATCTCGCCCAGGTAGCGCTCAATCTGGTCGAAGGGTACGGGCTTTCCGGGGAGGAAAGACCCGCTTCCGGTCACCTGCACCTCATGCACCACTGATGTATTACAGTCCCCCACGCCGTTTATTCAGTTCCTTGATATAGTTGATTGCCGTTTCGACAACATCCTTTTTCGGCACGATTTTATCGACGATGTTCCATCGGAGCGCATCCTCTGACGTGAAGCTCGCGCCGGTGAGCACGAGTTCCATGGTCCGGGCCATGCCGGCCGCCGAAATAATCTTCTGGATGCCTCCGCACCCGGGTATAAGGCCGAAGGTCGCTTCCGGGAGTCCCAGGACCGCGCCCTGGCCGCAGATGCGTCCGTGGCAGAACAGGGCGAGCTCGAGGCCGGATCCCAGGCACACGCCGCGGACGGCGGCGATGACCGGAACGTTCAGCTCTTCAAAGAAAATGAACGATCTGAGATTATCCATCAGCATGGTTGAGTCGATGGTGGCGCCGTTCCGGTCCACCGTTCGGTTTGCATTCCTTATTGCGTCAGTCAGATCATCCAGATCCGCGCCCGATGAAAAATGCCTTCCGACGCCGTACACAACGATGCCGGAAACGCCGGATTCGGGGATGACCTCCCGGGTGAGGCGCCTCAATTCAGAAAAAAAAAGCGCGTCATCCTGTTTGACGGTGGATCGTTCAGGATGAGATGACCGATGGAATCCTTTATTTTCCAGATCGGGTTATTCATGTATATTCTTTGCGAGACGGCAGAACATTTTCGTTTCTTCTTCCATTGCTTCACGGCGGCTCATTGTTCTCGAGTTGTTGACCGCCCGCACCACTGACGTAATAACGTCAGAGGATCTGCCATCAACCATTTTTTTCATCAGGGAATAAGAAAAATTGAACGCCTCCCGGGAGGCGACGACATGATCAACCAGGCCGATTTCCAGCGCCCGGTCCGCATTTACGATATCACCGGAGAGAATCATCTCCACGGCGGAGCTGAAACCGATGCGACCCGGAAGCCGTACGGTGCCGCCCAGGCCGGGCATGAGGCAGTGGTTGATCTCGGGAAAGGCGAAAAGCGCGTTTTTGCCGCATACCCGGATGTGGCAGGCGAGGGCTATCTCAAGTCCCCCGCCGAAGCAGGCGCCCGATATTGACGCGAGCACCGGGATTTCGACGTTTTCAAGCCAGTCGAGGAGCTCTCTGCCCTGGTGTAATTTTGTTAAAAGGTGTCTCTCATCGCGGGCCATAAGCCTGAGAGTCTCCAGATTCGCGCCTGCTGAAAAGTGCCTTCCGTTGCCGGAAATGATGATTCCCCTGAGGGCGGCGTCTCCCGTCCATTCACGCAGACGACCCAGCTCCATGAAGTCAGGCTCGGCAAGGTAGTTCTGCGGCGGATTGTCGATGGTCAGCAGACCGATCCGATCCTTCACGTCCCAGGTTATAATTTTCGATTTTTCCATAGGGATGCTCTATCCGAGAAAAAAGTCAGGAATATCATGCGGTATCCGATCGTGGTCCACCAGCAGAGTCTTGATAGTTCCCCGGGCGACGACTTCTCCCGTGTCCCTGTTTTTGATGGTATGATCGAAAACAAGATAGGGCGCCTCCCGCGCCATGTCGGTGTGAACGGCCAGTTCGTCGAAAACCTTCGCCTCCCTGGCGTACCTGATACGCGCCTCGGCCACAACGAGGATGAGCCTGTTTTTCAAGAAATAATCGAACAGGTCGCGCGTCCTGAGTATTTCCCAGCGCGCCTGTTCGCAATAGTTGAAGTAGACCGCGTTATTGACATGCCCGAAGGAGTCGAGCTCGTAGCCGCGCACGGTTAATCGGTATTCATGTGCCATTGATTATTGTAATATACTGATGTATGCCATGAACCCTCCGGA
The DNA here is from genome assembly GCA_001829455.1 of Spirochaetes bacterium RBG_13_51_14. GTDB lineage: Bacteria > Spirochaetota > UBA4802 > UBA4802 > UBA5550 > RBG-16-49-21. The sequence goes on from MIBH01000054.1 coordinate 45,823, forward strand.
GGGAGGCGGCTGTATCGATAAAATATATTCAATACTATAATTAATAACAAGAATTAGATAACTAAAATAGAAATCAACAAATAAATTGTAACGTGCGGACATTTTATCGTTTATGAACAGGGGCTGTCCCCAAAGTTCGTATATTGATCATTTATCCCTCCCCCTTGATGGCCGCTCTCGGCCATCCGTGGCTTTCGAGGGAGCACACAGGATGTGTGCCTGCAGACGCGGGACATGGATTGTCCCGGATACGTCTGCCATTGGTACATCCTGTACGGCAGGTGAGGCGAGGTGGGGGTGACTAACTGCTCAACGCATCAGGCGTTATAATCACCCTCCCCTATCCCCTCCCATCGAGGGAGGGGGATGTCGCATCCTAACTGATTTATTAGACAGCCCCTCTGAATTTTTTTATTGCAATATTTTTCGGCACCGATGGTGATAGAATACAGGTGCATTATGGAGGAAACAGTCGGTTTGAGCATCGGCATTATCGGCAGTGGCCGCATGGGCACGGATATCTTCTACTATCTGTCTGATTATGGCTTTCCCATGACATGGGTGTGCCAGGGTGAAGTTGAAAAGGAAAGCCTGGAAACATCATTCATGAAAAAGCTGAACCGGCGGAAACGGAACGACTTGATCGATGAGGCTTCGTATGTATCACGCACGTGCGGCACAAGAATAACCGGCGTGCTTCAGGACCTGTCCGGTTGCGATATTATCATAGAGGCGATCGAGGAGGACGAGGAGGCAAAGTCGCGGCTCTTCATCGAGCTGGAGCGTTATGTCAGCGATGATGCCGTCATCACGACGAACACCTCTTCTATCAGGCCGTCGCGGCTGATACCGAACAGCGGTAAGGGCGATCGTTTCGCCGGCCTGCATTTCTTTTACCCGGTGAAGTACAAGAACATCGCGGAATTGATAGTCACCGACCAGACCAGCGGAAAAACGCTTGAGGTGCTGCGCTCCTTTCTATCATCCATCGGCAGACATTACCTCGAGATGCATGAGCGCGACGGTTTTATATTGAACAGGATATTTCTCGATTTTCAGGCTGAAGCGTACCGCCTGTACGACGAAGGATCGCTGAGCATGAAAGCCATTGACGCAATGGTGAAGCGCGAGCTATTCCCGGCCGGCGTGTTCGAGTTTTTTGACGGCGTGGGCATTGATGTGATCTACCGTTCGGTAATGAACTACACGGAAAATGTAACCGACAAACGATTTTACCTCCCGCTCATCAGGGGGCTGGAAAGCCTCAATGCCGACGGCCGCCTCGGAAAAAAGAGCGGCGCCGGATTCTACGAGTATCGGCAAACAGATAAGGAAGAGGATAATGACTGCGGCGATCTCCCGGACCGGGAAATCGTCTCGCGCCTTGCGTGCCTGTATATAAATTCCGCTTTCAGGGCGCTTGAGAAAAATATCTGTAACCGGAATGACCTGGAATATGCCATACGGGAATACCTGAGCGTAGAGAAAGGCCCGTTCGCATCAGCGGATGAGATCGGGAGGGCCCTGATACGGGATAATCTGTTGAAATATTTTCATGAAAGCGGATTCGATGCCTACCGGCCGTCCATGTTATTGTAATATGAAAAAAGTCCTGCTCATCAATACCAACACGGAAAAGAACCCGTATCCGGTTCCGCCGCTGGGCCTCTGCCTTATCGCCGCGGCGCTGGAGAATGAGTATGATGTCAGAGTGTACGACGGCGCCTTTGACGGTGGGGAAAACCTTATCCGTACCGTTTCCGATTTCCGACCCGATTATGTGGGAGTGTCAATACGGAACATAGATGACATGGACATCCTCAATCCGACCAATTATATCGAGCCGATCTTGAACAGTTTCATCAGGCCGATCCGGGAAGCCACGGCCGCGCCCGTCATCCTCGGGGGAAGCGCCTTCAGCATATTCCCGGAATACTTCATGAAATATTACGGCGCGGATTTCGGCGTGTTCGGAGAGGGAGAGGAGGCGTTCCGGCTTCTCCTCAGGTGCCTTGAAAGCAGCGGCGATCCGTCGACCCTGCCCGGAATATACGCGAGAGGATCAACCGGGTGTACTATTCCGGCGATGAATGCCGACCTGACGAATCTCCCATTTTCAGAAATCGACCTGAAAATCGATTATGCCCCGTACCGAGCCCGCGGCTCATACCCGGTCCAGACCAAGCGGGGCTGCATCCACCGGTGCATATACTGCACCTACAACTGCATCGAGGGCTTCCGGTACCGGACGAGACCGCCCGCGCGCATCGCCGATGAACTCGAGCAGGCAGCGGGCCGTCTCGGTCACGCAGCGTTTGAATTCGTCGATTCCACTTTTAATGATCCGGCCGGGCATGCAGAGGCCGTCTGCCGGGAAATCGCCCGGAGAAAGATCAAGGCCCGGCTCCGGACCATGGGTATCAATCCCTGCAATGCGACTGCTGAGCTGTTCGAGTTGATGCTCGCGGCAGGTTTCGCCCAGATAGATTGCACACCGGACACCGCATCCCCCCGGATGCTGTTGAACCTGAGAAAGAACTTCACCGTGGCAGAACTCAGGGAGACGGCCCGTCTGGTGCGGGCATTCGACAACCCTACCATGTGGTTTTTCATATTCGGCGGACCCGGCGAAACAGAGGATACCATCCGTGAAACCTTCGATTTTATCGACGCCAGCATCAGCGGAAAGGACATGATTCACATGACCTTCGGGCTTCGCATATACCCCGGCACCGATCTCCACCAGCGGGCGCTGGACGACGGGGTGCTGGGCGCGGGGGATTCTCTAATTGAGACACGGTTCTATATCTCGAAGGAACTGGGCAGGGAGAGCCTCTTCAGACTGATTGAAGACGCATCATCGGTGCGGCCCAACTGCGTGCCGGTGACGGAGTCAAATCCTTCCCCGGACATGATGCGCGAAGCCATCAGGATGCGGGAAGAGGGGGAACACGCCGAACCCATGTTCAGGACCCTTCTCCGGCTCCGTTACCGCATGTTCGGTAAGGAAATGAAATAGCGCGTTCCGGAAGTCAAGCGACTGGTAACCGGCACGGCTGGAACCTAAAATAATTTGACAAAATAGCAGGGTACAAGCTATGGTCGTACAACTTTCTTGCACATACAAGGAATCAACATGAAGCATATTGTTAACGCCATAATCCCGGCAGCGCTGTTGCTGCTGATGCCGCTTGCAGGAAAAGAAACCTCCCCGGACATAAGCAAGGGCACGGTAAAGATCATCAAGACCTCTATACGTCCGGATTACAACCTGCCGTGGAAAATGAAAGAGCCGGAAACGTCCCTCGGATCAGGCGCGATCATCAAGGGAAGGCTGATTCTCACCAACGCGCACGTGGTTTCCGACTCCACCTATATTCAGGTCAAGAAAGAGAGTGATCCGGAGATGTACGAAGCTGAAATCATGTTTATCGCGCACGATTGCGATCTGGCCCTCCTGAAGGTGAAGGACGGGCGCTTTTATCAAAACATCATGGAGCTTGATCTGGGCGGCATTCCGGAGCTCCGCTCCAAGGTCACCACCTACGGATATCCCATGGGCGGCAGCCGCATCTCAATCACCGAGGGCGTCACCTCCCGCATAGAGATCGGCGAATACTCCCACAGCGGCGGCGTGTCATTCCTCATGATACAGACCGACGCCGCCATCAATCCGGGCAATAGCGGCGGTCCCGTCATGCAGAAAAACCAGATCGTGGGGGTCGCGTTTCAGGCCAGCACGAATTCCGACAATATCGGGTACATGATTCCGGTTCCGGTCATAAAGCATTTTCTGCATGACATCGGCGACGGAAGATATGACGGGTTCCCCACGATGGGGGCCTTTACCGAATCGCTTGATAATATAAGCTACCGACGGTATCTGGGCATGAGTGACAGTCAGAGCGGCGTCCTGGTATCGGTCATCATCCCCGGGGGCGGAGCCGAGAAGCACCTTAAACCGGGTGATGTCATCATGAGCATCGATTCGGTTCCCGTCGCCAATGACGGCACCATACGGTTCATGCAGGGACGGCTTTTTTATTCCTACCTGATTGACGTGAAGCAGATTGGAGAGCCGATCACCCTCGGCGTCCTGAGAGGCGGGAAGGTTCTCAGCATCAGGTATACGCTTCGACCCTATCCGTACCGGATATCCTGGTTCAATGAATACGAAACGCTGCCCCGGTACTGCATTTTCGGAGGAATCATTTTCCAGACCCTTTCAAAGGAATATCTCTTGACCTGGGATAAATGGTGGTATACCGCCGACCGGCGACTCCTCTATTATTATTCATATTACCTGAGCGACAATCTATATCCGGAGCGGAAAGAGTTCGTCATCCTGAACCGGGTGATCCCCGATGAGGCAAATACCTATCTGTCGGACATCCACGACAAGGTGGTTGACACCATAAACGATGTAAAAATAAACAGCCTTCGTGACGTCGTCGATGCCTTTCGAAAGCCGGTCGGCAATTTCCATGTCATACGGATTGACGGCACGAGCTACCCCCTTATCCTCAGGGCCTCCGAAATGGAAGAGGCCAACCGGCGGATACGTGAGAAATACGAGATCCAGTCGCTGATGCGGCTGGATTAATTTATTGCAAGGTGATGCTCTATGAG